>NZ_JBASCU010000017.1:0-193101 GCF_049651805.1 Pseudolysinimonas sp.
GCCCGGCCCCCTCTGGCTGCGCGGCCGCAGCTGCTTGACTACAGCAGCGGACGCGAGACGCGCGCCCCGTCAGGAGGTTGCCGTGAGTTTCATCCCGTTCCTCATCCTCGGTCTGATCGCCGCCATCATCGCCAAGGTGATCCTCAAGCAGAAGCACGGCTGGATCGTGACGATCCTGTTGGGCCTCGCCGGGGCCGCCCTCGGCGGCTGGATCGGCGGAATGGTCACGGGCGAAGATATCTACGGCGTCAACGGCTTCTGGTCGATCACCTCGTGGCTCTTCGCCATCGGCGGTGCCGTCATCGTGCTGCTCCTCTTCGGGCTCATCACCCGCAACCGCTCGAAGGCGTGAACGTCGTCACCGGTCGCGGCCTGGTGACGGCGGCCGGTGACAGGATGGCGGGGTGAGCAAGCAGGACGGCAGCGGGCGGCAGGTCACCGCGTCGCCCGTCGACGACCTCACCGCACACCTGTTGCACGTCGACATGGACGCGTTCTTCGCGTCGGTCGAGCTGCTCGAGCATCCCGAGCTGGTGGGAAAGCCTGTCATCGTCGGGCACCCCTCTGCGCGTTCGGTCGTGACCGCCGCCACGTACGAGGCTCGCAAGTTCGGGGTCAATTCGGCGATGCCCATGGCCGTCGCCCTGCGTCGATGCCCTCAGGCGATCGTGCTCGAGCCGCACTACGACCGCTACACGAAGTATTCCGGCATCGTGATGGACATCTTTCGCGACGTCACCCCGATGGTCGAGGTGCTCGGCATCGACGAGGCCTTTTTGGATGTCGCGGGGGCTCGGCGTCTGATGGGCGCCCCGTGGCAGATCGGCACGCTCATCCGGGAGCGCGTGTTCGCCGAGACCGGCTTGCGCTGCTCGGTCGGAGCTGCGGCGACGAAGTACGTCGCGAAGCTCGCGTCGAGCCGAGCCAAGCCCGACGGACTGCTCGTCGTCCCCGAAGCCGACACGCTGGCGTTCCTGCACCCGCAACCGATCTCCGCGCTGTGGGGCGTGGGCGCGAAGACGGCAGAGAAGCTCGAAAGGCTCGGCTTGCGCACCGTGGCGGATGTCGCCGACGTGCCGCTGGACGCGCTGACCCGAGCGGTCGGCCCCGCGATGGCCGCCCATTTCCACGCGCTGGCGTGGGGACGCGACCCTCGTCAGGTGGTGACCGAACAGTTCGAGAAGAGCATCGGGCACGAGCGCACCTTCGAGACCAACATCGCCGACGTCGCAGAGCTCGAGAAAGAGATGCTGCGCCTGGCGAACGCGGTCGGGGCGCGTCTGCGAGGAGCGGGCGTTCAAGCCCGCACAGTGGCCCTCAAGCTGCGCTTCGCCGACTTCTCGACGATCAGCCGCTCCCGCACCCTCCCGGAGCCCACCGACCTCGGGCGTCGCCTCTACGAGGAGGCCCGCACGCTGTATGCGGAATCCGGTCGGGCGGGCGAACCTGTGCGACTGCTCGGCGTGCGTGGTGAGCAACTCGTCGGTCGGGTTGTCGATGCGGGGCTCTGGGACGACGACGGGGATTGGCGCGAGGCCGAGCACGCGGTCGACGCGATCACCGCGAAATTCGGTCGCTCGTTGGTGCGTCCCGCCACGCTGCTCGGTGACGACCCCGACCGCCGGATGCCGATGCGGGGCGAGCCGGCCTAGTTGGCCCTCGCGATGCGGAAGACCGGGAAGTCGGCCGCAACGGCACGCACGTCGTCGTCAGAGGACTTCACCGACAACCCTTCGAAGAAGGCTCCGACCTCCCAGGCCCAGACCCGGAGGTACTCGCGGATGATCGGAAGCTTGTCGGCATCCGGCACCTCGGCGACGGTGATCGGTTCACGGTGCCGACCCCGGAGCAAGGCGGCGGCGCCCGACACGCGGATGTTGCGCACCCATTCGGTCTCGCCGCGAGGTGCGAGAAGGTAGCGCTCGCCGGCGAGCGGAAGTGGATTGACCGGTGTGCGACGCGGCTCGCCGCTGCGCCGTCCGACGACTTCGAGGATCGCCGCGCCCGCGACGTTCACGCCCCTGCGTACCAACCAGGCGACGAACGGGTTGAAGACGCGGCTGGTGAAACCACCCGGCTTCAGATAGCGACGGGGCGCGGTGTCTTCAGTCATTGCTCGACCCTAGGGCTCCTGTCGGCGGCACCGGGTAACGTCTCATCAAGTGAGCGAGTCGTCGGAGGTGCCCGTGTTCCGGGCGACCGCGGCGGCCGAGCACCTCTCTCCGAGCTTCCCCGAACGCGCGCCCTGGGGAACCGTCGCCAAACTGCGAGCCTGGCAGGAGGAGGCCCTCGCCGAGTACCTGCGGCGCGACGCTCGCGACTTTCTCGTGTCTGCGACCCCGGGCGCCGGTAAGACCGCATTCGCGTTGCGGCTCGCGTCCGAGTTGTTGAAACGCAAAGTCATCGACCGAGTCACCGTCGTCGCCCCGACGGAGCACCTCAAGATCCAGTGGGCGGATGCCGCGCACCGCGCCGGCATCCGGCTCGATCCGCGGTTCAGCAACAAGCACTCGCGGGAATCCCGGCCGTACCACGGGGTCGCCGTCACCTACGCGCAGGTGGCCGTGCGGCCGTCACTGCACAAGGCACTCACCGAGTCGAAGCGCTCCTTGGTGATCCTCGACGAGGTGCATCACGGGGGCGACGCGCTGTCGTGGGGCGATGCGATCCGGGAGGCGTTCGAGGGGGCGACCCGTCGGCTGTCGCTGACCGGCACGCCGTTCCGCTCCGATACCGCCCCCATTCCCTTCGTGAGCTACCTGCGTGACGAGCGCGGCATCCGGTTGTCGCAGACCGACTACGCCTATGGCTACGGGCGCGCACTTGCGGACGGCATCGTGCGGCCCGTCATGTTCCTGTCCTACGCGGGCTCGATGCGCTGGCGCACGCGGCAGGGCGACGAGATGGAGGCGGCGCTCGGTCAGGGCGACACCGCCGATGTGACCGCCCAGGCCTGGCGTGCGGCTCTCGACCCCGACGGCGACTGGATCCCCGCGGTGCTCGCTGCCGCCGATCGTCGGCTTTCGGAAGTGCGCCGCGACGTTCCCGACGCCGGTGGTCTGGTCATCGCGACCGACCACGTCACCGCCCGCGCCTACGCGACGATCCTCACCGACCTCACCGGCCACGTTCCCACGGTGGTGCTCAGCGACGAGGTGGGTGGCAGCGACAAGATCCAGAACTTCACGAACGGCACGCAACGTTGGATGGTGGCGGTGCGGATGGTCTCGGAAGGCGTCGACGTGCCGCGCCTCATGGTCGGGGTCTACGCGACCTCGTCGTCGACGCCGCTCTTCTTCGCCCAGGCGATCGGGCGCTTCGTGCGCACGCGACGGCGGGGTGAGCTTGCGTCGATCTTCGTACCGAGCGTGCCGGTTCTCCTCGAGCTCGCGGCGCAGCTCGAACGCGAGCGCGACCACGCTCTCGATCGGGAGCGCGCCGACGACGAACTGCTCGACGACGAGAGCCTGGAGCGCGCGCAGGAGCGCGAGGCCGCATCGGCGGAGCTGCTCGACGAGTACGAATGGCAGGCCCTGGGTTCGGTCGCGACCTTCGAGAAGGTGCTCTACGACGGGCAGGACTTCGGCACGCTCGCCGAGCCCGGCAGCCCGGAGGAGTGGGAGTTCATCGGAATTCCGGGCATCCTCGAGCCGGAAGACGTCAGCCGCCTTCTCAAACTGCGGCAGGCGCGTCAGCAGCGACGTGGTGTCGAGCGTTCTCGTGACGAGCCCGACCGGCAGGCGCCGATGCCGCTGCACCGGTCGCTCGCCGAACAACGCCGGCTGCTCAACAGCCTCGTGTCGATCTGGGCGCGCACGACGGGCGAAACGCACGCCCAAGTCCATTCCGAGGTGCGGCGTCTCGGCGGCGGGCCCGAGGTCGGGCGGGCGACGGTCGCCCAGTTGCAGGCACGGGTCGACATCCTGCGCAAACGGATCAACGGTCGATGACTCCGGGCGCGAGGTGCACGATGAGTCATAGCCTGGCGATCGACGCAGGGTGGGCGACGGCGGGACGTCAGGATGCCCCGCGTCGGCGTGATGGACTGAAGGGGTGGCACCATCCCTCCGGGCGAAACTGCTGACCGCAGTCGCCGGGCATCCCGACGGCACCGCACCGTACGTTCTCGAGCTCGCCGAGGGCGACGATGCCGGGTACTTCGCCGAGGACTCGGCGCCGTGGATCGTGCATGCCGGGATGGGCACCTTCGTCGCCGGCATCCGCGCGCTGCTCATGCAGGCCCTCCACCCCGGCGCAATGGCGGGCGTTCACGACTGGTCGCGGTACCGGGAGGATCCGCTGGGACGCCTCTCCGGCACGGTGCGCTGGATCGTCATGCTCACCTTCGGCTCGACCGCGCAGGCCGACGCCGAGGTGGCGCGGGTGGGGCGGTTCCACTCTCGGGTCACCGGCGAGTACACGACGACGGAAGGCTCGGCGCGCCGCTATTCGGCGACCGATGGCGACCTGGTCGACTGGGTGCACGTCACCTTCGCCGACGCGTTCCTGACCTGCCACGAGGTGTGGGGTCGGCCCATTCCCGGCGGCGCCGACGCGTACGCGCGCGACTGGGCCACCGCCGGCCGGCTCATGGGCGTCGAGGCGCCACCGGTCACGGCAGACGGGTTGCGCGCGCGACGCGACGGCTATCTCGAGCGGGGCGAACTCCGCGGTGACGAACGCGTGGCCGACGTCGTGCGGTTCCTCAGGAAGCCGCCGTTCACGGGCACGCTCGGCATCGCCTACCGGGTGCTGTTCGCTGCGGCGGTGTCGACGATCCCGGCACCGTACCGTCGGCTGCTCGGGGTGCGCCGCTCTGTGCTGCCGGTTCGAGCGCTCACCGGCGCCGCACTCTGGTTCGCACAGCGGGCGATCGGCTCCGGCCCGCGGGCCCAGGATTTCGCCCGGATGCGGCTGCGGCGACTCGGCTGAAGCCCGCCGGCTAGTGGAAGTCGCGGGAGCGGTGCAACACGCCGGCGCTGAGCGGCTCGAAGGCGTCGGCGAGCAGGTTGGTGACGCCCTCGTCGGAGCGCTCGAGGATGCCGCGCACCAGCAGAGCGGGCGACTCGCGGGCGATGCGGCGGTAACGCTTCCAGACGCCGACCGAGCAGATGACGTTGACCCAGCCGTGCTCGTCTTCGAGGTTCATGAACGTCATGCCGCTCGCGGTGCCCGGCCGCTGCCGGTGGGTGACGAGGCCGGCGACCTCCACCCGGCGTCCGGACTCGTGGGTGCGTAGCGCCGACGACGGCAGCACGCCGCGTTCGTCGAGGGCGGCACGCAGGTGTGCGACCGGATGATCGTCGACCGAGATGCCGGTGGCCCACAGGTCGTCGCGCAGGGTCTCGAATGAGGTCGGGTCGGCGAACAGCGGCGGCTGCACGGTGACGATGCTCGACGGCAGGAACTCCGCGCGGTCACCCGCCGCGGCGCCCGCCCGCCACAGCGCCTCGCGGCGCGCGAGATCGAACCCGTCAAACGCGTCGGCGGTCGCCAGAGCTTCGAGCTGCGCGGTGGTGAGCCCGACCCGACGCACGAGGTCTTCCATCGAGATGAACGGACCGCGCGACCCGTCGCGTTCGGCGACGATGCGCTTCGCCACCGACTCGCCGATGCCCCGCACCCCGGCGAGCCCGAGCCGCACCGCGGCGTTGCCGTCCCGCCGGTGCTCGGCCGTCGTGTCGGAAGCGTTCTGATTGAACACCGGCACGGGTGACTGCTCGCCGAAGCATCCCTCGAGCCCCGTTTCGGCCGCCAGACCCTCGCCTTCCACCGGTTCCAGAAGCGCGAACACCCCGGAACGCAGGATGTCGGGCCGCCGCACCTCCACGCCGTGCCGCCGGGTGTCGGCGACGAGGGTCGCAGGGGAGTAGAAGCCCATCGGCTGCGCCCGCAACAACCCGGCGAGGAACGCCGCCGGATAGTGCAGCTTGAGCCACGACGAGGCGTAGACGAGCAGCGCGAAGCTCAGGGCATGGCTTTCGGCGAATCCGAAGTTCGCGAACGCCTCGATCTGCCCGTAGATCGTCGCGATGCCCTGCTCATCGATGCCTTTCGCGTGCAGCCCCGTTTCGAGCTTCTCGCGCAGGGTGCCGATGCGGATCGTGCCGCGCTTCGACCCGAGTGAGCGGCGCAGCAGGTCGGCTTCTTCGGGATCGAGACCGGCGACATCCCGCGCCATCTTGATGACCTGCTCTTGAAACACCGGAACGCCGAAGGTGCGGCCGAGGATCGGCTCGAAGTCGGGATGCAGGTACTCGAACGGTTCGCCGAGCTTACGGCGTACGAACGGGTGCACCGCGCCGCCCTGGATCGGCCCGGGCCGGATGAGCGCGACCTGGATGACGAGGTCGTAGAACGACCGCGGCTGCAGCCGGGGGAGCAGCCCCATCTGCGCCCGCGACTCCACCTGGAAAACCCCGATCGCGTCGGCCCGGCACAGGGCGTCGTAGGTGCCGGGCTCCTCTTTCGGAATCGTCGCCAGGGTGAGTTCGCGGCCGAAGGCGGCGCGGATCTGATCGAACGAGTGCTGAAGCGCCGACAGGATGCCGAGGCCCAGCAGGTCGAACTTGACCAGCCCCATCCAGGCGCAGTCGTCTTTCTCCCACTGCAACACGGTGCGTTTGTCCATCCGCGCGTGCTCGATCGGCACCACCTCGCCGATCGGGCGCTCGGTCATCACCATGCCGCCCGAGTGGATGCCGAGATGCCGCGGGAAGCCGAGCAGTTCGCCGGTGAGTTGCCGCACCCCGAGCGGGATGTCTTTCAGGTCTTCCGCGATCGGGTCGCCCCACCGTTCGAGCCGCTTCGACCAGGCATCCTGCTGTCCCGGTCCGTGCCCGAACGCCTTCGCCATGTCGCGGATGGCGTTGCGCGGCGTGTAGGTGACGACATTCGCGACCTGAGCGGCGTTCTCACGCCCGTACTTTTCGTAGACGTACTGGATGACCTCCTCGCGGCGGTCGGAGTCGAAGTCGACGTCGATGTCGGGCTCCTCGTCGCGGATGCTCGACAGGAACCGCTCGAACGGCAGCTCGTAGTAGATCGCGTCGATCGCCGTGATGCCCAGCAGGTAGCAGACGGCGCTGCTGGCAGCGCTGCCGCGGCCCTGACAGAGGATGCCGCGCCCCCTCGCGAAGTCGACGATGTCTTTCACGAGCAGGAAGTAGCCGGGAAAGTCCTTCGCGGCGATGACGTCCAGCTCGTTCTGGATGCGGCGGCGGTGGGAGTCGGGCATGCCCGGCCCGTAGATGCGAGCGGCCGCCTGCCAGGTCTCGTGCGCCAGCCAGCCCATCAGGTCGAAGCCAGCGGGCACGTCGAGTTGCGGCAGCCGCGGGGTGACGCTGCGCAGCTCGAACGCCGTCTCACGGGCGAGTTCGACCGAGTACGCGACGGCACCGGGGTAGCGCGAGAACCGGGCGGCCATCTCGAAGCCCGAGCGCAGAAACCCGCCGCCCGCCGCCGGCAGCCAGGGCTCGTGCTGGTCGAGGCTCGCGTGCGCCCGCACGGCGGCGAGGGCGGTCGCGAGCGGGGCGCGCTCCGGCCGGGCGTAGTGCACGTTTCCGGTCGCCACGATCGGCAGGCCGAGGTCGCGCGCCAGCCCGGCGAGGGCGTCGTTGCGGTCGGAGTCGAGCGGATCGCCGCGGTCGGTCAGCTCGACGATGACGTTGTCGCGGCCGAACCGCTCGACGAGGGCGCGCAGTTCGCGCCCGGCGGCATCCCGGCCGTGCGTCTCGAGCGCCTGCCGCACCGTGCCCTTGCGGCATCCACTCAGCACCGCCCAGTGCCCGCCTGCGGTGTCGCCGAGCGCGTCGAGGTCGTATAGCGGCCGGCCCTTCTCGCCGCCGTCGAGGTGGCCCTTGGTGAGCGCCTTCGACAGCCGGTGATACCCCTCGGTACCGCGGGCCAGCACGAGCAGGTGAGCTCCCTCCGGGTCGGGGATGCCGTTCTGCGGCGTGCGCAGGCCGAGCGAGAGTTCCGCGCCGTAGACGCTCGGCATCCCGTGGGCCAAGGCGGCCTCGGCGAACCGCACGGCGCCGTAGAAGCCGTCGTGGTCGGTGAGCGCGATGGCCTCCAGCCGCAGGCGCTTCGCCTCCTCGATGAGGTGCTCGGGCATGCTCGCGCCGTCGAGGAACGAATACGCCGAGTGCACATGCAGTTCGGCGTAGGGCACGACGGGTTCGTCGGGGGCCTCGAGGATGGGCGCCTGGTACCGCGGCCGGTGGTTGTGCGCCGTCGCGCCGTCGGCCTTCGGAGCCTGCCCCGACATCCGTCGTTCGAGTTCGCTCCAGTCGAACGGCGGGTTGTGCCAGCCGCCCATCAGTCATACCTCCCGTGCGCCCACCACCCCCGGGCGTCAAGAACGAGCAGCCACGCCTCACCCTGCGCATCCACCATCTGGAACCGCTGCGCCGCCCGGGCACTCGACGCATCCCACCAGCGTTCCTCAAGCGGCCACGGCCCCGCCCACGCGGTGAGGTCGCGGCGGGAACCGGTCGGCGACACGATGACCGCCGGCGACGCGGAGAGCACCCCGCGCTCGGTCACCGACACCTGCGCGCCGCGCACGTCTTCGACGCTGATCTGCCGGGGGATCTCGTACACCGTCGCCGGATAGGGCGGAGGTACCGCTCCGGGCCACGGACGCCGCGGGTCGCGCGTGAGCACCGGTCGATCGCCCCAGGCGACCCGTTGCTGGCGGTCGGCCGGCATCCGCCCGCCCGCCGGAACGGCGGTGCCGACGCCCCCGTGGCCGAGCATGCCCTGCACCCGGCTCACCCCGGAATGCACGCCCTCGTCGGGCCCGGTGCCCCAGATGCCGCGTTCGTGCGCGCCAACCGGGTCGACGGTCTCGGGGGTGAGCCGCACCCGGGCGACGGGGGAGCGCAGTTCGCCCGCGATGGCATCCAACTGCCACCGCACCCGATCGACGACCTCCGCCGCGGTGAACGACCGCGGATGCAGCCAGACCCGGTCGGTGCTCTCGCCGTCAGCGCCGAACAGCTCGACGCGCAGCGCCGTGCAAACCAGCCGCTGGTCGAGCAGCTCGTCGAGGAAGCGTTCGGATGCCGTGCGCATGCCGAAGGCGATCTGGTCGACCCGGGCGAGCGGGGGCTCGAAATCCACGACAGCGTCGACATCACGCGGTGGGATGCGCGGGGTCGCCGGCCGCGGGTCACGGCCGGCGGCGAGGGCGTGCAGCCGGGCGCCGAGGGGGCCGAACCGCGCGGCGACATCCGCCTCGTCGAGTGCGGCGAATGCGCCCAGGGTACGGATGCCGAGCCGGGGGAGCAGCGACACCAGCTCGGGATCTTCGAGCAGCCCGACCGGCAGCGGGGCGAGAAATGCCCCCGTCTCACCGGCGGGGACGATCGTGACCGCGTCAGAGCCGGGCGCCGACCACCGCGCGGCGCGTTCCGCGGCGAACAAGCCGTCGGCGATCCCCGCCCGCGCGGACGGCACCCCGAGTTCGGCGAGGGTTCCGAGCAGCGCGAGTGCGGCCGCGGTCTCGCCGCCGTAGTACCGGGCCGGGCCGCGCGCACGCACCGCGAGCATCCCGGGCCGGAGCGGATGCACACCCGGAAGCGCCCCCTCGAGCGCGGTGAGCACCGGCTCGAACGCCCGGGAATCGAGGGCCGGGTCGTAGCGCAGCACCTGCACGGCGGGGCACCGCGCCTGCGCCTCGCGCTGCCGCATCCCACGGCGCACTCCCTCTGCACGAGCTGCGGGCGAGCAGGCGAGCACGATGTTCTTTTCGATGAGCGCCGCCGGGGCGTCGGCGGGCAACCGCGCCTCCCGGGCGTGCGCGTGCACCGGCCAGTCGGGACACCACAGCACCAGCAGACGGGGTTGCCGGGATGACTCGAACATGTGTTCGATTGTGCCACGCCCCACCGACGGCGTGAACTGGGGGCATGGCCACCATCGGGTCCGTGGTGTGGGGAGTGCGCGACATCCCGCGCGCCATCGAGTTCTGGGCGGCGGCGCTCGACTACGAACTCTCGCGGCCGCCCGACGACGACTGGGCGATGCTCGTGCCGCACGAAGGGCAGGAGGGCATCCAGCTCTCACTCAAGCTGACCAACTCCGACGGGCCGCATCGCCACCATCTCGACTTGTTCAGCGACGATCAGGCCGCCGACGTCGAGCGCTTTCTCGAACTCGGCGCCGATCCCGTCGACTGGGAGTACGAGCCCGACGCCGACTACGTCGTGCTGAGCGACCCCGACGGCAACCGCTTCTGCATCGTGCAGGTCTGAGCCCGACTCTCGGCTCACCGGCATGTCACCCATCCCCACCCAACGGATCGAGAACGGCCTGCTCGCCGTCGCCATCCTGGTCGCCTTCTTCGTGGCCGACGCGGGCTGGTGGTGGCCGCTCGTGGCGTTCCTCGCCTTCGACCTCTCGGCGCTCGGCTATCTCGCCGGCCGCCGGGTGGGCGCCGCGGCCTACAACGCCGTGCACTCCTACATCGGGCCCGCGGGCCTGGTGATCGCGGGACTCGTGCTCGGCTACGGGCTGAAACTCGTCGACGGCTTCACCCACACCCACCTCGGTCGCATCGGAAAGGACCGACATGTCGCGTCCTGAGCGCCCCGCCACCCCGCGCTGGACCCCCCTCGCGCTCGTCTACCTGGTGCTGGCGATCGTCGGCCTCATCACCACCTGGACGTTCAACATCCTCGCGATCCGGGCAGGCAGCGACTTCTTCGTCGAGTGGGGCTCGAACGGCTTCGCCACCCAGTCGCTGCAGGTCGACCTGTTGATTCTCGCGGTCGCGGTCGGTGTCTTCCTGGTGATCGAGGGCCGTCGCATCGGGATGCGCCACGCGTGGCTCTTCCTGCCGCTCTCCGCGGTGACGGCTGCCGCGTTCGCGATGCCGTTGTTCCTGGCGCTGCGGGAGAGGAAACTGGCGGCATGACCGACGCTATGCCGGAGTTCGACCGGATCGTGGAGACCCTCGGGCCCGAGGTGGAACGCAAACGGATGATGGGGTCGGCGGTCCTGATGCGCGAGGGCAGAATGGTCGCCTGCCTCAACGGCGACCTGCTCGCCGTGAAGCTCGGTCGCGACCGCCCGGAGCACGCCGAAGCCCTCGCGGTCCCTGGCGCCGCGACGTGGTCGCCGCAGCCGAGCCGCAACGGCTTCACCGACTGGGTCGGGATGCCACTGGCGGCGAACGGGGTATGGCTCGACTGGGTGCGTACCGCGATCGACCTCGCCGACGAGGCCGCCCTGACGGCCGCGTCGAAGCCCGCGAAACCGCGCACGAAGCCCCGTGCCGAGAAGCCCCGTGCCGAGAAGCCCCGTGCCGAGAAGCCCGGAGGCGGGGGAGGGGGCGGCGGAATCTAGGCGACGGCCTAGAGGTCGAGCTCGACCTTCACTGTCACGGTGTCGCCCGCCTCGACGCCTTCGGCTTTGCGCACCGCCTTCTTGAGCGGCAGCACGTACACGCCGGCCTTCGCGTCGGGAAAGATCGACGTCTTCCACACCGTCGCCCCGAGCGTGACGGTGACTCGCACCGACCCGAACCCGCGGGGGAGGGCCCCGGCAACCTCACGGATCTCGACGGATGCCTCTTCCGGCAGGCTGACGAACACCCACGAGTCGCCCTGGCGCGCATCCCACAGCCATGCTTCGGCGTCGAACAGATAGATCACGGAACAACGCTACGGAGAGGAACGACGTCGCGCACGCGCGGCCCCACACCGGCGACCTGCTGGTCGGCACCGGGCAGCCACAACCGCCGCGACTTCATCCGCCCCTGCCATGCCGACGCCACCGATCCCACGGTGACCTGCCGTGCAATGAGGTGTCCGAATCCCGACCCGAGGCCGACCCAGGCGCTTTCGAAGATCGAGAGGGCAGCATCCGTCTGCGGCCACTCACCGAGCGCGACGAGCACCGCCTCGCGTTGCCGCAGCCGCGCCGCGAGTTTGCCCGCCGCCGCCTCGGGCACTCGGGAACGGCCGTCGCGCACCGGCGGTTTCACGAGCACGACCGAGACGACGTCGACGAGTGCCGAAACCACCGCCATCCACTGCTCGCCGGGATGCGGCACCAGCACGAGCCGCTCGAGGTCGATACCGAGCCCGGCCGCAGCCTCGGCCCCAAGGTCGGGGACGCCGACGACCGCGCACCACGCGCCGGCTGCACTCGGCCCCTGCAACAGCGCGAGGGCGAGAGTCGTGGATGCCGCTACCTGATACCGGCCGCCGGCCGCGAGCGCGCCACCCGGGAGCAGATCGACGAGCGCCTGGTGCGTCGGGATGGCGCGGGTGTCGAGGCGGTTGCGCTGCATCCCGCGGATGCGCGCCTGCAGGTCGCGGATCACCTCGGCGTTGCTCGGGGGCGCGTCGAGCACGACGGCCGCCATTGCTGCTCCGGACTCGAACATGTGTTCGATTCTGTCACTCGGGGCCGACAGGCGATACCCCACGCCGGCTCCGTGCCGGCCGGACGCGAGGAAGGCCCCCGACCGTGATGATCGGGGGCCTTCACACTCGCGTGCGCGAGGGGGGACTTGAACCCCCACGCCCTTTCGGGCACTAGCACCTCAAGCTAGCGCGTCTGCCATTTCCGCCACCCGCGCGAGTGCGCCGCCCACAAGGACGACCGAGGATAGAGATTAGCACGCACCCCCGGTGCGCTCCGACCGGTCGGTGGTCGCCGGTAGCTTGGCAACATGGCGATCGACGATCATCCGCGGATGCGGTTCGAGACGATCGCACAGTTCCGGGCCTGGCTCGACGCGAATCACGAGACGGCGCAGGGCATCCGCCTCGAGATCGCGAAGAAGGGCGCCCCGATCACCACGCACACCGTCGACGAGTCGTTGGATGCCGCCCTCGAGTACGGCTGGATCGACGGCCGCCGCAAAGGCATCGATGAGCACCTGTTCGAGCAGTACTACTCCCCGCGCGGGCCGAAGAGCACGTGGTCGGTCAAGAACGTCGAGACCGTCACCCGCAAGATCGCCGCGGGGGAGCTGAAGCCGCGCGGCCTCGCCGAAGTTGAGAAGGCTCAAGCCGACGGGCGCTGGGATCGGGCCTATTCCGGTTCGGCGGCCGCCGAGCCGCATCCTGACTTCCTCGCGGCCCTCGCGAAGAACCCCGCGGCACAGGCGACCTACGAAACCCTGAGCGCGCAGAACCGGTTCGCGATCTACTTTCGGTTGCACCAGGCGAAGAGGCCCGAAACCGTCACCCGCAACATCGAGAAGTTCATCGACATGCTCGCCCGTGGCGAAACCTTCTATTGAGCCGCAGTGGCTCGGTATCCTGCCGCCATGAGGCCTCCGATCACTCTGGTCGCGCCGACTGTCGCCGCGCTCACACTCCTCACGGCATGCAGCCCACCGGTGACGGGGGCGATCGGTTTCTCGGTCGAGAAGGGCCGACTCGTCGCGATCGTGCACATGTGCGAGGGAACGGCACAGCAGTTGCAGATCGTCCCAGAGGGCGACGTGAGCGACGGGTTCTTCGAGCGACAGTTCTGGGACCTATCGCCCGCCGATGGCAACGAGTACCGGCTCGACATCGGCGACCTCGATGCGTTCGGGTCGGCGCTCGACCCTGACGTGTCGTACTCGACCAGCGCGGAGCCCCACGACGACTCCCGTTCAGCTCGCGGCCCGAATCTCACGGCGGCCGATCTTGCCGGACTCGACGACGGCGACGTGTTCTACCGGGTCATCGAGCCCGAGGTCGCCACCCTCGCCGGGACTCTCGACGACTTCCGCGCCGCGGCCTGCGCCTGACCCCGGTCTCGCATCCGGCCTCGGTTACTCTCGAGACCATGGCGACGAGCGGTCACGAGTCAGGCGAGCTCGAGCCGACCGCCGCGATCGCGCGCGACCTGATCCGCTTCGAGACGGTCAACTGGGGCGGCGGGCGCAGCAAGGGTGAGACCGAAGCCGCCGAGTACTGCGCCGCGAGACTCGAGGCCCTCGGCCTGACGCCGCAGCTCTTCGACTCCGAGCCCGGTCGCACGAGCGTCGTCGCGCGGGTGCCGGGTCGCGACCCCGAGCGTCCTGCGATGGTGCTGCACGGTCATCTCGATGTCGTTCCCGCCGACGCCGCGAACTGGAGCGTCGACCCGTTCGAGGGCGTCATCCAAGACGGCATGCTGTGGGGTCGGGGCGCGGTCGACATGAAGGACATGGATGCCATGATCCTGACGTCGCTCGGCGACATCCTCTCGGCGGGCGAACTGCCGGCACGCGAGCTGATCGTCGCGTTCTTCGCCGACGAAGAGAACGGCGGCGTCTACGGCTCGCACTTCCTGGTCGACGAGCATCCCGAACTGTTCGCGGGAGCGACCGAAGCGGTGAGCGAGGTCGGCGGCTATTCGATCGACCTCGGCGGCACGCGTGCCTATCTGCTGCAGACGGGGGAGAAGGCGCTCCTCTGGATCAAGCTCATCGCGCGCGGTACGGCAGCGCACGGCTCCCGAGTGATGCACGACAACGCGGTCACCAAACTCGCCGACGCCGTCGCGAAGCTCGGTCGCGAAGAGTGGCCCGTGCACCTGACGGCCACGACGCGCGATCAGCTCGCCCGACTCGCGGAGATCCTCGGCGGCGACATCGACGAGCCCGACGAGCTCATCCTCTCGACCGGGACGGCGGCCGGATTCCTGCAGGCCGGCATCCGTGTGACGACCAACCCGACGGTGCTCGAGGCGGGCTACAAGCACAACGTCATCCCCGACCGCGCCGAGGCGCTCATCGACACCCGCCCGTTCCCCGGCCGCGAAGACGAGGTGCTCGCCCGCATCCGCGAGATCGTCGGGCCCGAGATCGAGATCGAGATCGTGCATCACGACATCGGCATGGAGGGCGAGTTCTCGGGAGATCTGGTGGATGCCATGGTCGCCTCCCTGCATCGCTTCGACCCCGGCGCGCCCGTTCTGCCGTACCTGATGAGCGGCGGCACCGACAACAAGGCGCTCGCCAAGCTGGGCATCACCGGCTACGGCTTCGCGCCGCTCAAGCTCGGCCCGGAGCTCAACTTCCCGGCGATGTTCCACGGCGTCGACGAGCGCGTGCCGCTCGACGCCCTCGCGTTCGGCCGCACCGTGCTGGCCGACTTCCTGCGGACCTGCTGACGGGCGTCGATCTCGACCGGAACGGCGCCGCCCACTCTGCCGACACGACGCAACAGCCCACCCGAGGGGATGGCGGCGTTACGGGTGTTCGCGCCCGCCACGGGCGGCATCCAGCTCGGCGACATCGGGTAGGACTTCGTCACCGTCTCGCTGGCCGCCTCGACCTCGAGACCGGTCAGGCGAATCGCGCCGTCGCCGGCTTCGCGTCGTCGTGGTGTTCGTGACGAATCCCTCAGCGAACTGCTGACAGAATCGCGTGGTGGACTTTCTCGAGGCGATCATCCTGGGCCTCCTGCAGGGTCTCACCGAGTTCCTGCCGATCTCATCGAGCGCGCACCTGCGCATTGCCGGTGACCTCGCAGGCTGGGGCGACCCGGGGGCGACCTTCACCGCGATCACCCAGCTCGGCACCGAGCTCGCCGTGCTCATCTACTTCCGGCGCGACATCTTCCGCATCGTCGGCAAATGGTTCCGCTCCTTCGGATCCTCGCGCGGCTCGCACTCCGCGGGAATCCAGAAGGGCGACCCGGATGTGCGCCTCGGCTGGATCATCATCATCGGCACTGTCCCGATCGTGCTCGCGGGGTTCTTCCTGCAGGACTACATCCGCACCGGGCTGCGGTCGCTGTGGATCACGGCGATCGTGCTCATCGTGTTCGGCATCCTGCTCGGTCTCGCCGACCGCCTCGGCCGCCGCGTGAAGACCGTCGCCGACGTGACCTACCGCGACGGCATCCTCATCGGCCTCGCGCAGATGCTCGCCCTCGTGCCGGGCGTCTCGCGCTCGGGTGCCTCGACGAGTGCGGGACTCGTGCTCGGCTACGACCGACCCTCGGCGGCCCGGTTTTCGTTCCTGCTCGCCGTGCCGGCCGTGTTCGGTTCGGGGCTCTACGAGACCTACACGGCGTTCACCTGCGAGCCGGGCGTCGACGCCGGCTGCGGCGCCGGTTACGGGTTACTCGAGACGATCGCGGCGACCGTGGTCGCCTTCGGGGTGGGGCTCGCCGTGATCGCCTTCCTGATGCGCTACATCTCGACGCGATCGTTCCTGCCGTTCGTGATCTACCGCATCCTGCTCGGCGGCGTGCTGATCGCCCTGCTGTCCACGGGCGTGCTTCAGCCGTAGCCCCTCGGTGGTCGACGGAGGCCACTTCGACACCGCGGACCCCCGCGCGCGGGGCTCTGCAATGTCATAGAACCCTCTACGCCGGGATCACGGGCCGCCGGGGCGCTGGTCGTCGCGGCCGTTGCGACGGCGGAGGTAGCGCTCGAACTCCTCGGCGATCGCGTCGCCCGACGCCTCGGGGGAGTCGACGGTGTCGCGGGCCTGCTCGAGCTGCTTGATGTAGGCGGCCATGTCTTCGTCGTCTTCGGCGAGCGCGTCGATGCCGTCTTCCCAGGCGGAGGCGTCGGAGACGAGCGAGCCGCGGTCGACGACGACGTCGACGAACTCCTCAAGCCGGTCGAGCAGAGCGAGCGTGGCTTTCGGCGACGGCGAGTTGTGCACGTAGTGCGGCACCGACGCCCAGATCGCGAGGGTCGGGATGCCGGCCTTCTCGGCGGCGATGCCGAGAACCGAGAGGATGCCGACCGGCCCCTCATAGGTGCTCGCCTCGAGTTCCCAGAACTCCTGCACCGCGTCGTTGTCGCTGCCCACGAACACCGAGATCGGGCGGGTATGGGGCACGTCGGCGAGCATCGCCCCGAGGAACACGATGCCGGTGACCCCCGCCGCCTCGGCGGCATCGATGATCTCGCCGCTGAACGTCTTCCAGCCGCGCGACGGTTCGGTTCCGAGCAGCACGTGCACGCCGGCGCCGTCGACCGGGGCGTAGAGCGTCACGCTCGGCCACTCCAGCACCCGCTGGCCCTCGTCGTTCGTCGAGACGCTGGGCCGGTTGAACTGGTAGTCGAAGTAGTCTTCGGGCTCGATCTCGAGGCGGGGCACCAGGGAGAGGTGGTCACGCACCGCACGCACAGCCCCGCTCGCAGCCTCGCCCGCGTCGTTCCAGCCCTCGAAGGCGACGACGAGCACCGACCCCCCGCGGAACGGGTGCTGATCTCCCGACTCGGCCATCCCCCCAGGATAGGCCGCACCCGACACCTAAGCTGGTGCGTTGTGATCGCCGCCACCCCGCCATCAGCCTCCCGGCATCCCGCCGCCGTCCTGTGGGACATGGACGGCACGCTCGTCGACACCGAGCCGTACTGGCTTCAGGCCGAGAGCGATCTGGTGCACGCCGCCGGCGGGGTGTGGACCCCGGAGGACGGCCTCCAGCTGGTCGGGTCGGGGCTCGAACGGTCCGCCCTCATCCTGCAATCCCGCGGCGTCGACCTGAACGTCGAACAGATCATCGAGACCCTGACCGACCGGGTGCGCGATCAGATCGCCGACGCCGTACCGTGGCGCGCGGGCTCGCGCGAATTGCTCCGGGAGCTGAAGGGTGCCGGCATCCCCACCGCCCTCGTCACGATGTCGCGGCGCTACATGGCCCTCGACGTCGTCGCAGCCCTGGGTTTCGACGGGTTCGATGTCATCGTCGCCGGTGACGACGTGCAGAACGCGAAGCCGCATCCCGAGCCGTACCTGTCGGCCGCCGTGCAGCTCGGGGTGCCGATCACGGAGTGCATCGCGCTCGAAGATTCCGAGCCGGGCGTCGCGTCCGCGGTTGCCGCCGGAGCCACCGTGTTCGCGCTGCCGTTGCACATCCCGATTCCGCCGAGTCCCGCGTACCGGCTGCGCGAGACCGTGCCGACTCTCGCCGACCTCGTCGCGGTTCTCGCATGACTCGGGCTGACGCTGTCGGGCCGTTCCGGGCGGGGGAGCGCGTGCAGCTCACCGGTCCACGCGGTCGCCTCAACACGATCACACTCGAACCCGGCAAGATCTTCCACACGCACCGCGGAACCCTCGCCCACGACGTGCTCATCGGCCAGCCCGACGGCTCGGTGGTCTCGGCGTCGAACGGTGACGCGTATCTCGCCCTGCGACCGCTCCTTGGCGATTACGTCATGTCGATGCCCCGCGGAGCGGCGATCATCTATCCGAAAGACGCGGCGCAGATCGTCGGGCTCGCTGACATCTTTCCCGGGGCGACGGTCGTCGAGGCCGGAGTCGGATCGGGCGCGCTGTCGCTGTGGCTGCTGCGCGCGATCGGCCCCGACGGACGCCTCGTGTCGTTCGAGCGGCGCGAGGAATTCGCCGACATCGCGCGCGGCAACGTCGCCGGGTTCCTCGGCGAGGTGCCGGCCAACTGGGAGATCGCCCTCGGCGACCTCTCCGAGGCGCTGCCGGTGCGCGGCATCCAGGCCGACCGCGTCATCCTCGACATGCTCGCGCCGTGGGAGTGCCTGCCTGCCGTCAGCGCCGCGCTGGCCCCCGGGGGCGTGCTGCTCTGCTACGTCGCCACCGTCACCCAGCTCTCGCGCGTCGCGGAGGCGATCCGTGCCACGGGTCTCTACACGCAACCGGATTCGAGCGAGACGATGATCCGCGGCTGGCACGTCGAGGGTCTCGCGGTGCGTCCCGACCACCGGATGGTGGGCCACACCGGGTTTCTGCTCACCGCCCGCCGACTCGCTCCGGGCGCGGTGTTGCCGCCGCCCGCGCGACGCACCTCCAAGACCGAGTTCAGCGACGACGATGTCGAACTCTGGACCCCGGGGGCGGTGGGCGAACGGGTGAAGAGCGACAAGCGGATGCGCAAGGTCGCCCGCGAGGCCCGCGCGCTCGCCGACCGGGCGATGGCACCCCTCGACGACGATACCGACGGCAAGTAGAGAGCCTCTCGCCAAGTAGAGTGTCTGGCGTGCGTCGTTTCCCCCTTGCCCGGCCCCTGACGGCCGTCATCGCCGCTGTACTGGTCTCGGGTGCTCTCGCCGGATGTACAGGCTTCTCGATCGACCGCGGATGCGAGCCTGCCTTCCTGCCCGGTGACGCGTCGAAGGCCGTCACGGCTTCCGGCGACGTCGGCGACTCGCCGGCAGTGGAGTTCCCGACGCCGCTCATCGCCGAAGAGACGCAGCGTTCGGTGCTCGTCGAGGGAGAGGGAGCCCCGGCAGCCGCGGGGGCGATCGTGCGCGCCAATTACGTCTATTTCGATGGCTCGACCGGAGCTGCGGGCACCGAGACCACGGGGTTGTTGACCGCGAGCGATGTCGCCAAGAACCTCGGCCAGGCGCTGGAGTGCGTCACCGTCGGTTCCCGCGTCGTCGTCGTCGGACCCGCGACCGATCTCTTCCCCGACGTTCCCGAAGAGACCACCGACACCATCGTCGCTGTGCTCGACATCACGGCGATCTACCTGGGTAAAGCGAACGGCATCAACCAGCTTCCGCAAGACGGGATGCCCACGGTCGTCACCGCAGTCGACGGCACGCCGGGTATCAGCTCCACGTATGTGCCGGCCACCGACGAGCCGCGCATCGCCACCATCAAGGCTGGCGGCGGGGCGACTGTTGCCGAGGGCGACACGGTCGTGTTCCATGCCCGTAGCTGGGATTGGTCCTCGGGCTCGACGAACACGGTCACCGTCGGCGACATCAACTCGTGGGCCACCGGGTCGCCCTACCCGATCGTTCCGTCCGTCGAGACGTTGGGCGATGAGACCCTCGTCGACGCCCTCATCGGCGCCAAGGTCGGCTCACAGGTTCTCGTCGTGATCCCCGACCCGGAGACGCCGTCTTCCGCCACCGTGTACGTCCTCGACGTCCTCGGCATCCTCGCCGACGAATAGGGGATCGGACGTGACGGCGTGACACAGGCTGCCGTACCGGTCGAGGAGCGGCTCTTCAGTCTTGTTCTGGCGTTGTTGGCGACCGAAACCGGGCTGACCAAGAACGAGATCCTGTCGACCGTGCAGGGCTACCGGCAGCGGTACCAGTCCGGCGGCGACAACGCGAACCTCGAGCGCCAGTTCGAGCGCGACAAAGACGACATCCGCGACCTGGGCGTGCCGCTCGAGACCGTCGACTCTCCGGGGGACGCGGGCAACAACCAGACCCTGCGCTATCGCATCCCGAAGGGAGCCTACGAGCTGCCCGCGGACGTCACGTTCAGCCCCGAAGAGACGGCATTGCTCAATCTCGCGGCGATGGTGTGGCGGGAAGGATCGCTCTCGGGGGAGTCTCGCCGTGCGGTGCTCAAGTTGCGCTCGCTCGGAGTCACCGCCGACGAACCGTTGCTCGGGTACGCCCCCCGCATCCGCCTGCGCGACGCCGCGTTCGACCCGCTCGACGCCGCCATCCGCAAGAGCCTTCGCGTGCGCTTCCGGTACCTGAAGCCGGGGGAGGAGCGCGCCACCGATCGCGACGCCATCCCCCTCGCGCTCGTGCAGTATCAGGGGCGCTGGCACCTGTCGGCCGAAGAGCTCAACGGCGAGCGCAAGATGTTCCTGCTGCGCCGCATCGTCGGGGGCATCACGACCGGCAAGGCGGTCACGATGCCCGGGGGCGACCACGCGGCCGACGCGCTCGCCGGGCTCGAGGAGGTCTGGGAACGCAACGTCGCCGAAGTCGAGGTCGTGCCCGGCTCCGATGCCGCTACCCGGCTGGCGAATCGCGACGGTGCCGAGGTGACCGGCGACCGGGTGGTGCTGCACTTCGTCGACGTGAACATCCTCGCCGACGAGCTCAGCGGGTTCGGCCCCGAGGTTCTGGTGGTCTCCCCGCCCGCGCTACGGGATGCCGTGATCGAGCGCCTCCGAGGGGTGGTGGCCGCACATGGATAGACCCCGACCGCAGCCGGTCCAAGCGCGCGACAAGCTGGCGTTCCTGCTCGCCCTCGTGCCCTACCTCATGGACCACGACCGGGTCACCGTCACCGAAGCGGCCCAGCACTTCGCTGTCGATCCGCAACAGATTCGGGATGCCGTCAACCTCATCGCCGTGAGCGGACTGCCCGGCGACACCTCGGCATACCAGCACGACGACCTGTTCGACATCGACTGGGATGCCTTCGAGAACGACGATGAGATCGTGCTCACGAACCGCGTCGCCATCGACGATTCGCCGCGGTTCTCGGCCCGCGAGGCGTCGGCGCTCATCATGGGGCTGCAGTACCTCTCGGCCCTGCCCGAGTATGCCGACCGCGCCTCGATCGCCAGCCTCATCGCGAAGCTGTCCCGAGGAGCCTCCGGCGCTCTCGCTCCGGTGAGTGTCGGGGGAGCGGAGTCGTTGGAGAGTCTCACCCCCTCGATCGCGCTGATTCGCGAGTCGGTCGACAAGGGGCTGCAACTCGAGTTCGACTACCTCAACGCACGCGGCGATCACGAGCGCCGCCGGGTCGACGCTCTTCAGGTCGAATCGATCGACGCCGACTGGTACTTGCGCGGCTGGTGTCATCTGCGCGAGGCGGTGCGCACCTTCCGGCTCGACCGCATCTCTGACGCGGTCGTCACCGACGCAGCCATTGAGCACCGCGCGAGCGACGTGCGACTGCCGGAACTGTTCGAGGCCTCGCCCGACGATCTCGAGGTCGTCATCGACATCGAGGCCTCTGCGATGCCCCTGTTGGCCGACTTCATTCCCGACGGCGCGCGCACCAAGCCCGATGGCGGGCGCATCCGTACGACACTGCGAGTCTCGCACTTCCACGGACTGAAGCGCCTCATCGCGAGCATGCCCGGCGTCGTGACCGTCGTCTCGCCGCCGGAGGCACGAAGCGCCGTCGCCGAGTGGGCGTCAGCCGGAGTCGCGCGGTATCGCTGAGATACACTGATCGCAGTCCTGACGCCGAGACTTGAGGAGACCCGCGTGTTCACAACCATCCTTCTGGTGAACCAGTGGCAGACCTGGGTCATCATCCTGGTCGTCGTGCTCTTGCTGTTCGGCGCGACCCGTCTGCCGGCGCTCGCCAAGAGCCTGGGTCAGTCGGCGAAGGTCTTCCGCAAGGAGATCAAGTCGGACGACACCGACGAGACCCCGACGGCCGAGTCGGACCAACCCGCCGACAAGAAGTAGCCCGAGTGGCCGCCCCACGCCGGCGGAACCCCGAAGGGCGGATGTCGCTCGGCGAACACCTCGTCGAATTGCGCAAGCGGCTCACCCGCGCCGCCCTCGCGATCGTCGGCGGAACCGTCATCGGCTGGATGATCTACGACCTCACCTGGATCGGAGACGCCCTCGAACCGATTCTGCCCGGTGCTGCCGCGCTGTTGCGCGGCGAGGGGACGTGGAAAGCGCTGAGCGACCCGGTGTTCTCGATCGCCGCCGAGCAGGGACTGGATCCCGACAAGATCGCGATCAATTTCACGAACGTCACCGGCGCCTTCGACATCCAGTTCCAGGTGGCCCTCGCCGCAGGCATCGTGGTCTCGAGCCCGGTGTGGCTATATCAGCTGTTCGCCTTCTTCGTGCCGGGCCTCACCGGGCGCGAGAAGCGTTACACCCTCGGCTTCTTCCTCACCGCGGTGCCTCTCTTCCTCGCGGGATGCGTGGCCGGCTGGTTCGTACTACCCCGCATCGTCGAGGTGATGTTCCGCTTCGTCCCCCGGGATGCGACGACGTTCTTCGAAGCGAAGACCTACCTCGACTTCGTGCTCAAGTTGCTGCTGGCTGCGGGCGTCGCCTTCGTGCTGCCGGTGTTCCTCGTGTTGCTCAACTTCGTCGGCGTCCTCCGCGGTATCACGATCCTGAAGGGCTGGCGCTGGGCGGTGCTCGCGATCGTGGTGTTCACCGCCATCGCGACCCCCGCCACCGACGTGCTCTCCATGGTGCTGTTGGCAATCCCGATGACGGTGCTGTACTTCGCTGCAGTCGGCATCTCGGTCTGGCACGACCGCGTCGCCGACCGCCGGGCGACAGCTAGCCTGGTGGAGTGAGCGCTTCTGCCGAGTCGACTCCGGCTGAGCGCTTCGCCGCCGCGAAGTCCCGCCGCGGAACGCCTCGGCTCCAGGACTTCCGCGAGGGTCTGAGATTCGACCTCGACCCGTTCCAGATCGAGGCCTGTCAGTCGCTCGAGGCGGGGCGCAGCGTGCTCGTCGCGGCCCCGACCGGAGCCGGCAAGACGATCGTCGCGGAGTTCGCCGTGCACCTCGCGCTGGCTCACAACCGCGCGAAGGTCTTCTACACGACGCCGATGAAGGCGCTCAGCAACCAGAAGTTCTCCGAACTCACCGCCGAGCACGGTGCCGACAAGATCGGCCTGCTGACCGGCGACAGCAACATCAACAGCCAAGCACGGGTCGTCGTGATGACGACCGAGGTGCTGCGCAACATGCTTTACGCCGACAGCCCGCTGTTGCGCGACCTCGCCTACGTCGTCATGGACGAGGTGCACTACCTCGCCGACCGGTTCCGCGGAGCCGTCTGGGAGGAGGTCATCATCCACCTGCCGCAGGACGTGCGCATGGTGTCGCTCTCGGCGACCGTGTCGAACGCCGAGGAGTTCGGCGACTGGTTGCAGGCGGTGCGCGGCGACACTGACGTGATCGTCTCGGAAGAGCGCCCCGTGCCGCTGGAACAACACGTGTTGGTGCGCAGCAAGCTGCTCGACCTGTTCGAGACGTCGACGCTCGTGCACGGCGAGGGGAGCGACGCGCGAGTCAACCCGGAACTCACCCGGCTCACGGGGGCGTCGTCTCGTGCCGACAGCGGGTACCGGAGCAGCCACGGCGGACGGCCCGGAAGAAGCAAACGACGCGAGTTGGACCATAGGTCTCGACACGCCACCTCCGGTGGCTCCTCGACCAACGAGGATGCGACCCGATTGTTCGGCGACCGGATGGGGCGCGGTGACATCGTGAAGCTGTTGCGGTCGCGCAACCTGCTGCCCGCGATCTTCTTCGTGTTCAGCCGGGTCGGCTGTGACGCGGCCGTCGAGCAGGTGGCGCGGAGCGGCATCCGACTCACCGAGGGCTGGGAACGCGACGAGATCCGCGCCCTCGTAGAGGAGCGCTGCCGGGCCATTCCCGACTCCGATCTCGCCGTGCTCGGCTACTGGGGCTTCCTCGACGGGCTCGAGCGCGGCCTGGCCGCCCACCACGCGGGGATGCTGCCGATCTTCAAAGAGATCGTCGAGGAGCTGTTCCAGCGCAAGCTCCTCAAGGTCGTCTTCGCCACCGAGACCCTGGCACTGGGCGTCAACATGCCGGCCCGCACGGTGGTCATCGAGAAGCTGGAGAAATTCAACGGCGAAGCCCGGGTACCGCTCACGCCGGGGGAATACACCCAGCTCACCGGCCGCGCCGGTCGCCGCGGCATCGACGTTGAGGGCCACGCCGTCATCCAGTGGGCCGGGGGCGTCGACCCGCGCGCCGTCGCGTCGCTCGCGTCCCGGCGCACCTACCCGCTGCACTCCTCGTTCCGCCCGACCTACAATATGGCGGTCAACCTCATCCAACAGTTCGGGCGCACCCGCACCCGCGAGATCCTCGAGCAGTCGTTCGCCCAGTTCCAGGCCGACCGCGCCGTCGTCGATCTGGCGCATCGAGTGCGCAAGCAGGAGGAGGCGCTCAGCGGTTATGCCGAGGCGATGACCTGTCACCTCGGCGACTTCCGCGAGTACTCGTCGCTCCGTCGCGAGTTGGCCGACCTGGAGCGCAAGAACGCCCGCTCCGAGGGTCGAGGGCCGGGAGAGCACGAGCGGCGCGGCGACCGGGACCGTCGGCAACGGCAGATCGCCGACCTGCGCAAGCGGATGAAGCAGCACCCCTGTCACGCCTGTGCCGAACGCGAGGCCCATGCGCGCTGGGCCGAACGCTGGTGGCGGCTGAAGCGCGATACCGATCAGCTGCGGTCCCAGATCTCGGGACGAACCGGGGCCGTGGCACAGATCTTCGACCGGGTCACCGACGTGCTCCTCGAGTTGGGTTACCTCACGGCGTCCGAACAGCCCGGCGGTGGCGAACTGGAGGTGACCGCATCCGGCCGGGTCCTCATGCGCATCTACGGCGAACGCGATCTGCTGGTCTCGGAGTGCCTGCGCCGCGGCCTGTGGGACGATCTCGACGCGGCAGGGCTCGCGGCGCTTGCGAGCAGTCTGGTCTACGAGCCGCGACGCGAAGGATCGGATGCCGGCGAGCGGCTTCCGCGCGGGACCTTCCGTGCCGCCCTGGAGGCGACCGAGGCGGTGTGGGAGGAGATCCAGTCGCTCGAACTCGCCCACCGGCTGCCCGAGGGGACGGCCCCCTCGCCCGGCATGGCGCTCGCCACGCAGAGGTGGGCGCAGGGCGCGGCCCTCGATCTCGTGCTCCGGGATGCCGAACTCGCCGCCGGCGACTTCGTACGCTGGATGAAGCAAGCCGTCGATCTGTTGGATCAGATCTCGCTCGTCGCCGACGGTCCCGTGGGGCGACGCGCACGTCAGGCCATCGACAGCATCCGCCGAGGCATCGTCGACTACTCTGGGCTCTCGTGATGACCAACCTCGCTCCCGACCGCGCGGCCGGGCCGTCGCTTCGCGGTGCCCCCCAACCGGCGACCTTGCCACTGCTGCCGGCGCTCGTCGTCGCTGCCGGTGCAGGGCTGCTGCTCGACACCGCGTTTCCCGACAAGGGCTGGTGGTTCACCGCGTTTCCGGCCATCGCACTCGCCCTGATCGCGATGCAGGGGCGCCGGATCGGGGCGGCGATCCTCGTCGGGCTCGTCTTCGGCGGGACCTTCTACTGGCCGCACATCGAGTGGGCGTCGGAGTTCCTCGGCGTGTTGCCGTGGTCGGCCCTGGCCGGGGTCATGACATTGTGGAACGGCGCCGCGGCGGCCCTCATCGCACTCACCTATCGGTGGGTCCCGCGGGTGTGGGGCGGCGCGAAGGCCCGCCTGCTGCTGGTGCCGGCGGTCGTGGCCGGCCTCTGGACGGCGCGCGAGGCGATCGCGAGCGTCTGGCCCTACGGCGGGTTCTCGTGGGGGCGGGTTGCGTTCTCACAGTCCGACAGCCCGATCGCGCCGCTGTTCGCCTGGGTGGGGGTCTCGGGGGTGTCGTTCGCGATGGTGTTCGTCGTCGCGATGGCCGTCGCTGCCGCGCAGGAGGCGATCCGGAACCCGCGACAGAGCGTGGCACTCGGCGCGCTGGTGACGGTCGGCGCTCTGGTGCTCGTGGTCATCCCGCCGTGGACCGCGTTGCCGGGGACGTCGCCGGCGAACACGCCGACCCTGCGTGTCGGCGCGGTACAGGGAGCGACCAAGGCCGGATACTTCGACCCTCCCGACGCGTTCGGCGACAACCTCATCGCGCAGGTTGCGGCCACGGAACCGCTTTACAGCCAAGACGTGGACGTCGTCGTCTGGCCGGAAGGGGCGTCGGACGCGAACCCCCTGGCCTACCCCTGGGCGGCCGACCTCTGGGACGAGGTGTCGCGCCGCGCCGATGCGCCGCTGATCGGTGGCGCGATCACCACCCGTCAACTCGACAAGGTCGATGCGAACGGTGAGCCGGTGCCCGAGTACTTCAACACCGTCATGCTCTGGCAGGCCGGCGAGGGCTCACCGGAGTCGAGAGTGCTCGACTACTACGACAAGAAGCATCCCGTGCCGTTCGGCGAATATGTCCCCGATCGCGCCTTCTGGCGCCAGTTCGCTCCCGACCTCATCGACCTCATCCAGCGCGAATACACGCCGGGCACGACCGACTCGGTGTTCGACCTCGGCGACGGCGTGATCGTGGGCAACGCCATCTGCTTCGACATCGTCGACGATCAGCTGCTGACCGAGATGGTCGAACAGGGCGCCCAGATCGTCTTCGCCGAGACGAACAACGCCGACTTCGGACGAACTGACGAGAGCGTTCAGCAGCTCGCGATCGCGCGCATCCGGGCGATCGAGACCGCGCGCACCGTGGTGAACATCTCGACGGTCGGCACGAGCGCGATCGTATTGCCGGACGGAACGATCGACCAGCAGTTGCCCTGGTACGAACCGGGGGTGATGGTCGCTGACGTACCGTTGCTCACCACAGTGACGCCTGCGGTGGTGGTGGGCCGCCAGCTCGAGTGGCTCGCTGCGATCATCGGCCTCGCGGGGCTGCTGATCGCCGGCGTCGGTGTGCGGGGACGCCGAGCCCGACGCTGACCCGCTAAATGACTCGCTAAGCCGACTTCTTCTTCGAGTTCTTCGACGCCTCTTCGCCGCGGCGGGCGCGGAGCAGTGCGAGGCGTTCCTGCAACAGTTCCTCGAGCTCCGGGCGTGTGCGTCGTTCGAGCAGCATGTCCCAGTGCGTGCGGGGAGCCTTGGTCTCGACCGTCTCGGTCTCGACGAGCGTGCCATCTTCGGCGACAAGGCGACCCTCTTGACCGCTGCGCGGCGACTCCCAGGTCTCCGGGATCTCGGCATCGAAGGCGAACGTCACCTCGAACGTAGAGCCGTCATCCGTACGGTAGAGGCTCTTGCGGCGCGAGACGAACTCGACGCCCTCTTCGCTCTGGAGGCTCTGCGATCCGAGTCGCATGCCCCGCAGGTTTCGTTCTGCCATCGTGTGGCCTTCTTCCTGTTCCTGTGTGGCTCAAGTCAGGGGCGCGCGTTCGGTGGAACAACACCCGTGACAGGTATAACGACAGGCTGGCGTCAGCGATCCCCACGCACACCTGTTCCCAGTGCATTCACAGCCGTTGTCGGTCGGATGCGAAGGGGGTCGCGAGAAGGCCTCAGAAACGACGTCCGGAACGCCGCCTGAGGAGAGAAATCGCGAGATCGGCTCGATCACTCACGAGCCCGTCGACACCGAGGTCGAGCAGCCGCACCATCGACGGTTCGTCGTTGACGGTCCAGGCGTGCACCTCGACGCCGGCCGCGTGGAACGCGGCGATCGTGCGCGGCGTCATCGTCGACATCCGCAGGATCGAGAGCGGGAGCTGCACGGCGTGCACGTTCCTCAGGATGCGCCGCAGCACCGGCAGGCTACCGGGGCTGCGCGCCGCGCTGACGGCGGCGACGGCACCGCGCGACGAGATCGACGTGGCGACGCCGGGCAGGGCGCGAACGACCGCCAATCGCCGGACGGGGCTGAACGATCCGACCAGCACCCGATCGGTTGCGCCCGAATCCCGGATCGCGGCGACGGTCGGCGCGACGGCATCCGTCGACTTGATGTCGATGTTGAAGCGCGCGGTCGGGAAGGCGTCCAGTGCCTCGGCGAGCGAACAGAATCCTTGTCCCTCGCCGAGTGGGATGCGGCGCAACTCGTGCGACGTCAACTGGCCGACCCGCACCTTGCGTCCGGCGAGCCTCGTCAGGTCGGGGTCGTGACTGATCATCGCCACGCCATCCGCGGAGCCGTGCACGTCAGTCTCAAGGTGCGTCACCCCGACCGCGAGCGCCTTGGCGAACGCGAGCAGGGTGTTCTCAGGTGCCTCGAGCGCGAGCCCGCGGTGGGCGAGCACCCGCGGGGGAGCGGGGGTGAAGAACCCGCTATTTGGCTGAGGGGGTGTCACGAGGCGCGAAGAAACCCGGCGTGATCCCCTTCAGTGCCTCGGTGAGTTCGCTCGGAATGATCCACAGCTTGTTGGATTCACCGTCGGCGATCTTCGGAAGCGTCTGCAGGTACTGGTAGGCGAGAAGCTTGCTGTCGGGGTTGCCGGCGTGGATGGCGCCGAATACCGTCGTGATCGCTTCGGCTTCACCCTGTGCGCGCAGCACCTGCGCCTTGGCGTCACCCTCAGCGCGGAGGATCTCCGACTGGCGCGCTCCTTCGGCCTCGAGGATCTGCGACTGTTTCGTGCCTTCGGCGGTGAGGATGACGGCGCGGCGGTCCCGCTCGGCGCGCATCTGCTTCTCCATCGAATCCTGAATGCTCACAGGCGGGTCGATCGCCTTCAGCTCGACGCGTCCGACACGGATACCCCACTTGCCCGTCGACTCGTCGAGGACGACGCGCAACTGCGTGTTGATGTTGTCGCGGGAGGTGAGCGCTTCCTCGAGGTTCAGGCCACCAACGACATTACGAAGGGTGGTGGTGGTGAGCTGCTCGACCGCGCCGAGATAGTTCGCGATCTCGTAAGTCGCGGCACGGGCGTCGTTCACCTGGAAGAAGACGACGGTGTCGATCGAGACGACCAGGTTGTCTTCGGTGATCACGGGCTGCGGGGGGAATGAGACAACCTGTTCGCGCATGTCGACGAGCGGGCGAAGCCGGTCGATGAAGGGCACGAGGATGTTCAGGCCCGGGGAGAGGGTCTTGTGATATCTGCCGAGCCGCTCGACGATGCCGGCATACGCCTGAGGGATGATGCGGATCGACCGCGCGATGATCGTGAACACGAAGATGATCACGACCGCGACGACGATCCACAGGATCACCGTGCTGAAGATGTCGGCATCGCTCATGGAACCAGTCCTTCTTTTTGGGGTGCCGACGCGGGAACGACCACGGCGGTCGCGCCTTCGATGGCGGTGACGACGACGCGCTCGCCTTCGACGAGCTCGCCATCGAGTCCGTCGGCGAGGCGGGAGGTCCAGGTTTCGCCGTTGGCGAGTTTCACCTGGCCGCGCGCGTCGGCGAAGTCTTTGACGACGGTGCCCGTGAGACCCGGCAGGGCCGCGACGTTGCTCAGGGTCGGATCACCGCCCTTTCGGAATGCGCGCAAGAGCGGGGGGCGTACCACGAAGAGCAGCAGCAGCGCCAGAACACCGGCGATCACGACCTGCGCCCAGATCGGGGCTGGGAAGAAGCCGGCCACCAGACCACCGAGACTTCCGCCGGCGAGCATGAGAAACGTGAAGTCGAGGGTGAAGACCTCGATGATCACGAAGACCAGAACGAGGGCGAGCCAGAGGACCCAACCCCACTCGACCAGGAGCTCCGACATGTGTCGAAACTAGCAGACCGGCTAGTCTCGATGACCGTGAGTATCGACCCCGTCCTGCCCGCCGGATCCCTCTCTGGAAAGCGCGCCCTCGTCACCGGATCGTCCCGCGGGATCGGCGCCGACACGGCCCGGTACCTGGCTGCGGCCGGCGCGAAGGTCGCGATCAACTACCGCAACAAGGAGGCGCGAGCGCTGAAGCTCGTCGCCGAGATCGCGGATGCCGGCGGCGAGGCGATCGCGATCGGCGGCGACCTCACCGAGGCCGCATCGGTCGAGGCGATGTTCCGGACCGTGGGCGACGCCTGGGGCGGCCTCGACATCCTCGTCCTCAACGCCTCCGGCGGCATGGAGGGCGGCATGGCTGAGGACTACGCGCTGCAGCTCAATCGCGACGCCCAGGTGCGCGCCCTTGAGACCGCGCTGCCGTTGCTCGGCGACGGCGCACGGGTCGTGTTCGTCACGAGCCACCAGGCCCACTTCATCCACACCGTTCCGACGATGCCGGAGTACCAGAAGGTGGCGGAGAGCAAGCGCGCCGGTGAAGACGCCCTGCGCGAGCGCATCCCCGCGCTGGATGCCGCCGGCGTCGGCTTCGTCGTCGTCTCGGGCGACATGATCGAGGGCACCATCACGGCGACCCTGCTCGACCGGGCGCGACCGGGCGCGATCGACGCCCGCCGCGAGGACGCCGGCCGCCTCTACACGGTGAGCGAGTTCGCGTCCGAGGTCGCGCGCGCCGCCGTCGACCCGCTGCCGGAGGGCCGCATCCGCTACGTGGGCGATGTGAGCGGCTTCTTGAACCCGCACCGGTAGCGTCGTGCCCAACATCCACGCACATCGGCTCACCTCCCGGGTGCTGCTGTTCGACCGCGATGACCGCGTGCTGTTGTTCCTCACGGCGGCGCCGGACTCGTCGCGTCTCCCGCGGTGGATCACGCCGGGCGGGGGAGTGGACCCCGGAGAGACGCACCTACAGGCGGCGGTGCGAGAACTCGAAGAAGAGACCGGGTTGCGCCTCGAGACCCTGACCGGGCCGGTGTGGTCACACGACTTCGATGTCGAATGGGACTCGGCCGACCACGACACCGGTCACGCCGAGTTCTACACGGCCGTCGTGGACGCCTTCGACCCGTCCGATGCGAACTGGACCGACGACGAGCGTGTCGACGTCACCGAACACCGCTGGTGGACCCTGGGGGAGCTGCTGGCCGAGCGCCCACCGTTCGAGCCGCGGGAGCTGATCGACCTCATCCGTCGGCAGTTGCCGTCGTGCCTGGCGTGACCGCCCCCGACGTGACCGTATAGACGAGTCGGGCGAACTGGCCGACCTTTTCGGCTGAGATCAGCCGAAGGCGATCGGACTCGACCCGTCGCGGGAACAGGGGAGCGCCCCCGCCGAGGGCGACCGGCGCCACCGACAGTGCGATCTCGTCGAGTGCCCGGCATCCAGGAACTGTCCCGCCAGGTCGCCTCCGCCGACGACCCAGATGTCGCCGTCGCCCGCAGCCTCTCGAATCGCCGGCAGGGCCTCGGCGACCGAACCGCTGGCGAAGCGGATGTCGGCCCCGGTCGGCACAGGCAGCTCGCGAGTCGTGAACACGAACGTCGGGCGAATCGCCGTGGAACTCGCTCCACTTTTCGGGATGCGCGAGGATGTCAGACTCGTCGAGCAGTCACTCGTAGGTCGTCGAGCCCTCGACTAGCACCGAGGCACCTGACGGGAACAGCCCCTCATCGGGATGCTCACCATCCTCGACGGCAAACAGCCAGGCAAGGGAGTTGCGCTCGTCGGCGATGAAGCCATTGATGGTCGTCGCGGTGTCGAACGTGATTCTTCCCATCCCGTGACGTTGGACGGATCTGCCGACACGGGGTACGACGCCCCCGGGAATGGCTGAGGCCCGGCCCCATTGGCGGACCGGGCCTCAACTGTCAGAAGGTGATCAGCCGACCACTTCCACGTTGGAGTATCCGGCTCCGTTGAACTTCTGAAGGATGACCGTCTGCACCGCCGGAGCGCCGTCGACGGTCGTGTCGATCGGACCGAACGAGAAGTCGGTCTCGAGGTTGCTGATCGACGTCAGCGCTTCGTAGAACGACTCTCGCGTCGGCTCGGTCATCTTCGTAAAGGCTTCCTCGAGGATCTCGCCAGCCATCCACGACCACACGCAGTGCGGGAACGCCTTGCCGTCCTGCTCGTGCCCGGTCACGTACTCGGCGATCGCGTCGAAGTAGACCGCGCCAGCCTCCGACTCCGCGAACGGCGGAGCGGCGGCGGCCTGGGCGAACCCGGCTGCGTAGACACCGGCGAAGGTGTCACCGGTCACGCCGGCAGGAGTGAGGATGCCACCAGGCGATGCGGTGTTCGACGGCAGGAACACGATGGGCTTCCAGCCGAGCGCTGCGACCTTCTGGAGATCGGCGATCGCAAGAGGCGTGATCGCAACAGCGTGGAAGAGCACGTCGGCTCCCGTGGCGTAAAGCTCGGTGATCTGACCTTCGAGGCTCGTTGCGGTGGGCTCATAGCTGAGCTCCTTGACGATCTCGATGTTGTCTTCGCCTTCGATCGCGTCCTTCAGGCCCTGCAGGTAGCCCTTGCCGTAGTCGTCGTTCTGGTACAGAACGGCGATCTTGTGAGGCTGGCCATCGGCGACGAGAGCCTCGCCGAACGCAGCACCCTCTTGCAGGTACGTCGGTACGAGCCCGAGCGTCAGGTAGCCGTCTTCGCGGTTACTGAAGACCGGGTCACCGGTCATGACGAGCACCTGCGGAAAGGCTTCTTCGGCGGCGGCGTCGCGCCAGGCACGGTTCGTCGGGGTGCCGAGGCCGATTCCCGCGGCGAAGACTTCATCTGCGACCATCTGCTGGAAGTTCGCGGCAGACTTTTCCGGGTTGTATTCGTCGTCGTAGGTACGAATCTCGACCGTCCGGGTCTTGCCGTCGCCGAACGTGATGCCGCCCTCGGCGTTGCGCATCCCGAAGTAGGCGATCGCGCCATCGGCGGTGCAGTTGCCGGGTCCGGCCGTCGTGCCGGTGAGCGGCGTCGAGATGCCGAACACCAGGCTGTCATCGGTGATACCCGGGGACACGGCGTCTCCACCGTCGGATGGAGCTTCTCCGCCGCGTGCGCAGCCGGCCAGCGCCAGCGCCAGCACACCTGCCGACGCGACGATCGCGAGCGTGCGCTTGCGATTCACTGTGGTTTTCATGTGGTGCCTCTCCTTCGAGGGGTTGGTTCACTCGGTGTTTCTGTTGTCGCTTCAGCGGTGCTGGAGCCGACGTTGTGCCCGCCGCGCCCGCGTCGAACTCGACGCAGGATGGCGCGGGGAAGACTGGCGAGACCGCCCGGAAGCAGGAAGAGAACGAGCAGGATGACGATGCCCTGCACGACCGTGGTGCTTCCGGGACTGATCGTGTTCGTGACTTGCGGCACGAGTACGTAGATGATGCCGCCGAGGATCGCTCCGACGATGCTGCCGGCGCCTCCGACGATCGACGCGATGACGAGTTCGATCGAGTGCCCGAATGACAGCGTCTCGCTCGAGGTGTATTGGAGCGCGACGACATAGAGGAACCCGGCTGCACCGCCGAACATTGACGCGATCGTGAAGGCGAGCACTTTGTAGCGATACGGCGAGATGCCCATCGACGCCGCGACGGCCTCGTTCTCTTTGACAATCGCGAACGCGCGGCCGTATTTGCCTCGAACGAGGAAGAACGCGAGGGCGAAGAGCATGGCGGCGATGATCATGACCAGGTAGTACTGCCACTGGTCATCATCGAGACCGGTCCAGCTCGGTGCCGCGAAGGGGTTGCCCTTGTAGGTCTGCCCGTCGGAGGCGAGATAGTCGAGTCGACGAATCGAGATGCCTTCGTTGCCACCCGTCAGATCCGAGAGTCGCTTGGCGAGGGGCACCCCGATGATCGGCAGCGCGATGGTAACCATGGCCAAGGCGAGACCGCGCAGTCGGACCGCCACCAGTGCGACGACAAGCCCCATGACCCCGGGGATGATGATTGCCAGCACAAAACCGATGGCGATCGAACCCTCGGCGAGCGGCCCGCCCCACCAGGCGCGAATGGGGATGATCGCGCAGTAAGCGCCGACACCGACGAAGAAGACGTGGCCCAGCGACACCTGCCCGGTGTAGCCCATCACGATATTGAGGCCGAGCACCGCGACCGCGAAGACCGCGATCCGGGTCACGGTCTGGTTGGAGAATTCGGTCGCCATGAGCGGCAGCACGAGCAGCACGACAGCGATGACCGCTCCGATCGCCCACCGCACCCCGGTCTTGTCGAGAAGTGCGCGCACGTTCTTCATACCCGCACCACCACCTTGCGGCCGAAGAGCCCCTGTGGTCTCAGGATGAGGATGACGAACAACAGGATGAACGGCACCGCGATCTTGAGGTCGTGACCGATCCACGGCACGTAGGTTCCTGCGAGGTTCTCCAGCACGGCGATCCCCATTGCCGCCGCGACGGCGCCGATCGGAGAGCTCAAGCCCCCGATGATGACCGCCGCGAGCGCGTAGACGAGAATCGCGTCGAAGTTGCCGGGGTTGAGCTGCGCCTTCGCCGCCAGCAGGATGCCGGCGATCGTGCCGAGCGCCGCCGCGAGGCCCCAGCCGACCATGAGCATCCCGCCCACCTTGACGCCGGAGAGCGCAGCCGACGACGCATTGTCGGCTACTGCGCGGAGACCGAGACCCAGCTTCGTCTTCGTGAAGAGCAGCTGGAGGATGACCATGAGCGCGACGATGGTGAGGAACGTGGTGAGCGACCACACGCTGATCGCGATGCCGCCGACCATGAAACTCGCGCTGGTGTTGAAGAAGAACGGATACGGGATGAAGTTGTAGCTCCACACGATGCCGATCAGCCCGGTGATGAGGGTGAGGAGCCCGATCGTCGCGACGACTTTGGTGTCTTCCTCGCCGTTCTGGAAACGCCGCATCACGAACCGTTCGATGAAGGCACCGATGCCGAACGACGCGACGACGGCGACGATGACCCCGAGCAGCACCCCGGCGAACGGGTTCGCCGGCGCCACCAGGCTTCCGACCGTCATCCCGATGTAGGAGCCGAGCACAGCCATGCCACCTTGTGCGAAGTTGATCAGCCCGGTCGCCTGATGAACCAGGATCAGAGCGAGAGCGAGGGCTGCGTAGAGCGAGCCCTGGGCCAACCCGTCGACGACGAGCTGGACGAAGGTGCCGAATTCGTTCATCTCTCAGCCTCCTAGGTACGCTCTACGGATCTCGTCGTTGCCGCGGAGCTCGGCAGTCGCGCCGCTCAGGACGCTCCGTCCGGTCTCGAGGACGACCGCGCTCTCGACGACCGAGAAGGCGAGGTTCGCGTTCTGCTCGACGACCAGCATCGAAATGCCGGTCTCGGTGCGAAGCCGCGAGATGGCCGCGTACACGTCGCGCGCGGTCGAAGGTGCGAGGCCGAGCGACGGCTCGTCGAGAACGAGGAGCTTAGGCCGCGCCATGAACGCTCGACCGATCGCCAGCATCTGCTGCTCGCCTCCGGAGAGCGCCGATCCATTCGAGGCGTAGCGGCGTGCGAGATGCGGGAAAAGTTCTCGAATGAAGGCGATGTCCGACTCGATGCCGGCGCGATCCTTACGCAGATACGCACCGACGCGCAGGTTCTCTTGCACGGTGAGGTTGCCCAGCGTTCCGCGACCCTCGGGAACGTGCGCGATCCCGAGCGCCGCGACCTCTTCGGGTCGTTTGCCGCGGATGTCACGGCCTTCGAACTGAATCGACCCGCGCGGCACGCGCACGGTGCCGCTGATGGCGCGCAGCGTCGTCGTCTTCCCGGCACCGTTGGCACCGAGAATCCCGACCGCGCCACCCTCGGGAACCGTAAGCGAGACGTCTTCGATGACCTGAACCGGACCGTACGCGGCGGCGACGTGCGAAAGCTCAAGCAGCATCGGGAGCCCCCAAGTACGCCTCGATGACTCGAGGATCGGATTGCGCGGCCGCTGCCGTGCCCTCCATGAGCTTCTTGCCGTGATCGAGCACCACGACCTGGTCGGTCACCTGGGAAATGACCGACATGTTGTGCTCAACGACGATGACCGTGATCTCTTCGGTGCGCAAAGACTTCAGGTTCGAGATGAACTGATCGACCTCGCCGTGGCTGAGGCCCGCCGCGGGTTCGTCGAGAAGGAGCAGTGTCGGATGGAGCATGAGTGCGCGAGCGAGCTCGATCGACTTGTGGAGCCCGTGGCTGAGTTCGTCGGCGGCGATGTCGGCCGCCCAGCCCAGGCCGACGCGATCGAGGCGCTCGAGCGCTTCCGCACGCAGTGCGTGCTCCGCGCGCACGGTGCCCGGCATCCTGAGTGCCCACGCCATCGGAGTGCCGGGGGACCGGGTGTGGGCGCCAAGCAAGACGTTGTCGAGCACCGTCGCCTCAAGTCGGAGCGCGGGATGCTGGAAGGTTCGGGCGAGCCCATGCTTGGCTAGCTTGGCCGGTTCGAGACCGAGCACCTCGGAATCGTCAATCCGGATCGAGCCCGCGCTCGCCCGATAGTGACCCGAGATGCAGTTGAAGAGGCTCGTCTTACCGGCGCCATTCGGGCCAACGAGACCGACGACCGAACCTGGCTCGACAACGAAGCTCACTTCTTCGAGTACATGCACCCCACCGAATAGCAGGCTGACGTTCTCAAGTGTCAGTCGACTACCCATGAAGGCCTCCTCGCGCTCCGTCGTGCGGGTCAGCCACCTCGGTTTCACCCAGCGTCGCGGGAAAGATCCGGAGTAGCCGACAATATTGGCGACAATCTCGTAGACGATCCTACGGTGAAAGGGAGGCTGTTGGAATCACAACATCTGTCCGAGTCGTTCAGCCCCCGGTCGCAGTATTCGATGACGCTAAGGGACCGGGCACGTTGTCAATCCTTCGTTCCCACCTAGTGGAAGTCGGTGACCGTGGTGTTGCAGGGGCGGATTCTGAGCATCCCCGCCGACCGGATTGATCGAGCAGATCCGAAGAAGCGACCCGACCGCACCCTGCCTATCGTGGGGGAGTCGGGTGGATGCCCGGGCAACGAAGGGATTCAACATGGCCGAGAAGACGACCTCAGACGGGTTGAGTGCCGCGGAACGCGCCGCCGTGAAAGAGCGCGCCGCCGAATTGCGTGCCCAATCCAAAGCCGCCGACAAGCGTGAAGCCGGCCTGAAAGACGTGCTGGCCGCGATCTCGAAACTCGACGGCTCCGATCAGAAACTTGCCACCCGTCTTCACGAGATCATCTCCGAAGCGGCCCCGACGCTCGTGCCGAAGACCTACTACGGCATGCCGGGTTGGGCGAACGACGACGGCAAGATCGTCTGCTTTTTCCAGCCCGCCTCGAAGTTCAAGGTTCGCTACGGCACGTTCGCGTTCGAACAACCCGCCAAACTCGATGACGGCACGATGTGGCCGACCGCCTGGGCACTGCTGGAGATGACACCCGAACACGAGAACGCGATCACGGCGCTCGTGAAGCGAGCCGTCGGCTGAGCCGTCCCGTTTCCCAGCGAATCTCAGTCTCCGATAAGCAGCATTATGTCAGTTTGTGGTGGAGACACCACCCGCTTGACTGACCGCAACCCCTCCCAGTCGGTGTGAGCCGAATGCGCCTCCCACGCGATCAGTCCGTCCAACACGCTGCCACCCACTGGGACGATCACCGCGGCCGAGCGACCCGGGATTGGTCACTTGCACCGAAGCACCAGCTCCTTCGGCCCACCGAATGTCCGAAGAGCCGAGGAACGTCAAATCGACCGCGGGTGCCGAACCGAGCACCCATCGACAATGGCACCCCCGGGCGCGTCGTCACCGGTGCGCATCGCTCTCACCCCCGACCGACGACGGTGGGTCGGCGAGATGCCCGACATCAGTTCCATGCCCACGCAGAGTCGTCACACCCGCGCAGAACACCCAGACCAACCACGGAAAGATCCCGAGGAGGGCGTTGCCGATGCCCCCCGACGCAAAGAAGCTGCTCGGCGAGGTACCACCGAAGCCGAGGACAGCCAGGGCAAGATTTGCGGCCGCCGTCAGTGTGGCAAGGATCCCCGTCCATCTCCGGAGGGCGCCCGACGCAAAGGTCAGATAGGCCGCGGTTGCCGAAACGAGCGCCAAGAGAACAGCCCCTGTGGAGCCGAACATGATGCTCTGCCCGACGATCAGCGCACGGATGACAGAAGGGTCGGGCTCTAGCGCGATGACATCGAGCGCTGCCCCGCCCTCCATCGAATCGCCCACCAGGGTCACAGCGACGAAGACGAGCCCAGCGCCAAAAGTGATCTGAGCAACCCACGCGAGGTCGGGCCGCGAAGCCGTGACGAGGTGTTGGAAGCATGCCAGAAACACGATGAGAAACGCCAACAAGAAGGTGTCAGCGAGAATCACGATGAAGGTTTGCGTCGACCTTTCCCGGATGTATTCGACGAGCGCCAGGGAGTCATCGAGTTCCGGGCGCGCGCCCATCGTGAGTTTGGTCACAGCCTCTACCGCGAGGAAGATCGCGATCGCGATCGCGGACAGCCCCATCCATCGGTGCCCTGTTGAGGGCCTCGTCCCGTCCGCGCTCATGGCCCCCTTCTTGCGATCCGTCTCTTCGGCTTGGCAAATGCCCGACCGGCATGACCATTCCGCCCCCTCCGGGCGTGGAGAGCAAGTGTCGAAAGTCCCGGCATCGGCACGCGTCGCGCACGGTCCCCCGTGGTACCCGCCTCGGCATTTGGCCTTCCGTTGTCGGCCGTCGAGACAGCCGCCAGGATCAGGCCCGCGTCCTCCCGCCCGAAGGGCGGTAGGACGATTCGCCGACGCCCGAGCCGGCACGGTCGATGTCCCGGTCCCGACCTCAGCTCGCGTACGTGATGATCGCAACAACGATGGCGGCTAGCAGAACAGTTGCCGCGCCGGCGAGCGTGATCGCCCGGCCGTGCCGGGTCTTGCTGGACTCGGCACGCAGCGGCAACAGCAACTGACGACCCCCGACGTAGGCGGCCAGTGCTCCGACGAAGATGGTGCCGCCCAGCTCCGGGAGCCCGGCCGTGACCAGTACGACCAGCGCGATCACGCCGACGGTGGCCGCCAGCGCAGACTCGAACAACTGTGTGGGGATCCGGCGCACTCCCAGCCGTCGGTCCGAGGACCACAGACCCCAACGCGACGCCGTCGGCCGGCCCACGCAGCATCCGCTGAAGAAGCACCCGAAGCGCCCGATCATCATTCCGAACATCAGCGGCGGCGCGGTGATGTCGAGCAGCGAACCGATCCCGACGCCGACGGCCAACGCCCCGACGATCAATCCGACAGCGGCACCGATGACGAACCCTTGGATGCACATCCCACCGCCGTTGAGCGGCTGTCGTCGAGCGGCCGGGTACACGGCCAGGTAGTAGACCTTCGCGCCGACCAGCCCGATCAGGCTCGCCAACACCGACACCAGAAAGACACCGAACACAGGGAGCCCCAGGAGGCCGGCGAGAATCGCCTGGACGATCAGCCCGACCCCCGCCCCCAGACCTACCAGCGCGGCCCAGGAGCCCAGCACCACCCCCGGGGCCTTCTGGGCGATCACCGGCGCCCAGCCGGTCGAGCCCTCGGCGGAGCCCCCCGCCAGACGTGGTAGCACCGGGCGCGCACCGCCGGAGGGCTTGCGATCGGATCCGATGGGGTGTACCGAAGGGCGCGCCACCACATGCCACGAACCGGGGGTCACATCGGGTACTCGAGTGGTGACCGCGACCCGCCCGCTCCCGGGCAGCACCTTCTCCACGGTCGTGGAGAGGGTGAACCGGTCACCGGGACGGGGTTGGTGTTTGACGCCGGTGCGGCGCCCCTCGAACGCGATGGTCACCGAATACGGATCGCCCTCAGGCGCGGCGAGAAACTCATACGTCAGTCCCAACGCATGCGGTTTGACCTCTGCCAACGCATCGCAGTTGAACGCGGAAACCCGCAACGCGTTGGTCGGCGCGGCGTCGCTGCCGCGATCTGGATCCGGCAGCGGAGGTGCCGGGTGGCTCGGCTCAACCTTCGTGGCGGAAGACTTCGTGGCAGAAGCCGCCGGTCGCCGCTGGAAGGACGCCCCTGGCTGCCAGTTGCCCGGCTTGTGGTGATTGGTCATCGTCTTGGCTCTATCTCGAATTCCGGCGGACATCGCGGCCCCGCGCCACGAAACACACTGGTCGCGGGACCTCGGCCGCCTCGGTCGGGACCCCGGCAGGGCGACGATGATGTGTGTGCGAGTTTAGTCGTTCTCGCCAACGAGGGTGTGGTCGACGAGGCACGCGCCCGAGCGACTCCGAGCCCGTCGGGCGGCGCGCGATCCAGGGTGGTGAGAGAATCACCCGTGCCCTCCGACCACCCCCGTTCCCGCACCGGCATCGACCCGGCGGATCTCGAGGCCACCCTCCGCGTTCTCGCGGCGATGCCCGGCGTGGATCCCGCCGATCCCGACTTCGTCGCGGTCCGTCGCGCCACCGCCGCGATGTTCAAAGCGGTCAAGCGGGAGCGTCGGCTCGAACTGCGCGCGCAGGTCGCCGAAGCCGACAAGGCCGTCGTCGCCGCGACCGCCACGGGAGCGCCGGACCGGATCGACGACGAGACGCGCGGCATCCCGATCTCGGGGGCGGCGACCAACGCGGTCGCTGGCGTGTTCATCAAGCCGCGGCCCTGCTACATCTGCAAGCAGGACTACACGGTCGTCGACGCGTTCTACCACCAGCTCTGCCCGACCTGCGCGGCGATGAGTCACACCAAACGCGACGCCCGCACCGACCTCACCGGGAAGCGCGCCCTGCTCACCGGCGGCCGCGCGAAGATCGGCATGTACATCGCGCTTCGCTTGCTGCGGGATGGGGCGCACACCACCATCACGACGCGATTCCCCCGCGACGCGGTACGGCGCTTCACGAGCCTCCCCGACTCCCCCGACTGGATCGATCGGTTGCGTGTCGTCGGCATCGACCTCCGCGACCCGGCCCAGGTGATCGCGCTCGCCGAGTCCGTCGCCGAGCAGGGCCCGCTCGACATCCTCATCAACAACGCCGCGCAGACGGTGCGCCGCTCCCCCGGTGCCTATTCGCGACTCGTGGATGCCGAGCTCGCCCCGCTCCCCGACGGCCCGCTTCCCGAGATGGAGACCTTCGGTCACACCAACGACGCGCACCCGCAGGCCCTCGCCCGCTCGGTGGCCGCGCATCCGATCCTCGCGGCGGCCGCAGCCAAAGCCGACGAGCTCACCGAAGCCGCGATGGCGCCGGGATCGTCCTCGCTCGAGCGACTCGCCGCCGGCACCGCGATCGACGCGGGCGGTCTGCTGCCCGACCTCGAGTCGATCAACTCCTGGACGCAGAGCGTCGACGCCGTCGACCCGCTCGAGCTGCTCGAAGTGCAGCTGGCGAACGAGACGGCCCCGTTCATCCTCATCTCGAAGCTGCGCGCCTCGCTCGCCGCCTCCCCCGCCCGGCGCACCTACATCGTCAACGTCAGCGCAATGGAGGGCGTCTTCGGCCGGGGCTACAAGGGACCGGGGCATCCGCACACCAACATGGCGAAAGCGGCCGTCAACATGCTGACCCGGACGAGTTCCCGAGAAATGTTCGAGACCGACGGCATCCTCATGACGAGCGTCGACACCGGCTGGATCACCGACGAACGCCCCCACCCGACGAAGGTGCGGCTCGCCGAAGAGGGCTTCCACGCTCCGCTCGACCTCGTCGACGGCGCCGCGCGGGTCTACGACCCGATCGTGCGCGGCGAAGCCGGCGAGGACCTGTTCGGCGTCTTCTTGAAGGACTACGCGCCCGGCTCTTGGTGAAACTCGGGGTTTACCTGGCTCGGGCATGACGGGCTCTTCGCCCTCCGGCGTCTCGGTACTGCCCTCCCTGATCGCCTGGCGGGCCGCGGGCACGAAGACCGCGATCAGCACGACCACGAACGTGATGATGCCTGCCACCACCAGCAGCGTCTCGACCGGCATCACGTCGGCGAGCGGACCGAACACCACCATTCCGATCGGCATCGACACCGCCATCACGATGCCGACGAACCCGAACACGCGACCCTGGCGCTCCGGTTCGACGCGCAACTGCAGCAGGGTCATCGCGGGCGTCGAGAAGAACGGCACGGCCAGCCCGACCAGGAACATGAATCCGAAGAACAGCTACAGGTTCGTCGACAGGCCCAGGGCGACCGAGAGCACCCCGAACACCACCGACGACGCGATGATCATCAGCACCTTGTTCTTCGTGCCGCCCCAGATCGAGAGATGACGCCGAACAGGAGCAAGGAGTCGACACCCGAGAGCATGAAGAGCGCGAGCCCGAGCCTCGACGCCGCGATCGCCGCGTCTGCGACGATGATGAGCATCTTGCGGTTGAGCCGGTCGGCCCACCCCCCGCCGAAGATCGAGACGACCGCCTGGGGCACGAGCATCGAGCCGAACATCGACACGGTCTGCCCGGTCAGGAAACCCCGACGTCGCGCTTCCAGTGCGGGCCGGCTTCGACGTCGGTCATGCCCGCGAGGCGATCGGTTACGAGCGACACGCGCCGTGCGGCGTACCGTTGTGGCATGTCGAGGTACGTCGTCGCGATCGATCAGGGCACCACCAGCACGCGGGCGATCCTGTTCGACCACACCGGGATCCCCGTCGCGAGCGGCCGGCGCGAACACCGGCAGATCTTCCCGCAGTCGGGGTGGGTCGAGCACGACGCGATCGAGATCCGCGACAACACATTCGAGGTGCTCGCCGAGGCGCTGACGGCCGCAGGTGCGAACCCCGACGACATCGCCGCGGTCGGCATCACCAACCAGCGCGAGACGACGGTCATCTGGGATCGCCTCAGCGGCGAACCGATTGCCAACGCGATCGTCTGGCAAGACACCCGCACGCAGGATCTCGTCGATCGCCTCGCCGCCGACGGCGGGGTCGACCGGTTCCGCGCACAGACCGGGCTCCCGCTGGCCACCTATTTCTCGGCGACGAAGATCGCCTGGCTGCTCGACTCGGTCGCGGGTGCCCGAGCGCGAGCCGAAGCAGGCGAGCTCGCGTTCGGGACGACCGACTCCTGGTTGCTCTGGAACCTGACCGGCGGCGTCGACGGCGGCGTGCACGCGACCGATGTCACGAACGCGAGCCGCACCCTGCTGATGGATCTCGCCACCCTCTCCTGGGACGACGACCTGCTGGCGGCGTTCGGCATCCCTCGCGCGCTGGTGCCCGACATCCGCTCCTCGTCAGAGATCTATGGCACCGCGATCGCGCCCCTCGCGGGTGTACCGATCGCCGGCATCCTCGGCGACCAGCAGGCCGCCACCTTCGGCCAGGCGGCTTTCGACGCCGGCGGGAGCAAGAACACCTACGGCACGGGCAACTTCCTCATCGCCAACACCGGAACCCAGATCGTGCACTCCGCGAACGGGCTCATCACGACCGTCGCCTACCAGCTCGGCGCCGAGGCGCCGCGCTACGCCCTCGAGGGCTCGATCGCGGTGACCGGGTCGCTCATCCAGTGGCTGCGCGACAACCTCGGCTTCTTCGAGAAATCGGCGGATGTCGAACCGCTCGCGCTCTCGGTACCCGACACGGGCGGGGTCGCCTTCGTGCCGGCCTTCTCGGGTCTCTTCGCCCCCTATTGGCGCCCCGACGCGCGCGGGGCGATCCTGGGCCTCACCCGCTTCGCCACGAAGGCGCACATCGCCCGCGCCGCCCTCGAGGCGGTCGCACTGCAGACCGTCGACGTGCTCGACGCCGCCGGCGCCGACCTGCCCGCCCCCATCGCCGAACTGCGCGTCGACGGCGGGATGGCCGCCAACGACACGCTCATGCAGTTCCAGGCCGACGTACTCGGGATGCCGGTGGTGCGACCGGAGGTCATCGAGACGACGGCGCTGGGTGCCGCCTACGCGGCGGGTCTCGCGGTCGGGTTCTGGGCGAGCCGCGACGAGCTGCGCGCGAACTGGCGCGAAGACCGCCGGTGGGAGCCGACGATGGATGCCGGGGAACGAGCCGAGCGGATGCGCATCTGGCGTAAAGCCGTCACCCGCACGTTCGACTGGGTCGACCCCACCCCGCGGGTCGAGTAGCCCGCGCAGCGGGCGCATCGAGACCCTACCGGGTCGTCGCCGCTATCCAGGCATCGAGCTTGGCTGTCGCATCCCCGGTGTCGATCGCTTCGGCGGCGACCACGAGCTTCTCGGTGAAGCGCTCGCGGATGTCGCGCTCCTGCTGGGTGGCGTCGTGCGCGAGCTCCCAGGCCACGAGACCCGCGGCCGCGTTCAACAGCACGATGTCGCGTACGGGACCGGCGTCGCCCGCGAACACCCCGCGCGCGATCGCCGCGTTGTGTGCGGCATCCCCACCGCGCAGGTCGTCGATCGTCGACCGCGCGATGTCGAGCTCTCCGGGGTCGAGGTCGTGCTCGTGGATGTCGCCGCGCGACACCTCCCAGATGCGGCTGTGCCCGGTCGTGGTGAGTTCGTCGAGCCCGTCGTCACCGCGGTAGACCAGCGCGGTCGCACCTCGGGTGCGGAACACTCCGGTGATCAGGGGAACCTTGTCCAGCGCGGCGACGCCGACGCTCGACGCTTCGGGCCGCGCCGGGTTGCAGAGCGGCCCGAGAAAGTTGAAGACCGTCGGGATGCCGAGCTCGCCGCGAACCGCGCCGGCGTGCTTGAACCCGGGGTGGAACAGTGCCGCGAAGACGAACGTGATGCCGACTTCATCGAGCACGGCGGCGACCCGCTCGGGTGGGATCTGGAGATCGACGCCGAGCGCCGTGAGCACGTCCGACGAGCCCGACGCCGACGATGCCGCGCGGTTTCCGTGTTTGACGACCTTCGCCCCCGCGGCGGCGGCGACGATCGACGCCATCGTCGACACGTTGACGGTGCCGAAGCGGTCGCCGCCCGTGCCGACGATGTCGAGTGCCATCGGGTCGACCTCGAGCGGCTGCGCGTGAGCGAGGATCGCGTCACGGAATCCGACGATCTCGTCGACCGTCTCGCCCTTGGCACGCAGCGCGACGAGGAATCCCGCGAGCTGTGCGGACGACGCCTCGCCCTCCATCACCTGCTCCATCGCCCAGGAGGCTTCGGCGATCGAAAGATCGGCCCCGGCCAGGAGTTGGGTGAGCAGAGCTGGCCAGGTGAGTTCCGTCGGCATGGCGTCGATCGTAGCGACCCTGGATATCGGCCATAATGGAGTCGTGACCTCGACACCGATTTCGCACCGCCCTGCCGCTGGGGTCATCAACCGCCCGAACTCCGTGCAGGTGGGCACGATTGTTTGGCTCGGCAGCGAAGTGATGTTCTTCGCCGGCCTCTTCGCTGTCTACTTCACGCTGAAGTCGACGTCACCCGGTTTGTGGGCCGACCAGTCGTCGAAGCTCAACATCGTCTTCTCCGCGACCATCACGATCATCCTCGTGTCTTCGTCGTTCACCGCCCAGTTCGGCGTCTTCGCCGCGGAACGCCTGCAGAAGTGGCGCACCGGCGCGTGGTGGAACATGCGGCGCTGGGGCGTCGTCGAGTGGTTCTTCCTGAGCTTCTTTCTCGGCGCGCTGTTCATCATCGGTCAGGTCTACGAATATGCCATCCTCGTCGCCGAGGGCGTCGGGTTCACCTCCGACTCCTTCGGCTCTGCGTTCTACCTCACGACCGGCTTCCACGGCCTGCACGTGACCGGCGGTCTGCTGGCGTTCCTCATCGTGATCGGCCGGTTCTTCGCGGTGAAGCACTTCACGCACAAAGAAGCCGTGACCGCGATCGTCGTCTCGTACTACTGGCACTTCGTCGACGTGGTCTGGATCGGCCTCTTCGTCATCATCTACGTCTTCCCGCAAATCGGAGTCTGAGCCCACATGTCACGCACTCGCCGCACGGGCCGCCGTTCTCCGCTCGCCTCGGTCGCCCTGCTCGTCATCGGGCTGCTGACCACCGGCGGCGCCTACGCACTCGTCACCTCGAGCGCGACCGCGAGTCCGACCTCGGCGACCGCGTCCGGAGTCGAAGAGGGCGAGAAACTGTTCGTCGCGAACTGCGCCTCCTGCCACGGTTGGGGCGCTGTGGGAACAACCGACGGCCCGAGCCTGGTGGGCGTCGGCGCGGCAGCGGTCGACTTCCAGGTGGGCACCGGTCGGATGCCGATGGCCGCCTCGGGGCCCCAGGCCGAAGCCAAGCCGGTTCAGTTCACCGCGGAACAGATCCAGGCGCTCGCCGCCTACGTCGCCACTCTCGGTGAGGGCCCCGGAATTCCCGACGCCCGCTATCTCACCGGCGAGGGCGATGTCGCCGGGGGCGCCGAACTCTTCCGCATCAACTGCGCAATGTGTCACAACGTCGCAGGCGCCGGTGGCGCTCTGACGCAGGGCAAGTTCGCCCCCGACCTCAAAGATGTCGACCCCGCCCACGTCTATGAAGCGATGGTCACCGGACCGCAGGACATGCCGGTCTTCAACGACATGAACATCAGTCCCGAGGAGAAGGCCGACATCATCGCCTACCTCGAGTACCTCAACGACAACCCGTCCCCCGGCGGCCTCGACCTCGGTGGCCTCGGCCCCGTCTCGGAGGGCCTGTTCGTCTGGATCTTCGCTCTCGGTGCGATCGTCGCGGTGACAGTCTGGCTCACCGCGAAGTCGAACTGAGACCCACCGGTTCCCAGACTCCGAATCACGAAGAGATAAGAGAGCACACGAGCATGGCAGACCACGGCAGCGCGGAACCCGGTCGTGCGGTCGTGCGACGGGATATCCCGTCCGACGCACCCGGAACTGCCGTCGTGTCCACGGACGCGATCGAGAACCCCGGCTTCCCGCCGTACCGACCGCGCGTCAGCGACGTCGACCCCAAGAAGGAGCGCCAGAACGAGCGCCGCGTCGCCTGGTTCTTCTGGGCGTCGATCGTCGGCAGCGTCTTCGCGATCGTCGCCTACTTCGTGTTCCCGATCGACACCGACAACCCCGCCTCGGTGCAGACCAACAACGCTCTGCTCGGGCTCGGCATGGCGCTCGCGCTGTTCGGGATCGGCTTCGGTGCCGTGCACTGGTCGAAGTCGCTGATGGACGGGCACGATCTCGTCGAGGACCGCAACGCCGGCCACCCGCCGGAGGAGAAGTACGAGAAGCGTGCAGGCGCTGCCGCCGTGTTCACCGCGGGAAACCAGGAGTCGGGCTTCACGCGCCGCAAGCTGATCCGCAACTCGCTCATCGGTGCGCTCGTCGTCTTCCCACTCCCGGCCGTCGTACTGTTTCGCGACCTCGCCCCGGCTGAAGACCCGGTGACCCTGCTCAAGCACACGCTGTGGAAGAAAGGAACCCGTCTCGCGCAGGACCCCGACGGCACCCCGATCCGCGCAGCCGACGTCACGCTCGGCTCGGTGTTCCACGTCATTCCGGAAGGTCTCGAAGACCTCGACCACGGCAAGCTCGAAGAGAAGGCCAAGGCGGCCGTGCTGCTCACCCGGCTCAAGCCCGAAGATCTGAACATCTCCGAGGGGCGCGAAGACTGGAACTACCAGGGCATCGTCGCGTACTCCAAGATCTGCACGCACGTCGGGTGCCCGGTGGCGCTCTACGAACAGCGCACCCATCACCTGCTGTGCCCGTGCCACCAGTCGCAGTTCGACATCACGCAGGAGGCGAAGGTCATCTTCGGTCCCGCCAAGCGGTCGTTGCCGCAACTGCCGATCACGGTCGACGACGAGGGCTACCTCGTCGCGCAGAGTGACTTCACCGAGCCCGTGGGCCCGAGCTTCTGGGAGCGCAAGCTGTGACCGTCGATATCCGTCGGAGTGAACCCGACGAAATCACCACCAACCGCCCCGGTACCGAGCCGGCCACCGCCGAGGTCGGTGCCGGCATGCGGTTCACCAATTGGGCCGCCGGCTACGTCGACGAGCGCTTCAAGCTCTCGGGCTGGATTCGCGACTACGGTCGCAAGATCTTCCCGGACCACTGGTCGTTCATGCTCGGCGAGGTCGCCCTTTACAGCCTCATCGTCGTGCTGCTCTCGGGAACCTTCCTGACCTTCTTCTTTCAGGCCTCCATGGTCGAAACGACCTACGAAGGCTCCTACGTGCCGCTCAAGGGCATTGAGATGTCGGCGGCGATGGCATCGACGCTCGACATCTCCTTCGATGTGCGCGGCGGCCTTCTCGTGCGTCAGATCCACCACTGGGCGGCGCTGCTCTTCGTCGCCTCGATCGGCCTGCACATGCTGCGCGTGTTCTTCACCGGCGCATTCCGCAAGCCGCGTGAGATCAACTGGCTTCTTGGGTTCACGCTCTTCGTCCTGGCGATGGCCGAAGGATTCACCGGCTACTCGCTACCCGATGACCTGCTCTCGGGCAACGGCCTGCGCATCATCGACGGCATGGTGAAGGGCTTCCCGATCGTCGGAACCTGGATCTCGTATCTGCTGTTCGGCGGAGAGTTCCCGGGCGTCACCGTCGTCGGCATGTTCTACTCGCTGCACATCCTGCTGTTGCCCGCGATCCTCGTCGCGATCGTCGGCATCCACGTGATCATGGTGTTCGTCAACAAGCACACCCAGTACGCGGGCCCGGGCCGCACGAACGACAACGTCGTGGGTGTTCCCGTCATGCCGGTGTTCGCGGCGAAGGCCGGTGGGTTCTTCTTCATCGTGTTCGGCGTCATCGTCCTGATCGCCGCCACGGTCACGATCAACCCGATCTGGAACTACGGCCCATACGACCCCTCCCCCATTTCGGCGGGAACGCAACCCGACTGGTACATCGGATTCGCCGACGGGATTCTGCGGCTCATTCCGTCGGGGCTCGAGTCGGAGATTTTCGGCTTCACGGTCACGTGGTACATCCTCATCCCGGTGGTCGTACTGGGGCTCTTCCTCGTGCTGGTGGCGCTCTACCCCTTCTTCGAAGCGTGGGTGACCGGCGACAAGCGCCACCACAACATCGCCGACCGTCCGCGCAACGCCCCGATGCGCACCGCGATCGGCGCCGCCGGCGTGACGTTCTACGCGGTCATGTGGGCTGCGGCATCGTCGGACCTCATCGCCACGCACTTCAAGCTGGCGATCGAGGGAGTCACCTATACGCTGCAAGGTCTGCTCATCCTCGGGCCGATCTTCGCCTTCGTCGTCACCCGCCGCATCTGCTTCGCCCTGCAGAAGAAAGATCGTGAGATCGCGCTGCACGGCTACGAGTCCGGCCGCATCGTGCGCCTGCCCGGCGGCGAGTACGTCGAAGTGCACCAGCCGCTCAGCGACTACGAGCGGTGGCGTCTGGTGTCGTACACCGACTACCAGCCCCTCATGGTGCGACCCGACAAGCGCGGGCGCATCTCGATCCTGCAGCGGGTGCGCGCCGTCGCCTCGCGATTGTTCTTCGAAGACCGCATCGCGCCGGTCACCAAGAGCGAGATCGAGTCGCAGTCGCACCACTGAGTCGTCGACGTTGATCTGCCGAGCGACGATCTGCCCAGAGCGGCGGATCGGCGCTCAGGGCAGAACGCGCCCGGCGACCGCCCGGTCTGCCGGGAAGAAGCGACGCATGTACTCGGCCGCGTCAGCGAAACCGAGACGGTCGTAGAACCCGCCGGCGCGGCGGCTCGCCACCGTCAGCTGGGTCACCCCGCGCTGCTCGCAGGCCGCCTCCACCGCTCGTACCAGGAGGGTTCCGAAGTTGCGGCCCCGGGCCGCCTCGTCGACGACGATCTCTTGCAACTGAGCCGACGGCCCGTTGGTGGTGAGCAGCGGCACGATCGTCGTCAGCGCGTATCCGCCGAGTCGAGGCGACCCGTCGTCGACGACCAGCAGCAACACGGTGGGCTGGTCCCCGCGGAGGTATCCGGCGATCGTCTCATCGTATGCCGCGCGGTCCGGCGTGAAGGCGTGCCCCAGCATCTGCACGAGGTCGAAGATCGCGTCTTCGTCGCCTGGACGCGCCTCACGGATCACGACTTCGGTCATCGAGAACGAGCTCCGATCAGCGCGCGAAGAAGTTGCGGTAGTACTCGAATTGCCAACCGACGATGGCGATCAGCACGATCGGCCCACCGATGAACGCCAGCCAGATGCCGACGGCGAAGCCCAAGAACATGAAGGCCAGGCCCAGCGCGAGCACCATCGGCCACCAGCTCCACGGGCTGAAGTGCCCGACCTCGGGATCGCCATCGTCGATCTCGGCGGTCATGATGTCTTCCGGCAGCTCGCCGCCTTGGGCCCGCTTCGTGATCGTCAGGTAGAAGGCGATCAGGATCGACAACAGCGCCCCGAGTGCGATGCCGATCGTGCCGACCCACTCGACACCCGTGTGCGTCAACGGCTCGATCTGTTCGGGGGTGCTGGCGAAGTCGATGAGCGACCAGACCGTGTAGCCCGCAGCCGAGAGGCCGAAGAAGACCGCGAGGATCCAGAACAGGTTGGTGTTGACGCGCACGCTACTTCACCTCTCCGTCGACGAGGTCGACGACGGGACGGTCGGGGGCATCTTTCAGCGGGCCGATTCCAACCTGCGCGCCGCTCAACTCGGGGTGGTGCAGGTCGAACGCCGGCGACTCCGAACGGATGCGCGGGATCGACACGAAGTTGTGGCGCGGCGGCGGGCAAGAGGTCGCCCACTCGAGCGATCGGGCGTTGCCCCACGGGTCGTCGACCGTGACCTTCTCCCCGCGCCGGGCGGTGACGAGCACGTTGAGGAAGAACGGCACCATGGAGGCGGCGAGGATCATTGCGCCGATCGTCGAGATCTGGTTCATCCAGGTGAGCCCGTCTTCTTCCAGGTAGCTCCAATAGCGGCGGGCACCGCCCTGAACGCCGATCCAGTGCTGGATCAGGAACGTGGTGTGGAATCCGATGAACAGCATCCAGAAATGCACCTTGCCGAGCTTCTCGTTGAGCATCTTGCCGGTCCACTTCGGCCACCAGAAGTAGAAGCCCGAGAACATCGCGAACACCACGGTGCCGAAGACGACGTAGTGGAAGTGCGCGACCACGAAGTAGGTGTCGGATACGGCGAAGTCGAGTGGAGGGCTGGCCAGGATGACGCCCGTCAGACCGCCGAAGGTGAACGTGATGAGGAAGCCGATCGCGAACATCATCGGCGTTTCGAAGGTGACCGATCCACGCCACATCGTGCCGACCCAGTTGAAGATCTTCACCCCGGTCGGCACCGCGATGAGCATCGTCAGCAGGGCGAAGAACGGCAGCAGTACCGACCCGGTCACATACATGTGGTGGGCCCACACGGTCACAGAAAGGGCTGCGATGGCGATCGTCGCATAGATCAGGGTCTTGTATCCGAAGATCGGCTTGCGGCTGAACACCGGCAGCACTTCGGAGATGATGCCGAAGAACGGCAGCGCGATGATGTACACCTCGGGGTGCCCGAAGAACCAGAACAGGTGCTGCCACAGGATGGCACCGCCGTTCGCCGGATCGAGTAGGTGCGACGCGAAGACCCGGTCCGCGCCGAGGGCGAACAGGCCGACCGCGAGCATCGGGAAGGCGAGCAGCACGAGGATCGACGTGACCAGGATGTTCCAGCTGAAGATCGGCATGCGGAACATGGTCATGCCGGGCGCCCGCATGGTGATGATCGTGGTGATGAAGTTCACGGCACCGAGGATCGTGCCGAAACCGGTCATCGCCAGGCCGAACACCCAGAGGTTTCCGCCGAGCCCGGGGGTGAAGGTGGTATTCGACAGTGGCGCGTAGGCGAACCATCCGAACGACGCCGCGCCCTGCGGGGTGAGGTAGCCGGCGACGGTGACGATTCCGCCGAAGAGGAACAGCCAGTAGGCGAAGGCGTTGAGGCGCGGGAACGCCACATCCGGGGCGCCGATCTGCAGCGGCATCGCGACATTCGCGAAGCCGGCGAACAGCGGGGTCGCGAACAGCAGCAGCATGATCGTGCCGTGCATCGTGAAGAGTTGGTTGTACTGCTCACCGCTGGCGACCAGCGTGCTGCCCGGCTCCCAGAGCTGGGCGCGGATGATGAGTGCCATCACGCCGCCGAGGCAGAAGAAGATGAACGACGAGATGAGGTAGAGGTACCCGATCGTCTTGTGATCGGTGGTGGTGATCCACTTGACGACGATATTGCCCTTGCGCGCGACGCGCGGGGTGCCGAACGCCTGCTGGGGGGCTGTGGCCGTGGTCGTCATCAGTGGTCTCCCTCGCCCGTTCCGCCCGTGCCCGGCAGATTCTGGTTCACGTTGTATTCGGTGCCGATCTGGCCCTCGGGCAGCTGGGCCATCTGCCGGTCGTATTCGGCCTGGGACACGACCTTGACGGTGAAGAGCATCTTCGAGTGGTACTCGCCGCAGAGTTCCGCACACTTGCCGGCGTACTCGCCCTCCTTGAGCGGGGTGAAGTACATGTAGTTCGACCGCGCCGGGATCATGTCCTTCTTGTAGAGGAAGTCGACGATCCAGAACGAGTGGATGACGTCGCGCGACTCGATCTTGATCTCCACCGACTGGTCGACCGGCAGGTAGAGCACCGGCAGCGCGTCGACATCCGCGAAGTCGTCTTCTGTTTCTTGACCCTGGATGCCCACTTCGTAGCGGTTCTCGTCGAGGTAGTTGAAGGTCCACGACCAGCGCTGACCGACGACCTCGATCTTGACGTCGGGGTCGGCGATCGGCTGCTCGATCGCCGACTGGTCACGTGCCGTGAAGGCGAAGAACCCGATGACGAGGATGAGCGGCACGATCGTGTAGAAGATCTCGATCGGCATGTTGTAGCGCAATTGCACCGGGAACCCGGTCTGACCCTTGCGGCGCCGGTAGACGACCGCGGCCCAGATGATGAGGCCCCACGTCACGATGCCGACCGCGAGCAGCACGATCCACGAGGTCACCCACAGGCCGGTGATGCGGTCGGTGTGGTCGGTGGCACCGGCCGAGCCTTCGGGGAGGAAGCCGGTGAGCTGCGCTTGCGTGCAGCCGGCGAGGATGACGGTGACGGCGGCCGCGATGGGCACCACCGCCCAACGCGCCAGTTTCGACTTCGCCGGCTTCGGCGAGGGGGGGCGAGTAGAGCGCACCGGTGACCTCTCAGGAACGTGGATGACCAGGGCCCCAGTCTATCTACCCGCCGAGGGGTCGGAACCGCAGCAGCCCACGGAGAGTCGCGCAGGCGCAGGACTGAATTAGCGGAAGGGGGCGACCGCGCTCGGCCCCTGGATCGTCGCGCGCCGCAGGAGCGGCGGCGCGCAAAACTAGCTCAGTGGAAGGAATCGCCGCAGGCGCACGAGCCGGCTGCGTTCGGGTTGTCGATCGTGAAGCCCTGCTTCTGGATCGTGTCTTCGAAGTCGATCGCCGCACCGTCGAGGTACGGCACGCTCATCTTGTCGACGACCACCTCGACACCGTCGAAGTCGACGGTCGCGTCGCCGTCGAGCAGGCGCTCGTCGAAGTAGAGCTGATAGATGAGGCCGCTGCATCCGCCGGGCTGCACGGCGACCCGCAGTCGCAGGTCGTCGCGGCCCTCCTGTTGAAGCAGGTTCTTGACCTTGGTCGCCGCGGTGTCGGTGAGCTTCACGCCATGCGTTGAAACGTCGGTCGAGGTGAGAGCGGTGTCGGTCATGTCATCGAGTGTATGCGAGCCGGCTGGTCATTCGCCGGACCTCGCGTTGAGGCGCGAGAGCAGGAGCGCCTCGGAGAGGATCGCGCGCTGCAGGGTCGGCAGATGCAGCGACTCGTTGGGACTGTGCGCACGCGAGTCGGGGTCTTCGACGCCGGTGATGAGGATCTGCGCGGCAGGGAACATCTCGACCAGGTCGGAGATGAAGGGAATCGACCCGCCGGCTCCGATCTCGACCGCCTCGGTGCCCCACGCCTCCCCCATGGTTTCCACGGCATCCGCTGCCGCCCACCCGCTCGAGTCGACCAGGAACGGGTTGCCGGTGTCGAGGTCTTCGATCGAGATCTCGGCGCCGAACGGCACGTGCTCGAGCAGATGCGCCTCGATGGCTGCGAACGCCTCCTGCGCGGTCTGCCCGGGAGCGACCCGCGCGCTGATCCGCACCCGCACGCTTGGCACCAGGGTGTTGGAGGCGTTGCGGACGTTGGGGATGTCCATGCCCGTGACCGTGATCGAGGGCTGATACCAGAGCCGGGAGAGGATGTCGCCGGTGCCGATCGGGCTCACTCCCTCGAGAAGACCCGACTCCGCGCGCAGCTTCTTCTCGCTGTACTTCGGCGTCTCCTCGTCGTGACTCGTGAGGCCCTTCACGGCGACCGAACCGTCCTTCTTCCACAGGGTTCCGAGCAACTCGATCGCGGCCATCGGAGCGTCGGGCACAGCGCCGCCCATCATCCCGGAGTGCGACGCGTGGGCAAGCGTCGTGATCCGCAGGTTGAACGCGACGGCTCCGCGCAGGGCAATCGTGAGAGCCGGGGTGGCGAGGTCCCAGTTGCCCGAGTCGGCGACGACGATCACGTCCGAGGCGAGGCGTTCGCGGTAGCGGCGCAGGATCTCGGGCAGCGACCGCGACCCGAACTCCTCCTCGCCTTCGGCGAACAGCACGAGGCCGACATCCAGGTCTTCTCCGCAGACCGCAACAAGTGACCGGATCGCGGCGATGTGCGCAATCACGCCCGCCTTGTCGTCGGCGGCCCCGCGACCGTAGAGCCGATCACCGCGCAGCGTCGGTTCGAACGGCACCGAGTCCCAGTGCTCGTCCTCCCCCGGCGGCTGCACGTCGTGGTGGGCGTAGAGCAGGATCGTCGGTCGGCCGTTGCGCGCAGCGCGGGTGCCGATGACGGCGGGGAGCCCGAGCTTGCCGGCGTCGCCGATCGGCACTTGCACGATGTCGATCTCGTCGAAGACCCCGGTCTCGGCTGCCAGCGCCTTCACTGCCTCCGCACTCGCCTGCACCCGCTCCGGGTCGAAGCCGTCCCACGAGACCGACGGGATGCGCACGAGTCGCGAGAGATCGGCGACGGCGAGCGGAAAGCCAGCCGCGATCGTCTCCCGAAGTTCGGCGGCGAAGGGGGTCGACGGCGGCGTTGCAGGCATCCCGTAATCTTAAGTCGTGGCCAAGACCCCCAACACTCCCGCCTCTGCCGAGGTCGAGCCGGAACCGACCCCGGTCGGCAAGGGCCATGCGACTCCCACCCGCAAGGAGCGCGAGGCCGCTCAGCGTCGCCCGCTGGTGCCCAAAGACCGCAAGCTCGCGTCGCAGCAGAACAAGCAGGCGGTCGCCAACGAGCGGGAGAAGGCTCGCCTCGGCATGGCGCGCGGCGACGAGAAGTATCTGCCGCTTCGCGACAAGGGCCCGCAGAAGCGCTACGTACGTGACTTCGTCGACGCTCGATTCAGTGCCGGCGAGATCCTGATGCCGACGCTCGTGCTCGTCATCCTCACCTGGTTCGTGCCGCAGATCGCCGACTACGCGTTCCTCGCCTTCTGGGGCGTCTTCCTGCTCGTCGTCATCGACTGCGTGGTGCTCGGATTCCAGGTGACGCGTCGCCTCGTCGCGAAGTTCGGCAAGGACAAGGTGGAGCGGGTGCGCTGGTACGCGGCGATGCGCGCCATCCAGATGCGGATCCTGCGTCTGCCGAAGCCCCAGGTCAAGCGCGGCCAGTACCCCAGCTAGCCGCGAGCCCGCGGTTGATGCTTCGAGCCCAGAGGGGGCCGCGGTAGAGGAACGCTGTGTAGCCCTGCACCAGGGTTGCGCCGGCGGCCAAGCGTACTGCGATGTCGGCGGCGGTCTCCACCCCGCCGACCGAGATCACCACGAAGTCGGTCGGCACCGCCGCGCGCACCAGGCGCAGGACCTGGAGTGACCGGAGGGCGAGCGGGCGACCCGAGAGCCCCCCCTCCCCCGCAGCCGCGATCTCGGCCGGGGCGGAACGCAACCCCTCCCGCGAGGTCGTCGTGTTGGTGGCGACCAGCCCCGGCAGGCCGAGCTCGACGCTGAGCGCGGCGATCCGCAACACCTGGTCGTCGGTGAGGTCGGGAGCAATCTTGACGAGTACGGGCACCCCGGCGGCGGCATCCCGCACCGCCTCGAGCAGTGGCGCGAGCTTGTCGAGTTCTTGCAGGCCCCGCAGCCCAGGGGTGTTAGGCGAACTGACATTGACGACGAGGTAGTCGGCGAGCGGCGCGAGCAGCCGCGTCGACGTGAGGTAGTCGTCGAGCGCGTCGTCGACCGGCACGACCCGTGACTTGCCGATGTTGACGCCGATGACCGGGCGGATGCGCCGCCGACGTTCCCGCTCGAGCCGACGCGCTGCCGCTTCGGCTCCGGCGTTGTTGAAGCCCATGCGGTTGATCACCGCGCGATCGGCGACGAGCCGGAACAGGCGGGGCTTCGGGTTGCCGGCCTGCGGCACGGCCGTGATCGTGCCGACCTCGACGTGGCCGAAGCCGAGAACGCCGAGACCGCGGATGCCGGCCGCCTCCTTGTCGAAACCCGCGGCGAGACCGAACGGCGACGGGAAGCGCAGACCGAGCGCCTCGACGGCGAGCGACGGATGCGGCCGACCGAGGCCGCGCAGGAAGCCGGGGACGAGCCGGATGACGCGGAATGCCAGGTGGTGGGCGCGTTCGGGATCCATCCGGCGCAACACCAGCCGGAACAGGAGGGCGTACATCGAGTTCAGGTTATCGGCACCTGGGGTCTCGACACGCCGCCTGTGGCGGCTACTCGACCACCGAGGTTTCGCCAGTGCTTGCGTTCTCGACTCGGAGGAGGGCAATGGCCGACTCGAAGTCGTCGAGGGAGTCGAAGCCCTGGTAGACGCTCGCGAATCGCAGGTAGGCGACCTCGTCGAGTTCCCGCAGCGGGGGCAGAATCGACAGGCCGATGTCGTTCGCGTCGATCTGCGAGACGCCCGTCGCGCGGATGCTCTCCTCGACGCGTTGGGCGAGCAGGGCGAGGTCGGCGTCGCTCACCGGCCGACCCTGGCAGGCCTTGCGCACGCCGGAGACGATCTTCTCCCGGCTGAACGGCTCGACGATTCCCGACCGCTTGATCACCGAGAGGCTCGCCGTCTCAGTCGTCGAGAACCGGCGACCGCACTCGGGGCACTGTCGACGGCGGCGGATGGCGAGGCCGTCGTCGCTCGTGCGCGAGTCGACGACGCGGCTATCCGGGTACCGGCAGAACGGACAGAACATGGTGGCACCAGGATAGATGCCCTCCCCCGGCTACGCCCGGAAGCGGGCGTCCACCGCGTCGCCGTGCGCGGGAAGGTGTTCGGCGTCACTCATCGCGCGGATGTGGTGGGCGACGCCCCGGAGCGCGTCGGCGTCGTAGCTGACGACCTGCTGCGGGCGCAGGAACGTCACGGCCGAGATGCCCGCCGCGAACCGCGCGGTGCCCCCGGTCGGCAGGATGTGATTCGACCCGGCGAGGTAGTCGCCGAGGCTGACGGGCGAGTACGTTCCGAGGAAGATGGCGCCCGCGTGGGAGACGCGGTCGAGCAGCGCACCGGGATCCGCGGTCTGGATCTCCAGGTGTTCGGGCGCGTAGGCGTCACTCACCCGCGCGGCCGTCTCGAGATCGTCGACCAACACGATCGCCGACTGCGGCCCACCGAGCGCGATCACCACCCGATCACGCGCCGACGTCTGCGCGACCTGCCGTTCCAGTTCGGCCCGCACGGCATCCGCGAGTTCCGGGGAATCGGTTACGAGCACCGCCGCGGCGGACTCGTCGTGCTCGGCCTGGCTGATCAGGTCGGCCGCGACGACGGTGGGGTCGGCGTCGGCATCCGCGATCACGAGCACCTCGCTCGGGCCGGCCTCGGCGTCGATGCCGACATCGCCCTGAACGACGCGTTTGGCGGCCGCGACATAGACGTTGCCGGGCCCGGCGACGACATCGACGGGGTCGAGGGCGAGCGACGGGATGCCGTAGGCGAGCGCACCGATCGCGCCCGCTCCCCCCATTGCGTAGACCTCGTCGACGCCGAGCACTCCCGCCGCACCCAGGATGAGCGGGTGGATGCCGTGTTCGAAATCCCTTTGCGGCGGAGACGCGAGGGCGATCGACCCGACGCCGGCGACCTGAGCCGGCACGACGTTCATGACGACGCTCGACGGATAGACGGCCTTGCCGCCCGGGATGTAGAGCCCGACGCGGTCGACGGGCTGCCAGCGCTGGGTGATCTGCGCCCCGGGCGCAACCCTGGTGACCGCCGGAGCGGGCACCTGCGCCCGGCTGGCCGCCTGCTCGCGACTGACGACCTCGTCGAGGGCGGCACGGATCTGTTTCGGCAGGCGTGCGACGGCGGCGGTGATCGCGGCCGGGTCGACGCGGATGGTCGACGCTCGCCCCCCGTCGAACCGGTCGGCCTGCTCGTCGAGTGCGATCGTGCCGCGCTCGCGCACATCCCGGATGAGGTCGGCGGCGACCGGAATGGCGGCCGACACGTCGACTTCCGCACGGTGCACGAGCGCCCGGAGTTCCCCGGGGGTGGGACGGCGGCCGCGGAGATCGATCGTCTGGATCATGGCCCGTCCATGTTACGGGCGGTTTCGGGCCGCGGAATGCCTGCCCTGCGGACAGGGTTGACTGGTGACGTGGAACCGCACATCGTCGACGATCTCTCCGCCTTCAAGCTCGCGTTCCGTCGACACGCGGCGGGAGTCGCGGTGGTGACGGCACGCACCCCCGACGGCACGCCCGTCGGCTTCACGGCGACGTCGCTCGCCTCGCTCGCCGCCGTACCGCCACTCGCGACCTTCAACATGGCGCGCGTCTCCACCGCCTGGCCGGCCGTCGAGGGCACGACGCACGTGCTCATCCATCTGCTTGGCGCCCGCAACCGCGCGCTCGCCGATCGGCTCTCGGGGCCGCACGACGAGCGCTTCGCGGGTGATCACTGGTCACCCGGGCCATTCGATCTGCCGCTGCTGAACGACGTGCCCGCCTGGATGCTCGGGCGCATCGTCGAACGGTTTCCGGTCGCCGACAACGCCGTCGTCGTTGTGCAGGTCGAAGACGGCGGGCTCGGGGTGGATGACGACGCGCTGCTGTACCACGAGCGCACCTACATGGCGCCCGGCGCTCCCCTCACCCCGTAGCGGCGCTCAGGCGATGCAGTTCGGCCCGAGCAGCGACTTCAGTTCCCCGTAGAGGTCGGCGGTGACGGTGACCGGGTAGGGCACCTCGAACATCCGCGCGCTCTCGCCGCGCACCAGCCGCAGCCGCACCTCGTTGTCGCCGCGATGCCGGATGAGCACGTCGTTGAGCGCCGAGACCACGTCGGTCGTCGCGCGATGCTCGGGCACCGAGATGACGAGCGGGCCGGCCCCCAGTGAAGCTCCGGTGTCCGGCACGAAGAGGCTGACGGCGTGGAGATTGAGCCCGTCGTCGCGGGTGGCAACCCGACCCTTGATGACGACGATCGAGTCGTTCTGCAGGGCCGGGGAGAACTCCTGGTACGTCTTGCCCATGAACAGCACGGTGACCTCCCCGCCGAAGTCTTCGACGGTCACCATCCCGTACTGGTTGCCGGAGTTGCGCGCGGTGCGGTGTTGCACGCTCGTGAGCAGCCCGGCGACCGTGACCTGCTCGCCGTCGTTCGCCGCCTCTCCGCCGATGAGCTCGCCGATCGAGATCGTCGCGTGCTTCGCGAGGGTCTGTTCGAGCCCGGCGAGCGGGTGGTCGCTCACGTACAGGCCGAGCATCTCGCGCTCGAAGGCGAGCTTGTCGCGCTTGCTCCACTCCGGCCGCTCCGGCACCGACTCGGTCGCGTGCTCGGGTTCGTCCCACAGGGAGTCGAAGTCGAAGCCGACCTGTCCGTTGGCCTCGTTGCGCTTGTCGCTCACGGCGCGCTCGACGGCGCCCTCGTGGATCTCGATGAGCGATCGGCGGGTGTGGCCGAGCGAGTCGAACGCGCCCGCCTTGACGAGGGATTCGACGGTGCGCTTGTTGGCGACGGGGATCGGGACCTTGCGCAGGAAGTCGTGGAAGGCGACGAAACGACCCTCCTTCTCACGGGCGACGCGGATGTGCTCGACGACGCCGTATCCGACGTTGCGTACCGCACCGAGACCGAATCGGATGTCGCCCACACCCGCCTCGCTCGGGACCGCAGTGAAGTCCCCCGCCGATTCGTTGACGTCGGGGGGCAGCACCCGGATGCCCATCCGCCGGCACTCGTTGAGGTAGAGCCCGAGCTTGTCTTTCGCGTCGCCGACGCTCGTCAGCAGTGCCGCCATGTACTCGGCGGGATGATTCGCCTTGAGGTACGCGGTCCAGTACGCCAGCACGCCGTAGCCGGCCGAGTGCGCCTTGTTGAACGCGTAGTCGGCGAACGGCATCAGCGTGTCCCACAACACCTGCACGGCCTGCTTGGAGTAGCCGTTGTCGGTCATTCCCGCCTTGAACTCGGCGAACAGCTTGTCGAGCTCGGACTTCTTCTTCTTGCCCATCGCCCGGCGCAGCACGTCGGCTTGGCCGAGGGTGAACCCGGCGACCTTCTGCGCCACGGCCATGACCTGTTCCTGGTAGACGATGAGGCCGAACGTCGTGCCGAGGATCTCCTGCAGCGGCTCCGCGAGTTCGGGATGGATCGGCTCGGCCTTCTGCAGCCCGTTCTTACGCAGCGCGTAGTTGGTGTGCGAGTTCATGCCCATCGGACCCGGACGGTAGAGGGCGATGACGGCCGAGATGTCTTCGAAGTTGGTGGGCTTCAACTGCTTGAGCAGCGCCCGCATCGGCGCCCCGTCGAGCTGGAACACCCCGAGGGTGTCGCCGCGCGACAGCAGGTCGTAGGTCGCCGGGTCGGCGTCGAGGTCGAGACCCTCGATCTCGAGTGGCTGCCCGGTGTTCTTCTCGATCGCATTGAGCGCATCTTGGATGACGGTGAGATTGCGCAGCCCGAGGAAGTCCATCTTGAGCAGACCGAGGTCTTCCAGCGGCGGCTGGTCGAACTGCGTGATGATCGCACCGTCGTCTTGGCGCTTCATGAGCGGAACGACGTCGATGAGCGGTTCGGCCGACATGATCACACCCGCAGCGTGCACACCCCACTGCCGCTTGAGGTTCTCGATGCCGCGCGCCGTCTCGAACACCTGGGCCGCCTCGGCGTCGGTCTCGAGGATGGCCCGAAGATCGCCGGCCTCCTTGTAGCGCTCGGACGTCGAGGTGACGACATCCGTGAGGGTCATCTCCTTGCCGAGCACCGGCGGCGGGAACGCCTTCGTGAGCTTCTCGCCGACGCTGAACGGCATCCCGAGCACGCGTGCGGAGTCCTTCATCGCCTGCTTCGCCTTGATCGTGCCGTAGGTGACGATCTGCGCGACCCGGTCATCGCCATATTTGTCGGTGACGTAGCGGATGACCTCGCCGCGGCGGCGGTCGTCGAAGTCGACGTCGACGTCGGGCATCGACACGCGCTCGGGGTTGAGGAAGCGCTCGAAGATGAGGCCGTAGCGCTGCGGGTCGAGTTCGGTAATTCCCATCGCGTACGACACGAGGGAACCGGCGGCCGAACCGCGGCCGGGGCCGACCCGGATTCCCTGCTGCTTCGCCCAAGTGATGAAGTCGGCGACGACGAGGAAGTACCCCGGGAAGCCCATCTGCTTGATGACATCCACCTCGTAGGCGGCCTGGCGGCGGTGCTCGTCGCTCACCCCGCCCGGGAAGCGCACGTTCAGGCCGCGCTCGACCTCCTTCTCGAACCACGACGCCTCGGTCTCACCCTCCGGCACGGGGAATCGCGGCATGAGGTCGCGCTTCTCGAACTCGACAGCGCACCGCTCGGCGATGAGCAACGTGTTGTCGCACGCCTCCGGGTAATCCCGGAACAGCTGCCGCATCTCGACGGCGGACTTCAGGTAGTACTCGTTGCCCTCGAACTTGAAGCGGTTCGGGTCGTCCATGGTCGACCCCGACTGGATGCACAGCAGGATCTCCTGCGCGTGCGCGTCGGCGGCGTGCGTGTAGTGCAGGTCGTTGGTCGCGACGAGCGGCAGATTGAGCTCTTTCGAGAGCCGGATGAGGTCGGACTGCACGCGGCGCTCGATCTGGAGCCCGTGGTCCATGATCTCGACGAAGTAGTTGTCCCGACCGAAGATATCGCGGAACTCTGCGGCGGCCGCGACCGCCTCATCCCACTGGCCGAGCCGCAGCCGGGTCTGCACCTCGCCGCCGGGGCACCCGGTCGTGGCGATGAGCCCTTTACCGTAGGTGCTGAGCAGGTCGCGGTCCATGCGGGGCTGGAAGTAGTAACCCTCGATCGAGGCCAGCGACGACATCCGGAACAGGTTGTGCATGCCCTGCGTGTCGTGCGCGAGCAGCGTGATGTGGGTGTACGCGCCGGAGCCCGAGACGTCATCCTGCCCGCCGTCGCCCCAGCGCACGCGCGTCTTGTCGGTGCGATGCGTGCCCGGCGTGAGGTACGCCTCGGTGCCGATGATGGGCTTCACCCCGACGGCGTTGGCCTGCTTGTAGAAGTCGTAGGCGCCGAAGTTGTTGCCGTGGTCGGTAATCGCGACCGCCGGCATCCCCTGCTCGGCGACGGCCGCCATGAGTTCGCCGACTCGCGCCGCACCATCCAGCATCGAATACTCGCTGTGCACGTGCAGATGCACGAAAGAATCGGTCACTAGCTCTCCGGGGTCGACCCCCAGGATACGGCGGGGTCAGTCGGCGCGCAGAACATCGAGAGCGTGTTGGAGGTCGTCGGGGTAGGGCGACTCGAACAGGGCGTACTCACCCGTCGCCGGGTGCCGGAATCCCAGCTTGTGGGCGTGCAGCCACTGCCGGGTGAGGCCGAGCCGTTCGGTCAGTCCCTTGTCGGCGCCGTAGAGGGTGTCGCCGACGCAGGGATGCCGCTGTGCGGCCAGGTGCACCCGGATCTGGTGAGTGCGACCCGTCTCGAGCGTGACCTCGAGCAGACTCGCGGCGCGCATCGCCTCGATCGCCTCGTAGTGCGTGACGGCGTGTTTGCCCTCAACCCGGATCGCGAACTTCCAGTCGTTGGACGAGTGCCGCCCGATGGGGGCGTCGATCGTGCCGGCGAGCGGGTCGGGGTGTCCCTGCACCACGGCGTGGTAGATCTTGTCGACCTCGCGATCGTGGAACAGCCGCTTAAGTTCGGTGTAGGCCGACTCCGACTTCGCGACGACCATGAGTCCGCTCGTGCCGACATCGAGTCGGTGCACGATGCCCTGCCGCTCGTTGGACCCCGAGGTCGAGATGCGGTAGCCCGCCGCGGCGAGAGCACCGAGAACCGTGGGGCCACTCCATCCGGGCGCCGGGTGCGCGACGATGCCGACCGGCTTGTCGATCACCACCAGATCGTCGTCGTCGTGCACGATGCGGAATCCGGGCACGAGCTGCGGGATGACGCGCGGCGCCTCCTTGGGCGCCCACTCGATCTCGAGCCAGCCGTCGGCCCGCAGCCGGTCCGACTTGCCCAGCAGGATCCCGTCGAGCCGCACTCCCCCCGCCTCGAGCACCTCGACGGCGAAGCTTCGCGAGAACCCGAGCAGCTTGGCGATCCCGGCATCCGCCCGCTCCCCGGCGAGGCCGTCGGGAACCGGGAGGCTCCGGCTCTCCATCAGTGGGGACCGGCCATCAGGACTTCTCGGGTTCGCCCTTGCGGCGCACCCCGTCGAGTCCGACGTTGCGCAGCGAGAGCAGCAGGAAGAGCCCCATCGCCGAGACGACCGCCATGTCGGCGACGTTGAAGATCGCCGGAAAACCCCACACCTGGATGAAGTCGATGACGTGCCCCACTCCGAAACCGGGCGGCCGGGTCAGCCGGTCGGTGACGTTGCCGAACGCGCCGCCCAGCACCAGGCCGAACATTGTCGCCCAGCCGAGCGACCGGATGCGGGGGGCGAACCAGATGATGAAGACGATCGCCCCGATCGCGACGACCGAGAGGATCCAGGTGAACCCGGTCGCGAGCGAGAACGCCGCGCCGGGGTTCGTCACGTAGTGCAGTTGCAGCACCTCGCCGAACACCGGCACCGTCTCGCCCAGCTCGAGATTCGTGGTCACCAGATACTTCGAGAGCTGATCCAGCCCGTAGGCCACCACGGCGACGGCGGCGAGCAGCCCGAGCGCGCGGGGACTCACCCGCCGCTTGAGCGGTGCGGCGTCCGGCGCGATCGGGTCAGTTGCCCGGGCCAAAACCCGAGTACTCGGTGGGCGGGACGCCGTAAGCCGGAGCTGCGAAGTCGCCCTGCGGCGGCTGGCCGTAGTTCGTCGGAGCGGCCGGCGCGTACTGCTGCGGGGCGGCCGCAACGGCGGGCTGCGACGGTGCGGCACTCAGCGCGTTCGAGCTCTCGAGCTCGCGCAACTGACCCTCGATGTAGCCGCGCAGCTTCGTGCGGTAGTCACGCTCGAACTGCCGCAGCTCTTCGACCTGACGCTCGAGTTCGTTCTTCTCCTGCTGGATGGCGTCGAGCTGACTGCGCGCACCCTGCTCGGCTTCCGAGACCACCCGCGCGGCGGCGGCGTGCCCCTCGGCGATCAGGGCGTCGCGCTTCTCCATGCCCTCACGCACGTGCTCCTCGTGAAGGCGGCGCGCGAGCTGGAGCAGGTTGTTGGTGTTGCCCGGGTCCATGGCGTTGGGGTCGAACCCGGCCGGCGCGTACGCGGGCTCGGGCGCCTGCACCTGCTGAGGGGCGGCCTGTTGAGGTGCAGCTTGCTGGGGCGCTGCCTGCTGCTGCGCGGCGCTGCGCTGGAGTTCGGCGAGACGCGACTCACCGGCGACGAGGCGCTGACGCAACTCTTCGTTCTCCTGGTTGAGCCGACGCAGTTCGACGACGACCTCGTCGAGGAAGTCATCGACCTCGTCCTGGTCGTAGCCCTCGCGGAATTTCGTCGGGTTGAACCGCTTGTTGACCACATCTTCAGGAGTCAAGGCCATGTCTTTCACCTCACGCATTGCTCGCCATCACCCCCGCGGCCTTCCGGTCGCGCCTCGATGACGAAATCGACATCTCACCTTCAGGAAACGGGTGAGGGTTCCAGCGTACAACCCCCGACCGCATCGGCCGAAGGTTGGTTTCAGTCTGTCAGCGAGTTCGCCGACGCTCACTGACCGAAGAAGCTCGCGTCGACATCCGATTCGGGCGCTTCCGCCTCACCGCTGACGGCGACGTGTTCGGGCGAGAGCAGGAACACCTTGTTGGTAACGCGCTCGATCTTTCCGTAGAGACCGGAGGCGAGGCCGCTCGCGAAGTCGATAAGGCGCCGGGCATCCGGTTCCGGCATCTGCGAGAGGTTCATGATCACGGGAACCCCCTCACGGAACGCTTCGGCGATCGCCTGCACATCCTTGTACTGACGCGGGTTGACCGTGAGGATCTCGTTCATCCCGGGGGCGGCGTGCTTGGTGCTCGCCGCGACCGGGCGCCGCAGCGGCGTCACGGGGGCACGGCCCGCGGTCGACGTCACCGGCGCGACCGGGGCTGCCGGCACGTGGTCGTCGTAGTCTTCGTCGGCCAGGCCGAGATAGACCATCGCCTTGCGCATCGGATTCGCCATGTCGTCCTCCCGAAGGATCGGTGTCGCGGGTCAAAAGGTGCGGCATCCGTTCTCGACATTAACCGGGGAACGGCCGAAATCCGGTGATTGCCGTACCGATGCGAAGGTGTGTCGCGCCCTCCAGAATCGCCTCGCGGAAGTCTCCCGACATCCCGGCCGAGATCGCGGTGGCTGCGGGCTCGAGGCGCCGCAGCTGCGCGCCGACCTCGCGGAGCCGGGCGAAGGCTTGGCGTGGCTCGGCTCCGAGGGGCGCGACGCCCATCACCCCGAGCAACCGGAGCCCGGGGGCCGCGAGCACGCGTTCGGCGAGGCGATCGATGTCGTCGGGCGCGACTCCCGCGCGTCCCGGCTCGTCACTCAGCCCGATCTCGAGGAACACCCCGACGTCGGTCCCGTCATCGACCGTCAGCGCATCGACGAGTGACGCCCGGTCGACGGAATGCACCGTCGAGGCATATCGCCGTACTGCCTTCGCCTTGTTGCTCTGCAACTGGCCGACGAAGTGCCACGCGAGCCGCGCGTCGTCGACCTCGGCCGCCTTGACCACCGCCTCCTGATGCCGGTTCTCGCCGATGTCGCGGACGCCCAGGTCGGCGAGTTCGCGCACCAGTGAAGCCGGTTGGAATTTGGTCACCACGATGCGGGTCGGCGGCGCTCCTCCGGCCTCGCGTACGGCGTCAGCGATGGCGGAGTCGACCGCGGCGAGCCGATCGGCGAGTGTGGGCTCGATCTCTTCGGCTCCGCTACTTGAGAAACTCCGGGATGTCGAGGTCGCCCTCGTCGTCGAACTCGCGATCGAGCGGCGCCCCCAGCGGAGCGTCGGGCTCGGCGGCCCATCCCGGGCTGTCGATGGCTCCCGTCGCGCCGGCGGCGACCGTCACGGGTGCTTCGGCGGCGACGAACGAATCGCGGCGCGCGGGAGCGGGACGATACGTCGAGGGCTCCCCGCCGTCGAACCCCGCGGCGATGACGGTGACGCGCACCTCGTCGCCGAGGGTGTCGTCGATGACGGCACCGAAGATGATGTTGGCCTCGGGATGCACGGCCTCCTGCACGAGCTTGGCGGCGTCGTTGATCTCGAAGATTCCGAGGTTCGAGCCACCCTGGATCGAGAGCAGCACGCCGTGCGCTCCGTCGATCGAGGCTTCGAGGAGTGGGGAGGCGACGGCGAGTTCGGCCGCCTTGATCGCCCGGTCGGCGCCTCGGCTCGCGCCGATTCCCATGAGCGCCGAGCCCGCGCCCTGCATGACGCTCTTCACGTCGGCGAAGTCGAGGTTGATGAGCCCGGGTGTGGTGATGAGGTCGGTGATGCCCTGAACACCTGCGAGCAGCACCTGGTCGGCGGTCGTGAAGGCCTCAAGCATGCTGATGCCGCGGTCGCTGATCTCGAGCAGACGATCGTTGGGCACGACGATGAGGGTGTCGACCTCGTTCTTGAGCGCGGCCACCCCGACCTCGGCTTGAGCCGAACGGCGCTTTCCTTCGAAGGCGAAAGGTTTGGTGACCACGCCGATCGTGAGCGCCCCGATCGACTTGGCGATGCGGGCCACGACGGGGGCGCCGCCGGTTCCGGTTCCGCCGCCTTCACCTGCGGTGACGAAGACCATGTCGGCTCCGGCGAGGGCCTCTTCGATCTCTTCGGCGTGATCTTCGGCGGCACGGCGACCGACTTCCGGGTCGGCGCCTGCGCCGAGCCCGCGAGTGAGTTCCCGCCCGACGTCGAGCTTGACGTCGGCGTCGCTCATCAGCAGGGCCTGGGCATCGGTGTTGATCGCGATGAACTCCACCCCGCGCAGGCCGAGTTCGATCATGCGGTTGACGGCGTTGACCCCACCGCCGCCGATGCCGACGACCTTGATCACCGCCAGGTAGTTCTGGTTCGACGTCACGTTCCGGCCTCCGAGTGAAAGTCTCAACCTCAACTTGAAGTTGAGAGTCTTTCTCATTACGATGTTCGTCCCCACGGTAAGCGTGGTGACTGGCAACACCTTGGACATCCCTGCGCGTGTCGTCGCGCGGCGGTCAATCCAGACGGAAGACCGCGCTGCCCGGGGCCGAGACGTCGTACTCCCCGGGGCCGGCTGCCGCGAAGCGTTCCAGCAGCGCCGCGAGGATGTCGGCCTTGCGGTCGGAATCCGCCGCGCTGCCCCAGACGACCCGCTGGCCGCTGCCCACGAGAGTCAGGGTCACGTCGTCCCGCGTCCGCGCGGTGATCGAATCGACCTGGGCGAGCACGCCGGGCGGCAGGGCGATCAGCACCTCCACCATGGCTTCGAAGCCAGTGTCGTCTGCGCCGGCCTCGGCGACCTGCAGAACGGGGAGGCCGTCCGGGCGCGCCGGCGACGCCTCGAGCACGACGCCGGCGGCATCGACGATGTCGAACCCGGCCGGGGTCCCGATCACGCCGATCGGGGTGCGCTCGACGATATGGATGACGAGCGTGCCCGGCGGGATCAACTCGGTGGCATAGCTGCGGATGCCGCTGAACTGGCCGAGCTCGTCACGGATGCGACTCTCGTCGATCAGCGCGAGCGGGGTGCCGAGCTGTTCCGACACCGCATCCTCCAGAACGGCAGCGTCGAGACGGGTGGTGCCCTCGATGCGGATCTCACGCAACGCCAGGATCGGCGAGAACACCGCCACCGCGATGAGCGCGGCCGTGACCCCGAGAATCGCGAGAACCGTGAGCCACCCGATCCGCCGTCGACGGGCGTGGCGCGTGAAGCGCTTGACCTCGGCCCGCTCGTCACGCTGCTTGATGCGCTCCGCCTTCCGCACGGTGCGTTCCACCGTTGGCTTCGGCTCGCGTCGAGGAGCCCGGGGCGCCGGCACCCGCGTGGCAGATTGTTCGTCCGCTTTCGGCGACGGCTTCGACGCCTTCACCGCCGGGGGTGGATGCGCGGACGAGCGCTCAGGACGCTTCACGGCTCGAGCGCGGCGACCAGTTGCGGGATGATGCGATAGACGTCGCCGCAGCTGAGCGTCATCACGAGGTCACCGGGCCGTGCGATCTCACCCACCCGCTCGGCGGCCTGCTGCCAGTCGGGAAGATAGTCGACGCGCGAGGCGTCGTTGAACCGGTCGGCGACGAGGGCGCCGGTCACCCCGGGGATGGGGTCTTCCCGTGCACCGTAGACATCCAACACCACGGTGTGATCGGCGAGCCGCTCGTAGACCTCCGCGAACTCTGCCGCCATCGCCTGCGTGCGGCTGTACAGGTGGGGCTGGTGCACCGCGATGACGCGACCGGCCCCCACGACGGAACGCGCGGTCTCCAGGGCGGCGACGACCTCGGTCGGATGGTGGGCATAGTCGTCGTAGACGCGCACGCCGGCCACCGTGGCGTGGTGCTCGAAGCGCCGGCCGGTGCCGGTGAACGCCTCGAGGCCGCGCGCGATGGCGCCGGGCTCGAACCCGAGCCCGGCGAGCACCGCGAACGCGCCGGCGGCGTTGAGGGCGTTGTGCGCGCCCGCGACGCTCAGTCGCACCCGAAACTCCGCGCCCGCGAACGACAGGCCGAACGCCACCGTCTCGCCGGCATCCACGTCGAACAGGCGCACGTCCGCATCTGCGGCCGCTCCGTAGTTCAGGGCTCGGGGGGCGGATGCCCGCGCGGCGACATTGCCGGCGCCGGCGTCGTCGGCGCAGGTCACGAGCAGCTCGCGGGCGCCCGATGCGACGCGCACAAAGGCATCCTCAACGGCGACCTGCGTGCCGTAGTGGTCGAGGTGGTCACTGTCGAGGTTGGTGACGAGTACCGCCGCAGGGTCGTACAGCTCGAACGAGCCGTCGGACTCATCGGCTTCGATGACCCACCATTCGCCCTGGCCTCGGCCCGAACTGCGGCCATAGCCGGCGATCACGCCGCCGTTGACGAAGCTCGGATCGGCACCGAGTTCGCGCAGCGCCGTGACGATCATTCCGGTGGTGGTCGTCTTACCGTGAGCCCCCGCGACGGCGATGAGTCGGGTGCCGCGGACGAGCCACGCGAGTGCATGCGCCCGGTGGAGGACCGGGATGCCGCGCCGCAGGGCCTCCTGATATTCGGGGTTGTCCTGCCAGAGTGCGCCCGTGACGACGAGGGTGTCGGCGTCGCCCACGTGGACGGCGTCGTGGCCGACCCAGACCTCCGCGCCCAGGTCGCGCAACTCCCGTACGGCGGCACTCTCGCTGCGGTCGGAACCGGTGACCCGATGCCCGGCCTCGAGGAACAGCCGGGCGATGCCGCTCATGCCGGAACCACCGATGCCGACGAAGTGGAGCGACCCTAGATCCGCAGGGATCTCCAGGTCGAGGTCGGGCTTGATCATCGCTTCAACGCTACCGGTGCACCGAGACGCGCGCTTCGAGCACGAGCTCGACCATCTGGTCGGCACCGTCGCGCACCCCGACGGACGCCATTCGCGCCGCCATGTGCGCCACGCGAGCGCGGTCTTGTAGCAGGAGCGGCAGCTCGCGCGCGACGAACTCCGGCGTGAACGCGGCGTCGGCCACGAGCACCGCTCCCCCGGCATCCACGGCACCCCGCGCGTTGAGCGCCTGCTCGCCGTTGCCGACCGCGTAGGGAACGAAGACGGCGGGCACGCCCACGGCAGCGAGCTCGCAGACCGTCGCGGCTCCGGCGCGGGACACCGCGAGGTCAGCGACCGCCAACGCGAGATCCATCCGGTCGCAGTACTCGAGGATGCGGTAGCCGGCGAGTTCGGGATCTTTGACCGGCGAGCGGCTGCCGGTGATGTGCAGCACCTGCCAGCCGGCACCGAGCAGCGCGGCGACCGACTCGCTGATCGCGGTGTTGAGCCGCAGTGCGCCGGTCGAGCCGCCCGTGACGAGCAGCACCGGCTTGTCGGCGGCGAGGTCGAACGACCCCAGGCCCTCGACCCGCGCGGCCGGGCGGTCGAGACGCTCGATCTCCGCGCGCAACGGCAGCCCGACGACCCGGGCGTGACGCAGCGGCGTTCCGGCGAAGGTCACCCCGAGGTGACGGGTCCAGAGCGCCGCCAGCCGGTTCGCGATCCCGGGGCGCGCGTTCTGTTCATGCACCGCGATCGGCAACCGCTCCTTGCGGGCGGCCGCGTAGGCGGGAGCGGAGGCGTACCCGCCGAACCCCACCACGACATCCACGCCGCGATCGCGCAGAACTCCGCGCACGCGGTCGACGGATGCGCGCCACCGCGCCGGAAAACGCAGGGCATCGCGATTCGGACGTCGTGGAAAAGGCAGCCGCGGCACGGTCACCAGTTCGTAGCCGCGTTCCGGAACGAGCCGCGCCTCGAGGCCCTCCGCGGTGCCGAGCACGAGGATGATTGCGTCGGGCTCGCGGTCGCGGAGCCGGTCGGCCGTCGCCAACAACGGATTGACGTGGCCGGCGGTGCCGCCACCGGCGAACAGGTACGTGGTCACTTGACGATTGTGGTCGACCGCGGAGCGAGCGCCGCGCGATCCTCGGGTTGGGGTCGATGACGGGCGAAGCTGAGCACGATGCCGATCCCAGCCATCGTCGTCAGCAGTGCCGAACCGCCCGCGGAAACGAGAGGCAACGGCACCCCGAGAACGGGAAGCACCCCGAGCACCACGGCGATGTTCACGAAGGCCTGGCCGATGATCCACGTCATCACCGCTGCCGTCGCGATCCGCGCGAACGGGTCACGCGCCATCCGGATGATGCGCACGAAACAGATCGCCAGCACGACGAACAACGCGAGCACCAGAATGCACCCGAGCAGGCCGAGTTCTTCGCCGATGATCGCGAAGATGAAGTCGTTGTCGGCCTCGGGGATCCACGACCACTTCCCGGCGGAGTTGCCGAGGCCGACGCCCAGGACTCCGCCGTGGGCGAGCGCCTCCCAACCGTGCACGGTCTGCCAGCACTCACCCCCGAGCAGATCGGGATCGGCGCACCCGGTGAGCCACGCGTCGATGCGATCCCGACGCGAGAGGCTCAACATCGCGACGCCCGACCCGAGCACCGCGATGACCGCGACCGCGACCGCGAGGAACCGCAGGCGGATGCCGGCGAAGAACAGGGTGCCCAGCACGAGCAAGATGATGATCGATGCCGACCCGAGGTCGTTGCCGAGCAGCACGAGCCCGACGCAGACGGCGACGATCGGGCCGATCGGCACCACCACGTAGCGCCAGTCGTCGAGCAGAGCGGCCCGCTTCACCAGAATCCAGGGCAGCCAGATGACGAGGGCCAGCTTGATCAGCTCGGACGGCTGGGCGGTGAAGGCCCCGAAGTCGAGCCAGCCACGGTTGCCGCCGGTCTCGTAGCCGAGATCGGTGAACACCAGCATCTGAAGCAGGACGCCGGCGATGACCGCCCAGCCCGCCCACCGCTTCCAGAACGAGAGCGGGGCGCGCGAGGCGAGCAGCAGCAACGGCAGCCCGATGACCGCGTACAAGCCCTGTCGAGCGGCACGCGCGAAGAAGTCACCGTCGTCGATCCGAGACTGGATCGCCGACGAGGAGAGCACCATCACGAGCCCGAAGATCAGCAGGAACAGGGTGGTGCCGAGCAGCAGGAAGAATTCGGGCGTCTCGGCCGCGAACAGCTTCCGCACGGCGATCACCGCCGACGGGGCGGCCTTCCCCGCCGCCGGCTCCGCGGGGCGGCTACGCGGGCTCGGGCGAACCGGACCGGGACGCGGGACTCTCGCCATCGTCGCCTCCCGTCCACTCCCGTACCGCTTCGGCGAACCGGCGTCCCCGGTCCGCGTAGTCGATGAACTGATCCATCGACGCCGCCGCGGGCGCGAGCAGCACCACGTCGCCGCGTCGGGCGAGCGCCGCTGCCGCGCGCACCGCGACCGGCATCACCTCAGTCTCCGACTCGGCGACCTCGACGACGGGGACGCCGGGCGCGTGTCGTTCGAACGCCTCGCGCAGCGCCGCACGGTCGATTCCGACCAGAACGGCACCCCGCAACCGGGCCGCGTGCCGTTTCACCAGCGGCGCGGGATCGACGCCTTTGAGCAACCCGCCGGCGATCCAGACGACCGAGTCGAACGCGGCCAGAGCCGCATTGGCGGCGTGGGCGTTCGTCGCCTTGGAGTCGTCGACGTAGGTGATCCCGTCGTGGACGAGCACCACCTCGGTGCGGTGACGGTCGAGCGCGAAGGAGCGGATGGCATCCCGGATCGCCGTCGGCGCAACGCGCGCCGCCCGGGCGAGGGCCGCCGCCGCCAGGGTGTTCGCGATGCCGTGCGGAGTGCCCAGCCCGGAAGCCCGCAGGTCGCCCAGGGTCGCCAGTTCGAGCGCCGAGTTGTGGCGTTCGTCGAGGAACGCCCGGTCGACGAGGATGTCGTCGACAAGGCCCACGTCGCTCGGTCCGGGCACGCCGAGCGTGAAGCCGATCGCGCGAGCGCCCTCCTGCACCTCGGCGTCTTCGACCATCTCGCGGGTCGCGGGGTCGCCCTGGTTGAACACGCACGCGAGCCGGGTGTTCGCGTAGACCTTCGCCTTCGCGTCCCGGTACCCGCGTGCCGACCCGTGCCAGTCGAGGTGGTCGTCGTCGAGGTTGAGGCACACGCTCGCCAACGGCGAGAGTTCGCCGCCCGCGTTGGTGTTGACCCAATGCAACTGGTAACTCGACAGCTCGATCACGAGCGCGTCGAATCCCTCGGGGTCGCGGATCGCGTCGAGCACCGGGATGCCGATGTTGCCGGCCGGTGCCGCGCGGAGCCCGCCGGCGACCAGCATCGTCGCCGTCAACTGGGTGGTGGTCGTCTTGCCGTTGGTTCCGGTGATGCAGATCCAGTCGGCCGGCTCGCCGTCGGCGCGTGGCACCTTGTCGCGGAGGCGCCACGCCAGTTCGATGTCGCCCCAGACCGGGATGCCGCGCTCGGCCGCCCACACCAGGAGCGGGTGGTCGGGGTGGTAGCCGGGCGAGACCACCACCAAATCAGGGTCGAACGCCGGGAGGGCATCCGGAACCGTCGTCTCGTCGGGGTGCAGGTCGAGCCGAGCGCCGATCACCTCGAGGAGTTGCACGTGCTCGTCGGATGCCCGCGCCGCGACCACGAGCACCTCGGCACCGAGTTCCACGAGAGTGTCGGCGACCGCGAACCCCGTCACGCCGACACCGAACACGGCGACGCGCAGTCCCTGCCAGTCGGAGCCCCAGCTCACGAGGCGCGACAGATCCCTCACTAGCGACTGGCCCACTCGAGGTAGAAGGCGCCGACACCGGCCGCGACGAAGAGCGCCGCGATGAGCCAGAACCGCACGACGATGGTGATCTCGGCCCAGCCCTTCAGCTCGAAGTGATGCTGGAGTGGGCTCATCAGGAACACCCGGCGACCCTGACCGAATCGCCATTTCGTGGCTTTGAAGTACGCCCGCTGGATGATGACCGAGCCGGTCACGATGATGAACAGGCCCGCGATCAGGATGAGCAGCAACTCGGTGCGGGTCATGATCGCGAGGGCGGCGAGGGCGCCGCCGAGCCCCATCGACCCGGTGTCGCCCATGAAGATCTTCGCGGGCGAGGTGTTCCACCACAGGAACCCCACCAGGGATCCGCTCAGCGCCGCGGCGGCGACCGCGAGGTCGAGTGGGTCACGTACCTCGTAGCACTTGTAGAAGGTGCTCGACCCGATGACGTTCTCGTTGAAGCACGACTGGTTGGCCTGCCAGAACCCGATGAAGATGTAGGCCGAGATCGCGAAGATCGCGGCGCCGCTCGCGAGGCCGTCGAGGCCGTCGGTGACGTTGACGGCGTTGGACGTGCTCGTCGTGATGATGTTCACCCAGACGACGAAGAGCACGAATCCGACGACTGACCCAAAGGCGAACAGGTTGAGCCAGCTGATGTCGCGTACGCCGGAGATGAGTGTGGATGCGGGCGTCAAGTTGTTCTCGTCGCGGAAGTTCTCGGTGATCGCGAAGACAGCGAAGACGGATCCGACGATCACCTGTCCGGCGATCTTCGTCCACCCCCCGATGCCGAGGCTGCGCTGCTTGCGGATCTTGGCGAAGTCGTCGACGAATCCGACGAGTCCGAGGCCGAACGCCATGCCGAACACTAGGACGCCCACCATCGTCCACGGCACTCCGGCAACCAGGTGCCCCACGAGATAGCCCAGGAAGGCGCCGATGAGAAAGACGATGCCGCCCATCGTCGGAGTGCCGCGCTTGGTGTGGTGGCTCTGCGGCCCGTCGTCTCGGATGAACTGCCCCCAGCCGATGCGGCGGAACAGCCGGATGAAGAGGGGGGTGAGGAAGAGCGTGAACGCGAGCGAGAAGCCACCGGCGATCAGGAGGGCGATCACTGCGTCACACCTCCGAGTCGGTCGCCGAGAAACCGGAGTCCCGCGGATTTGGAGGACTTCACGAGCACGACGTCGCCGGCGCGGAGATCTTCCCGAAGGAGATCGTAGGCCGCCTGGGCGTCCGCGACGAACACCGACTCCCCGTCCCACGACCCTTCGAGCCCGGCCGCGGCGTGGATGTGGCGGGCTCGCTCGCCGACGACGACGAGCTGCGAGATGTTCAGCCGCACCACGAGCCGGCCGAGGCGATCGTGCTCCTCCTGGGCGTACTCCCCCAGTTCCGCCATTTCGCCGAGCACCGCGATGGAGCGTCCGGGCCTGCCTCGAGTGATCTGGGCGAGGGTCTTCAGCGCGGCCGCGGTGGAGTCGGGACTCGCGTTGTACGCGTCGTTGATGATCGTGACGCCGTCTCCCGGCTCGAGCACCTCCATGCGCCAGCGTTCGGCGCGCGGCACGGTCTCGATCGCGGCGATCGCACGTTCAGCGGGGATCCCGAGCTCTCGGGCCGCTCCAAGGGCCGCGAGGGCGTTGGCGACGTGATGCTCGCCGAGGATGCGAAGCGACACCGGATGGCGCCCGCCGTCCGACAGATAGTCGAACGTCGTTCCGGTGGCGGTCGCTTGAACGTCGTCGGCGCGGAGTTCGTTGGACTCGCCCACCCCGAAGCGCACGACGCGCGCGCGGGTCATGGTCGCCATCTCGTCGACCCGCGGGTCGTCACCGTGCAGCAGGGCGACGGCATCCGGAGGCAGGTCGGTGACCATCTCGGCCTTCGCGCGCTGCACCGCTTCGATGCCCCCGAACTCGCCGGCGTGTGCGAGCCCCACCTTGAGCACGATGCCGATGTCGGGGGTGACGATCGAGATCAGGCGGGCGATTTCGCCGACGTGCGAGGCCCCCATCTCGACCACGAGGTACTGCGTCGCCTCGTCGACCCGCAACATGGAGATCGGCGCGCCGACATGGTTGTTGAACGAGCCCTCAGGGGCGACGGTCGGTCCCTCTGCGGTGAGTACCGCACGCAGCAGGTTCTTTGTGGTCGTCTTGCCGTTCGACCCGGTGATCGCGACGATCTTCAGGGCGCCCAGGGCGCGCACGCGGGCGACAACCGTCTTCGCGAGAGCCGCCAGCGCGGCGACCCCGTCGGGCACGACGATCAGCGATGCCGCGACGTCCAGCTCTCGCTCTGCAATGACCAACGCCGCACCAGCCTCGACGGCGGACGGCGCGAACAACGCCCCGTCGGTGGTCTCGCCGGGAAGCGCGAAGAACACCGAACCGGTCGACACCAGGCGGGAGTCGGTCTCGACGCTGCCGTCGACGGCTGCCTCGGGGTCACCCCGCACGATGCGGCCGCCGAGCGCATCTGCAATCTCGGCGAGAGTGAGGGCGATCACCAGCCGGCCTCACGCAGGGCGGCGCGCGCGAGGTCGCGTGCGGAGTAGGGAGTGCGCTCGCCCTCGATGTCGCGGTAGTCCTGGTGCCCGGGGCCGGCCCAGAGGATCGAGTCGCCCTCCTTGGCGAGTGAAACGGCCTTGAGAATCGCCGCTTCCGGCGGGCTGACCTCGTAGAGCTCCGGCTGGTTCTCGGCCTGCGCGGCTCCCTCGAGCAGGGTCGCTCGGATGGAAGCGGGGTTCTCGAAGCGCGGGTGATGGTCGGTGATGATCAGGATGTCGCTGCCCTCGGCCGCGACCCGAGCCATCGCGTGGCGCTTCGACGCGTCGCGGTCCCCGTCGGCTCCGAACACCATGATCGTGCGACCGGTCGTGAACTGCCGCACGGCCGCGAGGGTGTTCTCGAAAGCGTCGGGGCTGTGCCCGAAGTCGACGTAGACACTCGGGCCGCGATCCCCCGACACCCGTTCGGTACGGCCCGGCAGGTAGGCCCGGATGCCGCCGTCGGCATCCAGCGCCGCTCCGATCGCCTCGAGCTCGAATCCCGCCTCGACGAGCATGACGATGCCGAGGGCGGCGTTGGCGGCCATGTGCCAGCCGATGAGCGGCTCGCGCGTCACGAGTGACCGACCCTCGGGTCCCGCCACCCGGAACTCGGTGTAGGCAGCCGTCGAGTCGAGGATCTCGACCGTCCAGTCGGCGCTCGCGACGTCGTCGGGGTTCGCGTGCCCGACGGTCGCGATCGTGGTCACCGGGATGTGCGCCTCCTCGACGACCCGCGCCCCGTAGGCCGTGTCGAGGCAGATGACGGCGCGCTTGGCGAACTGCGGCTGGAACAGCGGCAGCTTCGCGTGGAAGTACTCCTCCATGTCGGCGTAGTCGTCGAGGTGGTCGTGGCTGAGGTTGGTGAACCCGGCGACATCGAACAGCAGCCCGTCGACGCGGTGATGGGTGAGAGCCTGAGCGCTCACCTCGACGGCGACGGCGCGCACGCCGCTCTCCCGCATCCGGGCGAGCAGTGCGTGCATCTCGCTCGCCTCGGGCGTGGTCAGTCGGCTGACGATCGTCAGGTCGCCGATGTGCCGTTCCGCCGTCGACGACAGCCCGGTGACGAGTCCGAGTTGCCGCAGGACGGCCTCGAGAAGGTACGACGTCGACGTCTTGCCGTTCGTGCCGGTGGTGCCGAACAGCAGGGGCGGGTTCTCCCGCGTGCGGTATACCCAGGCGGCGATCTCGCCGAGCGCGAGCCGCGGGCTTTCGACGAGAAGGATCGGCAGCCCGGCATCCGCCGCCAATTCCGCCCCCTCGTCGTCGGTGAGCAGCGCCACCGCGCCGCCCTCTCGGGCCTGGGCGGCGTACCCGGCACCGTGCCCCTTGGCCCCCTTCACGCCGACGAAGAGGTCACCGGGGTGCAGGTCGCTCGTGCTGAGGGTCACCCCGCTGATCTCGACACCGTCGATGCTGCCCCGGTGGTCGATCCCGAACTCCTCGACGAATCCGGCGAGCGAGCGGGGCGATGGATGCTCCGGTCGAAGGACCGGGGGGATCCGAGAACTCACCCGACTCCTTCTCTCTGCTTTCCCACCCACCTACCAGGTGAGCGGGAGACTCGGCGCCGCTTCCGTCGAGGGCGTGACCCGGAAGGTCTTGATGACCTGTTCCATGATCGCGTTGAAGACGGGGGCTGCGGCGGCGGACGACTTCATCGTATCGGGCTTGCCGATCGTCACGACAATGGCGTACTCGGGTCGGTCGGCCGGGAAGACGCCCGCGTACGAGACGATGCGCTCCGACCCGTATCGACCGTTCTCGGCGACCTCGCCCGTGCCCGTCTTCGCCGCGATGCGGTAACCCGGAACGCTCACCACGTCGCGCGACGCGCCCTGGCTGGCGACGGTCTCCATCATCTGCAACGTCGTTTCAGCGGCGTACTCGCTCACGACACGCTCGCCGGTCGGCACGGGCACCTCCGTCCACGTGCCGTCGGGGTGCTCGCACCCGGCGACCAGCGTCAGCGGCATCCGCACCCCGCCGTTGCCGAGGGTCTGGTAGAGACTCGCCATCTGGGCGCTCGTCGCTGTGATGCCCTGGCCGAACATCTGCGCCGCGAGCGTGACGGTGTCGGCCTTGGTCTGCTCAGGCGTGTAGACCTGACCGTGGTTGCCGGGCACCGACTCGCCGAGGAACTCCACCTCGGTCGGCTGCCCGAACCCGAAGGCCTGGAACGCGTCGTACTTCTGCTCGGCGGTCAGGCGCTCGCTGAGCATCACCGTACCGATATTCGATGAGTTCATGAGGATGCCGGTGGCCGTCCAGCGCAGATCGCCATGGGCGAAGACATCCGTGATGTTCTCTCCCGCCGGAAGTCCGTTGGTGTAGTTGCCGGGCACGGTGACCTGCGTGTTCGGGGTGATCAGGCCGCGGTCGAGGAGCGTCGCGAACGCGACGGGCTTCATAATCGAGCCCGGCTCGAACGGCGCCGTGAAGCTGCGCGCGCCCGAGTTCTCGGCACTCACCGAATTCAGGTCGTTCGGGTCGATCGACGGCCAGTCGGCGGCGACCACGATCTCGCCGGTGTCGACCCGCACCACCATCGCGGTACCCCACTCGGCACCGACCGCCGCCCCTTGTTGGGCGAGTTGCTGTTGGGCGTACCACTGCAGATCCGCGTCGATGGTGAGGTGCACCGTGCCGCCGTCGACGGCCTCCTGCTCGACCTCGAGGCTGCCGGGAAGGCGCACCCCGTCGGCGCTGCGTTCGAACGTCGAGGTTCCCGGCGTAGACGCGAGACACTCGTCGGCCTGGAGCTCGGTGCCGGCGAGCGCGCCGTCGGTGCCGAGGAAGCCGACGAGGTTGCCCGCAATCGCACCGCGAGGGTAGGTGCGCGAGGGCCGCATCTCGGAGTAGATCCATGCGATGTCGAGGTCCCACACCGCCGTCAGAATGTCGAGTTCGACTCCTTTGACCAGATATGTGAACTTCGACTCCGGGTCGGCTGTGAGCGCCGCGTAGAGGTCGGCGGCAGGCGTGCCCGTGACCTCGGCCAACCGGGCGATCGCCTCGGTCGTCGGCACCTTGACCTTCTCGCCGTCGATCGTGATCGTCGTCTGCTCTCCCACGTTGACGGGCGCGGCGGTGATGTCGTAGCGCTCCACGCTGTCGGCCAAGGCGACCCCGTTCGCGTCGACGATGCTGCCGCGCACCCCGTGCACGAGAACCGTGCTCGAGCGTCGCGCCTGCGCTGCTGCCGTCAGCTCCTCGGCGCGCACCACCTGGATGTCGACAAGCTTGACGACGAACAGACCGACGATCGCGAAGACGGCGAACAGCGTCAGCGCGAGGCGCCGCGCGGTGAGCCGTGAGTTCGTCATCCCTGCCCCTTTTGCCTGCGCGTCAGCGAGTGGTCGGCGAGGGGATCGTGCCAGGCGACGACGGCGACTGCGTTGCCGACCCGCCGCCTCCGGTCGAACTCTGAGCAGAACTTGTCGGCTCGTCGGCCGCCGCCGGTTCGACGAGGGTGTGACCGGCGAGCAGCGAGTTGCCGATCTGGTTGCCCTGCGACCCGGTGAGGCTGCCGCCGGCGGGCGTGGGATTGCCCGAGACGGCACCCGTCGACAGGTCGAGGAACACCGGGTTGCCGCTCGCGATCATGCCGAGGTTCTCGGCATTCGCGATGAGGTTCTGGGTCGACGACAGCACCTCGAGCTCTTCGGTGAGCGCCTGCTCTTGGCGCTCGAGATCGCGCTGCTGCGTCTGAAGGCCCGCGATCGTGTAGGCGCCGTCGGCGAGCACGATGCTGAGCAGCAACTGGGCCAGCAGGATGACGCCGATCCCGCCGATCGTGACGATCGCCGGGAGCACGCGAGGGCGGGCACGACGCTGCGCGCGCGTCGGCGCGACCTCGAGGTGCCGACGCGGCGCCGGCGCGCGAGCCGGGCGCGGTGAGGCGAGGGGAAGCGCGCTCATGCGGCCGCCCTGCGCAGTCGCTCGACAGCACGCAGCCGCACCGGAGTCGCCCGCGGGTTGCGGGTCTTCTCGGCGTCACTCGCCAACTCGGCGCCACGCACCAGCAACGTGAACTCGGGGGCGTGCTCGGGCAGTTCGACCGGAAGCCCGCGCGGAGCTGTCGAGGCCGACCGGGCAGCGAACTCGCGCTTGACCAGGCGATCTTCGAGCGACTGGTAGGCGAGCACGACAATGCGGCCGCCGACCTCGAGCGCGTCGAGCGCGGCGGGGATCGTTCGCGCGAGCACGTCGAGTTCGGCGTTCACCTCGATGCGCAGCGCCTGGAAGACCCGCTTCGCGGGGTGTCCGGCGTTCTTGAGCGCGGCAGGCGTCGCCGCTTGCAGCAGGTCGACGAGCTGCGCCGACGTCTCGATCGGCGCGGTCGCGCGCGCCTGCACGATCTTCCGGGCGTACCGGGCACTGAGCTTCTCTTCGCCGTACTCGAAGAAGATGCGCCGCAGCGCCCCTTCGTCGTACTCGGCGATGATCCGGGCGGCCGTGAGCGGCGCGGTCGGGTCCATCCTCATATCGAGTGCGGCATCCCGCGCGTACGAGAAGCCCCGGTCGATGCGGTCGAGTTGCATCGACGACACCCCGAGGTCGTAGAGGATGCCGGCGACCTCGGGGATGTCGAGGTCGCTGAGCACGGTCGGGAGCGCATCCGATACCGCGTGCACGAGGTGCGTGCGGTCGGCGAACGGCGCAAGCCGCTCCCCCGCCAGGCGCAGCGCCTCCGGATCCCGGTCGATCCCGACCAGGGTGAGTTCGGGGAATCGACGCAGGAACGCTTCGGCGTGGCCGCCGAGCCCCAGTGTTCCGTCGACGAAAACCGCACCCGGAGACGTCAGTGCGGGCGCGAGCAGGTCGAGACAGCGGTCGAGCATGACCGGGGTGTGCAGGGCGTCGTTCGATGCATCCGTCATGAGGAGTGGGGCCGGGCCCTCGAACCTGATCCCCATCCGCTGCGACCTGGCTCCGGGGAAGTGAGCCAGGGTGCGCGGCTGAGGGTCGGGTTCGAGGGATCTAGAAGAGGCCCGCGATCACCTCCCCGTCGGCGGCGGCGTAGCCGGACTCGGTGGCGGCGTAGAACTCGTTCCAGGCGGCCGAGTCCCAGATCTCGGCGCGCGTCCCGGCGCCGATCATCGTGAGCTCGCGATCCAGGCCGGCGTACTCGCGCAACATCGCCGGCACGGTGACTCGGCGCTGCTTGTCGGGGATCTCCTGCGTCGCGCCAGAGAGGAAGAGGCGGATGTAGTCGCGCCCCTCCTTCGTGGTCACGGGGGCGTTGCTCATCTTCTCGTGCACCTTCTCGAACTCACGCTCGGAGTAGACGAACACGCAGCGGTCCACCCCGCGGGTCATGACGAGCCCGCCGGAGAACTCGTCCCAGAACTTGGCCGGGAGGATGACGCGCCCCTTCTCGTCGAGCTTGGGCGCGAAGGTGCCGAGCAACATGCGGCCACCCCCTCACTTCTCCGGCCAGACGTCTGAGGTGGCTCCACATTACTCCACTTTCCTCCCCACACAACCCTTTTGCCCCACTTCTCCTCCATTTGGGGACGCCGGTGCTCCCTTTCGGGCAACGAAAAAAGGCCGACCCGAAGGTCGGCCTGTTTCGAAAGGATGGGGGTGGGAGGTCAGTCCTCAGAGTCGCGGCGCTGCTCCCAGCGTTCGCCGAGGGTGTCCATGAAGCTCGCACGCCGACTCTTGGCGTCAGCGTCGCGCGCGACGGTCAGTCGGCGCGGCGGCGCGAATCCGAGGAGGGCGCCGATGAACATCACGACGAACCCGAGGAGCCCGACCAGGGGCTGCTGCACGATCACGCCGAGGATGAGGAGAACGATCCCAGCGACGCCGCCGACGATCGCGAGGGCGATAGCGGTGTAGTTGGCGCGCCCACGGATGCCGACTTTGGCGACATCATCGGCGTCGTGGTGGTAGAGGTTGCGCTCCATCTCATCGAGGAGGCGCTGCTCCTGCTCTGAAAGTGGCATGGTGAACTCCTTGACCGCGAGAAACTCATTGTAGGCCGCTCGAGCCTGGATAAGGTAGGCGCGTGCCTGTGAGTCCGCGTTTGGTGGACCTGGTGCAGTCCCGACTCGATGACTTCCTCGCCGAGCGCGGCGAGGAGTTGCGCGGCATCGCCCCCGATCTCGAGATCGTCAACGACGGCGCCCGTCGGCTCCTCTCCGGCGGCAAGCGCTTCCGCGCACTGTTCTGCTACTGGGGCTGGCGTGCCGTGGGCGCCGAGGCGGCCGAGTTCGACCCGCTCGATGAGGGCTCGACCGAGGCGGATCTCGCGGCGATCGTCTCGATCGCCGCGGGGCTGGAAGCATTCCACGCCGCGGCACTTGTGCACGACGACATCATGGACAACTCCGACCTGCGGCGCGGTCAACCGAGCGCCCATCGGGCGTTCGGCTTTCTGCACAACGAGCGCGGCTGGGACGGCTCCGCCGACGCGTACGGCCTTTCGGCGGCGCTGCTGCTGGGTGACGTGTTGCTCGGCTGGAGCGACCAACTGGTGGATGACGGTGTCGCCCGTGTGGATGACGTCGCGGCCGGCCGTGCGGCCCGTGCCGAATTCGCGCGGATGCGCACCGAGGTGATGGCCGGCCAGTACCTGGACATCTTCGAGGAGATGGCGTGGCGCACGGTACCCGAGAGCGAGCATCTCTCCCGTGCCCAACGGGTCATCGTGTTCAAGTCGGCGAAATACAGCGTCGAGGCTCCGCTGGCGATCGGGGCTTCCCTCGCCGGCGGTTCACTGGCGCAGATCGCGGCGCTGCGCGACTTCGGCCTGCCGCTCGGGATCGCATTCCAGCTGCGCGACGACCTGCTGGGCGTCTTCGGCGACCCGTCGGTGACCGGCAAGCCCGCGGGCGACGACCTGCGCGAGGGAAAACGCACCGTCCTGGTCACCCTCGTGCGACAGAAGCTCCCGGCATCCGCCGCCCGAGTCTTCGACGAGCTCCTCGGCGACCGCACCCTGGATAGCGACCAAATCGCCATGCTCCAAACGGCCGTCCGCGACAGCGGCGCCGTCGACCACGTGGAACGTGCGATCGCCCACCACCTCACCCAGGCCCGCGCAGCACTGGCCGACGCCCCCATCTCCCGCTCCGCCCGCGAAGAACTCACCGCCCTGGCCGACGCCGCCACCACCCGCACCTTCTAAAACACGGCAAGGACGCCGGGACGTCGGGCGCACACCCGAAACCACCGGGCACCCCACCCCAGCCTCCTCTCACGGGGGAGGCGGGCACCCACGAGGACACCACGTTTCCGGGGAGACAGCCACACGGTTTCCGGGGAGACAGCCACACGGTCGGATCCTCGTCCAGCGGATGCTTCCAGGGAGACGAGGTGCGTCTCGGGGCACGGCTCCCTCGCCCCCGAGGGGACCCACATCCTTCTGCGGCGGTTCGGCGCCTTCGGCGGTGTCGCTCTGCGGGGACCGGACGCGGTCGACACGGCGTGTCGTGGGCGTGTCGAAGCAACCGTCATCCCAGAGCGACATTTCCGATGCAGGTCTCGAAGACGAGGCGTTCCGCGTCAATCGGGGTCGGGGTCCTCGCTCTTGACTCTTGAACGGGATCCGGCCGCGTAGCCCCCGAGTAACTCAGAAGCCGAGCGCTTGAGCGACTCTGCGAACTTCGGCCTTACGCCCAGCCCGCAACGCATCCACCGGAGCAACTCCCCCGAGCACCTCGTTGTCCGCGAGCATCCAGTTCAACGCTTCGTCGTCGCTGTAGCCCGCGTCGTGGAGCACGATGACGGTGCCGCGCGCGTCGTGGAGGGGTTCGCCGTCTTTGATGAAGTCGGCGGGCACTTTGAGCACGCCGTCGATGCGGGTGCCGGGGAGGGTGTGGTCGTCGATGAGCCGTCTGATGCGGCCGGGTGGTTCGCTGAGGATGTCGACGAGTTCCGGCACGGTCAGCCAGGTCCGCGGGGCGGGTGCGGTCACCCCTCTAGAGTGCCACGGTGAAATGTTTCGGTCTTGTAAACTCCTGCAACACCCGCCACGTTGATTGACACGCATGTACAGCTGTGTCACGGTTGGGAGGAGTGCCGACACGAATCCTCGGGGGGCTGAGGGAGATTGAGGCGGAGATGACGGACGTATCCGACGCGGAGGACACCGCGCGACCCCTGTTCCCAGGGCTGGTGTCGTCAACGGCGACCCCGAACGCGGGCGGCAGGCACCGCAGCGAGCGCCGCGGGCGTGCATTCGGCGACGGCTTCCGCAAGACCCTGCCGTTCGTCGTCGCGAGCGCGATGACGATGGGGCTCAACCTGACAGGTCCGGTCGAACCGGTCTCGGCCGCGCCGAAGAAGCCTGCGAAGCCCAAGTCAGACCTGACGACGTCGATGCGCAGCCTGGTCGGAGCAGCGGCCCGGGTCGCAACCGGCGGCGGAAGCTCCGCGTCGCCGACGCAGTACACGGTGAAGGCCGGTGACACCGTCGCGGCGATCGCCGGACGGCACGGGCTGTCCACGGCATCCGTTCTCGCCCTCAACGGCCTCGGTTGGAAGTCGCTGATCTTTCCCGGCCAGGTGCTCAAGCTGGCTCCGGGTGCGAGCGTCGCGCCCGCCACCACCCAGGAGGGTGGTCGATACACGATCGCCCGGGGCGACACGATCTCTCGCATCGCCGCGCGGTTCGGCGTTTCCGTCGAATCGGTGCTGAGCGCCAACGGGCTCGGCTGGTCGAGCATCATCTATCCGGGCCAGACGATCGCGATACCGGCTGCCCCATCGGCAGCCCCCGCGATCGAGCTGGTGTCGTCGAGCACGCCGGCACCCGCGCCCGCCCCCGCCCCAGCCCCAGCCCCGGTTTCGACCTACACGATCACGTCCGGCGACACGATCTCGGCGATCGCGGCCCGCTTCGGGGTGACGACGAGCGCCCTCCTCGCCGCGAACGGACTCACCGCGTCGAGCATCATCTATCCCGGTCAGAAGATCGTCATTCCCGGTGGCGGATCGTCGTCCGGCGGTTCGTCGGCGGGCGGGTCGTCGGCTGGTAGCTCCAACGGGTCGGTCACGGTACTCACCGCGGAGCAGGAGACGAACGCCCGCATCATCATCCAGGTCGGCCGCGAGCAGGGGGTGCCCGACTACGGCATCATCATCGCGCTCGCCACGGCGATGCAGGAATCGAGCCTTCGCAACATCGACTACGGCGACCGTGACTCGGTCGGCCTCTTCCAGCAGCGCACCAGCACGGGTTGGGGCAGCGTCGACGACATCATGAACCCGTACCACTCGGCGTTCCTCTTCTACCAGGGCCGCAGCGGCTACACGCGGGGACTGCTCGACATCTCCGGCTGGCAGTCGATGCCGCTCACCGTCGCGGCCCAGAAAGTGCAGATCTCGGCGTACCCCGACGCCTACGCGAAGTGGGAGACGAGCGCGCGCGCCTGGTTCGCGGCGCTGGCCTGACAACGGCCTGATCCTGCGCCTTTCGGGTGTCCTCCCAGGCTCGGCGGCGGTGCGAACCTAGAATCCGAGGGTGAGTGTCAACGCCACCGATCCGCTGATCGGCCGGCTTATCGATGGCCGGTATCAGGTACGCTCACGCATCGCCCGAGGCGGGATGGCGACGGTCTATCTCGCGACCGATCTGCGTCTCGAGCGCCGCGTGGCGGTCAAGGTCATGCACGGACACCTCGCCGACGACAGCCAGTTCAAGCAGCGCTTCATCCAGGAGGCGCGCAGCGCCGCTCGACTCGCGCACCCGAACGTCGTCAACGTCTTCGACCAAGGGCAGGACAGCGAGTCCGCCTACCTGGTCATGGAGTACTTGCCCGGTATCACGCTGCGCGACTTGCTGGATGAGTACGGGTCGCTCACCCCGCAACAGATGATCGACATCACCGAGGCGGTGCTCGCCGGGCTGGGAGCCGCTCACAAGGCCGGCATCCTGCATCGCGATCTGAAGCCCGAGAACGTGCTGCTCGCCGACGACGGACGCATCAAGATCGGCGACTTCGGGCTCGCCCGCGCGACCTCGGCCAACACCGCCACGGGGGCGGCCCTGCTCGGCACGATCGCCTATCTCTCCCCCGAACTCGTCACCCGCGGGGTTGCCGACACCCGAAGTGACATCTACGCGGTCGGCATCATGATGTACGAGATGCTCACCGGCGAGCAGCCGTTCACCGGCGAGCAGCCGATGCAGATCGCCTACCGCCACGCCAACGAGCCTCTGCCCGCGCCGAGTTCGAAGAACTCGAAGGTGCCGCGGGAACTCGACGAGCTCGTGCTCTGGGCGACGGCGAAAGATCCCGACCAGCGACCGGCCGACGCCCGCGCCCTGCTCGAACAGGTGCGCGACACCGAAGCACTGCTCGACCTCCCCGCCGGCACCCCCGCCCGGCCGCAGAAGACCCAGGTGCTTCCGGCCGCGTCGAGCGGTTCGCGCCATTCGACCGACCCGTCGTCGCTGACGTCGGCGCTGCGGCCCGAGCGACCGTTCAGCGAGGCAGCGACCCAGGTGCTGGGCGCGCGTCGAACGCCCGACGGACCCGGCACCGAACTCGCGGTCGCCGACCCCCCTCCCCGACCCCGGCGCACCCGGCGGTGGATCCCGATCGTCGCCGTGCTCGGCGCCCTGCTGCTCGCGGCATCCGGAGTCGGCTGGTGGTTCGTGTTCGGGCCGGGCGCTCGCGTCACCATTCCGAAAAGCATCGAGGGACTCACGTTCGAGCAGGCCACGCTCGAACTGGAGAGCCTCGGGCTGGTCGTGGCCGAACAGCCCGGATCGATCGACTCGCCCCATGTGCCCTTCGACCTCGTGGCTCAGACCAAACCCGAGATCGGCGAGCCCGTCGAGCCTGGGTCGTCAGTCGTCATTCTGCTCTCCACCGGGCCCGAGATGATCGCGTTCAACCTCGACCAGGGCATGCCGCAAGCCGAGGCCGAAACGATCGTCGCCGAGCACTGGACCCTGGAAGCCACCGACGTGCAGTTCCACTCGGAGGTCGCGGCGGGCCAGCTCATCGACGCCCTCGGCGCCGGCGGCGGCAGCCTGCTCGACGCAACCGAATACGGCGAACTCCAACCGGTGACCCTCGTCGTGTCGGCCGGCCCTCTGCCTGATCTCGTGGGGAAGACTCCCGACGAAGCGCGAACCGCGCTTGCTGCGGTTGATCTCACGGTGGTGGACAGCCTCGAGCTGCAGAGCAACGACGACACCGTTCCCGAGGGAACCGTCATCGGCTTGGTCGACACCGGCGCTCCCGTGAGGCCCGGCGACGACGTGGGTCTCAACATTTCGAGCGGTCCCTCCCCGGTCGCCGTTCCGGAGATCGTCGGCATGTCGTGGACCGACGCGAGAACCGCCCTCGAGGCCGCAGGACTCGGCTACGAGTTCGACCGCCAGATCGACGAAGAGCTGGCGCAGAGCTTCCCGAACAGCTCGCGCGTCACGCGAGCCGACCCCGAGCCGGGGGTGATCGTGCGGCGCGGCGACATCATCACCGTGCGGCTCGCGGTCGGCTAGCTAGCGCTTGCCGAGTTCCTCCGCAACGAGGAACGCGAGCTCCAGCGACTGCATGTGGTTGAGGCGCGGGTCGCAGAGCGACTCGTACTTCGTCGCGAGGGTCGCCTCGTCGATCTGTTCCGATCCGCCGAGGCACTCGGTGACGTCGTCGCCGGTGAGCTCGACGTGGATGCCGCCGGGGAAGGTGCCGGCCACCCGGTGGGCCTCGAAGAATCCCCGCACCTCGTCGACGACGTCGTCGAAGCGCCGCGTCTTGTATCCCGTGGGCGTCGTGAGCCCATTGCCGTGCATCGGATCGGTGACCCACAGCGGGGTGGCATCCATCCCCTGGATCGCCTCGAGCAGCGGGGGCAGCGCGTCGCGCACCTTCTCTGCACCCATGCGGGTGATGAAGGTGAGTCGGCCCGGCTCGCGCTCGGGGTCCAGCTTGTCGATCAGCTTCTCCATCACGTCGGGCGTCGTGCTGGGACCGAGCTTGATGCCGATCGGGTTGCGGATGCGCGAGAAGTAGTCGACGTGGGCACCGTCGAGATCGCGGGTGCGCTCCCCGATCCACAGGAAGTGCGCGCTCGTGTTGACCGGGGTGCCGTTGCGCGAGTCGATGCGAGTCATCGGCCGCTCGTAGTCCATGAGAAGACCCTCGTGCGAGGTGTAGAACTCCACCCGGCGCAGCTCGTCGAAGTCGGCACCGGCCGCCTCCATGAACTTGACGGCGCGATCGATCTCCTTCGCGAGGCCCTCGTAGCGCTGGTTCGCCGGGTTGGTGGCGAAGCCCTTGTTCCAGGAGTGCACCTGGCGCAGGTCGGCGAAACCGCCCTGCGTGAAGGCGCGGATGAGGTTGAGCGTCGACGCGGCCGTGTGGTACCCCCGCACGAGTCGGCGCGGATCGGCTGCCCGCGACTCGGGAGTGAAGTCGTAGCCGTTGACGATATCGCCGCGGTAGGCCGGCAGGGTCACATCGCCCCGGGTCTCGGTATCGCTCGACCGGGGTTTGGCGAACTGTCCCGCCATGCGGCCCATCTTGACGACCGGCATCGAGGCACCGTAGGTGAGCACGACTGCCATCTGCAGCAGCGTCTTCACGCGGTTGCGGATCTGGTCGGCCGTCGCGCCCGCGAAGGTCTCGGCGCAGTCGCCGCCCTGCAGCAGGAAGGACTCCCCGCGGGCCGCGCGCGCGAGCCGGTCGCGCAGGATGTCGACCTCACCGGCGAAGACGAGCGGAGGGTAGGAGGCGATCTCGGCGGAGGCGACGGCGACGGCTTCGGCGTCGGGCCACTCGGGCTGCTGCTTGATCGGCAGAGTCCGCCAATAGTCGAGACCCTCGATCACACTCGGATCAGCCTGGACGACGGTCTCGGTCGGGTCTACCACGGAACGACTCTCTATCGGAGGGTGTCGGGCGCGAACGCGCCCAGCCGCTCAGCCTAGCCGGGTGCCGAGGTCACCGTCGGACGCTTGGTTTCGAGCGGTTCTTGACCGAACTCGCGTACACGTCGACGTACTCCTGGCCACTCAGTTTCGAGAGCTCGTGCATGATCTCGTCGGTGATCGACCGCAACACGAACCGGTCGCCCTCCATCCCGGCGAAGCGCGAGAAGTCCATCGGTTCCCCGACCACGACGCCGACCTTCCGCAGTTTCGGAAAGTAGGTGCCGGTCGGCAACACCTTGTCGGTGTCGATCATCGCGACCGGCAGCACCGTCGCCCCCGATTCCAGCAGCATCCGGGCGATGCCGGTGCGACCGCGGTAGAGGCGGCCATCGGGGCTGCGGGTGCCCTCCGGGTAGATCCCGAGCTGGCGACCTTCCGCCAGCACTCCCCTCCCCGCCGCGATCGCCGCCTCAGCGGCTTTCCCCCCTGAGCGATCGATCGGCACTTGGCCCATACCCGAGAAGAAGAATCGGCTGAATCGTCCCCGCACCCCGGTGCCCGTGAAGTACTCGCTCTTCGCGAGGAATACGATGTGTCGGTCCACGAGCAGCGGAAGGAATATCGAGTCGACGAACGACAAGTGATTGCTTGCGAAGACGACCGGGCCAGACTCCGGAACGTTCTCGGCGCCGACGATCCACGGCCGGTACACGGTGTGCAGGAACGGACCCAGAAGCACGAACTTGACCAGCCAGAAGAGAAAGGGCATCGCCTGGCCGCCTATCCCGAGCTACCGGCATGGATGCGCGCGAGGTCGGCGGCGCCGACCACGCCGGCGTCGTTCACCAATTGCGCGACGAGGAATTGCGGCTCGGGGTGAAAGCCACGGGCCGGCAGGTGGGCGAGGAACGACTCCCGCACGGGGTCGAGCAGCCGATCGCCGGCCATCGCCACTCCCCCGCCGAAGACGAACACCTGCGGGTCGAGCACCGCGCCGATGGAGGCGCACGCCTGGCCGAGCCAGTCGCCGAGCTCCCGAAGCGCCTCGAGGGCACCGGGGTCGTCGTCGGCGATGAGTGCGGCGACGACCGTGCCGTCGAGCGCCCCGCCGTTGGCTTCGCGCGCCCGGGCGAGCGGCTGGCCGATGCCGCCGGCATCCGCGATCTCGCCCGCGAACCGCATCAGCGCCCGACCCGACCCGTACTGCTCGATGCAGCCCTTCTGGCCGCAGCCGCAGGGGTGCCCGTCTGGCACGACTCGGAGATGCCCGATCTCACCGGCAGCACCGAACCCGCCGCGCAGCAGGCGCCCTTCGGTGACGATCGCCCCGCCGACCCCCGTGCCGATCGTCAACATGGTCATGTCGGTCGTTCCGCGCCCTGCTCCGAAGCGGTACTCGGCCCACCCCGCGGCGTTCGCGTCGTTGTCGATCGTGATGTCGATGCCCGGCAGTCGAACCGACAGCCGATCGCGGAGCGGTTCGCTGCGCCACTTGATGTTCGGCGCGTAATAGACGGTCGACTGCGCGGCGTCGATGAAGCCGGCCGCCGCAACGCCGGCGGCAACGATCCGTTCCCCATCGCCGAGTTCGCGTACCAGTTCGACGACGATATCGACGATCGCGTCCGGGTCACCGGCCGGGGTCGGGCGACGCTCGAGACGAAGGATGTCACCGCCCTCGGTCACGAGGGCTCCGGCGACCTTGGTCCCTCCGATGTCGATCCCGATGGCGTGCACCCGACACAGCCTAATTCCGTGGTGGGGGCACAAATCGCACGGCTAAGCTCGGCCTGACCATCCCCGGCCCCAAAGGAGTCGCCGTGAAAGAGAACTTCACACCACTCGCAGTCCAGCCCGATCCCAACGCCAACATCACCGACCTGCTGGTCGCGCGTGTTGCCCAGACCCCGAACAACGCCTTGTTCGCGGTCCCCGCAGCGGACGGCAGCTGGACCGACGTGACGGCGGCGCAGTTCCATGAGCAGGTCGTCGCCCTCGCCAAGGGCTTCATCGCTGCGGGCGTGAAGCCAGGCGAGAAGATCGGCTTCATGTGCAAGGTGCGCTACGAGTGGACCCTGGTCGACTTCGCGATCGCCTATGCCGGCGCCATCGTCGTTCCCATCTACGAGACGTCCTCGCCGCCGCAGGTCCAATACATCCTCACCGACTCGGGAGCGACCGGAATCATCGTCGAGACCGCCGAGCACTTCACCCGTTTCGACGAGATCCGCGGCGACTCGCCGCAGGTCGACAAGGTGTGGCAGATGCACCTCGGCGACCTCGAGAAGCTCGCCGGCTCAGGAGGCGACGTCAGCGACGCCGATCTCGAGACGCGCCGCACCACCGCCAAGGGTAAAGACCTCGCGACCCTGATCTACACGTCGGGTTCCACGGGCACCCCGAAGGGCTGCATCCTCACCCACTCCAACTTCGTCGACCTCAGCCGTAACGCCGCGGTCGCGATGGACGAGGTGGTGAACGCGCCGGGCGCATCGACGCTCCTCTTCATCACGACCGCGCACGTATTCGCGCGCTTCATCTCGATCCTCTCGATTCACGCCGGGGTCAAGGTGGGGCATCAGCACGACACCAAGAAGCTCGTCGAGTCTCTCGGATCTTTCAAACCGACCTTCCTCCTCGCCGTGCCTCGCGTATTCGAAAAGGTCTACAACTCGGCCGAGCAGAAGGCGATCGCCGGCGGCAAGGGCAACATCTTCCACCAGGCCGTGGAGACCGCGATCGAGCACTCCAAAGCCGTCGATGCGGGCAAGATCCCGCTCGGGCTGAAGATCAAGTTCGCCCTCTTTAATAAGCTCGTGTACGGCAAGCTCAGGGCCGTCATGGGCGGCAACGTCAAGTACGCCGTGTCAGGTGGCGCGCCGCTCGGCCCGCGGCTGGGTCACTTCTACCGCAGCCTCGACGTCAAGATCCTCGAGGGCTACGGGCTCACCGAGACGTCCGCTCCCGCAACAGTGAATCGCGCCGACAAGTTCAAGATCGGCACGGTCGGCCCCGCACTCCCCGGGAACGGCATCAAGATCGCCGAGGATGGCGAAGTGCTCGTCACGGGCATCGCGGTGTTCGCGGGGTACTGGAACAACGAGAAGGCGACGAAGGAGACCTTCGACGGCGAGTGGTTCAAGACGGGTGACATCGGTGAACTCGACGACGACGGATACCTCAAGATCACCGGCCGCAAGAAGGAGATCATCGTCACCTCGGCGGGCAAGAACGTCTCACCGGCTCTGCTCGAGGACCCGATTCGATCCCACCCGATCATCGGTCAAGTCGTCGTCGTCGGAGACCAGCGGCCGTTCATCTCGGCACTGGTGACCCTCGACTCCGAGATGCTCCCGCCGTGGCTCAACACCAACGGCGAGTCGGCGTCGATGTCGCTGGAAGAGGCGGCCACCAACCCGAAGGTCATCGCCGAGGTGCAGAAGGCGGTGGATGCCGCCAACTCACGCGTTTCGCGCGCCGAGTCGATCCGCAAGTTCACGATCCTCGCGACCGAGTTCACGGAAGGGTCGGGCCACCTGACCCCGAAGATGTCGATCAAGCGCGGCCCGATCATGAATGACTTCGGCGCCCAGATCGAGGCCATGTACGAACAACCCGCCACCCAGGGCGAAAGCTTGGTGCACTGAGCTAGCCTGGCGCGCCGCTTCTGCGGCACGCGTGCGCCCCCGAGAGCACGAGCGCGGTCGCGCCCTCGGGGCGGGTCAGACATCGCGACGTTTCACGGCGCCTTGAACCAGGGAGCCTGTCGGATCGCTCGCATGGCTTCACGCTTCGTTTCGGGCTCAAGTCCCTCGACGTAGAGCCGACCCTCTAAGTGGTCGCACTCGTGCTGGAGCGCCTGGGCCATGAGACCCTCCCCCGAGACATCCACGGGGTTGCCGTCGGCGTCGACTCCGGTGACGCGAGCCCACGGGTGACGCAGCCGTGGGAAGAAGAAGCCGGGAACGGAGAGGCATCCTTCGTCGACGAGTTCGGGTTCACCCGAGACTTCGAGCACGGGGTTGAACACATACCCGATCTCGCCGTCGATGTTGTAGCTGAACGCCCGTAAGCCGACGCCGATCTGGTTCGCAGCGACGCCGGCCCGGCCGTCGGGGGTGACCGAGTCGATCAGATCTTCGGCGAGGGCGGCGAGCTTGGGGTCGCCGGGGGCGACGGTGATGGGGTCGGTGCGTGAGCGCAGGACCGGGTCGCCGAACAGGCGGATTTGCCGCTCCGTCACTCGCCCTCGCCCGGGAGTCCATCGACGACCAAGGCGGCGAGTTGCCGCGCGGAGTCCCGGGTGAACGGCCGTAGGGAGTCGTAGCGCACCACTGAACCGGCGGCGAGCTCTGGGTCGTAGGGGATGCGCACGACGGCCCGCACGCGGGACCGGAAGTGGTCTTCGATGTCGTGGAGTTTGTCGAGGTCGGTGCCCTGCGTCGACGCGTTGAGGGCGACGACGGCGTTCGCCGCGAGGGCGCCGTAGCCGTTCGCTTCGAGCCAGGTGAGCGTTTCGGACGCGAGCCGCGCCTCGTCGATGCTGCCCCCCGAGACCACGACGACCGCGTCGGCCCGTTGCAGGGCGGCGCGCATGACCGAGTGCACGACGCCGGTGCCGCTGTCGGTGACGACGATGCCGTAGTGCGGCGAGGCGAGGTCTGCGACGACGTTGTAGCCTCCGTCGTCGAACGCTTCGGCGAGCAGAGGGTCGGAGTCAGAGGCGGCGACATCGAGTCCGGTGGCGTCGCGCGACAGGTGCGTCGCCAGGTCGTGGTGAGCGGCGAGTTCAGGGGCGTGCAGGACGACATCGCGCACCGTCGACCGGGTCTGCTTGGGCACTCGATCGGCGAGGGTTCCACGGTCGGGATTGGCGTCGATGGCGAGCACGTAGTCGTCGCGCACGTCGGCCAGGGCCATGCCGAGCAGCACGGTGACGGTCGTCTTGCCGACGCCGCCCTTTCGGCTGAGCACCGGGATGAACCGGGGTCGGTCGGTAAACGGACGCGCGATTCGCGCGTCGAGTTCTTTGCGTTCGCGCACGGCGGCGGAGTCGCCGAGGTTCACCAGGTGCAGTGTCGCGGCGTACACCAGCTCGGGCCAGGTGCCCTCGGGTACGGGCTTCCGGCCGGGCTTGGCGGGCTTGCGGACCTTCTGTGGCTTGCGCGCTGCCTTCGCAGGGGTCGCCGCGGCTACCACTTCTTCGGGAAGCGGCACGATCTCGGCGGGCTCGTCGGGTTGCTCGTCGGGGTCTGCGGCGATTACGGGCACGACGGATGTCGAGATGGCGATCGACATCGTGGGAACGGCCGAATCGACCGCCGGGGTCACGGCGATCGCGTCGAGTGCGACCACCGCCTCTTCCGGCGGTGCCTCGTGCACGGGCTCAGGAAGCTGCAGGTCGACCGTCAGGCTCGACGGCAACGCGGTCGCGAGATCGTCGTCAGGGTCTTTGCGCATCCTTCTATTCGACCACGACCAGAAGGTCGCCCGCCTCCACTTGCTCTGTCGCGCGGATCGCGAGACGCTTTACGGTTCCCGCGACCGGCGTCGTGATGGCGGCCTCCATCTTCATCGCCTCGATCGACGCGATGGGTTGACCGGCGGTCACGGTGTCGCCTTCGGCGACCTTGAGGGTGACGACCCCTGAGAACGGCGCCGCGACCTGGCCGGGCACGGCGGCATCCGCTTTCTCGGCCGTCTTCGTCTCGACCGTGATCGAAAGATCGCGCACGAACACGGGGCGCAACTGCCCGTTGATGGTCGTCATCACCGTGCGCATGCCCTGCCCGTCGGCCTCGCCGATCGCCTCGAGGGTGAGCAGCAGGTCGACGCCCGGTGCGATCGCCACCGTGTGCTCGACCCCGGGACGCAGCCCGTAGAGGTAGTCGACCGTGTCAACCACTGAGAGGTCGCCGAATTGGTCGCGCACCTGCTCGAACTGTGTCGCGGGCCCGGGGAACAGCAGGCGGTTGAGCGCCGCGCGGCGGGCCACCGACTCGCCGGCGAGCGCTTCGACATCGGCCAGCTCGAGGGGGGTCACCCCGATTTTCACGTCACGTCCGGCGAGCACCTTCGTGCGGAACGGCTCCGGCCACCCCCCGGGAAGGTCGCCGAGTTCGCCGGCCATGAAGCCGATCACCGAGTCGGGGATGTCGTACTTGTCAGGGTTCTGCTCGAAGTCCGTCGGGTCGGCGTTCGAGGCGGCGAGTTGCAGGGCGAGATCACCGACGACCTTCGACGACGGCGTCACCTTCGGGATGCGACCGAGGATGCGGTCGGCGGCCGCATAGTAGTCCTCGATCTTCTCGAACTGGTTGCCGAGCCCGAGCGCGATGGCCTGTTGGCGCAGGTTGGAGAGCTGACCACCCGGGATCTCGTGCCGGTACACCCGACCGGTGGGCCCCGGAAGGCCCGACTCGAACGGCTTGTAGGCGCGCCGCACCGCCTCCCAGTACGGTTCGAGGTCACTGACGGCGTCGAGGGAGATGCCGGTGTCGCGCTCGGTGTGCGCGGTCGCGGCGACGAGTGCCGACAGGCTCGGCTGGCTCGTTGTGCCCGCCATCGGTGCGCTCGCGGCGTCGACGGCATCCGCCCCTGCCCGCGATGCCGCCAGCAAAGTCGCGAGTTGTCCGCCCGCGGTGTCGTGGGTGTGCACGTGCACCGGTAGGTCGAAGTTCTCGCGCAGAGCGGCGACCAGCTTCTCGGCGGCGCCCGCGCGCAAGAGCCCCGCCATGTCTTTCACGGCGAGGATGTGCGCGCCAGCTCTCACCATCTGGTCGGCGAGCTTCAGGTAGTAGTCGAGCGTGTAGAGCTTCTCTCCCGGGTCGAGCAGGTTGCCGGTGTAGCAGAGAGCGACTTCGGCGACGGCGGTACCGGTGTTCAGGACGGCGTCGATCGCGGGCGTCATCTGGTCGACGTCGTTGAGGGCGTCGAAGATGCGGAAGATGTCGACGCCGGTCGCCGTCGCTTCGCTGACGAACGCGTCGGTCACCTCCGTCGGGTACGGCGTGTACCCGACGGTGTTGCGACCGCGCAGCAGCATCTGGATCGCGACGTTGGGCAGCGCCTCCCGCATCGCGGCGAGCCGCTCCCACGGGTCTTCGCCGAGGAACCGCAGCGCGACGTCGTAGGTGGCCCCACCCCACGCCTCGATCGACAGCAGGCCCGGGGTCATGCGCGCGACATGCGGAAGCACCGCCACGAGATCCTTGGTGCGCACGCGGGTGGCGAGCAGCGACTGGTGGGCGTCGCGGAACGTCGTGTCAGTCACGGCGAGCGGCGTTTGCGTCCGCAGCGCCGCGGCGAAACCGGCGGGGCCGAGTTCGAGCAGCCGCTGCCGCGAGCCGTCGGGCGCGACAGCCTCGAGGTCGACCGCTGGCAGCTTGAGCGCCGGGTCGATCGCTCCGCCGCCATCGCCGTTGGGCTGGTTGACGGTGACGTCGGCGAGCCAGTTGAGGATCTTCGAGCCGCGGTCGCGCGACTCGCGGCCGCGCACCAGCCACGGCCGCTCCTCGATGAAAGCCGTCGACAGGTCGCCGGCGATGAAATCGGGATCATCGAGCACCGACTGCAGGAACGGGATGTTGGTGGTGACGCCACGCAGGCGGAACTCGGCCAGGCCACGACGCGCGCGCCGCACCGCCGACGCGAAGTCGCGCCCGCGGCAGGTCATCTTCACCAGCATCGAGTCGAAGTGCGGAGACACCTGGGCGCCCGCGGCGACGGTGCCGCCATCGAGACGCACGCCCGCGCCGCCCGGCGAGCGGTAGGTGGTGATCTTGCCGGTGTCGGGGCGGAACCCGGATGCCGGGTCTTCCGTCGTGATGCGGCACTGCAGGGCGGCACCGTGGATCTGCACTGAGGTCTGCGTCAGGCCGAGATCGGCGAGGGTTTCCCCCGCTGCGATGCGCATCTGCGACTGCACGAGGTCGACATCCGTCACCTCTTCGGTCACCGTGTGCTCCACCTGGATGCGCGGGTTCATCTCGATGAACACGTGTTGCCCGGCGCGCTCCCCCGCGGTGTCGAGCAGGAACTCGACAGTGCCGGCGTTGACGTAGCCGATGCTCTTCGCGAAGGCGACGGCATCCCGGAACATCGCCTGCCGCACGCGATCGTCGAGGTTCGGCGCCGGGGCGATCTCGATCACCTTCTGGTGGCGCCGCTGCACCGAGCAGTCGCGCTCGAACAGGTGGATGGTCTCGCCCGATGAGTCGGCGAGAATCTGCACCTCGATGTGGCGCGGTCGCACCACGGCCTGCTCGATGAACATCGTCGGGTCGCCGAACGCGCTGTCGGCTTCGCGCATCGCCGCTTCCAGGGCGGGGCGCAACTCCTCACGCGTGTCGACGCGCCGCATCCCGCGACCGCCACCCCCGGCGACCGCCTTCGCGAAGACCGGGAACCCGATCTCGTCGGCGCCCGTCAGGAGCACGTCGAGGTCGGTCGTGGCCGGTGTCGACTTCAGCACCGGAACCCCGGCGGAGATCGCGTGTTCCTTCGCGGTGACCTTGTTGCCGGCCATCTCGAGCACGGTGCGGCCGGGACCGATGAACGTGATGCCGTTCTGCGCGGCCGCCTCGGCGAGGTCGGGGTTCTCGGAAAGGAATCCGTAGCCCGGGTAGATCGCGTCGGCGCCCGACTCCTTCGCCACCCTGATCATCTCGGAGACGTCCAGGTACGCGCGCACCGGGTGCCCCTCCTCGCCGATGAGGTAGGCCTCGTCGGCCTTCAGCCGGTGCAGCGAGTTGCGGTCCTCGTACGGATAGACGGCCACCGTCTTCGCCCCGAGCTCGTACGCGGCCCGGAACGCCCGGATCGCGATCTCACCGCGGTTCGCGACCAGGATCTTGCGGAACATGGAGTCCTTTCGACGGGGCGACCTGAGCGGTGGCGGTGACGCTCCTTTCAGGGTACTGAAGGTAGGCTCCCTAATCGTGCATGTGCTCAGCGTCAGCTCCCTCAAAGGGGGCGTGGGAAAGACCACGGTGACGCTCGGGCTCGCGTCGGCCGCCTTCGCGCGGGGTTTGTCGACTCTCGTCGTCGACCTCGACCCGCAGTCCGACGTCTCCACCGGCATGGACATCGACGTCGCCGGGCACATGAACGTCGCCGACGTTCTCGCGTCGCCGAAAGAGAAGATCGTGCGCGCGGCCATCGCGAAGAGCGGCTGGACAAAGGGCCGGCAAGGCGTCGTCGACGTGCTGATCGGATCGCCGTCGGCGATCAACTTCGACGGCCCGCATCCCAGCATCCGAGACATCTGGAAGCTCGAAGAGGCTCTCGCCCACGTCGAGCGCGACTACGAGCTCGTGCTCATCGACTGCGCCCCCTCGCTCAATGCCCTCACCCGCACCGCCTGGGCGGCATCCGACCGCGTCGCCGTCGTCACCGAACCCGGCCTGTTCTCCGTCGCCGCCGCCGACCGCGCTCTGCGCGCGATCGAGGAGATCCGCCGCGGCCTCTCCCCCCGCCTTCAGCCCCTCGGCATCGTCGTCAATCGCGCCCGCGTGCAGTCGCTGGAACACCAGTTCCGCATCAAGGAACTCCGCGACATGTTCGGTCCCCTCGTGCTGAGCCCCCAGCTCCCCGAGCGCACGTCCTTGCAGCAAGCTCAGGGTGCCGCAAAGCCTCTGCACATCTGGCCGGGCGACGGTGCCCAAGAGATGGCCCGCAACTTCGACCAGCTTCTGGAGCGCGTCATGCGTACGGCGCGGCTCAACGACGAGGCGGCCTCCGCAGGGTAGTTCCGCTGGCTAGCTCCTCGTTGGGTCGGGCAACCCGAACCGGTTTTCGAGTCCAGAGCGGGGACCCCTACCCCGATTGACTCGCAAACCGGTTCGGGTCACCCTCAAGGGTCACGCCGCTTCAGGTGGGATGAGGCTTGTCCGTGCCGAAGGTGTCGCTGTCGGGTGACGGTTTCGTCGACACGCCGTCGACACGCCGGGGCGATCACGTCCGGTCACCGCAGGACGACACCTACACCCCTGCGTCGTGGCTCGGGTTCTCGATGCTGAGCTGGCTCCGCCCTTCAAAGGACGGATGACCGCACGGCTTCGTCGAACACAGCGGAGTGCGGGCGCGAAGCGAAGGGCCTAAGAAGCCGCGCGAGCAGCCCGACGCGCCGCGAGTTCGTCGGAGGGGTCTTCCGAAGGGGAGAACTCGACGTCGACGAGGTTGGACTCGACCTCGCGGAGGACTTTGCCGACCGCGATGCCGAAGACGCCCTGACCCTGCGAGACGAGGTCGATGACCTCTTCGTCAGAGGTGCAGAGGTAGACGGATGCGCCGTCGCTCATGAGGGTGGTCTGGGCGAGGTCGTTGATGCCGGAGCTGCGCAGCTGCTCGACGGCGACGCGAATCTGTTGCAGCGAGATGCCGGTGTCGAGGAGGCGCTTGACGAGCTTGAGTACGAGGATGTCGCGGAAGCCGTAGAGGCGCTGCGAGCCGGAGCCGGCGGCGCTGCGCACGGTCGGCTCAACGAGCTGCGTGCGGGCCCAGTAGTCGAGCTGGCGGTAGCTGATGCCGGCGGCTTTCGCCGCGACCGTGCCGCGGTAGCCGGCGTGTTCGTCGAGCTCGGGAAGGCCGTCGGTGAACAGCACCGGCTCGGCCGCATATCGCGACGCGTCGCTCCGGGTCACTTCAGCCATGTCGCTTCCCTAACCTTCAGGTTGAACTTGAGGTTCAAGCTCCTTCGCGGTCTCACGCTACCCCGCGTCCCGAAACCCGACAATGACATCCGGGCGTGTCGTACTGAATTCGCGCCGCCGCTCCTGCGGCGCGAGTGCCGCTTCGCGTGACGAGCGCGGTCGCCACGCTGCGCTGCTCATCCTGACAGCTTGCCGAGGGCACTGCGGATGAGGCTTGACCGCACGACCTCGAGCTGCCCGGCGATCTCGCGCGCCATCTCGAGAGCCTTCGCCCGACTCGACGCGTCCTTACGGCGGGTGACCGGAATCAGGGCGCTCTCGATCAGTCCGAGCTCGCGTTCGGCCGCGGCTCGGAAACCACGCAGGTGACGCGGCTCGATCCCCGACCGCTGCAACTCGACAAGGGCCCTCAGCACCGCCAGCGCATCCTCGCCGTAGTGGTCGCTCGCGACGAGCAGCGACGCCGAGATCGCGTCGTTCAGGAGCATCGCGTTCGCGCCCGACTCCTTGATCAGCTCGACCCTGCTGAGCCGGCGATCACCCGAAAGCATCGAGGGTGCCTGCACCGTCGCGCCGCCCGGCAGCACCGGCTCGCGTCCGGCGTCGAGATCATCGAGGTAGGAGCGGATGACCTTGAGCGGGAGGTAGTAGTCGCGTTGCATCGAGAGCACGAGACGCAAGCGCTCGAGGTCGGAGGCTGAGAACTTGCGGTACCCCGACTCGGTGCGCGACGGCGTGACGAGGTTGCGCTCCTCGAGAAACCGCAGCTTCGACGGTGACAGGTCGGGAAACTCGGGGCTCAGTCGGGCGAGTACCTGGCCGATGCTGAGAAGGCTCGATCCCCCCGACGCTCGCGTCGAGGATGCAACTCCGGCCACTAGTGGCCCGTCGCGCTGCGGTCGGAAAGCCTCTCGAGGCGCGAGGCGTAAAACGTCAATCTGAACTTGCCAACCTGCACTTCGGCTCCATCGCTCAGCAGGGCGGATTCGATACGGACGCCGTCGTAGTACGTTCCGTTGAGCGACCCAAGGTCGCGCACCTGGAATGCCGTGCCCACGCGCACGAACTCGGCGTGACGACGCGACACCGTCACGTCGTCGAGGAAGATGTCGGCGTCCGGGTGACGCCCGACGGTGGTCAGGTCGGCGTCCAGCAGGAACCGCGCTCCGACGTTCGGTCCGCGTCTCACCACGAGCAGTGCCGAACCCGACGGAAGCGCCGCGATCGCCTCTTGCTCCTCGGGCGTGATCCCCGCCTCGAGGGCGGCGAGCTGCGCGACGAACTCGTCGGTGAAGTGCGCAGTCGTGTCGTTCGAGGGCTGCTCCCCGGGCGCCTCGTGCGGCTCGACCATTCCTGACCTCCTAGCGATCCACAGTATCGGATGCGGTCGCCGCCGCCACCCGTACTTCGCGGATCATCCGGGCAGCTTGCAGAATGTAGGCGACGCCCGCCCACCAGTACAGGAACACACCCCAGATCGCGGCCGCCCAGCCGAGCGGGAGGGCGACGGCGGCGACATCCGGGAAGGCGGCCGCGGCCAGCAGCGCCGGCATCGCGAAGAGGATCGCGAAAGTCCCCATCTTGCCGAGATGATGCACAGGAAGCGGGCCGAACCGGTGGTTGGCGAGCACGACGCCGAGGATCAACAGCAGCGCGTCACGCGCGATGATCACCGCGACCAGCCACCACGGCAGCACGTCGACGAAGGCCAACCCGAGCAACGTCGACAGGATGAACAGCCGATCGACGGCGGGGTCGAGCAGCTGGCCGAGCCTGCTCACCTGGTTGAAGTGCCGGGCGACGTAGCCGTCGACGAAGTCGGTGATCGCGGAGACCGCGATCAGCAGCAGCGCCCAGCCGAAGTACCCGAAGACCAGCAGAACCAGAAAGACGGGGATGAGCAGCAGCCGCAACAACGACAGGATGTTCGGGATCGTCACGATCCGCGAACTCACCGGCGGAGCCATCCACCACCTCCCTCGCACATCCTAGGCTCGATCACATGCATCCCCTTCTCGTCGTCTTCGCGGTCGCCGGCGCCGTCGCCGCGTTCTGCTGGGTCGCGTCACTTGTTACCCGCGATCACTCCTGGGTCGACCGACTCTGGTCGATCGTTCCCGTGGTCTACGTATGGATCTTCGCCGGAGCCGCCGGCTTCGCAGATGCCCGGTTGAACATCATGGCGGGGCTGGTGACGCTGTGGGGTGCGCGACTCACCTACAACTTCGCCCGAAAGGGTGGCTACACCGGGGTCGAAGACTACCGATGGCCGATCCTGCGCGAGCGCTTCGGGCCGGCCCGGTTCGCACTCTTCAACATCTTCTTCGTCGTGCTCTACCAGCACGCGCTGCTCGTGCTCATCACGCTTCCGGCGTACACGGCGTATGAGCACCGCGGAACGCCCGTCGGCATCCTCGATTACCTGCTGGCGTTCGTCTTCCTCGCCCTGCTCGCCGGCGAGACCGTCGCCGACCAGCAGCAGTGGGACTTCCACCAGGCCAAGAAGGCTGCGCTCGATGCCGGTGAGCAGCCGCACCCCCGCTTTCTGCAGACCGGGTTGTGGCGCTATTCCCGCCATCCGAACTTCTTCTTCGAGCAGGCCCAGTGGTGGACCTTGTTCTTCTTCGGTGCGATCGCCGCCGGGTCGGTGCTGCAATGGACGGTGCTCGGCGCCGCGCTGCTCACGGCGCTCTTCATCGGGTCGACGATCTTCACCGAGAGCATCACCAGGTCGAAATACCCGGAATATGCCGACTACCAGGCGACCACGTCCGCGATCGTGCCACTACCGCGGCGCGGACAGCGTCTAGCTCGGCCAGCCTGAGGAATCAAGGGTCTGCCGATCCCGAGTCGATCAGGGTTGGCTGACAGCAGGAAGGAGGCACCAACAATGTCTCTACTGGGAATCATCATCGCCATCATCGCGGTGGCTCTTCTGCTCACCGGGGGGCTGGTCCAGTCCCTACAGTTCCTGCTCTGGGTCGGAATCGCGCTCGCCATCATCGCGGCGATCGTCTTCTTGGTCCGCTACCTCGGCTCGGGACGAACCACACCCTGACACCCGAGTTCGGCGCCGCGCCTCCGGCTTTCCGTCGGAGGCGCGGCGTCGTGCGTTAACGTCGAAGGCATGTCCTGCATCCGGTTCAACACCCCGGCCCAACGCAGGCAGCTCGCGGCGATGGCGCCGTCGATGCTGACCGCTGCGGAAGTCGCGGCGCGGCATCCCGCTCCCCCGGTGACGGCGAGCAAGATCGCCCGCCTTCGGCTGCTGGCGCGGCACGAGAACCCGAAGATCCGAGAGAGCGTCGCCAGTAGCTACCACGCACCGGCTGATGTCGTCGCGGCCCTCGCGACGGATCCCGACGCCGGCGTGCGCGCCTGGCTCGCCCGCAACGAGACCACACCGTGCGACGTTCTGCGGCAGCTCGCCCACGACGAGTCGGACACCGTGCGCGGCTGGGTGGCCGTCAACTTCTTCGTGCCGGCCGACGTCATGGCCGAACTGGCCGACGACCCGAGCCCGGTCGTGCGCCATCTCGTGGCGTGGAAGGCGGCGCTGGCGGAACCGGCGAGTTCAGTCGCCCAGGAGCTCGTCGAGGCGTGACCTGAGCTCGGGCCAGCCGGCTGCGAAACCCGGATGCAGCGGCAGCTCGGCGACGGCACCGAACGGCACCCAGTCGAGGGCTTCGCTCTCGGCGTCGCCGATGATCGGGGCGAAGAGCTCGTCCGCGCGCGCGAGCACCGTCGTGTACGACCAGTAGCCGAGGTCGAACACCGAGGTGCCGAGCACCGTCACCAGCTCCGGCGGAACCCCGGCCTCTTCGTCGGCTTCGCGAATCGCGGCGGCTTCGGGGCTCTCGCCGGCCTTGCGGGCGCCACCGGGGAGCCCCCACGTGCCGCCGAGGTGACTCCACACCGCCCGCAATTGCAGCAGCACCCCGGCATCCGGATGGGCGAGCAGCAGACCCGCGGCGCCGAACGTTCCCCAGTACCGGCCGCGGGGGCCCTCGACCCAGGTGTCTTCTGGGCCCCGGGGTCGCCGCGCGGCGGGGTCGTGGGTGGCGCGGGTCACGCGCTCCACTCTAGGAGCCACGCGGGCTGATCGACTGCGGGCTGATCGACTGCGGGCTGATCGGCTGCGGGCTTAGGGTCGGTGCATGGCCGATCGCCTCGACGCGTGGATCTGGGCCGTGCGTCTGGTGAAGTCGCGGTCGGCCGCGACGGCGTTGGTGCGGGCCGGTCATGTGCGCCTCAACGGCGAGCGAGCGAAGGCTGCGCAGCCGGTGAAGATCGGCGACGAGGTGCGGCTGCGCACCGGCGACGTGAACCGCATCGTCGTCGTGCGACAGGTGCTCGCCAAACGGGTGGGTGCGCCGCAGGCAGCGGTCGCCTACGACGACCTCACCCCCGCTCCCCTGCCCCCCGAGGAGCGCGTTCTCGTCGCGACCCGCGAACGCGGCGCGGGTCGCCCCACGAAACGCGACCGCCGCGCCATCGACCGGCTGACCGCAGCGGGCTCAGCGGGCGACGTTGACCAACCCGCTGAAGCCCTCGGGAACGATGACGAGGTTGCCCGCCGCCGCTAGCTCCTTGAGGGTGTCGAGGTAGCGCTGCTGCAGGATCGCATCGGTGAGGCTCGCGTTGAGGATCGCGTTGGCTTCGGCCTCGGCTTGCGCCTGCACGATCTTCTGCTGCGCCGACACCTGCACGGCCTCGAGCCGGTTCTGTTCGGTCTGCACCTGGATCGCGGCCTCCTGCGCTGCCGCGAAGGCCGCCGTGACCTGTTCGCCGTAGCGGATCTCTTGGAGGGCGACGTCTTCGACGATGATCCCGTCGTTCTCCCAACGGCGTTCGAGCGCTTCGAGGATGTCCTGCTGAACGGCGTCGCGATCCGTGAGCATGTCGATCGTCGCGTAGCGACCGGGCACGGAGCGCACCACCGATCGGATGTCGTTGAAGATCAGCCGGGTGCGGAGGTTCTCTTCGTTGTAGTACGCGCTGTAGATGTCGATGACGGCATCGGGGTCGAGCGAGTAGCGGATGGCGATGTCGATGTTCGCCGTCACCCCCTCCGCGTCCTGCACCGTGATCTGCGGGCCGTCGGGGTTGCCGCCGATGTTGTCGCCCTCGCCGTAGGACTGCTCGCTCACGAAGACGGCGCGCTGGTTGCGCACGTCGAACGTGACGGTGTCGACCCACGGAGCTTTCCAGTGGAGTCCCGCCGCCGTCTGGTAGCCGACGATCGCACCCGTCCAGTCGCGCAACACGTTCGCCTGCCCGACGTCCTGCCGGAAGAACGAGCTGAAGACCAGGAATGCCGCGCCGATCACGAACAGCACCACCGCCGCCCAGCGCGCGGCGCGGGAGATGATCACGTTCGTGCCGCGGCGGAAGGCGCTGCCGTTCGGCGTCTCGCCGGCGGCGACGACGCGCGCTTTGGCGTTCGACGCCGCCACGATCAGGGCGACGACGCCCGCAAGCAGGAAGATCAGGCTGACGATGAACATGGGGTCAGGATACTGACGCCACGCCCCCCGTGAGCAACCTAGTTCGGGGCGCTGGTCTCGGAGCTCGGGGCGACTTTCGCTCGGGACAATCCCCGCTCGATCGCCGCGATCACCTCGGGAGCGTCGGGCTGCACCTTCGGGCGGAATCGCGACACCTCACCGTCGGGCGAGATCACGAACTTCTCGAAGTTCCACTTGACGTTGCCCGCCTTGCCGTCGGAGTCGGGCTCACGGGTGAGTGCCGCATAGAGCGGGTGCTTGCGGATGCCGTTGACCCGCGTCTTGTCCATGAGCGGAAAGGTCACGCCGTAGGTCGTCGAGCAGAACTCTTTGATGTCGTCGGCGGAACCGGGCTCCTGACCGAGGAACTGGTTGCAGGGAAACCCGATGACCGTCAGCCCTTGATCGCCGTACTGCTTCTGCAACTCTTCGAGCTTCGAGTACTGCGGGGTGTTGCCGCACCGCGAGGCCACGTTGACGACAAGCAAGGTGCGGTCGCCGAAGTCGCCGAGTGAGGTCTTCTCGCCGTCGATCGTGCGGAACGTGATGCGTCGTGCACTCGTATCGATGGCCATGGTCCGAGGCTAGCCGCCGGCCATCCGCCTTCGCTGGGAGCACCCGCCCCCGAAATGACGGAAGCCCGGCGCTGGGAGGCACCGGGCTGTTCCGATCACGGGGGGCGCGTTTCGGATGAATCCGAGGTGAGGGGGAGCGGGGGGCCGGGTTGGGGGGAATCCGGCCCCTCCGCTCATCCGGATGGCTTTCAAGGAGATTCGGGTTCCTCGCGGGGGTTGCCATCCGATGACGGAACACTGGGGGGGTGCGCTCCGTCTGAGATCAGACTGGCGCACCAACCTCAGGATGCCACCCCCTCAATCCTCAAGATTCGCTCAAGCTCGCGTCGTAGGCTGAGCGGGTGAACGAGATCACCCACGAGCCCGACGCGCACCGCTACGTGCTGCGTCGCGGTGGCGAACTCGTGAGCGTGCTCGAATACCGCGACCACGGCACGGGAACGGTGATGCATCACACGGTGACGGTGCCGAAGTTCCGCGGTCAGGGCCATGCAGCAGAGCTCGTCGAGTTCGCGGTGCGCGATGTGGAGACCCGGGGTGCCGGCCCGATCATCCCGACCTGCTGGTACGTCGCCGACTGGTTCGCGACGCACCCGGAGCGCCGGGCGGTGCTCGGCTGACGTGAGTCCTCGCGCCGGCTACACCGCGGCACAGGTGCGTGCCGCCGAGCAGCCGCTGCTCGACGCCGGCGTTCCGCTGATGCGTCACGCCGCTGCGGCGCTCGCGGCCGAGCTCCGTGGTCTCACCCCGAGCCACGTGCTCGTGCTGGTGGGAGGCGGCGACAACGGGGGCGACGCCCTCTTCGCGTCGGCAGAGCTCGCTACCGAAGGAGTCTCGGTCGATCTCATTCCCACCGCCTCGCGTCATCACGACGAGGGTGCTGCTGCGGCGCTCGCTTCGGGTTGCCGGTGGGCGAATGCGGCCGACGCATCCCGGCTCGCGGCGGCTGCCGACGTCATCCTCGACGGCATCCTGGGCACCGGAACGGGCCGCTCCCCCGCGCTCCGGGGCGCCGCGCGCGACATCGTCGCCGCGATCCTGCCGGTGCTCGATGCACCCGAACGCGCCCGGGTGGTGGCGGTGGACATCCCGAGCGGTATCGGACCCGACGACGGTGCCGTGCCCGATCCGGCGGTGCTGCCGGCGGATCTCACGGTGACGTTCGGCGCCGAGAAGGCGGGCCTGCTGCTCGAACCGGGATCGCGCTACGCGGGCCGCGTCGTGCTCGTCGATCTGGGGCTGGGGCCGCACCTCGGCGAGCCGGTGGTCACCGCGGAGTGAGCCGGAACACCCGTAAGGTGCGCCCTGCGGTGACCTCGTACTGGCGATAGCCCGGCCAGTTGCGTTCGAGCTTCGGCCAGGTCAGTTCGCGTTCGACGTCGTCGAGGGGCGTGGCCGTCACGTCGATGCGGCGCCCATGCAGGCTGACGGCGACGTCGGGATGCGCCAACAGGTTCGCGGTCCAGGCGGGATGTGCGTCGCGGGCGAAGTTGCTGCCGACGACGAGCATGTCGCGTCCGTCGGGGCAATACATCAGCACGGTGTCGCGTTCGAGACCCGACTTCGCCCCGATCGTGTGCAGCACGAGCGTCGGAACTCCGAGCCCGCTGAGTTGCACTCGGCCGCCGGTCACCCGCTTCATGACAAGCTCGAGTGGCGGCATGACCGTCGGGCCGACCCGGCGGAAGACGGCGGTGCGCGACAGCCACGCGACGGGTGCGCGAAGGAACCGCGGAAGGACCACCCGGCCACTCTGCCCGATTCGAGTCGATCGCGGGTGGTGGGGAATGTCTGTCACCGCTACAGCGCTGCACCGGAGGTGAAGCGCATCGGATTCCTCTCGTTCGGCCACTGGGCGCCCGGTCGCGGGTCGCTCGTCGGGACCGCCGCCGACGCGTTGCAGCAGACGCTGGAACTGGCAGTGGCAGCCGAGGAGGTCGGCGCCGACGGGGCGTTCGTGCGGGTGCACCACTTCGCGCGGCAACTTGCCTCCCCGTTCCCGCTGCTCGCCGCGATCGGCGCCCGCACGTCGCGGATCGAGATCGGCACCGCGGTCATCGACATGCGCTATGAGAACCCGCTGTACATGGCCGAGGATGCCGCCGCCGCCGACCTGCTGAGCGGCGGCCGGCTGCAACTCGGCATCAGTCGCGGCTCACCCGAGACCGCGCTTCGCGGTGCGGAATCGTTCGGCTACGTTCCCGCCGACGGCGAGACGGATGCCGACCTGGCTCGTCGACACACCGAGGTGTTCCGCGCGGCGATTGCCGGGGCGGGCGTCGCGATGTCCAACCCGCAGCTGACCGGCGTCTCCCAGCCCCTTCCGATCGAGCCCCGCTCCCCCGGGCTGCCCGACCGCGTCTGGTGGGGCGCCGGCACCCGGGCGACCGCCGTCTGGACCGCGGAGCAGGGCATGAACCTCATGTCGTCGACGCTGCTCACCGAAGAGACCGGCGCCTCGCTCGCCGATCTGCAGGCCGAGCAGATCCGGCTGTACCGCGACGCGTGGAAAGCTGCCGGCCACGAACGCGAGCCCCGCGTGTCGATCAGCCGCAGCATCCTGCCGATCATCGACGACGAGACCGAGCACTACTTCGGGTTGCGCGCCCAAGCCGACGGTCAGGATCAGGTCGGCCATCTCGACGGCGGGCTGGCGCGCTTCGGCCGGTCGTACATCGGCGCGCCCGACAAGATCGCCGAAGAGCTGGCTCAGGATGCCGCGGTGCAGGCGGCCGACACGATCCTCGTGACCGTGCCGAACCAGCTCGGCGTCGACTTCAACGCTCGCATCCTGGAATCGATCGTGCGCGACATCAAGCCGGCCCTCGGCCACTAACCTCGACCACGTGACGATCCCCGGCCCGTGGCTGCGCACCGCGGCGGGCGCGGGTCTCGTCGCAGCCGACGGCTCGGTCGGCGCGACGATCTTCGCCGAGATGAGCGCCCTCGCCGCGAGCACGGGTGCGATCAATCTCGGCCAGGGCTTCCCCGATACCGACGGCCCACCCGAAGTGCTCGAGGCCGCGCGGGAGGCGATCGCCGCCGGGATCAACCAGTACCCGCCGGGGCGCGGGATGCCGGTGCTGCGTGAGGCGATCGCGCGGCACCAGCAGCGCTTCTACGGTCTCGCGGTCGACCCCGATACCGAGGTGCTCGTCACCGCGGGAGCGACGGAGGCGCTCGCCGCGACGCTGCTCGCCGTGCTCGAACCCGGCGATGAGGTCGTGACCTTCGAGCCGTACTACGACTCGTACGCCGCGATCGTCGCCCTCGCGGGCGCTCGACTGGTGACGGTGCCGCTCGAGTGGCCGGCCTTCGCGCCCGACTCCGACCGACTTCGAGCGGCCGTCACAGCGCGCACTCGCATCGTGCTCGTCAACGACCCGCACAACCCGACGGGTGCGGTGCTCGACCGTGCGACGCGCGAGCTGATCGTCGAACTCGCGACGCGTCACGACGCGTTCATCGTCACCGACGAGGTCTACGAGCATCTGCGCTTCGGATCGCCGCACGAGCCGATCGCGACCCTTCCCGGGGCGGCCGAGCGCACGATCACGATCTCGTCGGGCGGGAAGACTTTCTCGACGACCGGCTGGAAGATCGGTTGGCTGCACGCCCGCGCCGACTTGGTAACCGCCATCCTCAGCGTCAAGCAGTTTCTGACGTATGTGAACGGCGCGCCGTTCCAGCCGGCGATCGCCGCCGGGCTCGACCTCCCCGACTCGTTCTACGCGCGGATCGCCGCCGACCTCGGCGCCGGCCGCGACATCCTCGTCGACGGCCTGCGGCGCGCGGGCCTGACGGTGTCGGTTCCCGAGGGGTCGTACTTCGTCGTGGCCGACGCTGCTCCCTTCGGAGCGACGGATGCCGCCGCGTTCTGTCGCGAGCTGGCGACGACGGCGGGCGTGGTCGGCATCCCGGTCTCGGCGTTCACCGCGACAGCCGGTGCCTACGCCGGTCTTGTGCGGTTCGCCTTCTGCAAGCGGCCCGAGGTGTTGCGTGAGGCGGCGCAGCGGTTGGCGACGCTCGCGCGATAGATCATCTATTGCTTTTCGATAGGTTTCTATCGATACTCGATAGATGACCGATTCTCTGCCTGTCGAGCTCCCCCGCCCGTGGCTGCCCATCGTGGTGGCCGCGTATGTCGCCCTCGGCATCCTCTTTCTCGGCGTCGCGGTCGTCCAATACGGACTGTTCGTGCTGTCGGGCTACTACGCCGAAGAGCTTCCGCAGTACGCGCACCTGCGCACGCCCCTGTTCGCGCTGATGATCGGTGGCGGGGTGTGTGTGCAGGCCGGCGTGATCGCGACCATCGTGCTCGTGGCCCGGGTGCGCGCCGGCACCATCCTCGAACCGCGGGCCATCCGCTGGGTCGACGTGCTGGTCGCAGCCGTGACGCTCGCCGGCCTCATCACCGTCGCGCTCGTGATCATCCTGCGGATCGTCGACGCGCTGCCTCCCGGTGCGATGCTCATCCTCGTGCTCGGCGGAGTCGGCCTGCTCGTGCTCGACCTGCTGCTGCTCGTGTTGCGCTCCCTGCTGCGCCGCGCCATCATCCTGCGCACCGAACTGGATGAGGTCGTCTGATGGCGATCCGCATCTCGATCGACCGCCTGCTGGTCGAGCGCGGGATGAGCGTCGGCGACTTCGCCGAAGCGATCGGCATCACCCCGGCGAACGTCGCCGTGCTCAAGAACGGGCGGGCGAAAGCCGTGCGGTTCTCGACGCTCGACGCCATGTGCCGCGTGCTCGACTGCCAGCCGGGCGACCTGCTCGGCTACAACCCCGACTGATCCCCGCGGATCAGGCCGGCGGCTCGCGCCGGTTCCGCGTACGCGGCAGCGAGCGTCGCGACGGTGTCGTGCGCATTGAGCCCGCTCGGGTTGGGCACGACCCACAGCCTCGCCTCCGCGATTCCGTCGGGTTGCTCGCCCGCTGTTGCCTTCGGCCGATCGAACCCCAGCCGGTAGGCGGTGATGCCGACGACCGCGACGACAGCGGGGCGCTGGCGCCGCACCGTCTCGACGAGACGCCGAGCCCCCGCGCGCAGCTCGTCACGCGAGAGCTCGTCGGCCCGGGCCGTCGCCCGATTCACGAAGTTGGTGATGCCGATGCCGCGCGCGAGAACGGCCGCGCGCTCGGCATCCGTCATTCCCGATGCGAAGTCGGGCAGGGTCTCGATGATCCCCGCCGCGAGCAACGCCGGGTAGAACCGGTTGCCCGGGTAGGCGAAGTGGGTCTGGGTCGCCGCCGTCCAGAGTCCCGGGTTGATGCCGACGAACAGCAGCTGCATCCCGTCACCGACGAGGTCGGGAACTGCGACGTCGCGATACGCCTCAAGTTCGGCGCGCGTGAAACCCATCAGCGCTGATCCCGATCAGCGCAACGGGGCGAGCGCGTCCCAGATTGCGTCGGCCACGATCTCGCGCGTCGCGTCGCCGCCGATCTCGACGAGCTGCCCGAGCGGCACGTCGCTGGCGAAGGCCTTCAGATACAGGTCGCGAGCCTTCTCGAGTGCCGACGCCTTGTCGAAGGGACCCGTGTTGAACTCCCCTCGCGCCTCGAGGCGGGCGACACACGCCTCGACCGAGGTGTCGACGAAGACGGTGGCGTCGGGTTCCATCGCCCGCGAGTTGAGGGTGCGCACCCACTCGAACGGCAGCCCCTGCGAGGTCTGATACGCGAGCGACGACGCCACGTACCGGTCGCTCACGACCCAGGTGCCGGCATCCAGCAGCGCTCGGATCTCGACGGTGTGCTCGATGCGGTCGGCGGCGAACGTCAGCGCGACCGTCTCGGGTTCCAGGTGCAGATCGCCGTCGGTGAAGGCCCGCGCGATCCGGCCGATCGCCCCGTCGGTCGGTTCTTTCGTGAGTTCGACCAGGATGCCGTGCTCGATGAGGCGGGCAGCGAGAAGCGCCCCCTGCGTGGTGGTGCCGGCGCCGTCGAGGCCTTCGAGCACGATGAATCTGCCACGCGTGCTCACGCCTCCGATGCTACCGGGGCGAGAATCGGTGCATGTCGCTCGTCGCCCCGATGCTCGCCAAGTCCGTCGAGAAGGTGCCGGAGGGCGACCTGCAGTACGAGCCGAAGTGGGACGGCTTTCGGGGCATCGTGCAGGTCAGCGAGGCAGGAGTCGAAATCGGCAGTCGTGGCGACAAGCCGCTCACCCGCTACTTTCCCGAACTGGTGGACGCGTTCGGCCGGCTGTTGCCGCCGTGTGTGCTCGACGGTGAGATCGTCGTCACGATCGAATGGGAGGGAAAACGCCGCCTGCACTGGGACTCGCTGACCCAGCGCATCCACCCCGCCGAGAGCCGCGTGACACGCCTCTCACAGGAGACCCCCGCGTCGTTCGTCGCCTTCGACGTGCTGTCGATCGGCGACCGTGACCTCGCCGGTGAACCCCTCTCCGTGCGCCGGGCGGAGCTCGAGAAACTGTTCGCCAGCGTGCCCGCTCCCCTGCATCTCACCCGCACCACCCGCGACGTCGAACTCGCCCGGCGCTGGCTCGACGAGTTCGAAGGGGCCGGGCTGGATGGCGTGGTCGCCAAGCCGCTCGACCAGCCGTACCAGCCGGGCAAGCGCGCGATGTTCAAGATCAAGCACAAGCGCACCGCGGATGTCGTGCTGCTCGGCTACCGCATCCACAAGTCGGGTCAGGGGGTCGGATCGCTGCTGCTCGGGCTGTACCACGACGGACAGCTACGCCCGGTCGGCGGGGTGTCGGCGTTCAGCAACGCGCGGCGGCTGGAGTTGATCGACGAGTTGGCGCCTCTGGTCGAACGCGGTGACGACGGTGCGGCGGTGACCGGCGAGAAGGAGCGCAGCCGGTTCTCGTCGGGCAAAGACGTGTCGTTCGTGCAGTTGCGCCCCGAACGGGTGCTCGAGGTGCGGTACGACCAGATGGAGGCCGGGCGCTTCCGGCACACCGTGCAGTTCGAGCGGTGGCGACCCGACCGCGACCCGGAGTCGTGCACGTACGACCAACTCGACGTGCCTGTCGCGTACGACCTGGACGACGTGTTGCAGTAGGGGTCTCGACACGCCGCCTGCGGCGGCTACTCGACCACCGATGTGATGGGGTTGCCGTCGGCGTCCCAGTTGTCGGCGTTCTTCTTGCTCGGCTGCACGCGCGGGGGTTCGCCGGGCATCTTCGGGTAGTCGGGCGGGAACGGCATTTCGCCCAACCCGGCGTCGAGATCCCGCTGCCACCACGCGAGCAGGGTGTCGATGCGACCGGGCGCCGCGTGGAAGCCTGCCCACGGATCCCCGACCGTCGCGAGCCGTTCGGGCACGGTCAGCACGGTGAACTGCTTCGGGTCGCAGGACTCGAGCTCGTCCCAGGTGATGGGCGTCGACACGGGGGCGTGAGCGAGCGCACGCGGGCTGTACGCACCGGCGATCGTGCGGTCGCGGTTCGCCTGGTTGAAGTCGACGAACACCTTCCGCCCACGCTCTTCCTTCCACCACGATGTGGTCACGGCATCCGGCATGCGTCGTTCGAGTTCGCGCGCCGCGGCGATGACCGCGTGCCGCACGTCGAGGAACTCCCACGCCGGCTCAATCGGTGCGTAGAGGTGGATGCCGCGGTTGCCCGAGGTCTTGATGAACGATTCCAGGCCGGCCTCGCGCAGCACGTTCCGCATCTCGAGAGCCGCGGGCACCGCATCCGAAAAGTCGGTGCCCGGCTGCGGGTCGAGGTCGATGCGCATCTGGTCGGGGTTGTCGGTGTTGCCGGTGCGCGACGGCCACGGATGGAAGACGATGGTGTTCATCTGCACCGCCCAGACGATGCCGGCCGGCTCGTCGAGCACGACGAGCGGATGCGATCGCGCGCTCGGGAAGACGACCGGCACCGAGCGCAGCCACTCGGGGGCTCCCTTCGGCGGGTTCTTGGAGAAGAAGCTCTCGCCGTCGACGCCCGCGGAGTACCGCTCGAGCGCGACGGGCCGATCGCCGTTCGCGGCGAGGAACGCCTCGGAGACGGCGATCGCGTAATGGGCGAGGTCGAGCTTGGTGATGCCGACTTCCGGCCAGAGCACCCGGTCGGGACTCGAGACCCGTACCTGCCTGACGCCCGCCGGGCCGGGTACCTCGAGAGTGACGGCGGCCGGCATCAGGCGGCGTCGGCGGCGATGTTGACCAGCCAGTTCACGCCGAACCGGTCGGTGAACATCCCGAAACTCGCTCCCCACGGCGCGGTCGCGAGCGGCTCGGTGATCGTGCCGCCCTCGCCGAGCTTCTGCCAGTAGCTCCGCAGTTGCGCGTCGTCGTCGCTCGGCCCGCTCAGCGAGATCGAGTACTGGTTGGTGCCCGGGGCGAAGTCCATGTGACTCGGCACGTCGGCGGCCATCAGGGTGAAGCCCGCTGGAGTCTCGAGCTGGCCGTGCATGACCAGATCGCGTTCCCCCTCGGGCAGATCGGCCATCCCGAGGTCGGCGAACGAGCTGACGGTGAGTTCGCCGCCGAATACGGCGTGATAGAACTCGAGCGCCTCCCTCGCCTGGCCGCGGAAGTTGAGGTAAGGGTTCAACACGCTCATGGGGCCATTCTGCGCCGGGCCGCCGACCCTCGCTAGGGGGAAGGGAGTGGTGTGAGGATTGGAGGATGCCGCTTGCGATCGAGGACTACGCACTCATCGGCGACTGCCACACCGGCGCTCTCGTCGGAACGAACGGGAGCATCGACTGGCTGTGCCTGCCACGATTCGACTCCGCATCGACGTTCGCCGGGTTGTTGGGTGACGACGAGCACGGCCACTGGACCGTTCGGCCCGTCGGCGCGGAGCGCTGCGCCGAACGTCACTACGACGGTGACAGCTTCACGCTCGTCACGCGGTGGGTCACGGATGACGGTGAGATCGAGGTGATCGACCTCATGCCGATGGGCGGCCGCCGCGCCGACATCATCCGCCGGGTGCGCGGCGTGAGCGGCACCGTGCGCGTCGAGGAGGTGCTGCGCATCCGCTTCGACTACGCCGCTGCGATCCCGTGGATTCGGCAGTCGCGGTCGCAACGCGGCACGGGCGAGCACGAGCACGCCCTGATCGCCGTCGCCGGCCCCGACTCGGTCGTCGTGCGGGGACCGCGCCGCCATGCCGACGGCTTCGCCCACCGCTCGGCGTTCGAGATCTCCGCCGGTGAGACCGTCGATCTGGTGATGACGTGGTTCGCGGCGCACGAGCCGCCGCCGCCGATGCCCGACGTGGCCCGCAGTATCGACGAGACCCGCGCCTGGTGGACGAACTGGGCGCAGCACCTCGACGGCGAGGGCCCCTACGCGGGTGCCGTGCGGCGATCCCTGCTGGTGTTGCGCGCGTTGACCCACCAGGACACCGCGGGCATCGTCGCCGCCCCGACCACGAGCCTGCCCGAGAGTTTCGGCGGCGACCGCAACTGGGACTACCGCTACGTCTGGCTGCGCGACGCCTCACTCACCCTTCAGGCGCTCATGCTGCACGGGTTCGCGGTCGAGGCCGAGGAGTGGCGGGACTGGTTGCTGCGGGCCATCGCCGGCGACCCGGCCGACGTGCAGATCATGTACGGCCTGGGCGGCGAGCGGAGACTTCCCGAGTGGGAGGTCGACACGCTGCCCGGCTACCTCGGCGCGTCTCCCGTACGGGTCGGCAACGGTGCGTACACGCAGTTCCAGGGGGATGTCTTCGGCGAGATCATGCTCGCGCTCGAGCAGGCCCGCATGATCGGGGTCGGCGAGGACCGGGTGTCGTGGCCGCTTCAGGTCGCGCTGCTCGGCCACATCGAGGCGAATCTGGAGCGCGACGACCACGGCATCTGGGAGATCCGCGGTGTTCCGCGGCGGTTCACCCAGTCGCGGGCGATGGTCTGGGCAGCGTTCGAGTGCGGCATCCGCGCGGTTCGCGACCACGGGCTCCCCGGGCCCGTCGAACGCTGGGAGGGCATCCGCGATGAGCTGCGTCGCGAAATCGACGCCCACGGGTTCAACGAAGAGCTCGGATGCTACGTGCAGTACTACGGGGGCACCGAGGTGGACGCTTCCCTGCTCACCCTCCCCCAGATCGGTTTCATCGAACCCGACGACCCGCGGATGCTGGGCACGGTCGCCGCGATCGAGCGGGATCTGCTGCGCGACGGGCTGCTGCTGCGCTATCGCGTGGAGTCGGGGGTCGACGGACTCGAGGGTGAGGAGCATCCGTTCCTCGCCTGCTCGTTCTGGCTGGTGCAGCAGTACGCCCTGTCAGGTCGCATCTCCGACGCCCGCGTACTGATGGAGCGGCTCGTCGGCCTCGCCAACGATGTCGGCCTGCTCTCCGAGGAGTACGACACGAGGAACGAGCGCCACGTCGGCAACACTCCGCAGGCCTTCTCACATCTCGCGCTCGTGCGCGCCGCCGACGCGATCGACCGCGCGAGGAAGCATGAGGACACCGGGCCGCTCCGGCTTGAGGATCCGCGCGCGACGTGACGAGTCCGCGCGCTATTCAGTGTTGCTATCTACCGGTACTCAGTGTTACTTTGTACCGGTAGTCATCGACACTGAGTAGCAGGAAGGAGCGTCCGTGCCCAAGCAGATCACCGAGATGCTCAAGGGAACCCTCGAGGGCATCGTGCTCGCGATCCTCGCCGGCCGCGCCGCGTACGGGTACGAGATCACCGCGTGGTTACGCGACCAGGGCTTCACCGACATCGCCGAGGGCACGGTCTACGCGCTGCTCGTGCGGGTCGAGCAGCGCGGCCTCGTCGACATCGAGAAGGTGCCCTCCGAGAAGGGCCCGCCGCGCAAGGTCTACACGCTCAACGCCGAGGGGCGACTTGCTCTCGACGAATTCTGGGAAACGTGGGGCTTCCTCTCCGCGCGTCTCGACCAACTCCGCACCGAAGGGAACTGACATGGCCAAGAACTTTCTCGAGCTGATCATCGGATCGTTCGACGACAAGAAGCAGTGGCGCGCTTACAGAGCGCGCGTCAAGGCGCTCCCCACCGAGTACCGCACCGCGGTCGAGGCAGTCGAGCGTTACCTCATGCACTCGGGTGACACGCCCGCCGACTGGGACCGCGCCGCGAGGATGTTCGAAGATCTCGCCGAGTTGTTCGAACGGGCGGCGGCCGACGGCACCCCGGTTCGCGAGATCGTCGGCGACGACCCACTGGAGTTCGTCGAGACGTTCGTGCGCACCTACTCCGATGGGGGCTGGATCGAAAGGGAGCGCGAGCGTCTGCGCAAGTCGATCGATCGCGCGACCGGCGAGGAGGCAGACTCTTGAGCGCGATCCAGGTCGAAGGCCTGCAGAAGTCGTACAAGAAGCTGCACGTGCTGAAGGGCGTCGACTTCACCGTCGAACGCGGCAGCATCTTCGCTCTGCTCGGGTCGAACGGCGCGGGCAAGACGACGATCATCCGCATCCTCTCGACACTGCTCGCCGCCGACGCCGGTTCCGCCCACGTCGCGGGGTTCGATGTCGCCACCCAGTCCGCGGAAGTCCGCGAGACGATCAGCCTCACCGGCCAGTTCGCTGCCGTCGACGAGGTGCTCACGGGGCGCGAGAACCTCATGCTGATCGCTCGCCTGCGGCACCTGCGACGACCCGAGAAGATCGCGGACGACCTGCTCGCGCGCTTCTCGCTTACCGAGGCCGGCGGCCGCAAAGTCGCCACGTACTCGGGTGGCATGCGCCGTCGGCTCGACATCGCGATGAGCCTCATCGGCAACCCGCCGGTGATCTTCCTCGACGAACCGACGACGGGCCTCGACCCCGAGGCGCGTCTCGAAGTATGGGCGACGGTGAAACAGCTCGCGCAGAACGGCACGACCGTGCTGCTCACGACGCAGTACCTCGAAGAGGCCGAGCACCTGGCCGATCGCATCGCGATTCTGCACGACGGCCGCATCATCGTGAACGACACGTTGCGTGAGCTGAAGAAGCTGCTGCCGGCGGCGAAGGTCGAGTACGTCGAAAAGCAACCCACTCTGGAGGAGATCTTCTTCGCCGTCGTGGGCACGAAGGCAACGGAGGAGAGCGAATGAACACCCTCGCACGCACCCACTTCGTGAGTGACACGGTGACACTCACCGTCCGGTCGCTGCGGCACATTCTGCGCAGCCCCGACACCATCGTGACGACGGCGATCATGCCGGTCGCCATCTTGATGCTGTTCGTCTTCGTCTTCGGCGGGGCGATCGACATCGGGGCGGGCGCCGGTGTGGGCTCCTACGTGAACTATCTGCTGCCCGGCATCCTGCTGATCACGATCGCGTCGGGCATCGCGTACACCGCCTACCGGCTCTTCCTCGACATGCAGAGCGGAATCTTCGAGCGATTCCAGTCGATGCCGATCGCCCGGTCGAGCGTGCTCTGGGCGCACGTGCTGACCTCGGTCGTAGCCAACCTGGTGTCGCTCGCGGTCGTCGTGGGCGTCGCCCTGCTGCTGGGGTTCCGGTCCGGTGCGGGTGTGCTGGCGTGGCTCGCGGTCGTCGGCATCCTGGTGCTGTTCACGCTCGCGCTGACCTGGCTCGCCGTCATCGCCGGGCTGTCGGCGAAGTCGGTGGACGGCGCGAGCGCGTTCTCGTATCCGCTGATCTTCCTGCCCTTCCTCAGTTCGGCGTTCGTGCCGACGCAGTCGATGCCGGGCCCGGTGCGCTTCTTCGCAGAGAACCAGCCAGTCACGTCGATCGTGAACGCGATCCGCGCTCTGCTCGAGCAACAGCCGGTGGGCGTCGAGATCTGGATCGCCCTCGCCTGGTGCGTCGGCATCCTGGGTGTCGCCTACCTGCTGGCGATGTTCACCTATCGCCGCAAGATCAGCTAGGTCTCGACACGCGACCTACGGCCGCTACTCGACCACCGAGTGGGGAATGCGGGGGCCACTGCGGCGTTACAGTTGTATGCAAACGCATATAATCGGTACGTCAGGAGCCCAGTGCTCACAGAAGGAGTGGCCATGCAGTTCGGAGTTTTCTCGGTCAGCGACATCACGCGTGACCCGGTCTCGGGCGAGACGCCCAGCGAAGCCGAGCGCATCCAAGCCGCGGTCGCCATCGCGAAGAAGACCGAAGAGGTCGGGATGGATGTCTTCGCGATCGGCGAGCACCACAACCCGCCGTTCTTCTCCTCCTCCCCCACGACCCTGCTCGCGCACATCGCCGCCCTGACCGAGCGACTCGTCGTGTCGACCGCGACGACGCTCATCACCACGAACGATCCTGTCAAGATCGCCGAAGACTACGCGATGCTGCAGCACCTCTCGGGCGGCCGCATGGACCTCATGCTCGGCCGCGGAAACACCGCCCCGGTCTATCCGTGGTTCGGGCAGGACATCCGGCAGAGCCTGCCGATGGCGCTCGAGAACTACAACCTGCTGCACCGCCTCTGGCGCGAAGACGTCGTCGACTGGGAGGGCTCGTTCCGCACTCCCCTTCAGGGGTTCACCTCGACGCCGCGCCCGCTCGACGACGTTCCGCCGTTCGTCTGGCACGGCAGCATCCGCACCCCGGAGATCGCCGAACAGGCCGCGTTCTACGGCGACGGGTTCTTCGCCAACAACATCTTCTGGCCGAAGGAGCACTACCTGCGGCTCATCGACTTCTACCGGCAGCGCTTCGAGCACTACGGGCACGGCACGGCGAAGCAGGCGATCGTGGGCTTGGGCGGTCAGGCGTTCATCGCGAAGAAGTCGCAGGATGCCTGGAGCAGCTTCCGCCCCTACTTCGATGAGGCTCCGGTCTACGGCCACGGCCCACGCATGGAGGACTTCGCCGCGCAGACCCCGCTCTCGGTGGGATCGCCGCAGGAGGTCATCGACAAGACGCTGACCTTCCGCGAGACCTTCGGCGACTACCAGCGGCAGATGTTCCTCATCGACCACGCGGGGCTTCCGCTGCCGATGGTGCTCGAGCAGCTCGAGCTGCTCGGCTCCGAGGTGGTACCGGTGCTGAGACGAGAACTGGCGGCCAAGCGCGACCCCGAGGCGGCGGATGCCCCGACCCACGCCGCCCGGGTCACGGCGAAGTACGGCGACCAGGCACCCCGCCAGCCGCGCCCGAACGCCAACCGCGGCGACAACGTGACCGGCGGATCTCCCTATCAGGACACCGAAACCCAGCCCGATTCCGAGGGCGAGGCCGCCTAATGACCGGCCGGGCTCGGCTCGCGAACGACGCGTGGGAGTCGCTGCTCACCGTGCACGCGGCCTTCATGAAGTCGTTCGCGGCGGCGCCGATCTGGGGCGACGTCTCGATGAAGGAGTACGACGTGCTCTATGCGCTCACGAAGGCCGACGCGCCGGTGCGGATTACCGATCTGCACCGTCGGGTGCTGCTGAGTCAGCCCGCCCTGTCGCGCATGGTCGACCGGCTCGTCGAGCGCGGGCTGGTCGAGCGCTGCGAGGATGCCGGCGACCGGCGGGTGGTGCGGCTCGCGCTCACCGAGGCGGGCCGGTCGCGGCAGCGTGAGGTCGGTGCCGCGCACGCCCGCGACGTCACGACCGCGATGACGACGTCGGTCGGTGACCCCGATCTCGAAGAACTGCTGAGAATCACCCGGACGCTTCTCGGATCGAAGGAGAAGGTGTCATGAATCTCGTGGTTATCAATGCGGGCACGGGCGATCCGTCGTCGACGCGGCTGCTCGCCGACCGCACCGCCCAACGCGTCGCCGCCCTGGCAGACGGCGTCGACATCCACGTGATCGACCTGCGCGCGATCGCGACCGACGTGACCACGGCTCTGGTATCGCAGCACGTCGCACCCGCCCTGCGTACCGCCATGGATGCCGTAGCGGCCGCCGACGGGATCATCGCGGCGACCCCGGTGTACTCCGCGGGGCCCAGCGGACTGTTCACCTCGTTCTTCCAGGTGCTCGAGACCGACACGCTCGTCGGAACGCCGGTGATTCTCGCCGCGACAGCGGGCACGGGCCGGCACGCCCTCGTCGCCGACGACCAGATGCGCGGGATGTTCGGCTACCTGCGCGCGATGACGGTGCCGACGGCGCTGTTCGCCGCTCCCGAGGATTGGGCGGATGCGGCGCTCACCGCGCGCATCGACCGCGCGGCCGTCGAACTCGTCGCGCTGATGCGGGCTGACGTCGCCGGCACCGTGCGTCGAGACAACTCGTCCCGCTACCAGACCCAGCTCGGCTCACCCAACGACCCCGGCATCCAGCTCGACAGCGACCTCATGCGCCTCGCCGCCGGCGGCGGCAAGCGCACGCCGCCGATTTCGTTGGTCGAGTAGCGCGCAGCGCGTGTCGAGACCTGACACGATGGCGGGCATGACCGACCGCCTCATGCTGCTGGACACGGCCGGGATCTACTTCCGTGCGTTCTACGGCGTGCCCGACACCGTGAAGGCCCCGGACGGCACGATCGTCAACGCGGTGCGTGGAACGCTCGACATCATCGCGCGGCTGGTGTCGCAGTTTCAGCCGACGCACCTCATCGCGTGCTGGGACGACGACTGGCGCCCGCAGTGGCGGGTCGACCTCATTCCCACGTACAAGACGCATCGAGTCGCCGAGGTGGTCGAGGTCGGGCCCGACGTCGAGGTCGTCCCGGATCCGCTCACCGTGCAGGTGCCGATCATCGCCGAGTCGTTGCGGCTGCTCGGCATCCCGATCATCGGTGCGCCCGAGCACGAGGCCGACGACGTCATCGGCACCCTGGCGTCGACGGCCGGCATGCCGGTGGATGTCGTCACCGGCGACCGCGACCTGTTCCAGCTCGTCGACGACTCCCGAGGGGTGCGGGTGATCTATACGGGTCGCGGGATGGCGAACCTCGAGACGCTCGACGGCGCCGCGATCGAGGCGAAGTACGCGATCACCCCGGCGCAGTACGCGGCGTTCGCGGCGATGCGCGGCGACCCCTCCGACGGTCTCCCGGGTGTCGCCGGTGTCGGTGAGAAGACCGCTGCCGGGCTGCTGCGCGAGTTCGGCGACCTCGACGGGATCGTCGCCGCCGCGGCCGACCCGGCCGTTACGCTCTCGCCATCGGTGCGCGCGAAACTGCTGGCGGCATCCGACTATCTGCGCGTTGCTCCCGCCGTCGTCAATGTCGTTCGCGATCTCGACCTGCCCCAGGTCGACGCGACCATCCGCCCGCTCATCGCAGAACAGGTCGCGACGGCACGCTCGTTCGCCGAACGGTGGGGCCTCGATTCGGCGATGACCCGCATCCTCGCCGCCCTGCCCATCGCGGGCTAGCTACCAGGTGGTGTCGCCGCGCATGACGGCGTCGGATCCGCCGTCGATGAACACGACCTGCCCGCAGAGGTGGGCGTTCTCTTCGCTCGTGAGCCAGGCCAACAGGTAGCCGACGTCGCGCGGCTGGAAGATGCCGTTCAACGGCATCGGAACCATCTGCAGGATCGCCTCCCGGGCTTCGTCAGTGCCCGTGAAGGCTGCCGTCATGGGCGTCTCGACGACTCCCGGGGCGACGGCGTTGAGCGGGATCCCGGCACCCGCCCACTCGGCCGTCGCCGCGTTGCGGCGCACCCAGAGCGAGAGCGCCCGCTTCGTGGTGCCGTAGATGAGGTTGGCGGCGTCGCCACCGGCGGCTTCGAGCTCGGCGCCACGTGCGAGCGCCGCCGTCTCGTCTTCGGCGCGCAGCGCCTCGAGAAGCACCTCGTCGGGCGGGAACAGCGACGCCATCGACACGGTCACGACCGCCCGCGGGGCCGTCGATCCGGCCAGCAGCGGTCGCAGCCCGGTGAGGGTCGCCACCGCTCCGAAGAAGTTGACGGCGACCGTCGCCGCGGTGGGCGTCGCGAGCCCGGCGTTGGCGATGACCGCGTCGATCGTGCCGCCGCTCAATTCGGTGACCCGGGCGACGAGGTGTTCGCGGCCCTCGGAAGTCGAGATGTCGACGTTCACGTCGGTGTCGTGGATGTCGACGCCGATCACGCGGTGGCCGCGTTCGACGAGCAGTTCGGAGGTGGCGAGGCCGATGCCGCTCGCGGCACCGGTGACGACGTAGCTGCGAGTCACGGCATCAGCATCGCGCCGGGTCTCGCCCGGCGGTCAGGCCGAAGGTCCTACGGGGTCTCGTCGGCGGCGGCGAGCTGGCCGCAGGCGCCGTCGATCTCTTTGCCGCGGGTGTCGCGAAGGGTGGTCGGGATGCCCTTCGCCTCGAGGCGGCGGACGAACTCCCGCTGCACGTCGGGTTCGCTCGCGGTCCAGATCGAGCCGGGCGTCGGGTTGAGCGGAATCGGATTGACGTGAACCCAGCCGCGACCTCGCGCGTTGAGTTTGTCGCCGAGCAGGTCGGCGCGCCAACCGTGGTCGTTCATGTCCTTGATGAGCGCGTACTCGATCGACACCCGGCGCTTCGTGGCGTCGAAGTACGCGCGCGCGGCATCGAGCACTTCGTCGACCTTCCAGCGCGAGTTCACCGGGATGAGTTCGTCGCGCAGTTCGTCGTCGGGCGCGTGCAGCGACAGGGCGAACGTCACCGGGATGCCTTCCGCCGACAGTTTGCCGATCGCCGGCGCGAGACCGACCGTCGAGACGGTGATGCCGCGGGCGCTCATGCCCAAGCCGTCGGGCGCCGGGGCGACCATCGTGCGGATGGCGCGCAACACTCGCGCGTAGTTCGCGAGCGGCTCCCCCATGCCCATGAAGACGATGTTGGAGACCCGTTCCATCGAGTGGTCGGTCTGCTTCTTGCCGCCGAGCCCGCCCTCGGCGATGACCCGGTTGGCCCGCACGATCTGGTCGACGATCTCGGCGGTGGAGAGGTTGCGGGTGAGCCCCGCCTGACCGGTCGCGCAGAACGGGCAGTTCATGCCGCATCCGGCCTGCGACGAGATGCACAGCGTGATGCGGCCGGGATAGCGCATGAGCACCGACTCGACGAGAGCGCCGTCGTGCAGCTTCCAGAGGAACTTGATCGTGTCGCCGCGGTCGGTCTCGAGGCGGCGCAGCTCGGTGAGCAGCGGCGGCAGCAGTCCGGCGACCAGCTCGGCGCGGCCGGCGGCCGGCAGGTCGGTCATCTCGGTGGGGTCGGATGTGGAGTGACCGAAGTAGTGCGTCGCGATCTGCTTCGCCCGGAAGGCCGGCATGCCGAGCTCGGTGATCTTGCCCGCGCGCTCCTCGGGGGTGAGGTCGGCGAGGTGCTCCGGCGGCTTGCCGCGCTTCGGGCTCGCGAACTGCAACAGCGGGCGGCCGTCGGTGTCGAGCTTCTGCTTCCAGCCCTCCGCCTTCGGGCGCACCTGGCGGATCTCACCGCGCACCGCATCCGAAGCCATGCGCTCCAGGCTACGGGTCGCCCGCTGGGAGGGTCGCACGAGCTATGCGGAGTCGCGCCAGACGATCTCGGTCGGCAACAGCACGCCGTCGCTCACGGGCGCTCCGGATCGCACCTGTTCGAGCACGAGTTCGGCGGCTCGGGCGCCGAGATCGCCGGCCGGCTGGCGGATGGTCGAGAGAGCGGGTTGTGCCCGCCGCGCCCAGGCGCTGTCGTCGAACCCGACGACGCCGACGTCGTGCGGAACCCGGCGACCGGCGGCAGCGAGCGCCTCGAGCGCCCCGACCGCCACCGCATCGGATGCGGCGAAGACGCCGTCCAGCTGCGGCTCGGCTCGCAACAGCTCGGTCATGCCCGCCACCCCAGCGGCATGGGTGTAGAGGCTCTGGCGCGACACCAACGCATCGTCGTAACGGTCACCGAGGGCATCCCGGAACCCGGCGAGGCGGTCGCGGCCGCTGTCGCGGTCGAGACCCGCGGCGACCATCCCGATGCGACGCCGGCCGGTGCCGATGAGGCGCTCGGTGATCTGTCTCGCGGCGCCTCGGTTGTCGATGCCGACCCACGGCAACTGCGGCTGATTGTCGGGCCGACCGATCATGACGGCCGGGAGTCGCAGGTCGGCGATCGCCTGCGAGATCGGGTCGCCCTCGCGGGCCGAGACGATGATGGCGCCGTCGACGAAGCCGCCGCCGAGGTAGCCGGTGACCCGCTGCGAGTCGCGCTCGGTGTCGATGACGAGCGAGACGAGCTGGTAGTCGGCCGCCGAGAGCGACGAGTTGATGCCGAGCAGGATGGCGCCGATGTTGGGGTCGTCGACGAAGACGGAGTGCGGTTCGTGCACGATGAGCGCGATCGCGCCGGACGACTGGGTGGCGAGGTTGCGGGCGGCGGTGTTGCGCACGTAGCCGACCTTGGCGATGGCCGCCTCGATGGCCGCCCGCGCTTTCGCCGAGACATACGGTTCGCCGTTGAGCACCCGGGAGACCGTGCCCCGGGAGACGCCCGCCTCAGCGGCCACATCGAAGATCGTGGCGCGCTTGTGACGCGAAGCGTGTGGTGGCACGGGCTCAGTGTATTGACACTCGCGCGAAACTGTGGCTAATCTGGGAGCGTTCACAGAAATCCTTGACTCCTCCTGTTGCACGACGATCTGTGCACGCTCACAGAGTCTCGGTGTCGAACGACAATGACGTTGATCCGACCGCGGAAGGAACGGCCCGTGAGCATCCCCGAGACCCTGGACGCCGCGTCGGCGCTCATTCCGGGATGGGCGACGGGAACGATCACACTCGGCTGCGACTACAACCCCGAGCAGTGGAGCGAATCGGTCTGGCTCGCCGACATCGCCCTGATGACCGAACTCGGCGTGGATCTGGTGGCCATCAACATCTTCGGCTGGGCTCAACTGCAACCCACGCCCGGTGGTTTCGACTTCCGTAGCCTCGACCGCATCGTCGACCTGTTGCATGGCGCCGGCATCCGCATCAATCTCGGAACCGGCACCTCCTCTCCCCCGCCGTGGCTCGCCCGCCTGCACCCCGAGACGTTGCCGCAGGCGGCCGACGGCACGATCGTGTGGCCGGGCGGCCGGCAGGCCTGGTGCCCGAGCTCGCCCGTCTTCCGCGAGAAGGCGCTCGCTCTCGTGGCCGCCATGGCCGAGCGCTACGGCGATCACCCCGCCATCGCGCTGTGGCACGTCTCGAACGAGCTCGGGTGCCACAACGCGTACTGCTTCTGCGACGTCTCGGCGGCGGCGTTCCGCACCTGGCTACAGGGACGCTACGCGACGCTCGATGCCCTCAACGAGGCGTGGGGCACGTCGTTCTGGAGCCAACGCGTCGGCGACTGGGCCGACGTTCTGCCCCCGCGCAGCACGCGGTCGGCCGGCAACCCGAGCCAGGCAATCGACTTCAAACGGTTCTCATCCGACGAGCTGCTGGCCTATTACCGGGCCGAGACGGCGGTACTGCGAGCGCACACCTCGGCCCCCGTCACGACCAACCTGATGGTGACAGCGCACATCAGCAGCCAGGATTACTTCTCGTGGGCGAGCGACCTCGACCTCATCGCCAACGACCATTACCTCGATCACCGGCTCGCCGATCCGCTCGCGGAACTCGCCTTCAGTGCCGACCTCACCCGCGGCCTCGCGGACGGCGACCCGTGGATGCTCATGGAGACCTCGACAAGCGCCGTCAGTTGGCAGCCGGTCAACCACGCCAAGCGCGACGGCGAACTGCTGCGCACCGCTCTCGGGCATGTCGCCCGGGGCGCCGACTCGATCTGCTTCTTCCAGTGGCGTGCCTCACGGCGCGGCGCCGAGAAGTTCCACTCCGCGTTGCTTCCGCATGGCGGCGTCGACGCCATCGGGTGGGCCCAGAGCCGAGAACTGTCGGCCGTGCTCGACCGCCTCACGCCGCTGGTCGGCTCGCGGGTCGCCGCTCGGACCGCGATGGTCTTCTCCTGGCCGTCGTGGTGGGCGGCGGAGGGCGATTCGCAGCCCAGCAGCCTGCTGCGCTACCTGCCCGAAGCCCACCGCTACCACCGCGCCCTGCGCGCCCTCGGCGTCACCGTCGACCTGGTCGCCGCGGGAGCGCCGCTCGAGGGCTACGACCTGGTGATCGTTCCGACGCTGTACTCGGCGACCGCCACGGATGCCGCCGTCATCGCCGCAGCCAGCGAACGCGGTGCGACCGTGCTCGTCACGCCGTTCAGCGGCATCGTCGACGAGACCGACGCCATCCACGCCGAGGGCTACCCCGGTCCGTTCCGCGATCTGCTCGGCCTCGCCATCGACGAGTTCCGCCCCCTCGCCGCCGACGAGACCATCACTCTCGCGGGCGGAGCCCGGGGCACGATCTGGAGCGAGGCGATCCGGGTGCTCGACGCCGAGGTCATCGACACCTTCAGCGACGGACCCGCTGCCGGCTCCCCCGCGCTCACCCGACGCGGCGTGGCATCCGGTTCGGCCTGGTACGTGGCGACGATGCTCGACGACGCGCGGCTGATCGATCTGTTGAACCGCCTCTGCGCGGAAGCGGGCATTCCGGTCGTCGCGGTCGGACCCGACGTCGACCTCGTCACGCGCGTCACGCCGACACATGACGCGACCTTCGTCATCAACCACCGCGACGAGCCGATCACCGTGCCCGTCAGCGGACTGGATCTCGTCACCGGCGAGACGGTCACCGATACGACACCCGTTGCCGCGGGCGGCGTTCGCGTGGTCATCACTGAGAGGAGCACTCGTGGCAAGTGACACCGTCGTCACCCCGTCGAGAGCGGTCAGACATCGCACGGCACTCGCCGTGTTCCTGCTGCCGTTCGGGGTGTTGTTCGCCCTGTTCTACGTCATCCCCATCCTGTACGCGGTCTACCAATCACTGCTCACCGTCGAGCGCGAGGGAACCTTCGGGCCTGCCGTGCAGGTGTTCGGCGGCCTGACCCAGTACATCGCGGTGTTCCAGAACGAACCGTTCTGGGCATCCATCGTTCGGGTGCTGAGCTTCGGCGCGGTTCAGGTGCCGATCATGCTCGGCGTGGCCCTCGCGCTCGCGCTCCTTCTCGACTCCCCGCTGGTGCGCGGCACGAGGTTCTTCCGGCTCGCCTTCTTCGCGCCGTACGCGGTTCCGGCCGTGATCGCGGCGATCATGTGGGGGTTCCTGTACTCGCCGAACCTCTCGCCGTTCACCGCGGTCACGAGCACCTTCGACTTCTTGTCGGCCGAGACGGTGCTGTGGTCGATCGCCAACGTCGTCACCTGGGTCTACGTCGGCTACAACATGCTGATCATCTACTCGGCGCTGCTGTCCATTCCGCAGGAGATCTACGAAGCGGCCCGACTCGATGGTGCGAACCAGTTGCGGATCGCCTGGTCGATCAAGATCCCCCTTGTCGCGCCCGCGCTGGTGCTGACCGGCATCTTCTCGATCATCGGCACCCTCCAGTTGCTGGCGGAGCCGCAGGTGTTCGCCAGCTTCTCGTCGGCGGTCACCAGCACGTTCACCCCGAACCTGACGATCTACTCGACCGCGTCGGTACCCAACATGAGTCTCGCGGCGGCCATGTCGGTCGTACTCGCCGTGGCGACCTTCGTGCTCTCGTTCACCGTTCTGAAGCTCACGCAACGGAGGGCAACGCTATGACCATGACATCCATCCCCGTGCGCCGGCGCGGCGGGGCCACCCGCGAGAGCGCCGTGTCGCGCACGATCGCCATGGCGGTCATGCTCGTCGCCACCCTGTACTTCCTCACCCCGCTGTGGTGGCTGTTCGTCGCCGCGACCAAGACGCGCTCCGACTTCACGACGACCGCCCCGCTGTGGTTCGCCGACTTCGCGCTGTTCGACAACGTCGCGGCCCTCATCGGGTACCGCGACGGCGTCTTCCTGCGCTGGCTGCTCAACAGCGCGCTGTACGCGGGAGTCGGCGCGCTGCTCGCGACCCTGATCGCGGCGATGGCCGGATACGCGATCGCGAAGTACACCTTCCGCGGGCGCGAGACCCTGTTCAACGTCGTGCTGGGCGGCGTGCTGGTGCCGGCGACGGCGCTCGCGCTCCCGCTGTTCCTGATCTTCAGCCAGGCGGGGGCGACGAACACCATCTGGGCCGTTCTGCTGCCGAGCCTGGTCAGCCCGTTCGGGGTCTACCTGTCGCGCATCTACGCGTCGGCGAGCGTTCCCGACGAGATCATCGAGGCTGCGCGCATCGACGGCGCCGGCGAGGTGCGCCGTCGATTCGACCGTCGGGCAGGGTACGACGATGACGGTGCGGCTTCCCGCCGCGCCCGTCACGTCTGCTTAGTCGTCCGCTTCGTCGTCTTCGGGTTCGGGTTCCCGCCGCGGGGGTCGCTCGCCGATGGCCGTCCCCGGAGCAGCGCCGGTTCCGGGCGCGTGCTTGTCGCGTTCGATCGACAGCCACTCCGGCATGTCGGCCAGCAGGGTGCGGATCTCGGACGTCGTCATCGAGTCGCTCACCCCGGCCCGGGCGAGTGCCGAGTTGGAGACGCCGAGCCGACGGGCGACTTCGCCGCGCGGGTGCGGCCCCTCGCGACGGAGGGTCACCAGCCACGCGGGCGGGTCGGTCTGCAGCGCTTGCACGGCATCCCGGGCGATCGGCGCCGCGCGGAACTCGTCGGGCGTCGCCGGCAGGAACACGCCGAGCTTGTCGGCCGCCGTCTTGGGGCTCAGCAGCTGCTGCTTCGGCGGTTTCGGCTGCTGGCGGCGGTCTTCGCGCGGCTCGTCGGTCATGCTTCGAGGGTACGGGGCTGCCGCGTAGCGCGCGTCTGAAAGACTCTGTGCCATGCCGGATCCGCTGCTCGTCGCCTTCGTGACCGGCGTCACGCCCGGCAAGTGGGAACGGGTGTGGCGTGAGCGCCGACCCGGCGGTCGGCTCGACCTCATGCCGCTCCCCCAGGCTGCGGCGCTAGCGGCGCTGGATGACGGCACGGTGCACATGGCGCTCGCGCGGGACGTCGCAGCCGACGATAGCCGGCACGCCATCCCGCTCTACCGGGAGTCGCCCGTCGTCGTCGCACCGAAGGGGTCGCTCGTCGCGGCCCTGGATGCCGTCGACCTCGCCGACCTCAAGAGTGAGAACGTGCTGCCCGTCGACCTGCTCGGCGGGAGCGGCGAGGATGCCGTCGAACTCGTCGCGGCGAACGTCGGCGTGGTCGTGCTGCCGCAGTCGGTCGCGCGGGCGCTGTCGCGCAAGGATGTCGTCGCCCGGCCGCTGCGGGACGCCCCCGATACCGGCATCTCATTGGTGTGGCCGACGGGGGCGGCGCATCCGCTCAGCAACGTGTTCGTCGGGATTGTGCGCGGCCGCACCGCGAACAGCTCACGGTGAGCGCGGTCACCCCGACGCGCGGGTGGGGTCGGGGGTACTTCGCCGCGCAGGCGATAGCCGGCGCGGCATGGTGGGTGGCGGTATTCACCGTGCCGTTCGTCCGAAACGCCACCCTCGGCGGCCTGCCGCCGACGCTCGTCGCGGTGGTCGACATCCCGTTGTTCGTCGTCGCGTCGGCGCTCGCGGCCGCGGGAGTTCGGATTGCGGTGTGGATCGTCGTGCCGTGGACGCTGATCGTGACCACCGCGCTCGCCCTGTATGCGACGATCACGACCGAGGCGGGCTGGGGTGTGCTGCTGATGCTGGCGGCTTCGGCGGGCAGTGTCGGCGCCGGAATGCTCGTGTTGTTCGGGCAGATCCCGACCGAACGGATGCTGGTGGGCCCCCTGGGATTCCGCGACGCCCGCGCCGGGTCGGCTGGCCGGCACGTCGCAGCGACCGCGGTGCAGCTCGTCGCATTCTGGGGACTATTCCTCGTCGTGTTCCCGCTTGGCATCGCGGCGTTGGAGCAGCGCTGGGGTCTGAGCGTCGGGATGCCCGCGGCGGTCGTCGTGACCGGCGTCGTCATCTTGCTGCTCGCGAGCGCCCTCGGCCTGTGGTCGGCGCTCACGATGTCGACGCGCGGCAGCGGCACGCCGCTCCCCTCGGCGGCGACGACCCGGCTCGTGACCTCCGGCCCCTATCGCTTCGTGCGCAACCCGATGGCGGTGGCCGGGATCGTGCAGGGGGTCGGCGTCGGACTCACTCTGCAGTCGTGGCTCGTCGTGCTCTACGCGATCGCCGGATCAGTCGTGTGGAACTGGTTCGTCCGGCCCGTCGAGGAGGCAGACCTGACCGCCAAGTTCGGGAACGAGTATCTGGCGTATCGGGCACAGGTACGGTGCTGGATCCCGAGGGTCGGCCGCGCGTCGTAGCTCGCGCACGGGACGACCGCAAGCCCGTGACTCGTCCGCCGGCCGAACGTAGCGTCGAGTCATGCGCGCGATGGTGTACCGAGGGCCGTACAAGGTGAGGGTCGAAGAGAAGGATGTGCCGACGATCGAGCACCCCAACGATGCCATCGTTCGGGTCGAGCTCGCCGCGATCTGCGGCTCGGACATCCATCTCTTCCACGGCATGATGCCCGACACGAGGGTGGGCTCCACATTCGGGCACGAGTTCATCGGTGTCGTCGAGTCGGTCGGGTCGTCGGTGCTGACTCTCAAGCCGGGCGACCGGGTGATGGTGCCGTTCAACGTCTACTGCGGCTCATGCTTCTTTTGCGCCCGCGGCCTCTACTCGAACTGCCACAATGTCAACCCCAACGCGACGGCGGTCGGTGGCATCTACGGCTACTCGCACACCTGCGGGGGCTACGACGGCGGACAGGCGCAGTACGTGAGGGTGCCGTTCGCCGACGTGGGGCCGAGCGTCATCCCCGATTGGCTGCACGACGAGGATGCCCTCATGCTGACCGATGCGCTGTCGACCGGGTACTTCGGCGCACAGCTCGGTGACATCTCCGAAGGAGACACGGTGGTCGTGTTCGGCGCCGGCCCGGTCGGCTTGTTCGCGGCGCGATCGGCGTGGTTCATGGGCGCCGGCCGGGTCATCGTCGTGGATCACCTCGACTATCGGCTCGAGAAGGCGCGACAGTTCGCGTTCGCCGAAACCAGGAACTTCGCCGAGTTCGACGACATCGTCGTGGAGCTGAAGGCGGCGACCGACTACCTCGGTGCCGACGTGGTGATCGACGCCGCCGGTGCGGAGTCCGACGGCAACCTGCTGCAACACATCACGGCCGCGAAACTCAAGCTTCAGGGCGGTTCGCCGATCGCGCTGAACTGGGCGATCGACTCGGTGCGAAAGGGCGGCACCGTCTCGGTGGTCGGCGCCTACGGACCGATGTTCAGCGCCGTGAAATTCGGCGACGCGATGAACAAGGGGCTGACTCTGCGCATGAACCAGGCCCCCGTGAAACGACAGTGGCCGCGGCTGCTCGAACACATCCGCGCCGGCCACATCGTGCCGCGCGACGTCATCACCCACCGCATTCCGCTCGACGACATCGCCGAGGGATACCACATGTTCTCGGCGAAACTCGACGACTGCATCAAGCCCGTCGTGCTCGCCGCGGCTGCCTGACGGCATCAATCCGGGAGGTTATCGAAGTGCCCTACACCGCCGAACGACCGGTCGCCCGCGAGTCGAGCGTCGCGCTGCGAGCAAGAATCCCCGGATGGGGTGTCGATCTCGACCCCGCTGATCGGCCCTCCGTTCCTCGGGAGCGCTTCGACCCGGCTGGTACCGGGGCGCGGTGGCGCTTTCCCGAGCGCCAGGAGGTTCAGGGCCCTCGGGAACGCTCGATCGAGCACGCCCAACTCCCCCCGGTGTTCGGAACCGCGGTTCCGCTTCGGGGCCTCTCGGGTGCGATCCGCCGACTCGCCTATCGTCGGTTCAGTGAGGCGCGCGCTGTCCATTGGCTGTTGCTGATCCTCGGCGACCGGGTCGACGCGCTGGGCAGTCACGTCCGCTCATTCGCGACACTTCGTCCCGACAACCCGATTACCCAGACCGGTGTGCTCAGCGAGGTGCGGCGACGCGGCTTCTCGTCGCGCTTCGGGCGGGGGCGCGCCGACGTCCGCCACCAGTGGATGGATCCCCTGATCGTCGCCGGACCCTGGGTGCTCGCCGCCGCAGTCGTCGCCGTGGTGGTGCGCGGGGTCGCCCGGCGACGATGAGGTTCTCAGAAGGGGCGACGAGAAACGGCAATGACGCCATCCGACGACGACGGGAAGCTCGAAGTCGTCGCACTCAGCGAACACCAGCGGAGGATCCGCGAGCACTGCTTTCCACCCACCGAGGGGCGCCGTCGTCTCGGTGTCATCGAGAACTCAGGCGACGGCTTCGAGGTGCTGGCGCTCGAGCGGCCGAACCTCCGGCCGAAAGCCTCCCTGACGGCGGGGCCGCGACAACGCCAGTCACACCCGCGTGCGTCAATCCCGCGCCTGCTCGTCAATGCCGTCCTCGGGTTCGCGAAGCCACACGGCACAGCGTGCGATCTTCAGGTTGCGTCGCAACCAGTGCCACCGGAGGGCGCCACGTGGCCCGACGACAACAGATCCGGTGGGATCCGGATGCTTAGGACTAAAGGCCTCGCTGCCCCGCGGTCATTGATCCCACAATGGGAACGTGAAGGAAGCCCGATCGGCGTACGAGCGGCACACGACGACGACCGTCGGGGTCGCCGCGTCGGCTTCCGAACTCTTCGCCTTTCTCGACGACCACCACAACTTGTCTTCACACATGGCGAGTCCCAGATCTCCGATGATGGGCGGCGGCCACACGGAGCTCATCCTCGATGAGGGGCAAGGGCGCGTCCTGGGATCTCACGTCGTGATGCGGGGCTCGGCCTTCGGCCTCCGACTGTTCGTTGATGAGATCGTCGCCACGCGCACTCCGCCGATCACCAAGCGCTGGACTACCGTCGCTGAGCGACTCATCGTGATCGGCGCCTACACACTCGGATTCACTATCGCCGGCTCCGGGACAACGTCGAACCTGACCGTGTGGATCGACTACACCCTTCCCCGACGAGGGCGCGTTTGGGGGTTGATCGGCGGCAAGGCCTACGCAAATTGGTGCGTCCGACAGATCGCCGACGCCCCGCTCACACGGTTCGGATCCACCTGAACGACGTTGCGACGCGCTGGGAGAGATGAGCACGATCAATGGACACCGCTGTGGCACTCGTTCAGGCGTACCTGCGCATCAACGGGTACTTCACCGTCGCTGAGTACCCCGTTCTCGAGGTATCGCCACACATCCCCACGCGAACGGTGACCGATCTGGACATTCTTGCGATCAGGCTCCACCGTGAGCCGCAGGCGCATGGCGGCCCCGATGCCACTGACCTCGACTCGGCTCTTGGCGCCGAGCTCGGGGCGGCGGACATGATCGTCGGCGAAGTCAAAGAGGGTACGCCGCACCTCAACCCTGCCATGCGCGACCCGGCCGTGCTGGAGGCCGCCTTCACCCGCTTCGGGTGCTGCCCAGCAGACATGGCCGCCGATCTAGTCGACGATCTGCTGCGCACCGGTCGTGTCGTAGCACCCGCCGGGCATGTCATCCGAACCGTCGCATTCGGCAATCCACATCACATCAGAGCTACCAGGGCGTGGCACACCGTCTCGTTGGAACACATCATCGAATTCCTGAGTGACTACTTTCACGCCAACTGGCATGCCGTCGGGCACACCCAGCTCAAAGACGACGTACTCGGCCTGTTCGCCCTGATGGAGAAGTCGCGCCGCGCGACGCAGCCGGTCGACGGACCGGGGTATGCAAGCCCACCCCAACAACCCCGGGCTGAGCCATGACCTGGAACGTCTGACGGCAAGATCGCCGGCCTGACTAACCGCGCCGCGATGATGACGCGCGAATAGCACGCGCGATTTCCTCCACGGTCGGCACCCCGGCAAACCCCGACCGGGTTCGATATACGCGGCAAGCGAGGTTCGCTGTCCGAACACCTCCTGGGAAAGCATCCGACCCGTTGATCAGAATCGTCGGAGACCCGGCGAACGCCGTCTCGGCCGCCTCCTGAGAGTTGGAAAGCAACCGAAAGCTCACATCGACCGTGCTGAGCCCAGCAGCCCGCAGAGCTGCGCGCACACGAGCACCTGCTTCGACAAAGTTCGGGCACTCGGCGATGTGCAGGATCTCGACTCTCACGGGCCCCATCGTAAGTTCGGCGTCGCGACATCTTCTGAGTCTCAGCTAAGCCGATCCAGAATGTATGCGACCCGGTCAGTCGGGCTGAGAACCGGCACGTCAACAACCGGGGTCGAGAGGTCTTGGTAAACCTCGGCGAGAAGAGTGTGGATGCGCAGTTGGGCGGCGGCGTCCTCGGTACGGGCGTAGTCCGCAGCGAGGGGCAGCAAGTCGAGGATGAAAACCTTTCGATAGGAGACACGCTGTAGCGCGTCGAGGAGCTCTGCGTCGGGCTCGAGGTCGAGGAACCGATAGTAAGCCAGCGAGTCAGGGATGGCGCGATCGAGGAAGATGATCTCGTCGGGGTCCAGACTCGCCTCCTGGTCCAACTGCATGGCAAGAACTCCGTGCTGAAACTCGCGTCGGCGCGCGCGTACTTCCTCGACGGATTTCCCCTCGACCCGCTTGAGGTCCAGGTAGTGCCGGGCATGTTCGATCGTGGTCGTGTGGCCAAGGTTGCGCAGCATGTCGACGGTCGTCGTCTTGCCCGAGCTAGGGCCTCCCGTGATGACGTACCAATTGGTCATGAATCGGTCCTCTCCAGGTCAAGCCTTCCACCAGCCTCGGATGTTCCGGAACACGTCGAGCGCGCCTCGCCCCGCGCGCACCGACACACCATGATCGGTTCGGTGGCCATTCCCGTGCGCGCCGCCTATCGCGAGCGGCGGCGCGCATCTGCACTTCACGATCAAAGTCGGCGGGTCTTCGCCGATCCCTTCCCGGTTCGAAGCGCTACGCCGGCTCAACCTCGTTGCCGACCGCGCGGGTCTACTGACGCGCGGCATCGATTCGGTCCACCTCGGCTGGCGCACAGCTCTTCACGGCTTCTCGCGTGACCAGGAGGAGGGATGAAGCGGTAGCGGTCTCATCGTCGATCGGGAACCGACCCACCGGGTACCGGTGCGAGAACTCGATGATGCGGTCGACGTGCGCCGCGATCGCGCCCAGGTCGGGATCGGTCTCCGCGCACTGTGCTGCGATTCCGTGAAGGGCCGCATGGATGATTTCGACCTCGCTGGCGGAAGCTTCGCTGGTCGGGCCGAAGGGCGTGGCACCGACCCACATGTCCTGTGTCGTTGGTCCTGGGTTCGAGATCGACGGGATCAGCACCGCAAAGAGCACGGCCGGCGGCACGACGATTGCGAGGATCACGGGCCAGCGTGGCCGTCTGGAATGGAGAGCAATCGGCTTCATATGGGGAGTACGGTTCCCCCGATGAGGGTCTGAAGGGAATAGAGAATCGCAGTCCAGACGCCGGTGACCATGAGCACTCCGATCGCCACCATGGTGAGGCCGCCGGCGATATTGATCGCGCGGATGTGACGGCGAAGGAACGCGACGGCCGTGGTCGCCCAGCCGAGGCCCGCGGCGACGACCAGGAAGGGGAGGCCGAGTCCGATGGAGTAGACGGCGGTGAGGAGCGCGCCCCGCGTCGCGGACCCGGTGCCGATGCTCAACGCTGAGATCGCGGCCAAGGTGGGGCCCAGGCAGGGAGTCCAGCCGAGTCCCAGCACGACGCCGAGTAGCGGGGCGCCGGCAAGGCCGGTGCGCGGGGTGATCGGCAGCTTCGCGGTGCGTTGGAAAAGGCGGAATGCTCCGATGAACACCAACCCCATGAGGATGACCACCCCGCCGAGAATCCGCGTGAGCGGATCCTGCCAGCGGATCAGCCAACCGCCCAAGGACCCGAACGCGGCGCCGTAGGCGACGAAGACCAGGGCGAACCCGAGGATGAACAGGCCGACACCGATGACCGGACGCCAGCGTGAGCCGCCACCCGACGAGCCCGTGACGTAGCCGAGGTATCCGGGTACCAGAGGAAGCACGCATGGTGACGCGAAAGACACCAACCCTGCGAGCAGCGCGAGCGGGATCGCAAGCCAGAGCTGACCGCTTCCGATCACCTCAGCCATGGGCTGCCTGGATCCTTCTCGAGATCATCCGTCGACGCCGCCGGTGCAGGATGCGCCGGGTTCCGGAGCGTTCTCGGCTTGCCAGTACTCCTCGATGAATTCCTCGATTCGTGGGTCGTCGGCGCTCTCGAGCTCTAGCTGGACGTTCCATCCGCTGAGCACGATCGGCGCGGCGAGTTCATCGTATGGCGAGAGGATCACATGGGTGGCCGGCAACTGGGAACGAAGGACCCCCAGTTGATCCGCACCCAGCGAGGGGTCATAGGTCACCCAGATCGCACCATGCTCGAGCGAGTGCACCGCGTTCTCATCCGGGACGGGCTCGGTGTAGACGCCGCAGTTCAACCACGTCGGACTGTGGTCACCGCCCGCAGGCGGCGTCTCGGGGTAGCTGACCGGTGTCTCGACGTGAGTCGAGACGTTCTCGAACGTCGACACCCCCTCGACCACGGCTCCCGATCCTCCGGCCTCGTAGCTGGGCGGTTTCGGAATCAGGATCGCGGGCAGCACGATCGCCGCGACGACGGCGAGCACCGCGACCGGGATCGAGATCGCGGCGATCCGTCGGTTGCGGCGGCTCCGCTGCTGCTGTCGTCGGAGCTTCGCGAGCTTCTCCTCGCGTTTGGCCGCCCGGCGCTGCTTGACCGTGAGGTTCGCGCTTCCCGACGTCATGGCCGGATTCATCGGGTCTGCTTGGACGGCCGCTTCCGGCCCGCCATGATCGCGCCGGCCACCAGCAGGAGGAGGCCGGTGGGGTATCCGGCCACGAGGTCGAGCCACCCGGGGGGTTGCCCGGGTCCGAAGGCTTCGAGATGGGCCAGCCAGTGGGTAGCTGCGACGAGGGCTCCGGCGATCATGAGCAGCTGGCCGATGCGCACGAGTCGGCGATGAAGCCTCCAACTGCGTTCGAACTCGTTCGGGGTGCTTTCAGCGACTTTCTTGGCAACCACTGGGGTTTCCCTTTCTTCGGTTGGCGGATGGGGGCGTCACAGGCCTGAGTAGGAGTGCAGGCCCGTGAAGAAGACGTTGACAACTCCGAAATTGAACAACACCGCAGCGAAGCCGATGATGGACAGCCAGGCGGCGCGGTTGCCCTCCCATCCGCGGGTAGCTTTCGCGTGGACGTAGGCGGCGTAAACGACCCAGATGACGAAGGTCCATACCTCCTTGACGTCCCAGCCCCAGTAGCGTCCCCAGGCTCGTCCCGCCCAGATCGCGCCCGCCATCAGGGTGAACGTCCAGAGCGCGAACCCGATGATCGTCAGCCGGTAGGCGAGGCGGTCCAGATAGTCCGCCGCGGGGATCGCGTCCAGCAGCCTCGCGGTGCGAACGGCGGGGACGCTTCGCTTCTCATGACGGGCTTTGACGAGCTGGGTGACGCTCAGTACGGCTGCAATTCCGAAGAATGCCGTCGCCAGGAGCGCGACCAGCACGTGGATGACGAGCCACGCCGACTCCAATGCCGGCGGCAACGGGATCACGGGCACATAGAACGCCACCGTCGCGCCCCCGAGCAGGAGGATCACGAGTCCGACGACCACCGGGCCGAGGATGAGGATGCGCGCTCGGCGGGACACGACGAGGAACACCGCGACGATGAGGAGGGTGCCCGTGAGCGAGAACTCGAACATGTTGGCCCAGGGAACTCGCTCGGCCGCGACGCCGCGGACCACGGCCGCCGCAAGATGCAGAACCCAGCCGAGTGCGGTGAGGGCGTAGCCGACTCTCGCCGAGCGACTGTCAGGCGCGGCCTCGGGTTGGGCTTCTTCGCCGCGCTGGCTGACGGTCGGCCCTCCGACGCTCACCAGTTGCCTGCGCGCGTTGGTGGCGTGTCCGGCGAGAGCGAAGACGTAACTGAGGAACGCGGCGACGTAGACGGCGATCGCCGAGTAGGTGAGAACGAGCGAGATCGGGTCGAGCTGAGATGTCATGCGGATTCCCTTGGGGTCGTGGGGGTCAAGCGGTCGAAGACGCGTCGGGCGAGACTCTCGACGCTCGGGAGCAGTTGCGGATCGTCCCCCCGAGCGAGGCCGCCGTACTCCAGTCGGACGGAGTCGTCGAGTGGCGTCGCTCGGATCCAGATCCGTCGCCGGGGGACGAAGAGCGAAAGGGCCAAGCCGACGAGAGCTGCGATCGAAGTGAGCAGAGCCGGAACCTGCGTGGGGTCGTAGGCGATATCGAACGAGGCGAATCGAGGGATGTCCTCGAGCTCGACGGTGCCGAGACCGTCGGGCAACTCGGTCTGTGAGCCCGGCGTGAGTTCGAGAGCCGACACGCCCGAGTCGCCGCCGGCGACTTCGGTCATGCCGGAGGTATCGAGCTGGTAGACCGACTTGGGATTCCCCGCGTCTAACCCCAGGTCGCCGACGTAGACGTTGAGCGTGAGCACGGGAGAGACGAGGTCGGGGTAGCTGGAGTACGACGCGCCCGAAGAGCTGTTGGCTCGGGTCGGGTAGAAGAACCCGATCATGCCGACTTGTCGGCTGAGTCCGTCGGGAACCTTCACCACCCCGAGGCTCGTGAGGTTGGAATCCTGGGGCAGGAACGGCACCGTGTCGCTGAAGACGACGGTTCCACCCGGATCGCGGACGGTGATCCGCGGCGCATACCCGTTCCCCAGCAGGTAGACCTCCGATCCCGCGACCGACAGCGGGCTGTTGACCTCGATCGTCGCGCTCGTGCGTGAGTCGGTGCCCTGACCAGCGATCGAGACATCCGCGATGAAGGAACGAGGAAGACCGAGAGCGTTGACGTTGTCGGTGACATAGCTGACCGTGAAACGGTCGAGCGTCAAAGAGAAGGGAGGAAGAGAGTCGTCGGAGACGAATCGCCCCGCGTTGAAGCTGTCGAATGCCAACCGGGAATTAACGAAGGTCTGCCCCTCGACGAGCACGCGTTGACCGATGTATTTGAAACCACCGCCGATCGCCACGGTGACGAGCATCCCCATCAACGCGAGGTGGAAGATCAGGTTGCCGGTCTCGCGCAGGTACCCGCGTTCCGCCGCCAGGCTGACCCGCCCCTGCGCTTCGTCGACTCGGACCACGCGGTAACGCGAGGACCTGAGTACCCGTTCGGCCTCCTCGATCGCCCGCGCCACCGGAACGTCGTCGATGATCTCCTCCCGGTGCGCCGGGAGCCGGCCGAGGTTCTTCGGGGTCAGTGGTGGCGACGAGCGGATCGCTGTCAGATGGTGACGGATTCGAGGCACCAGGCAGCCGATGAGCGAGAGAAACAGCAGCAGATAGATCGCCGAGAACCACACCGAGGAATACACGTCGAAAAGCTGGAACCAGTCGAGCACTCTGGCACCGGCCGGGTCACGGGCGAAGTGCTGGACGACCCCGTTGGGGTCGGCGCTACGTTGAGGAAACAGCGACCCAGGAATGGCTGCCAGGGCGAGCAGCAGCAACAACAACAACGCGGTACGCATCGAGGTCAGTTGCCGCCAGGCCCAGCGCGCCCAGCCCGCTGGTCCGAGCTGCGGGGCGCGCATGGCGGCTTCCGACTGGTCGATGTGGTCGGCGGGACGGTCCACCCGGACGATCCCGCTGGCGGCTCCCGCGTCCTCGGTCCGAGTCATGAGCGTTGCCCAACGAGAGCTCTGTCGGGCTCGGGTTCACGGCGCCTCTCGCCTCGAAGCGCGTTGACAACGATGAGGATGCCGATCACCGCGGCCGCGAGTGCCGTGATCAGATTGATCTTCACTCCCGCCACCAGCAGTTCGGTCGGATCCAGGCGCAACCATTCGAACCAGGCACGACCGATGCCGTACCACACGAGGTAGAGACCCAGGCTCAGGCCGGTGCCGGGACGGGGCCTGCGGTCGCGGAAGACGGCTCGCTCGACCAACAGGATCGTCGCGGCGCCGGCCAGATTCCAGAGAAGCTCGTAGAGGAACAGCGGGTGGAACAGAGTGTCTGCGGGCAGGCCCGCGGGGAAGGCGGGGCTGCTCGGGTCGATCTGCAGACCCCACGGAAGCGTCGTGGGCGAACCGAAGAGTTCCTGGTTGAAGTAGTTGCCGAGGCGACCGATCGCCTGTGCGATGAGCATCCCCGGGGCCAGTGCGTCGAGGAAGACCAGGAACGGGATCTTCGTCCGACGCGTGCCGATCCAGATGCCGACGAGGCCGAAGACGACGGCGCCGAAAATCGCGACTCCCCCCTCCCAGACATAGAGGACCTTGAGCAGATCGGCCCCGGGATAGAAGTAGTCGCCCGGATGGGTGACGACGTGATAGAGGCGAGCGCCGACGATTCCGAACGGGACCGCCCACAGCGCGATGTCGATCGCCTCGCCGCCGGTGAACCCGCTGGCCCGGATGCGCCGCCCCGTCAGGAGCACCGCGAGGACGACGCCGATGAGGATGAAGATCGCGTAGAAGTGCAACCGAAGCGGGCCGAGATCGATGTAGCTGATGTCCGGACTCGGAATGGACGCGGCTGATTGCGGAAAGATCATCCCTCTTCTCCGACCACATCTTCGATCAGCGTCTCGAGCACCGATCGATCGGGTATCTGCCCGATGATCCGGGAGGCCACGCGCCCCTCACGATCGAGGACGATCGTCGTCGGCACGGCATTCGGAGCGATCTCACCCGCGAACGCGAGCTGAACCTCACCGCCCCGGGTGTCCAGGATCGACGGGTAGGAGATCCCGAAGGATTCGGCGAAGGCCAGTGCCGTGGCTGCTTCGTCACGCACATCGACACCGATGAAGACGACGCCGTCCGGAAGGAACTGCTGATACAGCGACTCCAGATCGGGGGCCTCTGCGCGGCAGGGCGGGCAGGCGGCGTACCAGAAGTTGACGACGACGACCGACCCGAGCCAGTCGTCGGAGTCCGCAGTGCCGCCGGAGTCGAGCTCGCCCGAGAAGGAGATCTGGGCTCCCCGCTCGTCACGGGGGATCTCGGTGATGGTTCCGGTCCCGGTGATGTAGTCGCCTCCGGCATCGCGGAGGTCGGTGGACTCGGACGCGCACCCGGTGAGCGCCGCCACGAGGGCTACGGCTGCCAGGAGGATGAGCCCAGCCCGTGCCCGTCGACGAGAGATCGCGACAGGTAGATGGGCCTGCGTCACGAGACGACGGGGATCGGCGCCGATACGGGGGTCGGAGTAACTCAAGATTCACTCTCTCGGACGCGAACGCCCGCGGGTCAAGGATGAAGGATCGTCAAGCGAAGCGGTCTCCCCATGGCGAGCCCGGGGCAGCATATCCCTGTGCGCGACAGGTGCACGTCGTTCGACATCGACGAGGTTCGGCAGCGTGGCTTCCACCGATGAACGCGCCCATCGGCACCGCATGCCCTGGGTTGACCGTACGTCAAGAGAATCAGGTTCGGCTGATCGAGAGCACGACGAGGGAAGGCGGCGCGGGCGGCGCAAGTGCAGCCGCCTTGGCGGCGAGATCGACAAGGATCTGATGGAGCAAACTGCGACGGGTCAGGATCAGGTCGGCGACGAGGAGTGCCACGGCAACCTGCACGACCAGCAGACACGCCACGGCGACCACCCCCAGGGTCGGCGCGCACGCCACACCGCACGGTTCGCGGCTCAGCGGGGGCGTGCCTCGATCGCGGGCCGAGGTCGTGACTTGGTCGGGCGACGGTGCCGTCTGCGCCGCCACGGCCACCTTGCTTGAACCGCTCGCGGAGTAGCCGGCCCCGTGGTTGAGGGCCAGCAGACAGACGACGAGGGCGGCAACACCGAGCACACCGAGCGCCAGCCGGCGCAGCACGCGCCGGTCAGCGTGCGTGGTCACACTCGTCATCCGCACCTCCCGGGCCTCCCGACGATCTCCGGAGCCCTGTCGATCTAAGAATCATAGTCGGGCACCCCGGTCGCCGACGCCGTCCGGGAGCTCCGGAGACCTGCGGCGATCGCGGGCGATCGCGAATCGCCGAGCGTCCAGCAATCCGATCCTGCCTCGGCGACCGAGACATCCGTCCCATACCCCACTAGGGTATACGCGAGACGCCTTCGTCGGCGGTCTCGGTCCCACGTCGGGGAGGAGAACATGTTGTCGGAGTCTGACCGTCACGTCACGGAACCGGGACTGAACGGGAGGGAGGCAGTGGCCGCGGCGATCGGTGCCGGCGCCGGCCTTCTCTCCGCCTATTGGGACGATGCCTGGCACACCACTCTGGGCCGCGACAGCGCCCTGATCCCCCCGCACCTGCTGCTGTACTCGTCCATCGTGTTCGTGGGGCTGGTGTTGGCCGTTTGGGGAATCCGGGTGCTGCGGCACGGGCGCTCGCTGCGCGCCCTCCTGAGCACCCCGGGCTTCGCACTCGCCGCAGCGGCGGCCGCGGCCACGGTCGTCGCTGCTCCCGCGGACGCCTTCTGGCATAACGCCTTCGGTCGTGACGCGGTCCTGTGGTCGCCTCCGCACCTGCTCTCGGTCATCGCCACGATCGTCCTTCTGGTGGCGTTGTTGATCGGGCTGGATGCGCGCGCCGGGCTGGCGGCCCGCGCGTCGCTCGGTGCCGCCCTTCTCGGCGCGTCTCAGATCGTGGTCATGGAGTACGACACCGATGTCCCCCAATTCGCCGAGGTGTTCTATCTGCCGTTGCTCATCGCCACCGCGTTGGGTACGGCGTGGGTCATCACGGCGCTGACGGCGGACCGGCGTGCGCTCCCGGCTGCCGTCGCCGGCTACCTCGCGTTTCGGATGATCGTGCTGGCCGCCCTCGGGGCGGTGGGCTGGATTGCGCCGGATGCACCTCTGGCGCTGGTGGGGCTGTTCGCCCTCACCATCCCCGTCGGGCCGTGGCGGTGGATCCTGGCGGCAGCGGCGATCGGCATCCTGCACGTCGCCGCGTCGGTGACCGGCCTCAGCAGCGTGGGACTCGTCCCCGTCGCCCAGTCGCTGGTGGTCGTCGGAGCAGTTCTGGCTGCAACTGCAGTGCTCCTGGCGGTGAGGCGGCGCCGGGTCGCGGGCGCGGGTCTCGCCGGGTTGCTCCTGGTGGTGTCGCTGGTGGCCGCGCCCGAGCCGTCACCCGCCCAGGCCCACGACCCGGGACAAGGGGCTTCGTTCGGGACCGCGACGATCACGGTCTCCGGCGAGGGCGCCGGCCTCGTAGCGGTGTCCGTCACCGACCTGGAATCCGAAACAGCGGAGAGCCCGACCCCGGTCCGAGTCGTGGCACGTCGTGCCGGTGAGTCCGTTGCCGGACCGCTGTCGGCGAGCGCCGAGCGCGCGGGCAGCTTCTCAGGGTCGGTGCAGCTGCCGCAACCTGGCCTGTGGTTCGTCTACGCCCAGTTCACCGACCGGGGGCGAACGCTTGAAGTGTGGTTGCCCGTCGATCAGATGCTCGCCTCGACCACGACTGAGCGCCGCGACCTGTACCAACCGGTCGGGGGTGCGGTCGCTCCGCCGCCCGGACAGATCCTTGTCGGTGCACTCCTGCTGGGCCTGGGCGCTGCCCTACTGATCTGGGCCGGGGCGTCAGTCACCCGCAGACGGGCGGTCGCGACGACGACTCGGCGGTGAACTCTTCTTCGCGAGGTCTTGGTCCGCCGCGGGGCCGACATCGAATTCCCGTGCTTGACGGAATATCGCCGCCACTCCACGACTTATACCCCCACAGGGTATAGTCGAGGATGGGGTCTGGCGCTTCGCCGCCGACCGACAGAAGGAGTGACGCCGTGAGTGTGTTCGTCGTGGTCGCAGCTGTATTGTTGACCGGCTTGTTGGCGTGGTACTTCTTCGCCCCGCGTGCGTCGAAACGCGCCACGGTCGAAGGCGATCTCCAGGTGCAGACGATCACGGTCAGGGGTGGCTACTCGCCCAGCGTGATCGAGGTCGTGCAGGGCGTTCGCACCCGGTTGCTCTTCGACCGGCAGGAGGCCGGCGAGTGCTCCTCCCGAGTCGTGCTCCCGGAGTTCAAGGTCAACCAGGGCCTGCCCGCCTACGCGACGACCGCCGTGGAGTTCATGCCGGATGAGGTCGGTGACTTCGGCTTCGCGTGCGGAATGAACATGCTGCACGGCACGGTCAGGGTCGTGCCCGCATCGGCTGACGCGCCGCGGACCGCGACCGCCGTGCTCGAAGCGCCCACCGTCGACGAGACGGGCACGACCGGGTCGATCGCCGACGCGATGGACGACGACGGTGCCCAGGAGGCTGCGGAGCATGCCAAGGAGATCGCCGACCTCGGCCGTCGGGTGATCGTCGGCGCGGTGCTCACGTTGCCGGTGTTCCTCGCGGTGATGGCCCACGACGTGTTCGGGGCCTCATGGATGCCGCCGCTGCTGCTCGCACCGTGGTTCCAATTCCTATTGGTGACGCCGGTGATGTTCTACACCGGGTGGCCGATCCACCGCACCGGGTGGCTGGCACTGGCCAACCGGCAGGCCGAGATGAACTCGCTGATCACGCTGGGCACGATCGCCGCATACGGATTCAGCCTGGTGGCCGCCTTCATCCCCTGGGTGCTGCCCGCCGACGCACGCGGGGTCTACTTCGAAGCGGTGGGCGTCATCCTCACCCTGATCCTGCTCGGCCGCCTCCTCGAGACCAGGGCCAAGGCCGGCACGGGCGAGGCGATCCGCACCCTGATCGGTCTCCAGCCCCGCACCGCACGGGTGGTCCGCGGTGACAGCGAGCTGGAGATCCCGGTCGGTGACGTCGTGGTGGGCGACGTCGTGGTGATCCGCCCGGGCGAGAAACTCCCGGTCGACGGCCAGGTGACAGAAGGCAGCTCCGCGGTCGATGAGGCGATGATCACCGGAGAGCCGATCCCGGTGGTCAAGTCCGCCGGCGACACGGTGATCGGCGCGACGATCAACCAGACCGGCTCGTTCCGCTACGCGGCGACCAAGGTCGGGGCGGACACGATGCTGGCGCAGATCATCCGGCTGGTCCGTGAGGCGCAGGGCTCGAAGGCCCCGATCCAACGTCTGGCCGACAAGGTCTCCAGCTACTTCGTCCCGGCGGTCATCGCCATCGCGATCTGGACGTTCGCCGTCTGGTGGTTGATCGGACCGCCGCCGGCCGGAGTGTATGCCCTGGTTGCTGCGGTGGCCGTGCTGATCATCGCCTGCCCGTGCGCGCTCGGGCTGGCCACCCCGTTGTCCATCACCGTCGCGGCGGGCAAGGCCGCCGGCCACGGCATCCTGATCCGTTCCGCGGAGGCCCTCGAGACCGCCCACAAGGTGAACACGGTCGTGCTGGACAAGACCGGCACCATCACCAACGGCACCCCGATCCTGACCGACGTGTTCCCGGCCGACGGATTCGACGCCGATGCGCTGCTCGCGCTGATCGCCGCCGCCGAACGCGACTCGGAGCACCCGCTGGCGACCGCGATCGTGGCCGGCGCGGAAAGCCGCGGCCTGGGCATCCCGCGGGCACGCACGTTCGAGTCGATCACCGGCCAAGGCGTGCGCGCCCACGTGGATGGCAAGACCGTGCTCGTCGGCAACGCGCGGCTGTTGGCTGCGGCCGACGTCGACGCCTCGAGCCTGACCGCGGGCATGGAAGCGCTGGCCGCCGACGGCAAGACCCCCATGCTTGTCGCCGTCGACGGGCGGCCGGCCGGCGTGGTCGGCGTGGCGGACACGATCAAGGACGGTTCGATCGCCGCCATCGCCGAGCTGGCAGCCCGCCGGATCGAGGTCGTGATGATGACCGGCGACAACCGCGCAACCGCTGCCGCGATCGCGCGTCAGGTCGGCATCCGACGGGTGGTCGCGGAGGTCATGCCCGAGCACAAGGCCAGCGAGGTGCGACGCCTCCAAGCGGAAGGGCGGGTCGTCGGGATGGTCGGGGACGGCATCAACGACGCCCCCGCGCTGGCTCAGGCTGATGTCGGTTCGGCAATCGGAACCGGAACCGACGTGGCCATCGAGGCCTCCGACATCACCCTGATCTCAGGGAACCTCGGTGGCCTGGTCACCGCGATCGACCTGTCCCGCGCCACGATGCGCAACATCCGGCAGAACCTCGTGTTCGCGTTCGGGTATAACGTGGTCGGCATTCCCCTCGCGGCGGGCGTGCTGTATCCGGCGTTCGGGCTGCTGCTCAGCCCGGTGATCGCCGCCCTGGCGATGGCCCTGTCATCGCTGTCCGTCGTCACCAACTCCAGCCGGCTGCGCCGGTTCACCCCCAAGCCCGTGGCCACGTCGGCTGCGGCCTCGACCACCGACCCGGTGGTCGAGATCGGCAACCAGAAATCAGATGAGGAACATTCCATGGAACACCACACCGAGCACACGACCGGCGACACCACTCTTGTCACCGACCCGGTCTGCGGCATGAAGATCGACCCGAAGACGGCCGCGACGACGCGCGAGCACGACGGCACGACGTTCTACTTCTGCTCCACCGGCTGCGCCGACACCTTCGATGCAGATCCGCACCGCTATGGCCACCCGCAACATGCCGCACACTGAACACTCGCCGACAGTGGATCACAGCACGCACGGATACATCGGCAACAAGGATGCGCTGCTGAGTCGGCTTCGGAAGATCGAAGGCCAGGTCCGTGGGCTGGGGAGAATGGTCGATGGCGACACCTACTGCATCGACGTCTTGACTCAGGTCGCGGCCACCACCAAGGCACTCGAGGCGGTGGCGCTTGCGCTCCTGGAGGATCACCTCACGCACTGCGTCGCCGAAGCCACCGCACAAGGTGGCCCGGTCGCGGAGGAGAAGCTGCGCGAGGCCACCGCAGCGATCGCGCGACTGGTGCGGTCGTAAGCCCCGTGCGCTCGGAGGGTGCCAGTCGGTCCTCGCTGCCATCGAGACGGACGGTGGCTTCAGGCGATCTGACGGTAACGCAGCTACGCTAGGAGTGGGATGGTGACACTTTCAGCGATTCGAGCGGCCGCATACCCGCGCACCGCGGCGGTGCGGACGGCGATGCTGAGTCTCCTCAGCATCGCCGCGGTCGTCGTCGGCCTCCTGGCGATGCACCCCTTCAGCCCTGACGAAACGACCCACATCCCGGCTGCGGCGGTATCGTCGATGGAGCACCAAGCGGGTGCGGCCGCCCGCTCTGCAGAACCGCCCGCGACATCGGGTGACTGCGGCACATCTGGCTGTGAGCCGATGCACGCCATGGGCTTCATGATCTGCGTTCTCGCCCTCATCCTCGCCTCCGTGGCATTCGCGGCAGCGCCCTACGTCACGCGCTGGTTGGCGAGACTGCGGTCCGGTGGCCGAGTGCTGCACTCCGCCCTGCGGGCAGCGCTCCCAGTCCCGCCCTCTCTGATAGCCCTTTCCATCAGTAGAACGTGATTCGGCCCAGCCTGCGGTCACGCAGGCGTGCCTGTGCGCGCATCCGCGCGCCCAAATCCGAATCGACTCAACTGAAAGAAAGCAACCATCATGAAGTTTCGCACCGCAGCGATCGCCTCAACGGCGCTCGCCATCGCACTCGTACTCGCCGGATGTTCCATGGCTGGAATGGACGGCATGGAAGGAATGGAAGGCATGGAAGGCGGGAGCAGCGCCTCGCCCTCCTCGGCGCCTATCGACACCACCTTCAACGCCGCAGATGAAACGTTCGCGAGTGGCATGATCCCTCATCACGAACAAGCTGTCGAGATGGCCTCCATGGTGCTCGACAAGGAGGGCGTCGACCCGCGAGTCGTCGCCCTGGCCGAGCGGATAGTAGCCGCTCAACAGCCCGAGATCGATCTCCTCACCTCGTGGCTGGAAGCATGGGGCGTGGGCTCCGACATCGGCGGAATGGAAGGAATGGATCACAGCGGAGGGGCCATGATGTCGGAAGACGACATGGCCGCTCTCGAAGCCGCGACCGGCTCCGAGGCCTCGAAGCTGTTCCTCGAGCAGATGGTCCAGCACCACACCGGCGCCATCGCGATGGCTCAGCAAGAACTGGACAACGGTGAGAACCCTGCCGCGCTCGAACTCGCGCAGACGATCATCGACGACCAGACGGCGGAGATCGCCGAGATTCAGGAGCTTCTCGCGCAGCTGTGAGTTCGTCAGGGGGTGGTCGCACACGGCTGCCCCCTGACCCTCACATCGCCTGAGATGACAGCCATGAGCGCACGACTTGTCGCGACCGCTTTCGTCCTGATGACCCTCGCCGGATGCGCGGTCGCATCGCCTCAAGATGCCGCTCCGGCGGCACTCACCCACATTCACGGGCTCGCCTTCGACTCGGGACAGGATGCGCTCGTCGTCGCCACGCACGGCGGCGTCTTCCGGCTCGACATCCAAGAGACCCCCGCCGCCGTCACCGGGCCGGTCGGCGACCTCGACATCGATGCGATGGGTTTCACGCTCGTCGGCGACGTCGCCTACGCGTCGGGCCATCCGGGCCCGTCGACGCCCGCCACGTTCGGCAGCCCAAGCCTTGGGCTGATCCGCTCGGCGGACGGTGGGGCGAGCTGGACGAACGTCTCGCTGGTCGGCACGACCGACTTCCACGACCTGGCGATCAGCGAATCCCGGGTCAGCAGGATCTACGGGCTAGCCGGCTCCACCGTGGAGCGGAGCGACGATGGTGGCCTCTCCTGGACGAGCGTCGCGACGATCGGCGCTCGCGACATCCTCAGTCCGGCCGGCGACTCGGACACCCTGTTCGCGACCACCCCGGAGGGCCTCATGGTGAGCCGGGATGGGGGCGCGACCTTCACCCTCGTGCCGGACTCGCCGCCGCTCTATCTGGTCGGCGACGGAGGAACGGAACACGGAGGCCTCGTCGGGATCGACACCGCAGGAACCGTCTGGACCCGAAGCGAGGGAGCCGGAACGTGGAGTGCCGGCGGTCAGGTCTCTGGAACGCCCCAAGCGATGCTCGTCGTACCCACAAGCGGACGACTGATCGTCGCCGACGACCGCGGCATCTCAGCTTCGGACGACGACGGAGGTACCTGGACCGTGCTGTGGACAAGCTGATGCGCCGCGCGGCGACTCGACCGCGGCGGTCAGGTCCGCAGCCCTCGTGTCGACCGTGACCTCGCCCGTATCAGCATCAGCATCAGCACCCGTCTGCCCCGCGCGCACCCGGTAGCCGACGACAGGGTAGGACTTTCGCCTCTCCCCCAACAACAGTCACCCGACAAAAATTGGCTGAGAACCGGCCGACGAGAAAGAACCGATATGCATTCCGAAATCAAGCACGCGAGCCTGACCAGGCGGGGCTTCCTCGCGGTCGGATCCGGCACCCTCGCCGCGATCACCCTGGCTTCGTGTTCAACGCCACCTCGATTCCTCTCCCCGACCGGGGCCGTGGTGCAACAGGTGGAGGCAGCCCGCGGAGGCACCGGCCGGGTCACCCGTGTCGACCTCGTCGCAGCTCCCACCCAAGTCGACCTTGCCGGTACCACCGCGGACACGTGGAGCTTCGGGTCGGTGCCCGCGCCGACGATCCGTCTGTCGGCGGGCGATACCTTGCTCGCGAATGTGCGCAATCAGCTCCCGGCCGACACCTCCGTGCATTGGCACGGCCTGGCGCTTCGGAATGACATGGACGGCGTGCCCGGCGCAACTCAGGCACCCATCCCCGCGGGTGGGGAATTCAGCTATGAGTTCGTCGCTGCGCAGCCCGGGACCTACTGGTTCCATCCGCACGTCGGACCGCAATTGGATCGCGGTCTCTACGGAGCGCTCATCGTCGAGGATCCGAACGAGCCGCTGGTCTACGACGACGAGTGGGTGGTCATCCTCGATGACTGGCTCGACGGAGTGACGGGCACCCCGGACGAGGTGCTCGAGGAGCTCCGCGGCGGGATGATGGGAATGATGGGCGGCTCGGGCAGTCACATGCTGATGGGTGCTCGCTCAGACCTGCTCGGCGGCGACGCCGGCGATGTGTTCTACCCGCTCTACCTCATCAACGGCCGCCCGCCCGCCGACCCGGAGACGTTCACGAGCGCCCCCGGCAGGCGGGTGCGGATCAGGATCATCAACGCCGGGAGCGACACGGCGTTCCGGGTGGCGCTCGGCGGTCACCGGCTCACCGTTACCCACAGCGACGGGTTCCCGGTGAACCCGGTGGACACCGACGCGATCCTGATCGGCATGGGCGAACGGTACGACGTGCTCGTCACGCTCGGCGACGGCGTGTTCCCGTTCGTTGCCGTCGCGGAGGGCAAGGGCGAGACGGCGCTCGCGATCGTCCGCACCGGGGCCGGCGAGACGCCGCGCCCCTCCGCTACGATCCCCGAGTTGTCGAGGTCGGTCCTCATGGCCGACGCGCTCACCGCCGACCCGACCGTCGCGTTCCCGAGCCGCACCGTCGACCGCGAGCTGACGGCCAAGCTCTCGGGTTCGATGATGGCCTACGACTGGGCGATCAACGGTCGCCGATTCGACCCAGCAAACCCCCTCGATGGCGCACTCGGGGTGAGGCAGGGCGAACGGGTGCGGCTCCGCATCGAGAACACCACCGACATGTGGCATCCGTTCCACCTGCACGGCCACACCTACCAGCACGCCGGCGGCGGGCCGCGGAAGGACACCTCGATCGTGCTCCCGCGCACGTCGCTGACCGTCGAGTTCGACGCCGACAACCCGGGTCTCTGGGCGGCGCACTGTCACAACATCTACCACGCCGAGACCGGGATGATGACCATCCTCGGTTACCAAGCCACCTGAGATCACGAGAACGAAGAGGCCACGAACGATGAGCACACGAACTGTCGTCCTTGAAGTGTCCGGCGTGCATTGGGCGTCCTCGAAGGTTGTCGTGGAGGCGACCCTGCTGCGTCAGCCAGGTGTGATCGCGGTGGAGGCCAACCCGGTCTCGCAGACGGCGAACGTGTCTTACGATCCCGAACTCACCTCCCAAGCTCATCTGCGGCAATGGGTTATCGAGTGCGGGTACCACTGCTCGGGTCAATCCGTCCCGAATCACATCTGCGACCCCGCCCACGACCCGCACGCGATGTCGCACGGCGACCATCACCCGTCGCCTACTCCCGACCCTGCCCCTGCCGTCCACTCTGCCGCGTCGGGCCCATCGGAAGCTCCCGAGGACCACACCGCGCACGCCGGGCACGAAGCCGGTCAGGGCGCCGGTCACGAAGCCGGTCAGGGCGCCGGTCACGGTGCCGACGCGACACCGGTGCGGAGCGCGCAGGAGGTGATGGGACACGGCGGGGGGCACGGCGGCATGTCGATGGAGTCGATGGTCCGCGACATGCGCAACCGGTTCCTTGTCGCGCTGATCCTGTCGATCCCGATCACGCTGTTCTCGCCGATCGGCCGGGAGGTGCTCGGCTTCACGGTACCGGCGCCGTTCGGGCTCCGCGATGACGTCGTCGCGCTGATCTTCTCACTCCCGGTCATGTTCTACGCGGCTTGGATCTTCTTCGACGGCGCCTTCCGAGCGCTGCGTGCCCGAACCCTCGACATGATGGTGCTCGTCGCGGTGGGGGTGGGGGCCGGGTGGCTCTACAGCCTCATCGTCACCCTCAGCGGCGGAGGCGATGTCTTCTACGAGGCAGCCACGGTACTGGCGACCTTCGTCCTGCTGGGGCACTGGGTGGAGATGCGCGCCCGCGGTGGGGCGAACGACGCCATTCGCCGACTGTTGGAGCTCGCACCGCCGCGCGCCGTGGTGATCCGTGACGGTAACGAACTCGAGATACCCACGAACGAAGTCGTCCCGGGAGATCTCATGCTGGTCCGGCCCGGCGCGAAGATTCCCACCGACGGGAAGGTCGAAGACGGGGAATCGGCGATCGACGAATCGATGGTCACCGGCGAGAGCCTGCCGGTGGATAAGGGCCCCGGCTCGGCGGTCATCGGCGCCACCGTGAACACCGTCGGTACGTTGCGGATCCGGGCGACGAAGATCGGCGCGGACACGGCGCTGGCTCAGATCGTCAAGCTGGTGCAGGAGGCTCAGAACTCCAAAGCCCCGGGGCAGCGGCTCGCGGACCGCGCCGCGTCCTGGCTCGTGCTGGTGGCGCTGGTCGGCGGTAGCCTGACCTTCCTGATCTGGTGGCTGACCGGCGCTCCCCTCCCGACCGCGATCTTGTTCGCGATCACCGTCGTGGTGATCACCTGCCCGGACGCGTTGGGCTTGGCCACGCCGACGGCGATCATGGTCGGCACGGGACTCGGGGCCAAGCGCGGGGTGCTCTTCAAGAACGCCACCGGCATCGAGACCGCCGCGCGCATCGACACCGTCGTCATGGACAAGACCGGAACCCTCACGAAGGGCGAGCCCGAGGTCACCGACTATTTGCCCGTCGGGACGGACGAGCTCGAGCTGTTGTCCCTCGTCGCCGCCGTCGAGCGGGAGTCCGAGCATCCGCTGGCCAAAGCGATCGTCGCCTACGCCGACGGCCGGAAGATCACCCGCCGCACCGCGTCGGCCTTCCGTAACGTCGCGGGGCGGGGCGCGATCGCCACCGTCGACGGTCGGCAGGTGGTACTCGGCAACCCCCGGCTGATGGCCGAACAGGGCATCGACGTCTCGGCCGTGGAAAGCGCGCAGCAGTCTCTGGCAGATGGGGGCCGCACCGCGATCATGTTCGCCGTCGACGGGAGCATCGCGGGCGTCATCGCGCTCGCCGACGCACCGCGCGAAACCGCACGGGATTCGATCGACGCGCTGCACGAGGCGGGGATCGAAGTCGTCATGCTCACCGGGGACAATCGGCCCACCGCCGAGCGGATCGCCTCGATGTTGGGGATCGATACCGTGATCGCCGAAGTCCTTCCGGAAGACAAGTCCGCGAAGATCGCCGAGCTGCAGCAGGCCGGGAAGAGGGTGGCGATGGTCGGCGACGGCGTGAACGACGCCCCGGCGCTCGCCCGTGCCGATCTCGGAATCGCGATCGGCGCGGGTACCGACGTGGCCATCGAGACCGCCGACGTCGTACTTATGCGCTCCGACCCGTTGGACGTGGCCGTCGCACTGCGGATCGGAAAGGGGACGTTGCGGAAGATGCGGCAGAACCTGACATGGGCGATCAGCTACAACGCGATCGCCCTGCCGATCGCCGCCGGAGTGTTCTTCCCAGCTTTCGGGCTGATGCTCAGCCCCGAGATCGCCGCGATCAGCATGTCCGGATCGTCGGTCATCGTCGCGGTCAACGCCCTCCTCCTCAAGCGGCTTCGGCTGCCCGCCGCCGCGTCTCGCTCCGCAGCGGCGTCCGGTGATCGGGTGGAACGGTCGAAGGGTGAAGCCGATGTCACTACCCGTTAGCCCGAACGCGGGAAGCGGAGCAATCGAGGTCGAGGGCCGCATCTTCGCCGTGGGGCTGGTGTCAGGCAGCAGCACGTGTCCAGCGATTTCATCCCCACATTCGGGTCACCACTTCCCGAAGCAGTCGGCGATTCAGCTGCTCATCTTCGTTGTGAGCTTGCTCCAACTGAGACACCTCCGACGCCGGACCCGAACGCAGGATGCGATGGCAACCCCCCAAGCACGTCGAAGCATGAAAGAGAACCGGTGAACAATCCGACTTCCGCTCCAGATGCCGTGGATCAGGACTACCTCGATCGCATCGATGCCTGGTGGCGAGCGGCGAACTACCTCTCGGTGGGACAGATCTATCTGCTGGACAACCCGCTGCTGCGCGAACCGCTGCTCCCCGAGCACATCAAACCCCGGCTGCTCGGCCACTGGGGTACCACGCCGGGGCTGAACTTCATCTACGCCCACCTGAACCGGGCGATCATGGAGCGCGACCTGGACACGATCTACGTCATGGGTCCCGGCCACGGCGGACCGGGGCCCGTCGCGGCCGCCTGGCTGGAGGGGACCTATACCGAGACCTACCCCGAGATCACTCAGGATGCCGACGGGATGCGACGGCTGTTCCGCCAATTCTCCTTTCCCGGAGGCATCCCCAGCCATGTCGCCCCCGAGACGCCCGGATCGATCCACGAAGGCGGCGAGCTGGGGTACGCCCTTTCGCATGCCTACGGCGCGGCGTTCGACAACCCGGATCTGATCGTCGCCGCGGTGGTCGGCGACGGGGAAGCCGAAACCGGGCCGCTGGCCGCGAGCTGGCAGTCCAACAAATTCATCAACCCCGCTCGGGATGGAACGGTGCTGCCGATTCTGCACCTGAACGGCTACAAGATCGCCAACCCCACCGTGTTGGCTCGGATCAGCGCGGAGGAGCTCGATCACCTCTTGCGCGGCTTCGGGCACACCCCGTTCTATGTCGAGGGTCACGACCCGGTTCAGATGCACCAGGATTTCGCTCAGGTCTTGGACGCCTGCCTCGACGAGATCGGGGAGATCAAACGCCGGGCGCGCGCCGGCGACACCGAACGACCTCGCTGGCCGATGATCGTGCTGCGCTCTCCGAAAGGTTGGACTGGCCCGAAGGAAGTTGACGGCAAACACGTGGAAGGAACCTGGCGAGCCCACCAGGTTCCGTTCTCCCAGGCGAGGGAGAACGACGAGCACCGCGCCATCCTCGAACAGTGGCTGCGCAGCTATCGGCCGGAGGAGCTCTTCGATGAGGGTGGCGCGCCGGTCCCGTCGGTGGCCACGCTGCACCCATCGGGTTCGCGGCGGATGAGTGCCAACCCGCACGCCAACGGCGGACTTCTCATCAAGGACCTCGTGATGCCTGACTTCCGGCGCTATGAGGTTCCGGTCGCGAGTCCCGGCGTCTCCACTGCGGAGTCCACGCGGGCGCTCGGCGTTCTGTTGCGCGACGTGATGAGCGGCAACATGGACAACTTCCGGGTGTTCTCGCCCGACGAGAACAACTCCAACCGGATCGACGCGGTTCTCGACGTGACCAACCGCGCCTGGAACGCCGCCACCATCGACGGGGACGATCATCTGGCACCGGATGGTCGGGTGATGGAGATTCTCTCCGAGCACACCATCCAAGGGTGGCTGGAGGGCTATCTGCTCACCGGACGGCACGGCTTCTTCTCCTGCTACGAAGCGTTCATCCACATCGTCGACTCGATGTTCAACCAGCACGCGAAGTGGTTGACCACCGCTAACGACATCCCCTGGCGTCGCCCGATCGCCTCTCTGAACTACCTGCTCACCTCGCACGTCTGGCGGCAGGACCACAACGGGTTCTCGCATCAGGACCCCGGGTTCATCGACCATGTGGTGAACAAGAAGTCCGACGTGGTCCGGGTGTACCTGCCGCCAGACGCGAACACCCTGCTGTCGGTGGCCGATCACTGCTTGCGCAGTCGCCAGTACGTCAACGTGATCGTGGCCGGCAAGCAACCCGAGCTGCAGTTCTTGACGATGGAGCAGGCGATCGAGCACTGCACGAACGGCCTCGGCGTCTGGGACTGGGCAAGCAATGACGCAGGCGAGGAACCCGACGTCGTCATGGCCTGCGCCGGCGACGTTCCGACCCTGGAGACCCTCGCGGCTGTCTCGATCTTGCGTGCGGCGCTCCCCGACCTCCGCATTCGTGTCGTCAATGTCGTCGACCTGATGCGCCTCCAAGACGCGCGCGCGCATCCCCACGGACTGTCCGACGAGGAATTCGACGCGCTGTTCACCACCGACAAGCCTGTCGTCTTCGCCTACCACGGCTACCCCTCGTTGATCCATCGGCTGACCTACCGGCGCGCGGGACACGGCAACCTGCACGTGCACGGCTACCGCGAGGAGGGCACGACCACCACCCCGTTCGACATGTGCGTGCTCAACGAAATCGACCGGTTCCACCTGGCCATCGATGTCATCGACCGGGTTCCCCGGCTGCACGACGCGTCCGTGCAGGTGCGGCAGGACCTGACCGAGGCCCTCATCCGGCACCGTGTCTACATCCGCGAGAACGGGCAGGACATGCCCGAGATCCGCGACTGGACGTGGGAGGAGATTGACCGCGAACCGCTCCTCCCGGTCGATCCGCTCAGATGAACGAGGTGCCCCGCCTTCCCGGAACCCATCGTGTCGACACGGTCTATGACGCGGTGCTGTTCGACATGGATGGCGTGGTCACCGATACCGCGGGGATCCACGCCGCCGCCTGGAAGCAGCTTTTCGACCAGGTGCTGCAGGACCCGCGGGTTCGGGTGGCCGATCCCGAGCGCACCTTTGATCCCGTCGTCGACTACCGTCGGTACGTCGATGGCCGAAGCCGCGAAGACGGCGTCACCGCCTATCTGGGCGCCCGCGGAATCACCCTGGAGCCGGGGAAGCCTGACGACCTTCCTGACATGTGGACGGTCGCCGGCCTCGCCGCCCGCAAGAACGACCTGTTCTTGGCAGAACTGGATGCGCGCGGCCTGCGCACCTACCCCGGGACGACGGCGCTGCTCGCCCGGCTCCGCGACGCCGGTGTGCCCGTCGGTCTGGTCACCGCAAGCCGAAACGCCCAGCAGATGCTCGCGGCCGCCGGACTCGCGGGCCTGTTCGACACCGTTGTGGACGGCCAGGCCGCGCTGGAGCACCGACTTCCCGGCAAACCCGACCCGGCGATGTTCCGGGAGGCGGCCCGACGACTTGGTGTCCGCCCGGAGCGCGCGGCCGTCGTCGAGGACGCCGTGTCGGGGATCGAGGCGGCTCGTCGGGGTGGATTCGGTCTCGTCGTCGGGATCGCCCGCCTGGGGCATCGCGAGGAGCTCGAGGCGGCCGGAGCCGACGTCGTCCTCAACGACGTGAGCGAACTCGACCTGGGAGCATCCGCCACCGATCCGTGGGTGCTCGTGTATCACGGGTTCGACCCGGCCCACGAGGGACACCGCGAAGCGCTGACCGCCCTGGGCAACGGATACCTGGCCACGCGGGGCGCCCGCCCCGAGTTCGCCGACGACGGGACGCACTATCCCGGGACGTATCTGGCGGGGGTCTATAACCGCCTCGTCAGCACCATTCACGACCGGAGCCTCGAGGAGGAGCACCTGGTCAACCTGCCCAACTGGCTTCCGCTGGACATTCGGATCGGTGGGGGTCCGTGGTGGTCGAGTGGGCGAGTCGAGACACTCGACGAACGACGTGAGGTGAATCTGCGGTCGGGAATCTCGACCCGATCCGCGACACTCGTGGGCCCGCGCGGCAATCACCTGAACGTCGTCCAACGGTCCTTCGTCTCGATGGACGACCCGCACCTGGCGGTGCTGGAGACCACTCTCGTCGCGCGCGGATGGGGTGGCCGGGTCACCCTCCGAGCGGGCATCGACGCGGGGGTTCGCAACACCAACGTCGCCGCCTACCGTGGTTCCGATACGACCCATCTGAGCTCGCCGACGTTCACGACCATCGACGACATCCTGCTCTGCGCGGTGGAGACCAGGCAGAGCCGGATCCGGATCGCCACTGCGGTCCACCTGCGTCTCGCCGGAGCGGACGGCGTCTGGAAGGAACCGAGCGCGAGGAGCGGGCGTCGATATAGCCGCTCGGTAGGGTTCGCCGTCGCGGACGGCGAGCCGGTGACGCTCACCAAGACGGCGGCGATCTTCTCCTCCCGCGACGCCGCGATCGCGTCGCCCGAGCTGGCGGCGGTCACGCGACTTCGCGACCACGCCGGAGACACCGAGGGCGCGCTCGATCGTCACCGGGCGGCCTGGGAGCGTCTCTGGCAGCGCTTCGCCATCACGATCGATGCCGACCCGCGAAGCCGGCTCGTGCTGAACCTTCACGTCTTCCACGTGCTTCAGGCCCTCTCGCTGCACACCGCCGAGCTGGATGCCGGGGTGCCCGCCCGCGGTCTACACGGCGAGGGCTACCGAGGGCACGTCTTCTGGGATGAGCTGTTCGTACTTCCCGTGCTCGGTCTCCGGCTGCCGAATGTGGCTCGAGCCCTGCTGGACTACCGATGGCACCGGTTGGACGCGGCCCGCAGCGCGGCGCGGGCGGCAGGGTTACGGGGGGCACTATTCCCCTGGCAGAGCGGCAGCGACGGCCGGGAGGAGACACCCGACACGTTGTACAACCCGCGCTCAGCCCGCTGGATGCCCGACAACTCGAGTCGCCAGCGGCACGTCGGACTTGCGGTCGCGTACAACGCCTGGCAGTACTTCCAGGTGACCGCCGACCGCGACTGGCTGGCCGACCGTGGCGCGGAACTGATCATCGAGGTCGCCCGGTACTTCGCCGCCTCCGCCGTGCACGATGCCGCGACAGATCGCTTTCATATCACGGGCGTCATGGGGCCCGACGAGTACCACGACGGCTACCCGGACGCGCCGGGGGACGGAGTCCGCGACAACACCTACACGAACGTCATGGCCGCCTGGGTCTGCGAGCGCGCCGGTGAGACTCTCGATGAGCTGGCCGGCCACGCTCGCGACGACGTCGTCGACCGTCTGCGCATCGACCCCGATGAGATGGCCCGGTGGGCGCAGCTGAGCCGACGGCTCGCCGTCCCCATCCATTCCGACGGGATCCTCAGCCAATTCGACGGGTATGAGAGCCTCCTCGAACTCGACTGGGCCGACTACCGGCAGCGATACGGCAACATCGGTCGCCTCGACCTCATCCTCGAATCCGAGAACGACGCCACCAATCGCTACAAGCTCGCCAAGCAGCCCGATGTCGTCATGCTCGTCTACCTGCTCGGCCGGGAGGGAGTACGACGACAGCTGGCGAGGCTCGGCTACCCGTTCTCGCACGACGATCTCGTGCGCACCGTCGACTATTACCTCGACCGCACCTCGAACGGCTCGACACTGAGCCGAGTCGTGAATGCCTCCGTGCTCGCCGGACTCGACGAATCACGGTCGTGGGCGCTCTTCCGGGAGACCCTGATCGCCGACCTCGATGACACCCAGGGCGGAACGACCCGGGAAGGCATCCACCTCGGGGCGATGGCCGGCTCCGTCGACCTGATCGCCCGGTCGTTCGCCGGCCTGAACCTGGCCTCGCATCAGATCGAGTTCACACCGCGGCTGCCGACACGGCTGGCGAGAGTCCGCTTCCCCTTCGCCTATCGGGGGCACCGGATCGACGTGGACCTCGATCACCAATCCCTGCGACTGCACCTGCTTCCCAGTCCGGCCGAGCCCATCCGATTCTCCGCCGGAACGTCACAGGTGACGCTCGGCGGGGGCCAGTCCTACGAGTTCCCGCTGTCACCGTCACAGCGAAGCGGCGATCGATGAGAAAGGCACGTCAATGAGCAATATCCGAGTAGGCGTCAACGGTTACGGGGTCATCGGCAAGCGCGTCGCCGACGCCGTGTTGTTGCAGCCCGACATGGAACTCGTCGGCGTCGCCGACATCGCGACCGACTGGCGCATCCAGTCTGCGGCCAACCGTCTGCCGCTCTTCGCCTCCACTGCGGATGCCCAGGCGGCGATGGCGGCCGCCGGGCTGCGGCCGCTGGGCACCCTCGATGAGTTGTTGGAGCGATCAGACATCATCGTCGACACCACGCCCAAGCACGTGGCGGCCGGCAATCTGGAGCGCTATCGCACGGCAGGGGTCAAGGCGGTATTCCAGGGCGGCGAATCCCACGCGACCACCGGCCACTCGTTCGTCGCGCAGGCGAACTACGAGAGCGCACTCGGCCGCGACACCACCCGGGTGGTGTCGTGCAATACGACAAGCATCGTCCGGGTGCTGGGGGCACTCGACGGGGCGGGATTGCTCCGGCGCGCGCGCGGCGTGCTCATCCGCCGCGCCACCGATCCCTGGGAATCACACCTCGGCGGCATCATGAACACGATGGTCCCGGAACCCACCATCCCCTCGCATCAGGGCCCGGACGCGCAGACCGTGCTGCCGGGCCTCGACCTGGTCACCATCGCCGCCAAGGGCGCCCACACCCAGACCCACAACCACTACTGGACGCTTCAGCTGACACGAGAGGCGTCCCGGGACGAGGTGCTGGACGCCCTTCGTGCCGCACCACGGATAGCGTTCATCCGGATGTCCGACGGACTGGTCGCGCTCAACTCCACGATCGAGCTGATGCGGGACCTCGGCCGGCCACGCGGCGACATGTGGGAGGTGGCCGTGTGGGAGGACCTCGTCACCGTGCAGGGCGATGAGGCGTTCCTGACGTATCAGGTCTACAACGAGGCCATCGTCGTGCCGGAGACGATCGACGCGATCCGGGCGCTGACCGGCGCGGCGCCGGATGCCGCGACCTCGATGAAGATCACCGACGACACCCTCGGCATGCAAAGCGACTTCCTCAGGCCCGCCGAGAGCCCGCGATGAGGCCCACGCGGGCCCCGGCTTCTCCGGACATCCCCGCGTCGACAGGGAACTCATCGCCCGCCCTGCGCAACCCGAAGACGTGGCGGATGTTGTGGGTGACCTTCGCCTGGGGCTCCTGCTTCGTCGCCATCAGCATCGGACTGCAGGACGCTCCGTTGTTGTGGCTTGCCGCACTTCGAGCGCTGGTCGCGGGCGCCGCGGTGTTGCTGGTCGCCACGGTGCGACGCGCGCCATACCCCCGCGGTCCGCGGCCGTGGATGCTGATCGTCACCCTGGGACTCGTCAACGTCGCGCTGGCTTACGCGGCCATGTTCGGCGGAATCATCGGACTCTCGACCGGGGCAGCGTCGGTGCTCGCCAACGCCCAGCCGCTGCTCATCCTCCTGCCGGCCTGGTTGTTCTTTCGTGAATCTCCCACGTGGCCGACTTTCGCGGCGATGCTCGTCGGTTTCGCCGGCCTCCTGTTGGTCGCCATTCCGTCCGGTTTCGGTACCGGGGCGTGGCTGTCGCTGACATCGGCGGCAGCTGTCACAGCAGGCACCCTGATCGCCCGCGTCGTCGACGCCGATCCGTTCGTCGTCGCCGCCTGGCAGCTTCTCATCGGCGGAGCCGTACTCGCGCTGGTGGCCGCCGTCGTCGAAGGGCCGCCCGCGATCGACTGGGGGGTGCGCTTCGTCGTCGTGCTGCTGTACCTGGCGCTCGTGGGAACGGCCGCGACCAACGTCGCCTGGCTCGTCGAAGTCCGGCAGGCGCCGCTGGGCATCCTCACCACTTGGACGCTTCTGGTGCCGGTCTTCGGCATGACGTTGTCGGTCGTACTCCTGCAGGAGCGGCAGAGCGCGGTGGGCTGGGTCGGGACCGCCGCCGTGATTGCGTCGATGGCCTTCCTCATCGTCGTGTCGAAATTGCGGCAGCCCGTCGCGGAGCGAGAGAGTCGGCCATGAACCCCACCGCGGCACGCTCTCGGCAGATCCGGGCCATCCTCCGCAGACACAGCCTCGGCTTCCTCGTCGGCGTCATCGGCGCTGGTTCGCTCGTGCCGTTCCATCACGGACTCCTCGGTCATCGACGACGAGACCGGTCGTACGCCACCCCTGAGCACCTTCGGCTGGTGCTGGAGGAGCTCGGGCCGGCGTTCGTCAAGCTCGGTCAGATTCTCTCCACCCGCGGCGACCTCCTGCCACCCGACTTCATCACCGAGCTCGCCAAGCTTCAGGACGCGGCCCCGCCCGTCGATATCGACGAGATCCGCCAGACCATCCACGCGGAGCTGGGCGCCGAACCGGAGATGCTCTTCGCGTGGTTCGATCCCGAGCCGCTCGCCTCCGCTTCCATCGGGCAGGCTCATGCCGCGACGCTGAGGGACGGCACGTCGGTCGTCGTGAAGGTGCGACGGCCCGGAGTCGTCGCCCAGGTAGAGGAAGATCTCGAGATCTTGCAGAGCCTCGCGGCCCGAGCCACCCAGAGTTGGGACTTCGCGCGCGACTATGACCTGCCGGGGATCGCCGCGGAATTCGCCGTCAGCCTCCGCGCGGAACTCGACTATCTGCAGGAAGGCCGGAATGCAGAGCGGATCCGGGCGAACTTCGCGGCGGACGACGGCGTCGTCGTCCCGAGGGTCTTCTGGGAGATGACGACGAAGAGCGTCATCACCCTCGAGCGGATGACGGGAATCAAGGTCAACGATCTCATCGCCCGTCACGATTCACGAGCCCACCTCCTGCGGCCATGCTCCGGCCTCCGGAGAAGCTGCCGAGGGTTCGCAGCAGTTCACGGGGCATTGGAGTCGGCTCCTGTCCCCCGATGCCCGGCCACCGACGTGACCCGGCGGATCCCGACAAGTCGACTCACCACCGGAAAACCGGTCGCGAGCGGCTGGGCCGGCGGGCGCGCTGCGCGACGGGCACGCTCGAGCGCGACGACGACGCGCGCCGCCAGGAACCCAGCGACGACGAGCACCACCGCGCTGAACGCAAACCACATCCCGGTCGTCGGGGTGGGCGGTGCCGAGACGGCGGCCGAGAGCCCGCCCGACGCCAGGATCGAGACCGCGATCAGCACCCACAGCGACCGGTGCGCCCGCCGAAGCGGCGACGCCGGGGGCCGGCGGAGCCCCTCGGGACGGCTCACAGGTGGACCTCCGTCGGCGTGACCGCCAGGAGGACGGTGAGCACCACCAGTACCGCGAGGAGCACGAGAGCGACCCCCATCGCCACCGGCCGACGGCGCCACCAGCGTTTCGGATTCCGGTCGACGAACGGCAGAATCGCGAGCAGCGAGAAGAACGCCAGCTCACCCCACACGATCGCGGACAGGCCGAACCAGTTCTCCAGCGTGAACGGCCACCAGAACATCCATGGCGGCTTGGTGATCTCGATTCCGGGAACCGGAGTCGACCCCAGCGGAGCGGGGAGGAGCACCGCCAGGATGCCGAGGATCCCGGTGAGTGCGATCCCGAAAGCGACCAGTCGGCGAATGTGGTGGGTGAACGGCTTGGTCGGTTCAGCCTCGGCGGCCTGCTCGGTCGACGTGCCGGCCGGGAGGAGCGGGTGCGGCGACATCCGGTGCCGCTTGACGAGCAGGAAATGCAGCACGACAAGCACGAGGATGATGCCGGGGATGATGACCACATGCGCTCCGTACAGGCGCAGCAGGATGGAGATCTGACCCGCGAACTCCGGCGAGAACCAGAAGCCCAGACCGCCGAGCAGGGAGCCGATCTCGACGTTGTGCCCGAGCGCTTCGAAACCTTCCTGATCCCACTTGAGCACCGTGCCGGTGAAGATCGCGAACGTGACAAGACCCAGCATCCCGACCCCGATGAGCCAGTTGCCCTCCCGTGGCTTCTTGTAGGAACCGGTCAAGAAGATCCGGATCATGTGCAGCAGCGCACTGACGTACATCGCCTGCGATGCCCAGAAGTGCACGCCGCGGATCAGACTGCCGCCCCAGACCTCCGTCTCGATCGTCCGGATGGACTGGTTGGCGGTTTCCGGCATCGGGGAATAGAACTGGACCAGCAGGATGCCCGACCCGATCAGCAAGAAGAAGCTGATCGCGGTGATTCCCCCGAGCGTCCAGGCGAAGCGATTGGCGTGTTCCGGCACCGGATAGGCCAACGCTGAAATGCCGAGTCGTTCATCGAGGACATCCAGAGCCCGACGAGATCGGCTACGGGTTACTCGATCGCTCACGGCGACGGGAGTCCCCGGTCCAGTTGACGTCATGATTCCTCCTGGGTCGATGCGGCGTCGCCGCGGGTGCCTTTAGCAGCTGTGATCTCGCGCCTGAGCTCTCGAAGGCTCTCGTGCGGTCGGAAGATCACGGCGAGCGCGATGCCGACGGCAGCCACGATGACGGAGAGAACGAGGAAGAACCAGTCCGTCACCGACAGCGCTCCTCGGGGCGGCAGAGGCGCGAGCATCACTGTTGTGCCGCTCTCTTCGCCGATCGCGGGCTCCAGGGCGGCGACCGCCTCGGCGATCGACTCCTGCAACAGGGTTCGCGCCTCCTCGGCCTGTCCCGCTTCGAGGCTGATCGCGGCCCGTTCCAGCGTCTGAACGTCGACCCCGTCTTGGTCCTCCGCCGAGAGCGCATCATCGACCATGGCCAGCGCCTGAGCGGTTCCGTCCGGACCGGGGTCGTTGACGAGGAAACTCAGCGCCTGCAACACCATGACGTAGCCCTCGTCGACCGACTGGCCGCCGTCCGCCCGTGCCGGGGATGCCATCACGACGCTACCGAGGAGCACAAGAGCGGCGACTGCGGTTGCTGCCAGGCGGGATCTCATGCTCGCCTTTCGCGCCGAGGGCCCTGCCCCTGTCGGACCCGTGCGGCGGCGGGGTACCCGCATCACCGTTCCCCCTCGCCGGGGGAGCCCGTGCCGCCCAAGTTCTCCACTCGTTCGCGGTACTGCTGGGTGGTGAGCTCGCCGCGCGCGTACCGCTCGGCGAGGATCTGTTTCGGCATGGACATCGTCGGTACCGTCACGGTCGGGCCGGACCTGGTCGAGGCCGCCAAACTGCGGACCAGGAACACGACGAGAACCACGATTCCGACGAGGACGAGGCCGCCAACCAGCCACATCCAGCCCCAGCCGTCATATCCGTATCCCCACATCATGATGGTGCCTCCTCAGCGTTGGTGATCGTCCGAGGGGCTGTGGTTGCAGCCCCTCACGGAGGCAACGATTCTCCAAACGCGAGCTGCGCACTAAGGCCTTAGGTCCTCCCGTGCGGGAGTTTCCGTGATTTCGGGTCGCAGCCCTGATCGCAGCCCTGATCGCAGCCTGATTACAGCCCTGATCGCAGCCCTGAGGGCTCAGATCCGTCCGCTTTGTCGACGTGTCGGATTTCCGGGCGGTTGGTCCCCGATTGTTCTCCGTTGGTCAGCACTCGTAGCCCCGGCGTCGTCCCCGGGCCGACCGACTTCGACTCCGGCCAAGATGTGCCCTCTGATCAGGCAATTTTGTCGGGCTGACAGGATTTGAACCTGCGACCCCCTGACCCCCAGTCAGGTGCGCTACCAAGCTGCGCCACAGCCCGTGGCATCGCGCCGCTCCCCAACAGCGGAGTGCGGCACGGCCTCCTACTCTAGCCGACCTCGCGGGGGCACCCGCGCGAGCCGATCCGATGTCGGTGGTTGCCGCTTGTCTATCACCGTGGTCACCTTCCGCGACGAGCCCTCGAGCGACGATTTCGCTCGCCTCGAAGCGCGCATGGATGCCGATGCCGGCGTGATCGACGCGATCGTCGCAGCCGACCGGATGATCGCCTCCATCACCGCCGCGAAGCTCGAGCTCATCGAGTTCGCCCACCTCACTCAGGTCGGCCCGATGCCGCATGCACTGGCGGAGCGGGAGTTCCGCGCCGAACTAGCGACGGCCCTGCGCATCTCGGAACGCAGCGCCGAGACTCTCATCGACGAGGCCGAGATCCTCGCCCGCTACCTGCCCTCGACCCGCGCCGCCCTCGCCGAAGGGCGCATCACGCCCCGCCATGCCAGCATCCTCATCGACGAGCTCGGCAACCTCGACGACGACGAACGTGCCGAGCTCGAGCAGCGCATGCTCGATGCAGCCGATCAGTCGGCGACGTCGTTCCAGCGTGCCGTGAAGCGCCTGCGCGAAACCCGGGATGCCGACCAGGCGATCGATCGGCATCGCCGAGCATTCGAGAAGCGAGACGTCACCACGCAGCCCGGGCGCGACGGGATGGGCTGGCTTGTCGTGCATCTGCCGGCGCCCGAGCTTCTGGCGATCGACAGCCGGCTCGACGACCACGCGCGTGGGCTCGCCCGACTCAGCGCCGACGGGCGCACCATGGCACAGTTGCGCGCCGACGCATTTGTCGACGTGATGCTCGACCGCGACAGCCGCGACTCACGCCGCTTCGGGGATGCCAAACCGACCGTCGTCGTCACTGTCCCGATCTCGGTGCTGATGGGGGCATCCGACACCTTCGCCGAACTCGTCGGCTACGGCCCGATCGACGCTGCGACGGCCCGTGAACTGACCGCCCAAGCGCCGGTGCTGCGCCGCATGTTCACCGACCCGCGCGACGACGCGATCCTCGCTCTCGGCCGCACACGTTACCGGGTCACCGAAGACCTGCGGCTCTTTCTCGCTGTGCGCGACGGTCGCTGCCGGTTTGTTGGCTGCTTCCGTCGCGCGGCGGCCTGCGATGTCGACCACAAGGATGACTGGGCCGAGGGCGGCCACACCGACGACTGCAACCTCGGGCACCTGTGTCGCGGCCACCACACCCTCAAACACCAGACGCGCTGGCGCATCGAGGCGATCCACCCCGACGGCACCGTCGACTGGGTGTCCCCGACCGGTCGACGACATCGATCACGACCGGCTCGAGCAGTCGCCACCCGCACCACTGAACAGGTCGGGGCCGACCCGCCCTAGGCGCAAGCGCGCGTTGACGGGGCGGCATCCTCCCCCGCCCCGACAGCGAGTGACGACGCGAGCACTCCGGCGCCCGCACCCAGCAGACCCCAGAACACCCCCCAGCGGTGCTTGCCGATGACCGCATCCACCGAGAGCGGGCCCGGCCCGTCGAATCGCAGAAGAAGTCGACCGATTCCCATACTTCGAGTCTGCGCGGCCCGATGAGATCGCACAGGGGGGTGGCGTCAGACGTCGAATAGTGAAAGGGTGCGACCCCGCCCGATTTCGATCGCCGGCCAGTTCGCGCTCGAGCAGGATTGAGGAAGCCCGCGTCATCGGTGCGCCTGAGAACAACTCAAGAACATCAGTGTCGACATCCCCAAGCGCTGGCTGACGGTGTTCACGGGCGTGTCCGGGTCGGGCAAGTCGAGCCTCGTCTTCAGCACCATCGCCGCCGAATCTCAGCGGCTGCGCGACAAGGGCAACACGATACTGGTCGTCGAACACAAGCCCGAGATGATCGAGCTCGCCGACCACGTCGTCGACCTCGGGCCGCGCGCGGGCACGAAGGGCGGCGAGATCCAGTTCGAAGGCACCGTCGAGGCCCTGCGCGCCAGCGACACCCTCACCGGCCGCCACCTCGACGACCGCGCGAAACTGAAGGGTCTCGGTCGACCGGCCTGCACCTCGCGGACGTGCAGCAATTGCTCGGGTTGCTCGACCGGCTCGTCGAGGCCGGCAAGTCGGTGATCGTCATCGAGCACCACCAAGCGGTGATGGCGCACGCCGACTGGATCGTCGACATCGGCCCCGGTGCCGGCCACGACTGCGGAAAGGTCGTCTTCGAAGGCACCCCTGCCGGACTGGTGAAGGCGTAGAAGACCCTCACAGGCCAACACCTTGCGGAATTCGTGGGTGCGTAGTGTCTCGACACGCGGCCTTCGGCCGTTACTCGACCACCGAGACTAGATGCCCTGGTAGATGTCGAGGATCGTGGGTGCACCCTCGGGCGCCGGCACGACCTCGATCCCGTCGCCGGCACTCACTGAACCCGTCGACACGACCCGCAGGTAGGCACCGAGACGGCGGGCATCCGAGAAGCGGCGCACCCAGCCGCTGTTCTCCTCCCCCATCCAGCGCGCGAACGTCATGCACGGGGTTCGTGGCACCGTCACCTCGAGCACGACCTTCTCGCCGATCTTCCAACGCTCCCCCACGCGGGCGTTGCTGACCTCGAGCCCCGCGACCCGCAGGTTCTCGCCGAACAGACCGGGCGGGATGTCGCGGCCGAGCTGCTCGGCCCACCAATCGGCATCCTCGGCGGCGTAGGCGTAGACGGCCTTCGCTTCGCCGCCGTGATGCTTGCGGTCGGCCTGCACGTCGGCGTAGAGCCCGAGTTTGCCCACCTTCACCGGGCCGTCGACCGGCTGCTTGTCGATCGCGGTCGTGCCGACCGTTCCCGCGTCGGGACGGAGGTGTGCGACCACGCACGGTGCGATCAGGCGACCCATGGCACCACCCTAAGCTGAGCGACATGCCCCGTACGACACCGCCCTATCGCGCTGACCAGGTGGGGAGCTTCCTGCGCACGGCCGCCATCAAAGAAGCTCGCGCCCGGCACGAAGCAGGAGAGCTGGATGCGGCTGAGCTGCGCCGCATCGAAGATCAGGAGATCATCGACCTGATCCGCGAACAGGAGAAGGCAGGCCTGCAGCTCGCGACCGACGGGGAGTTCCGCCGGTCGTGGTGGCACTTCGACTTCATCGGCCTGCTCGAAGGGGTCGAGATCGTCGAAATCGACCACGGCATCCAGTTCCAGGGTGTGCAGACCAAGCCGAAGAGCCCGGCGATCGTCGGCAAGATCGGTTTCCCGGCGAACCACCCGTTCCTCGACCACTTCGCCTTCGTCGCGGCGAACACGACGGTCACGCCGAAGATGACGATCCCGTCGCCGACGGTGCTGCACTGGCGCGCCGAATCGTCGGGCATCGACTCGGCCTTCTATCCCGACCGTGACGCGATGCTCGACGACCTCGCCGCCGCCTACCGTGCCGCTGTGCAGGCGTTCTACGACGCCGGATGCCGCTACCTGCAGTTCGACGACACCACCTGGGCCTACCTGTGCTCTCAGGCCGAGATCGAGAAGGCCGCCGCTCGCGGGGTCGATGTCGAGGGAATCGCCGACAAGTACGTGAAACTCATCAACGACTCGATCCGCGACAAGCCCGCCGACATGGTCATCACCACCCACGTCTGTCGCGGCAACTTCAAGTCGACGTGGATCTCCTCGGGCGGCTACGAGCCGGTCGCCGAGCACCTGCTCGCCGGCTGCGACTACGACGGGTACTTCCTCGAGTACGACACGGAACGCGCGGGAGGGTTCGAGCCGCTGCGCTTCCTGCCCGAGGGCGACAAGATCGTCGTGCTCGGCCTCATCACCTCCAAGAGCGGCGACCTCGAAGACCCCGACGACGTCAAGAAGCGCATCGCCGAGGCCGGCGAATTCGTCGCCCTCGACCAGCTCGCGCTGAGCCCGCAATGCGGGTTCGCCTCCACCGAGGAGGGCAACGTGCTCACGGAAGAGCAGCAGTGGGCGAAGATGCGCGAGATCGTTGGGTTGGCCGACGAGGTCTGGGGCTAGCCCTGGCTCACGCCGCCCGGAAGCGGTAGGCATACAGCCGGTACGGCAGCCGCAGCATCCCGTCGGCTCCCGCGACCCGCTCGCCGAGAGCCGCAACGGCATCCAACATCTTTCGGCGGTCGGCCTCGGAGGCCGTGATCACGAAGCCGTGTGTCGCGGCCAGGTCGACGAGTGTCGCCACGTCGATCGTCGATATCCACTGGAACTCCCGCATCGCATCGAACTCGAGCGGCTCGGTCACCACCGGTCCGCCCGCTTCCAGCATCAGCTCGTCGGCGCTCTGATGACCGAGGATGCCGGCGAGCTCCGCGACCCACGGCTCGCGGGCATCTCGGATGTTCCAGAACAGTCCCAGCACCCCACCCGGCCGCAGGATACGCGCAACTTCGGTGCTGCCCCGGGGTGGATCTACCCAGTGCCAGGACTGCCCGAACGTCACCGCGTCGAAGGTTGCGTCGTCGAACGGCAGCTGCTCGGCGGTGCCCGTGACGGTCGTCACCTCCGGGTGCTTCGCCGACAGCACCGCGAGCATTCCCGGGTCGGGATCGACGGCGGTGACCTCACGACCCGGGGCGAGCAGGGCATCAGTGAGCTTGCCCGTACCGGTGCCGACGTCGGCGATCCTGAGTCCTCCAGAGGCAGGTGCCGTGGCGGGAAGGAACCAGTCGACGGCCTCCGCAGGGTAGCCCGGGCGCACCCGCTCGTACAGTTCGGCGATACTGCCGAAGTTGCGTGCGCGAGCGGCGGTCCAGGCTGCCATGCGACAAGCATCCGCCGCGAACCTCAGAAGTCGCAGGGTATGGCCCCGGGTGCTAGCTAACGCTCAGCGCTTGCGCTTCTCGCGCACGCGCATATTGACGACGATCGGGGTTCCCTCGAAGCCGTACACCTCGCGAAGGCGGCGCTGGATGAAGCGGCGATAGCCCGGGTCGAGGAAGCCCGTCGTGAACAGCACGAACGTCGGCGGGCGAGTCGCGGCTTGGGTGCCGAACAGGATGCGCGGCTGCTTGCCGCCACGAACCGGGTGCGGGTGCTCGGCCGTGAGTTCGGCCAGCAGTGCGTTGAACTTGCCGGTCGGGATGCGCATGTCCCACGAGTTCAGCGCCGTCTCGAGCGCCGGCACCAGCTTCTCGAGGTGACGCCCGGTGCGGGCCGAGATGTTGACCCGCGGCGCCCAGGCGACATGCGCGAGGTCTTGCTCGATCTCGCGCTCCAGATACCGGCGGCGCTCGTCGTCGAGCAGGTCCCACTTGTTGAACGCGAGCACGAGCGCGCGCCCCGACTCGAGCACGAGTTCGACGATGCGCAGGTCCTGCGTCGAGACCGGTTCGGTGACGTCGAGGACGACGACGGCGATCTCGGCCTTCTCAAGGGCCGCCGTGGTGCGCAGCGACGCGTAGAAGTCGGCGCCGTGTTGGAGGTGCACCCGCTTGCGGATGCCGGCGGTGTCGACGAAGGTCCAGATCTTTCCCGCGAGTTCGATGTTCTCGTCGACGGGATCGCGGGTGGTGCCTGCCGTCGGGTCGACGACGACCCGCTCCTCGCCGGCTGCCTTGTTGAGCAACGAACTCTTGCCGACGTTCGGGCGGCCGAGGATCGCGACCCGACGCGGGCCGCCGATCTCCTGCTTGGCGACCGCCGACACGGCGGGCAGCAGCTTCATGACCTCGTCGAGCACGTCGGCGACACCGCGACCATGGATCGCCGAGACGGGCCACGGCTCGCCGAGCCCGAGGCTCCACAATTCGGCCGCCAGCGTGTCCTTCACCGCGTCGTCGGACTTGTTGGCGACGAGAATCACCGGGCGCTTCGAGGCGCGCAGCATCCGCACGACGTGCTCGTCGGTCGCCGTGGCGCCGACGTTGATGTCGACGACGAACAGCACCGCGTCGGCGAGATCGACCGCGACCTCGGCCTGGGCCGCGACGGAGGCGTTGATGCCCTTCGCGTCGGGCTCCCAGCCACCGGTGTCGACGACGGTGAAGCGCCGACCCGCCCACTCCGACTTGTACGCGACCCGGTCGCGCGTGACGCCCGGCACGTCTTCGACCACCGCTTCGCGGCGACCGAGGATGCGGTTGACGAGCGCCGACTTGCCGACGTTGGGCCGGCCGACGATCGCGAGCACCGGCAGAGCCGGCAGGTAGACGATGCCGTCGACGCCCTCCGTGGCCGCCTCGAGTAGCTCGAGGTCGTCGTCTTCGAGTTCGTAGTCGAGCAGGCCGGCACGAAGCGACGCCGCGCGCTGCTCGGCGACATCCTCGTCGAGGTCGCCGAGCCGGGTCACCAGTTCGGGGTCGAGCTCGGCCTCGAAATCTGCCTCTTCAGCGCCAGCGTCGGGGTCGCCCGGGGTGGTCGTATCGGTCATCGTGCTGCCTCCACCAGGTCGAGCACGGCCGTGACGGTCTGCTCGAAGTCCAGGTTGGTCGAATCCAGGGTCGTGACGCCGTCTGCCGCCGACAAGAAGTCGACGACGGCGGCATCCTTGCGGTCACGGTCGCGCAGCTGCGTCGCGGTGCTCGCGTGTTCGGGGGTGAGTTCGCGCGACCGTCGGGCGATGCGCACGTCTTCGTCGGCGGTCAGCAGGATGCGCACCTCGGCATCCGGGGCGACGACGGTCGTGATGTCGCGACCCTCGACCACGATGCCGGCTTCGCGGCTCGCCGCGATCATCGCGCGGAACATCTCGGTGAGCCGCACGCGCACCTCGGGGATCCGCGCGACGTCGCTGACGACGGCGGTGATGCGCGGCTCGCGGATCGCGGAGGTCACGTCGGTCGCACCGACCGTCACGATCGTGTCACCGGGGGTGGGAATCGTCGCGTACTCGAGTTCGTCGACCAACCGGATCACCGCATCCCGGTCATCGATGTCGACGCCGCGTTCGAGCGCGAGCCAGGTGAGGGCGCGGTAGGCGGCGCCGGTGTCGAGAAAATCGAAACCGAGCCGGGATGCCGCCGCGCGACTCACGCTCGATTTGCCGCTTCCGGCCGGGCCGTCGACCGCCACCACGACCCCGGTCATGACGGTCCCCCGGGTTCACGCCCGCCGGGGGCGAGTTCCCAGCCGCGTTGTTCGAGTGCCTCGGCGAGACGTGCCGCCGCTTCGGGCACGACGGCGATCTCAGCGAAGCCGATCTGTGCACCCGGGGAGTGTTCGAGGCGGAGGTCTTCCATGTTGACCCCCTCCTCGCCGATCTCGGTGAGCAGCCGGGCGAGTTCGCCGGGCGCGTCGGCGACCTGCACCACGAGGGTCTCGTAACGCGCGTCACTGCCGTGCTTGCCGGGAATGCGGGCGACGCCCTGGTTGCCGCGGGTGAGCATCGCCGCGAGTCGCGTCGGTGCGCCCGGAGCGTCGGGGTCGTCGAGCGCCGCGACGACGCCGTCGAGGTCGTCACGGAAGGCGCGCAACACCTCGGCGACGGGTGCGGCGTTCGCTCCGAGAATCTGAATCCAGAGTTCCGGGTCGCTGGCGGCGATGCGGGTCGTGTCGCGCAGCCCCTGCCCGGCGAGGGCGGCAACCGCGGCGGTGCCGCCGAGCAGCCGTGCCGCGAGCAACGACGCCACCACCTGAGGCACGTGGGAGACGAGAGCGACGCCGCGGTCATGCTCGTCGGGGCTCAGTCGGATCGGCGTCGAGCCGAGGTCGAGGGCGAGACTCTCGAGCACGCGTTCCTGTGCGGGTGTCGTCAGCACGTGCGGCGCGATCACCCAGGGCCGACCGAGGAAGATGTCGGCGCGCGCGGCCATCGCTCCCCCGCGCTCGCGCCCCGCCATCGGATGCGAGCCGAGGTAGCGCGAGGTGTCGGCGCCACGGGTTTCGAGATCGGCGAGAATGCCCGACTTGACGCTCGCGACATCCGTGACGAGAGCCGCCGGGTTGGCCGCGAGTTCGGCAGCCACGAGTTCCGCCGTCGAGTCGGGCGACACCGCGACGATCACGAGAGTCGGCTCGTCGCCCGGCACGGCCTCGCGACCCGCGCCGTAGTCGATCGCGAGCCGCAGAGCCGCAGGCGACCGATTCGACAGAATCACGTCGACACCGAGGTGCCGCAGGGCGAGGCCGATGCTCGTACCGAGAAGCCCGGTGCCGACGACGCGCACAGAGCCTGCGAGGCGTGCAGCGTTCATCGGAATCAATCCAGGGTGTCGGAGGACGGAGAGGGGTGGGGCTCACGCGCGAGAGTCAGCAGCTGCCCGAGTTCCAGCTTACCGAGGTCACGGCTCTGTCCCGACCCGAGAGTGCCCAGATGCAAGGGGCCGAACTGGCGGCGCACCAGGTCCAGCACCGGGTGACCCACGGCATCCAGCATGCGGCGCACGATGCGGTTGCGCCCGGAGTGCAGCGTGATCTCGACGATGCTGCGGTCTGTCGATGGTTCCCCGATGAGACGCGCCTTGTCGGCGCGGATCGGGCCGTCTTCCAGGTCGAAACCCTCGCGCAGCTTCTTGAGAGCGGCCGGGTAGACGACGCCCTGCACGGTGGCGATGTAGGTCTTCTCGACGCCGAACGACGGATGCGCGAGCACCTGGGCGAGATCACCGTCGTTGGTGAGGATGAGCAGGCCGCTCGTGTCGGCGTCGAGTCGGCCGACGTTGAACAGCCGCTCCTCGTACGCCGCGGTGAACTCCCGCAGGTCGCGCTGCCCGCGGTCGTCGGCCATCGACGACACCACCCCGACCGGCTTGTTGAGCATGACGTAGCGCTTCGAGACATCCAATTGCACCGCCTGGCCGTCGACGGCGACGAGATCCACGGCGGGGTCGACTCGCGATCCGAGTTCGGTGACGACGGAGCCGTTCACCGACACGCGGCCCTCGACGATGTACTGCTCGCAGACGCGGCGGGATGCCACCCCGGCCGCGGCAAGCACCTTGTGCAGCCGCTCGCCATCGCTACGTTCGGGTGTCATATGAGGCCGTCGAAACCGTCGCGACCGTCGGCCAGCAACGGCGAGATCGGCGGCAGCTCGTCGAGCGAGTTGATGCCGAGCGAGGTAAGCAGCAGCGGCGTGGTCTCGTAGTGGATCGCGCCCGTCTCGCTGTCGGTGTACGCCTCCTGGATGAGGCCGCGCCCGAGCAGGGTGCGCACCACCGAGTCGACGTTGACGGCGCGGATCGCGGCGACCGAACCCCGACTGATCGGCTGCTTGTAGGCGATCACCGCGAGCGTCTCGAGTGCCGCCTGCGACAGCTTGGTGGGGTTCTGGGTGAGCACGAACTCTTTGACGATGTCGTCGAAGGCCTCGCGCACGTAGATGCGCCAACCGCCCCCGACCTCGCGCAACTCGAAGCCGCGCACCGGGCCGTCGCCCTCGCCGTCGTAGTCGGCGACGAGCCGTTCGATCGACTGGCGCACCGCCGCCATCGGCGAGCCGAGCGCCGTCGCGAGGCTCACCAGCGGCAGGGGTTCGTCGGCGACCATCAGGATCGCTTCGAGCGCGCGTTCCAGGTCGACGGCGGGTCTCGATCCACGCTCGGCTTCGTCGAGCGCACTCGACCCACTACTGGACATCTCAGGCATCGTAATCGGACCCCAGGCTCGCAAGGCTGTCATCGGTCCAATGTTGGGCCGACCAGGTGAGGGTGAGTTCGCCGAGCGGTTCGATCTGCTCGAACGAGATGGCGGAGTGGCGGTAGAGCTCGAGCACCGCCAAGAAGCGCGCGACGATGACGCCGCGCTGGTCGGCACCCGCGATGAGCTGCCGGAAGGTGACCGGCCCGCCGCCGCGCAGCATGGCGACGACGTGGGCGGCCTGCTCCCGGATGCTCACCAGCGGCGCGTGCAGGTGGTCGAGTCCGACGGTCGGGATCTCGCGCGGCGCGAAGGCGAGGGCGGCAAGGGCGGCGAAGTCGCCGAGGCTCAGGGTCCACACCAGATCCGGGGTCTGCCGGCGGTACTTCTCTTCGAGGCGCACGGAGCGCACGTGGCGAGTGGACTCCCCCTCGATCCCCGTGGCGAACCAGGCTGCCGCTTCCTTGAACGCCCGGTACTGCAACAGGCGGGCAAACAGCAGGTCGCGGGCTTCGAGCAGGGCGACGTCTTCGGCATCCACCAGCTCGCCCTGAGGCAGCAGGCCCGCCACCTTCAGGTCGAGCAGCGTCGCCGCGACCAGCAGGAACTCGCTCGCCTGATCCAGTTCGTCTTCGGTGTCGAGGCCCCGCAGATACGAGATGAACTCGTCGGTGACCGTGCTCAACGCGATCTCGGTGATGTCGAGTTCGTGCTTGGCGATCAGCGACAGCAACAGGTCGAAAGGCCCTTCGAAGTTCGAGAGGGTCAGCCGGAAGCCGGCCGGTGCGTCGGGCGCTTCGGCGGCCTCATCCACCGTCACGGAAGCGTCCTGCATGAAACGCGAGCTTAGTTGCCAGAGCTAGGGTCGATTGCGGGAAGGAACCCAGCTCCAGATGCCTCACCGTGCCAACGGCTCCTACGTTTCCAACAGCGACGCGCTCACCACGTGGACGCCGATCGCCCGCAATGCCCTCCTTGAGACGGCGCACACCTACCACGCCGTCCTCACCGACGAGCAGCTTGCCGCGCGGGTGCAGCAGCAGTCGGGAATCGCGCACGACCAGCCCGCGATCACCTGGATGGACAAGTTGCTCGGCCGGGTCTCGGCCGAGGCGCTGCGCCGAGGCGAGCCACCACTCGCTTCGCTGTGTCTGGGCGACACCGACGATCGGGTGAAAGCCGAGCGGCGGCTGGAGTGCTACCGCGCCTACGCCGACGACCTGCCGGCCGACGGCGGCGTCGCCGAGGTTCACCGTCGAGTGGTCGCGCGGCCCACCACCCCGCGCCGCGACCCGCGGCAGCGCGCCACCGCGACCCCGCGCGCTCGGGCGACACCCGTGCCAAGCCTGCGGGAGGTCACCTGCCCGAGCTGCTGGATGATCGTCGCCGCCCGGCCGACCTGTTCGAGCTGCGGCACCTCGCTCGAGGCCTGACACCGGCGACTGCCTCGGGTTAGGCGACGGCTCCGCGAGCGATGAGTTCGCGGGCGAGTTGCCGGTGCGCCTCGGTGACGGCGTGCTCGGGGGCGAACATCGTGACCGGCTCCGCGGCGACCGAGGCGTCGGGCAGCTTGACGCTGCGACCGATGACGGTCTCGAGCACCTGGGGCCCGAAGGCTTCGACGACGCGCTGAAGCACCTCGCGGGAATGCAAGGTGCGAGCGTCGTACATCGTCGCGAGGATGCCGTCGAGCTGGATGGCCGGGTTGAGCCGATCGCGCACCTTCTCGATCGTCTCGACCAGCAGCGCGACGCCGCGCAGCGCGAAGTACTCGCACTCCAGCGGGATCAGCACCCCGTGTGCCGCGGTGAGCGCGTTGATGGTGAGCAGACCGAGCGACGGCTGACAGTCGATGAGGATGACGTCGTACTTGTCCGACACCTGACGCAGTACCCGCGCGAGGATCTGTTCGCGGGCGACCTCATTGACGAGGTGAACTTCGGCGGCCGAGAGATCGATGTTGGCCGGGATGACGTCGAGCCCCGGGGTCGACGTTGAAACGATCGTGTCGACGACGGCGGTACTCGAACCCAGCAGCAGGTCGTAGATCGTCGGGACGTCGTGCGTCGGAACGCCGAGGCCGGCGCTCAGCGCCCCCTGCGGGTCGAAGTCAACGGCCAGCACGCGGCGGCCGTACTCCGCGAGCGTCGCACCGAGGTTGATCGACGTGGTCGTCTTGCCGACCCCGCCCTTCTGGTTGCACAAGGCGATGATGCGCGCCGGACCGTGCCGCTTGAGCGCCGCGGGCTCGGGGAAGAAGCTCGCCGGGCGCCCCGTGGGTCCGAGCTCGGGGGCTTCCAGCCCCGGCAGCTCGGTCACATCCTGTCGATGCCCCGCCATGGCCCGAGTGTATGTCGGGCTTCCCGCGGCCCCCGGATGAACGCGCCCGGCCGCGTCAGGTTCGGCTCCAGCTCAAGTTGAACTTGAAACTTCAACGCGCCCGGGGGTGCGCCGTGACGTACATGTCGCGCAGGGCGTCGGCGGTGACCCGGGTGTAGATCTGCGTCGTCGCCACGCTCGCGTGTCCGAGCAGCTCTTGCACGACCCGCACGTCGGCCCCGCCTTGCAGCAGGTGTGTGGCGAACGAGTGCCGCAGGCTGTGCGGCGACACCTCGACGTCGAGCTGCGCGCGCGCCGCGGCGGCCCGGATGACGAGCCACGCGTTCTGCCGCGAGAGGCGAGCTCCGCGCATGCCGAGGAAGAGCGCCGGCGTGGCCCGACCTCGCACCGAAAGCACCGGGCGGGACCGCACCAGGTAGGCGTCGATCGCCGCCCGCGCGTAGCTACCGACCGGCACGATGCGCTGCTTCGAGCCCTTACCGAACAGGCGCACCAGATCGGTCGTTCCCGCCTCGCCGACGAGATCATCGACGTTGAGCGACACCGCCTCCGAGACCCGTGCGCCGGTGGCGTAGAGCAGCTCGAGCAGCGCCCGATCGCGCAGCACGCCCGGCTCGTCGCCGTCGGTCGCCGCCAAGAGGCTCTCCACCTGCGCGATCGTCAGCGCTTTCGGCAGCCGGTCGGGCAACTTCGGAGCGATGAGGTCGGCCGCCGGATCGACGGGAATGCGCTGCTCGTCGACGAGAAACCGCGTGAAGCCCCGGACACTGGAGAGCATGCGAGCCACCGACGAGGCGGCGAGCGGCGCGGGGCCTTCGCGAAGCTCCCGGGCGAAGGCGACCAGATGTCGGGGGGCGATCGTTCCGGCATCCGAGATCCCCGCTCTGCGCAGGGAGTCGAGCAGGCGGCTCAGGTCGCGACGATAGGCGGCGATCGTGTGCGGCGACCGACCCCGCTCGATCGCGAGATGCCGCAGGTAGCGGTCGAGGTCGGTGGCGAGCCCGACCGGGATGCCGCCGTCAGCGTCGGGCATGCACCAGGAGCGCCGCCGTGATGAGCGGCCCGTTGTGGAGGCGTCCCGCGGTGATGCCGTCGCGCACGTCGTCGAGGGGTACCCACCGCACGACGATCTCGGCTTCCTCGTCGGTGCGGTCATGGATGCCCGGTGCCGCCGACAGTCCGCGCGCTTCGAAGATCGTGATCACCTCATCGCTGCCCCCGGCCGACGGGTGGTACGCCACCAGCTCGCGCCATTCGCTGGCCACCAGATCGACTTCCTCCGCGAGTTCGCGCTGCGCGGCGGCGAGCTTGTCTTCGCCGGGTACATCGAGCAGGCCGGCCGGCAGCTCCCAATCGCGCATCCCGATCGGGTGTCGGTACTGGTTGATGACCAGAATCCGTTCGCCGTCATCGATCGCGGCGACGACGACCGCCCCCGGATGCTCCATGTACTCGCGCGTCATGGGGGCACCGCCGAAGGTCACGGTCTCCCGCACGATGTCCCAGACCCGGCCGTCGAACACCGTCTCGCGCTTCAATACGGGCGCCGGATCGACGACATCCTCGAGCGGTCCGGAATCCAGCGCCTCGAGATCCATCGGGGTCAGGCCTGCGCGGGCTGCGCGACCGGCTCCGCGGCATGAGCCTCGACCATCGCAGGCTCCCCCGGATCGGCGACCTCGAACAACCGGCTCGCCTGCTGCCGCTCCAGTGCCGCGCCGATGAGCCCGCGGAACAGCGGATGCGGGCGGTTCGGCCGCGACCGCAGCTCGGGGTGGGCCTGCGTGGCGACGTAGAACGGGTGCACCTCGACGGGCAGCTCGATGTACTCCACGAGCGACCGGTCGGGCGAGATGCCCGAGAAGACCAGTCCGGCATCCGCAATCTGCTGGCGATAGGTGTTGTTGACCTCGTAGCGGTGGCGGTGACGTTCGGATGCCGTCGAAGCTCCGTAGAGACCTTCGACGATCGAGCCGGGCTCGAAGCGTGCCTCATAGAGGCCGAGGCGCATCGTGCCACCCATGTCACCGCGGGCGAGCAGGTCGACCTGTTCGGCCATCGTCGCGATCACCGGGAACTCGGTGTCGGGGTCGAACTCGCTCGACGAGGCGCCCGCGAGACCGACGACATTCCGCGCGTATTCGACGACCATGCACTGCAGCCCGAGGCAGATGCCGAGCGTGGGGATCTTGTTCTCGCGGGCGAACCGCAGGGCACCGAGCTTGCCCTCGATGCCGCGAACCCCGAAGCCGCCGGGCACCAGGATGCCGTCGACATCCGCCAGTTCGTGCGCGGCGCCCCCCGGCGTCTCGCACAGGTCAGAGGCGACCCACTTGACGACGACCCTGCTCTCGTGGGCGAAGCCTCCGGCCTTCAGCGCTTCGGTCACCGAGAGGTAGGCGTCCGGCAGATCGATGTACTTGCCGACGAGCGCGATCGTGAGTTCGTACTTCGGGTCGTGCACGGTCTTCAGCAGGTCCTGCCAACCATCCCACTCGACTTTGCCGGCCGGCAGTTTCAACTGGTCGATGATGTAGGCGTCGAGCCCCTGCTCGTGCAGCATCGTCGGGATGTCGTAGATGCTCGCGACGTCGATCGCGTTGACCACGGCCTGCTCTTCGACGTCGCACATGAGAGCGATCTTGCGGCGGTTGGACTCGGACACCGGGCGGTCGCTGCGCAGCACGAGGGCGTCGGGCTGGATGCCGATGGAGCGCAACGCCGCGACCGAGTGTTGCGTCGGCTTGGTCTTCTGCTCGCCCGAGGCGCCCATGAACGGCACGAGCGAGACGTGCACGAAGAAGACGTTCTGGCGGCCGAGTTCGTGGCGCACCTGGCGCGCGGACTCGATGAACGGGAGGCTCTCGATATCGCCGACGGTGCCGCCGATCTCGGTGATGATCACATCGGGCGGGGCGGATCCGTCAGCCGGGGCTTCCGCCTGCAGCCGCATCCGCCGCTTGATCTCGTCGGTGATGTGCGGGATGACCTGCACCGTATCGCCGAGATACTCGCCGTGGCGTTCGCGTTCGATGACTCGCGAATAGATCTGGCCCGTGGTGACGTTGGCGGCCTGGTCGAGGTTGATGTCGAGGAAGCGCTCGTAGTGGCCGATGTCGAGATCGGTCTCGGCGCCGTCGTCGGTGACGAAGACCTCGCCGTGCTGGAACGGGTTCATCGTTCCCGGGTCGACGTTCAGATACGGGTCGAGTTTCTGCATCTTCACCCGGAGGCCGCGGGCGGTGAGCAGATTCCCCAGCGACGCCGCGGTGAGTCCCTTACCAAGGGACGAAACGACACCTCCGGTGACGAAGATGTGTTTGGTACGAACCGGGCCAGCGCTGTATCGAGCGGAGTTGATCACCACGGGGTTTCAGCGTATCTCACCGGAGTCACGGTTGGCTGTGACGCGCGCGCGCTCGCTCAAGACGGAGGCCATTTCTGGCCTCCGTGCGGCGCCAGCGCCGACGTCCGTCTCGGGCGTCGGATCACACCCAGGTGCCGTGCGCCTGCTCGAGCAGCTCTTTGGCGTGCGCGAGGGCGTGTTCGGAGTCGGGTGACCCCGACAGCAGTCGCGCCATCTCGAACGCGCGGTCGTCGGCGTGTACGAGGCGCACGTTGCTGGTCGTGACCGAACCGTCGGTGCCCTTCTCGACGACGAGGTGGTTGGTCGAATAGGCCGCAACCTGGGCGAGGTGCGTGACGACGATCACCTGCGCGGTCTGCGCCAGTTTCGCCAATCGCCGCCCGATCTCGGACGCCGATGCGCCGCCGACGCCGGCATCCACCTCGTCGAAGACGAACGTGGGCACCGGGTCGGATCCGGCGAGCACGACCTCGATGGCCAGCATCACACGCGACAACTCGCCACCCGAGGCCCCCTTGCCGAGCGGGCGGGGCTCCGCACCGGGATGCGGCTGCAACAGAAGCGTCACCTGGTCGTGCCCGGTGAGAGTCAGCTCGCGCTCGTCGACCTCGATCGTGAGCCGCGCGTCGGGCATCGCGAGCGCCTGCAGCTCCGCCGACACGGCATCCTGCAACCGGGACGCCGCCGCGCGGCGCAGCTCGGTCAATCGCGCGGCGAGATCGTGAACGCGGGCGAGACCGGCGTCGACTTCCGCGGTGAGCTGCTCGATGCGGTCGGCATCGTTGTCGAGCTCGAGCAGCCGGGTACTGCCCGACTCGAGGTAGTCGATGACGTTGTCGAGAGATGGGCCGTAGCGGCGGGTCAGCGCGGTGAGGGCAGCGCGTCGCTCCTGGATTCCCTCCAGTTCGCGTGCACCGTCGGCATCCAGACCCCCGAGATAGCTGGAGAGCGCACCCGAGATCTCGGCGAGGGCGAACGAGGCGGCGTCGAGCTGCTCAGTGATCGGAGCGAGCGTCGAATCGTGGGCGACGACCCGATCGAGGGAACGCCGTGCGCTGTCGACGAGCGCCGTAGCGTCGGCACCGTCGCCCAGTTGCGTCGAGACCGCCTCTCGCGCTTCCGTCGCCGCGATGCGCAGGTCTTCGAGGTTGGTGAGCCGCTCGGCCTGCTCGGCGAGGGCGACATCTTCCCCACGCTGGGGCGCCGCGGCCTCGATCTCCGCCATCGCGATGCGCAGTTCCTCTGCTTCGCGCACCCGCCGGTCGCGTTCGGCGACGAGCAGGTCGAGCTCGGCGCGGTCGGCCTGCCAGCGTTGGAAGGCATCCTGGTAGTCGCCGAGCAGCGCAGCCAGCGGAGCCCCCGCGAATCGATCGAGCGCCTCGCGCTGCGCGACCGCCGACTTCAACCGGATCTGGTCGGATTGCCCGTGCACGACCACCAGGTGTGGGCTGAGCTCCGCCAGCACCCCCACCGGCGCCGATCGGCCCCCGACCGTCGCGCGGCTGCGCCCGTCGGAGCCCACCGAGCGACCGAGGATGAGGTGCGCTCGCCCATCGGCCGCGACATCCACATCGCCGCCGGCGTCGCGCACCCGGTCGGCGACCGCCCCGGTGCCGTCGATCTGCCAGTGACCCTCGACAATCGCCTGCGGGCTGCCCGAGCGCACCGCACCGCTGTCGCCGCGCTCACCGAGCAACAGGCCCAGTGCGGTCACGACCATGGTCTTTCCCGCACCGGTCTCCCCCGTCAGCGCGGTGAACCCCGGCCCGAGCGGCAGGCGCGCCTCGCCGATCACGCCGAGGTCGCGGATCGAGATCTCTTCGATCACGTCGCCACTCGCCCTTCGGGCGACGAACGCGGCCCCTCGTCGGACGTCGGGCCGCGCCACCCGGCGACGGGAAGACCGAACTTATTGACGAGCCGCTCGGCGAAGGGTCGTGGGCTGAGCCGGGCAAGACGCACGGGAGTCGGCGAACGACGCACGACCACCCGTGCGGCGGCCGGCAGGTCGAACGTGCGGCGACCGTCGGCCCAGAGCACCCCGGTTCCGGGCGTGCGGCGCAGCAGCTCCACCGCGAGCGCGGATTCCGGCCCGACGACGAGCGGACGGGCGAAGAGCGCGTGCGCCGAGAGCGGCACCATCAGCAGCGCTTCGACACTCGGCCAGACGACGGGTCCGCCGGCCGAGAACGAATAAGCGGTGGATCCGGTCGGCGTTGACATGACGACGCCATCGCAGCCGAACGTCGAGATCGGGCGGCCGTCGACCTCGATCGCCACCTCCAGCGAGCGCTCACGGCTGGCCTTCTCGACGGATGCCTCGTTCAACGCCCAGGTCTCGAACACGACCTGCTCGTCGACCTTCACCCGCACCGAGACGGTCATGCGCTCCTCGACGACGTAGTCGCGGGCGAGCGCGCGCTCCACAGTGTCGTGCAGATCTTCGCGTTCCGCCTCGGCGAGGAACCCCACGTGCCCGAGGTTGACGCCCAGCAGCGGGGCGTCGCACCCGCGCGCGAGTTCGGCGGCACGCAAGATCGTGCCGTCGCCGCCGAGCACGATCACGAGTTCGAGGTCACTCGGTGCGACTTGCTCACCGAGGATCGCTACGGGATCGAGATCGGGCGCGGCTCCGACGAGATCGCCGTGGTCGTCGGCCGAGAGTACCGGGGTAATGCCCGCCGCGAACAACTGGCGACACACGTCGACGCCGGCCTGAAGGGAATCGGGGCGTCCGGTGTGCGCAACGACAAGGAGGTGGCGGTGTGGTGACACGAGTTCCTCCAACGGGGCGCACGCTACGGCAGGGTGCCGATCACGCTCTCCCATTCTGGGGGATGGGATCCGACAGCGCGCCGTGCCCACAGCAGGTACTCCTGGTTGCCGTTGCTGCCGAGCACTGGGGAGGGGGCGATTCCTGCCGTCTCGAGTCCGGCATCCCAGGCCGCCCAGACGACCCCGCGCACCGCGTCGTGGCGCAGTGCCGCATCGCGCACGATGCCTTCCCGAACCCCCTGCCGCCCCACCTCGAACTGCGGTTTCACGAGCAGAACGAAGTCGGCGTCGGGGGCGACGCTCGCGGCGAGGGCCGGCAGCACGGTCGGCAGGGAGATGAACGAGAGGTCGGCGGTCACCAGATCGGGCCGCTCTTCGGTACCGGATGCCGTGGCCAGTCCGGCCGGATCGAGCGCGCGCGCGTTGACGCCCTCGACGACGCGCACCCGGGGATCGCTGCGCACCACCGGCGACAGTTGCCTGTGCCCGACGTCGAGCGCGATGACTTCGCGCGCGCCGCGCTCGAGCAGCACCTGCGTGAAGCCGCCGGTAGACGCTCCGACATCGAGGGCGAGCCGCCCCGCGGGGTCGATCGCGAACCGGTCGAGCGCGCCCACGAGCTTCAGTGCCGCCCGGCTGACGTACCGGTTCTCGCCGTCGATGGCGAGCTCGGCATCCGCCGCCACCTTCGTGGCAGCCTTCACAACCGGGCGTCCGTCGACCTGCACCCGACCCTCCTCGATCGCGGAGACCGCGAGAGCGCGTGATCGGGCGAGACCGCGGCGTACGAGTTCGGCGTCGAGGCGGGCGAACTCGGTCACGTCAGGCGCTGGGGCGGGCGTCGCCGACGCGGCTGTCGCCGGATTCCAGCGTCGCGCGCAGCTCTTCGTAGACCTGCGCGAGGTGCTCGGCGCGGGTCTCGAGGGGCTGATCTTCGATGACCTTCAACCGAGAGAGCAAGGCGTCGCCCTCGCCGTCTTCGCGCATCTGCTCGCCGGTCATGATGCCCACGATAGCTGCGAGGCGTAGAGCTCGGGGGCCACCTCGAGCGCGTAGATCGGCACGCCGCCACCCCAGATGGCGGCTGCGGCGGCTCGCAACACGTCGACCGGGTCACCTCGGCGCGCGAGCGTGACGGCGTTGCGGTCGACCTTGACGACGGCGGCACCCACCGCCACGAGTTTCGCGCCCCGTTTCTCGCTGATCGTCACCTGCGGGTACGGGGCGAACAGCTCGCGCAGGTCGCCGAGCACAAAGGTGGGGCGCGAATCGGCCTCAGCGGCGAGCACCTGCTTCGGGCCGTCGATGCCCGTGAGGACGAGAGCGGATGCCATGCCGGCCCGGTTGGCGCCGAGGATGTCGGTATCGAGGCGATCGCCGATCACCAACGGAGCCTGCGCCGCGAAACGGGTCGCAGCGGCGTCGAAGATCGCGCGCTCCGGCTTGCCGGCGACCACCGGCAGCCGGCCGACGGCCGTGTGCACGGCCGACACGAGCGTTCCGTTGCCCGGAGCGGTGCCGCGGGCCTGCGGAATCGTCCAATCGGTGTTGGTCGCCACCCACGGGATGCCATCGGTTCCCTCCGGCGCGCGCAGCGCGTACGCCGCCTCGGCGAGGTCGGTCCACGCGACCTGTGGGGCGAACCCCTGGATGACGGCAGCCGGGGCATCGTCGGCGGACCGTACGACGGTGAAACCGGCACGTTCCACCTCGGTGGTGAGTCCGTCGCCGCCGACGACGAGGATGCGACTTCCGGGTTCGACGAGGTCGATGAGCAGCTTCACGGCCGCCTGAGGCGAGGTGACGACGTCGTCGGGAGCCACGGAGAGCCCGAGGTTCGTCAGGTGGGCGGCCACCGTCGCGTCGGTGCGCGACGCATTGTTGGTGAGGTACCCGACGCGGCGGGACGTCTGAACACGGTTGATGCTCTGGACGGCGTGCGGAATGGCATCGTCGCCGCGATAGACCACCCCGTCGAGGTCGGCGAGCACAACGTCGACACCGTCGAGTGGAGTGGGTCGAGACTGGTGGCTCGCCTCCGTGCGGGGGCTCCGTTCAATGCGGGGCATCGGGATCCCAGTCCTCGTCGATGATCTCGACGGTGTCTTCACCTTCGGGAATGGCGGCGTTCTCGAGGGCAGTCGTGGCGCGGTCCGACCGCTGCCACCACTGTTCGGCCTCCTCGGCACGACCGAGGTCTTCGAGCACCGTCGCGTACGCGTCGAACAGTGCGGGGCTCCAGGCGTAGGCACGCTCAGGATCGAGCTGCGGAATCTGCAGTTCGGTGAGAGCCGCATCCGGCTGGCCGAGGTCGAGACGGGCGCCGGACATCGCGATCGCCAGAGCGACCTGAACGGGCACGTCGAGCGAGGCGCGACGAACCGATCGGCCCAGCTCGAGCGCCTTCTCGGGTCGCCCGATGCCCCGTTCGCTGTCGACCATGAGAGGCAACTGGTCGTCGCGGCCCGAAATACGGCGGTAGGTGCGCAGCTCGCGGAGGGCGAGCTCGAACTCGCCGAGCGCGTAGGCGGTGATTCCGACCGATTCGCGCACCACCGCGACCCGGCCGGCCCGGCGTCCTGCCGCCTGGGCGTGCTTGTGCGCCAGATCGGGATCGCTGTCGATGAGCCGCCCCGCCATCACCAGATGACGCGCGACCCAGTCCGCGTTGTCCTTGCTGAGGGTCTTCAGTTCCGCGCGGGCCACCTTGTCGAGAAGATTCGCGGTGACGTCTTCGGGGATCTCGGGGTCGTCGTGGCGCGGACGATCGTCGTCCGCGCGGGGCGGCCGGCGATCTGTCCCTGCTGCAGCTCGGTCGAACGCCTTGCGCTCGTACGACTGGCGTTCGTACGGCTTTCGATCCGTCGGCTTTCGATCCGTCGGCTTGCGGTCGCTGGGCTGACGATCCGTCGGCTTGCGGTCGCTGGGTCTACCCGTGGGCGGTTTGCGATCGGTTCGCGGCTTCGGCCGGCGGGATGACGGGTCGCTCATCTGAGGCTCCTGATACTGAGGAAGGGGCGTTAACGCAGAAAGGGGCTACCCGGCATGCGGGTAGCCCCTTTCTCAAAGAAGTCCGGCGGTGTCCTACTCTCCCACGAGGTCGCCCTCGCAGTACCATCGGCGCAGAAGGTCTTAGCTTCCGGGTTCGGAATGTGACCGGGCGTTTCCCCTTCGCTATGGCCGCCGTAACACTATTGACTTAGCTCTTCCACACCGGCTCGCCGCCTGAAAGGCGGGTAAACGATGCAGCCGACCGTACGTCGAGAGCTACAAGTGGACGCGAGCAGCAATCTGTTTTCACAGACCATGCAAAACTGTGTGTTATCAAGTTATCGGCTTATTAGTACAGGTCAGCTCCATGGGTCTTTAGTCCCCACTTCCACATCCTGCCTATCAACCCAGTCGTCTAGCTGGGAGCCTCTCCCCCTAAGGGATGGAAATCTCATCTTGAAGCCGGCTTCCCGCTTAGATGCTTTCAGCGGTTATCCGTTCCGAACGTAGCTAATCAGCGGTGCTCCTGGCGGAACAACTGACACACCAGAGGTTCGTCCGTCCCGGTCCTCTCGTACTAGGGACAGATCTTCTCAAATTTCCTACGCGCGCAGCGGATAGGGACCGAACTGTCTCACGACGTTCTAAACCCAGCTCGCGTACCGCTTTAATGGGCGAACAGCCCAACCCTTGGGACCTACTCCAGCCCCAGGATGCGACGAGCCGACATCGAGGTGCCAAACCATGCCGTCGATATGGACTCTTGGGCAAGATCAGCCTGTTATCCCCGAGGTACCTTTTATCCGTTGAGCGACAGCGCTTCCACAAGCCACTGCCGGATCACTAGTCCCGACTTTCGTCCCTGCTCGACCCGTCGGTCTCACAGTCAAGCTCCCTTGTGCACTTACACTCGACACCTGATTGCCAACCAGGTTGAGGGAACCTTTGGGCGCCTCCGTTACTTTTTGGGAGGCAACCGCCCCAGTTAAACTACCCACCAGGCACTGTCCCTGAACCGGATTACGGTTCGAAGTTAGATATCCAGAGTGACCAGAGTGGTATTTCAACAATGACTCCACGAACACTGGCGTGCCCGCTTCAAAGTCTCCCACCTATCCTACACAAGCCACACCGAACACCAATACCAAGCTGTAGTAAAGGTCACGGGGTCTTTCCGTCCTGCTGCGCGTAACGAGCATCTTTACTCGTAGTGCAATTTCGCCGAGTTCGCGGTTGAGACAGCTGGGAAGTCGTTACGCCATTCGTGCAGGTCGGAACTTACCCGACAAGGAATTTCGCTACCTTAGGATGGTTATAGTTACCACCGCCGTTTACTGGGGCTTAAATTCAGAGCTTCGCCGAAGCTAACCCTTCCTCTTAACCTTCCAGCACCGGGCAGGCGTCAGTCCGTATACATCGTCTTGCGACTTAGCACGGACCTGTGTTTTTAGTAAACAGTCGCTTCCCACTGGTCTCTGCGGCCTTCAAACGCTCCAGGAGCAAATCCCTTCACGCCTCAGGCCCCCCTTCTCCCGAAGTTACGGGGGCATTTTGCCGAGTTCCTTAACCACGATTCTCTCGATCTCCTTGGTATTCTCTACCTACCCACCTGAGTCGGTTTGGGGTACGGGCGGCTAGAACCTCGCGTCGATGCTTTTCTTGGCAGCATAGGATCACTGATTTCCCCCGTGAGGGGTACGCATCGGATCTCAGGCTATGTGAGAGACGGATTTGCCTATCTCTCGCCCTACATCCTTACACCGGGACAACCATCGCCCGGCTCAGCTACCTTCCTGCGTCACACCTGTTAATACGCTAACCGCACCAGAATGGGGTCGAGCGTTAGGCCGGCTGCTTCACCCCGAAGGGATCCATCTGCCGGATTAGGACTCTTAGCACTACTGGATTGGTTGGGGCGGTTCTTCGCCGGTACGGGAATATCAACCCGTTGTCCATCGACTACGCCTGTCGGCCTCGCCTTAGGTCCCGACTTACCCAGGGAAGATTAGCTTGACCCTGGAACCCTTGGGTTTTCGGAGGACATGTTTCTCACATGTCTTTCGCTACTCATGCCTGCATTCTCACTCGTGTGGCGTCCACGGCTGGGTTACCCCGCCGCTTCACTCGCCACACGACGCTCTCCTACCGATCCGCATGGCTGGACCACGAAGGCCTACCAAATATGCGAATCCTACGACTTCGGCGGTGTGCTTGAGCCCCGTTACATTGTCGGCGCGGAATCACTTGACCAGTGAGCTATTACGCACTCTTTCAAGGGTGGCTGCTTCTAAGCCAACCTCCTGGTTGTCTCTGCAACTCCACATCCTTTCCCACTTAGCACACGCTTAGGGGCCTTAGTCGGTAGTCTGGGTTGTTTCCCTCTCGACGATGAAGCTTATCCCCCACCGTCTCACTGCTGCGCTCTCACTTACCGGCATTCGGAGTTTGGCTGACGTCAGTAACCTTGTAGGGCCCATCGGCCATCCAGTAGCTCTACCTCCGGCAAGAAACACGCAACGCTGCACCTAAATGCATTTCGGAGAGAACCAGCTATCACGAAGTTTGATTGGCCTTTCACCCCTATCCACAGCTCATCCCCTCGGTTTTCAACCCAAGTGGGTTCGGTCCTCCACGACGTCTTACCGTCGCTTCAACCTGGCCATGGATAGATCACTTCGCTTCGGGTCTAGGGCATGCGACTGAATCGCTCTATTCGAACTCGCTTTCGCTACGGCTTCCCCTCTCGGGTTAACCTCGCCACATACCACTAACTCGCAGGCTCATTCTTCAAAAGGCACGCTGTCACCCCTACTAGGGAGGCTCCAACGGTTTGTAAGCAGACGGTTTCAGGTACTATTTCACTCCCCTCCCGGGGTACTTTTCACCTTTCCCTCACGGTACTTGTCCGCTATCGGTCATCTGGGAGTATTTAGGCTTACCAGGTGGTCCTGGCAGATTCACACGGGATTTCTCGGGCCCCGTGCTACTTGGGATCCCTTCCGCCGCTGCACAACATTTCGGTTACGGGACTGGCACCCTCTATGGTCGGCCTTTCAATGCCGTTCACCTATATTGCGCATGTCAACGTGTACTTCGGCAGAAGTACGTGAAGGTCCCGCTACCCCGATCATGCAACGCCTGCCGGCTATCACACATGATCGGTTTGGCCTGTTCCGGTTTCGCTCGCCACTACTTACGGAATCGCGGTTGCTTTCTCTTCCTGTGGGTACTGAGATGTTTCACTTCCCCACGTTCCCTCTACCCGCCCTATATATTCAGGCGGGAGTCATCAGGTCGCACAAAGTACGCCTGACGGGGTTTCCCCATTCGGACATCCTCGGATCAAAGTTCGCTTATCAACTCCCCGAGGCTTATCGCAGATTGCTACGTCCTTCTTCGGCTCCAGATGCCAAGGCATCCACCGTCTGCTCTTAGAAACTTGACTACATGAGTTTTGAATCGATCGTGCAGCCGGTCGTACTTCCCTCTCCGAAGAGACGGTTTCCGTCGGCTGCAAGATTGACCAGTGAATGACGTGCCGTGACTTCCTAAGAAGCCGTGGCACGTCGGTTCACCATGTAGATCTCGAGATCCTCTCCCTCAAAGAGTGAGGGATCTCGGATCTAAGATGCTCGCGTCCACTGTGTAGTTCTCAAAGTACGGGCGGTACCTACTCGCGCCTCGCCTGCTGGCCAGACGCGAAATAGGTCCTGAGGTTGGTTGTGTCTCCGAAGAGACGCGACCGGTCCCTCAGGACCCAACAGCGTGCATGCGCCGGCTCTTCGCTTCCGACCCGTTCCATTCCCGAAGGAAGTACTGAGGTCTCGAGCGTCGCGCCGACGCCTAGTCAAATGTTCCACCCATGAGCTCCATCCAGGCACGTTCGGCCTGGCATGGCTCTGGCTAGATCCGGCGAGCCGGCTAGCACAGTGCTCCTTAGAAAGGAGGTGATCCAGCCGCACCTTCCGGTACGGCTACCTTGTTACGACTTAGTCCTAATCACCGATCCCACCTTCGACAGCTCCCTCCTTGCGGTTGGGCCACTGGCTTCGGGTGTTACCGACTTTCATGACTTGACGGGCGGTGTGTACAAGGCCCGGGAACGTATTCACCGTGGCGTTGCTGATCCACGATTACTAGCGACTCCGACTTCATGAGGTCGAGTTGCAGACCTCAATCCGAACTGAGACCGGCTTTTTGGGATTCGCTCCACCTTGCGGTATTGCAGCCCTTTGTACCGGCCATTGTAGCATGCGTGAAGCCCAAGACATAAGGGGCATGATGATTTGACGTCATCCCCACCTTCCTCCGAGTTGACCCCGGCAGTCTCCTATGAGTTCCCACCATAACGTGCTGGCAACATAGAACGAGGGTTGCGCTCGTTGCGGGACTTAACCCAACATCTCACGACACGAGCTGACGACAACCATGCACCACCTGTATACGAGTGTCCAAAGAGTTCTACATTTCTGCAGCGTTCTCGTATATGTCAAGCCTTGGTAAGGTTCTTCGCGTTGCATCGAATTAATCCGCATGCTCCGCCGCTTGTGCGGGCCCCCGTCAATTCCTTTGAGTTTTAGCCTTGCGGCCGTACTCCCCAGGCGGGGAACTTAATGCGTTAGCTGCGACACGGAAGCCGTGGAATGGCCCCCACATCTAGTTCCCAACGTTTACGGCGTGGACTACCAGGGTATCTAATCCTGTTCGCTCCCCACGCTTTCGCTCCTCAGCGTCAGTTACGGCCCAGAGATCTGCCTTCGCCATCGGTGTTCCTCCTGATATCTGCGCATTCCACCGCTACACCAGGAATTCCAATCTCCCCTACCGCACTCTAGTCTGCCCGTACCCACTGCAGGCCCGAGGTTGAGCCTCGGGTTTTCACAGCAGACGCGACAAACCGCCTACGAGCTCTTTACGCCCAATAATTCCGGATAACGCTTGCACCCTACGTATTACCGCGGCTGCTGGCACGTAGTTAGCCGGTGCTTTTTCTGCAGGTACCGTCACTTTCGCTTCTTCCCTGCTAAAAGAGGTTTACAACCCGAAGGCCGTCGTCCCTCACGCGGCGTTGCTGCATCAGGCTTGCGCCCATTGTGCAATATTCCCCACTGCTGCCTCCCGTAGGAGTCTGGGCCGTGTCTCAGTCCCAGTGTGGCCGGTCACCCTCTCAGGCCGGCTACCCGTCGTAGGCTTGGTGGGCCGTTACCTCACCAACTACCTGATAGGCCGCGAGTCCATCCCAGACCGAAATTCTTTCCAGACGATGAAGATGCCTTCTCGTCTCGTATCCGGTATTAGACGTCGTTTCCAACGCTTATCCCAGAGTCTGGGGCAGGTTACTCACGTGTTACTCACCCGTTCGCCACTGATCCACAGGAGCAAGCTCCTGCTTCACCGTTCGACTTGCATGTGTTAAGCACGCCGCCAGCGTTCATCCTGAGCCAGGATCAAACTCTCCGTAAGGTTTGGTAGCACGACGACCGAGGCCGCCGGCAAACCGGTGCGCACCTCGTCCGGAATGGGACGAGACTGCGCGAGTTGATCTGACTAAAGGATTGTCTACTGACAATCCGTCAATCCAAAGGAATCTCGTCGGTGACCGAGGTCACCGACAGAGGTATTTGGCATTTGACATAGTGCACGCTGTTGAGTTCTCAAGGATCGGGCGCGCCAGAACCCCGACCGTTTCGGGAGGGATTCAGGGCAACTGCTCTAACCTACCAGCGCGGGCGTGCGTGTCAAGCGACACGCCGAACCGAAGCGGTTCCTCGCGCTGGGCTCCCCACTCTAGCTCGTCTGGTCGCGCCTGTCAGCTTGAAGCTCTGATCAGCGCGGATCCTGACGATCCTTCGAGAGGAGTGTCCCCACTTGAGGCCCGGATGCTCCAGCGGCGTTGTTCACACTGCGGCTTCCGGCACCTTTGGGGTGACGAGTGACCAAGTTACGTGACGTTGGCCGCTCTGCCAAATCGAGCGCGCATCCCGGGCGTGTCGCGCCCCAGATGCCCGGAATGTCAGGGCTCGACGCAGTAAGTCGTGTGCCACGCGGCGACCCCTGACTCCCCCGCGGACGCCGCGATCTGCGCCTGGTTCGTCGCGTCGTCGACCACGCGCGCCTCGGTGACCGATTCGACGATGTTCTGACCCGTCTCGGCGAGCTGCTCCATCCCGGTGCGGAGCTTGTCCGGCGAAGTCGCCGCCAACGTTGTCCAGCGATCGGTCCAGGCCTGCATAGCCGTGATCGACTCGCCCACCGAAGCGCCCTGGGCCGGCCAGCCCAGCGTCGGCGGCGTCACCATGGTCGGATCCGCCTCGGCGGCCGCACAGAACTCGGCACTGGCTGCGGCGATCTCGGCGTGTGCGATCTGATCGAGCCGCACATTCCACAGCACGTACCCGGCGATGCCGGCCGCGATGCTCGAGATGACGCCCAGCACCAGCGACGCACGCACGACGCCGATGAGCCACCCCCGGCGACGCGCGCTGCGTACCGCGTTGACGATCGCCATGGCCAACCCGATCGGCCCGGCGATGACGGCCAGAGCGAGCCCGACCTTTTCGACGGCGGTCGAGCGTTCGAGATCGTCCGGCGTCTCGACGGCTGTCGAACTCGGCAGAAGCGGCCCCGGCGGGAAGACCGTCGCCGGGACGGCCGGCTCCGCTCGCACCAGCGGATGCTCGTCGACCGACTGCTCGACCGGGCGGGGATCGGGTGGTGGCTCCGGGTAGGCCGGCTGCGGCGCGTAGCCCTCGTAGGCCGCCGGTGCGCCGGAGTGGCCGTCGGACGGTGGAGGTGTCACGTATCGTTCCGGCGCCGCGTAGTACGGCGGCTCCTCGAGCGGCGCGGGCGGCGCAAGCGGCGGCGCGGGCTGCGAAGGCGGCGGAGCAGATGCGGGAAAGTCGTAGCTCGGTCCAGCAGGCGGGGCGGAGTCGAGTCCTGCCGGGTACTGGACGGTCGGCGGATACGCGTGCCCCGTCGGCGCGGCCCCGGGGTAGGACGTGATACCTGGTGCGGGCAGATCGTACGAGGGCACGTGTTGCGACGACGGCGGGTCATCCGACGGCGGGTCATCCGAGGGTGGAGCCGCGAACGGCACGGCCGCGGGCGGCGGCAGGTCGTACGACGGAGGGGCCTGCGGAGCGGCCGCAGGGGCGGGCAGGTCGTACGAGGGGGACGCCGGCGGCCAGGCGGGGGGTGGAT
>NZ_JBASCU010000018.1:0-18003 GCF_049651805.1 Pseudolysinimonas sp.
CGTTCGCGTCATCCGGGTGGGCGAGCCAGCCGGGTGCGAGAGGAGAGGCGGTCACGAGCACGCTCACATGAGAAGACGGATCGGATGTGAGGCGAGCGAACCCGGATTGGTCCCTGAAGCCCGCGCCAGTCTATTCCGCCCGCAGGCCGCGCGAGAACTCAGCCTTCGGGGCAGGTGCCGGGCGTCGACAGCTCGGGCCCGCCGAACGCCGCACCGTCACCGGTGAACCCGAGCACGAGCTCGGCGTCGTCGATCGTCGCGTCGGTCAGCACAAGCGCCTCGGGAACGCTCGCGGCGATGCACAGGTTCTGCGGCTGGAAGAGACCGGAGAGCAGCTGACCGAAGAACGAATCGTCGTCACCCGATTCGATCGTCTCGTCGCCGAGCGTGATGCTGGTCGGGGTCAGCACGAGGTCGCCATCAGCGGCCGACGGCTCGAGCGACAGGCTGAGCGGGATGGTCGCGCCGAACAGTGAGAACTCAGAACTCAGCAGCACCTCCCCCTCGGCGAACTCGAACGTCGGGGCGCCCTCCGCGCCGGCTCCCTGCCCGAGAGCACCGAGGTCGTCCGCGCCGATCGCGAAGTCGACGCCCAGCACATCCACCGGCTGCATCTCATCGAGTGGAACGCCTTCCGCGTACAGCCGCACGGCGCCCGACAACTCCCCGAAGGCGACCTCCGGCACGTCGACATCGACCTGGTCGACGCGGCCGGCGAGGGCCTGCAGGATGATCGAGCCACCCCCGAGGTCGACATCCACCGCGGCGTCGTCGGGCAGGTTCAGCACCTCGACGATGCGATCACGCACGTAGCCGCGGGCGTAGTCCTTCGCCAGCGCCTCGGCGACGACGAACGCGACGATCCCGAGAACGACGACGATGGCGACGATGATGACTGCGATGATCCACCCGCGCCGTCGGGGCTTGCGCGCCTCGACCGTTTCGGACTGCGCCGGCTCGGGCTGCACCGGCTCGACCGGCAGGATCTCGGTGCTCATCTGCTACATCCTCTCCGGGGCGCTCACACCGAGCAGACCGAGGCCGTTGCGCAGCACCTGACCGGTGGCGTCGTTCAGCCACAGCCGGGTGCGATTCAGGTCGGTGATCTGCTCATCGCCGAACGGGCTCACCCGGCAGGCGTCGTACCAGCGGTGATACGAGCCGGCGAGCTCTTCGAGGTAGCGCGCCACCCGGTGCGGCTCGCGCAACTCGGCGGCCTGCCGCACGACCCGGGGGAAATCGGCGAGCGCCGCCAGCAGGATGCTCTCGGTCTCGTGCGTCAGCAGGCTCGCGTCGAAGGCATCCTGGGTCACCCCGGCCTCGGCGGCGTTACGCGCGACGGCCTTCGTGCGGGCGTGGGCGTACTGCACGTAGAAGACCGGGTTGTCGTTCGTACGTTTGGTGAGAACGTCGAGGTCGATGTCGAGTGCCGAGTCGGCGGAGCTGCGCACCAGCGCATACCGGGCGGCATCGACGCCGACGGCATCCACGAGGTCTTCCATCGTGACGACGGTGCCGGCACGCTTGCTCATGCGCACCGCCTCACCCTCGCGCACCAGGTTCACCATCTGGCCGATGAGGATCTCGAGGTTCACGAAGGGCTCGTCGCCGAACGCCGCCGTCATCGCCATCAGGCGCTTGAGATACCCGTGATGGTCGGCGCCGAGCATGATCAGGTTGCGCTCGAACCCGCGCTCCCGCTTGTTCAGGTAGTACGCGAGGTCGCCCGAGATGTAGGCGCCCTCGCCGTCGCTCTTGATGACGACCCGGTCTTTGTCATCGCCGAACTCGGTCGTGCGCAGCCAGATCGCGCCGTCTTGCTCGTAGATGTGGCCGAGTTCCCGCAGCCGAGCGACGGCGCGCTCGACCGCGCCGGACTCGTGCAACGAATCCTCATGGAAGTACACGTCGAAGTCGACGCCGAAGTCATGCAGGCTCGCCTTGATGTCGCCGAACATCAACTCGACGCCGACCGAACGGAAGACGTCTTCGGCTTCCTCGGGGCGTAGCGCCGACAGGTCGCCGTCGTACACCGCCTCGACGCGTGCGGCGATGTCGAAGATGTACTGGCCGCCGTAGCCGTCCTCCGGCGTCGGATCACCGCGGTGGGCGGCGAGCAGGCTGCGCGCGAATCGATCGATCTGCGCGCCGTGGTCGTTGAAGTAGTACTCGCGCGTCACCGCCGCGCCCTGGGCGGTGAAGAGCCGGGCGAGACTGTCGCCGACGGCGGCCCACCTCGTGCCGCCGAGATGGATCGGGCCCGTCGGGTTCGCCGAGACGAACTCGAGGTTGATCGTCACCCCGGGGTAGAGGTCGCCCTCGCCGTAATGCTCGCCCTGTTCGACGATGCTCTTCGCGAGCGCGCCGGCGGCGGCCGGGTCGAGGGTGATGTTGAGGAAGCCGGGGCCGGCCACCTCGGCCGCGGCGACCCCGTCGGTCGCGGAGAGCGCCGTGGCGAGGTCGGCCGCGAAGGCGCGCGGGTCGAGCCCGAGACGCTTGCCGAGTTTCATGGCGACATTCGAGGCCCAGTCGCCGTGATCCCGGTTGCGCGGGCGCTCGAGGGTGACGTCGTCGGGTGCGATCTCGTCCGCTCGCTCGCCCGCCGCCGAGCGCGCGAGCTCGAGCAATGTGGCGGAAAGTTCGGCGGGGGTCACAACGCTCGATCGTAGCCGGGTGAAGATGGGGGTATGCCCGTCGCATCCACGCTCCCGACCGGACGCGCGTTCGCGTCGGTCGTCGCCGCCGCAGCCCTGCTGGCACTCACCGCGTGCGTCGACGCTCCGGAACAACCGGTGTTGCCGAATCCGACGAGCACACCGACGGCGACGTCGTCGGACGGTCCGGAGCCCGCGCCGACGAGCGGAGCCCAGCCGCTCGGAATCGCGTGCGCCGACCTCGTCGACCTCGACACGATGTACGCGTTCGACCCCAACTACGCGCTCGTCGGGGAGTTCACCCCGCAGCCCGGTAGCCTCGCGGCCGATCAGGTCGCCGCCGGCGGCGTCTCATGTCAGTGGGTGCGTGAGTCGGGCGGGGCCACGATCGACCTGTCTGTGGCCGAGTTCACCGACGATCAGATCGCCGAGCTGAAGACCGAGGCCTTCGCCGAGAGCCAGATGGTGTCTACGTACGGCGAGGAGGCCTACTTCGAGGTCGAGGGCGACATCGGCACGGCGATCGTCTTCCAGGGGCGGTACCGGCTCGTCATCTCGTCTGTCGCGTTCTTCGAGCCGGGCGAGCCGACGGCGATCATCGAGTCGGCGCTGGGCGCCCTCTGATCACCTCAGCTCCACGACATCCCGGGGTGACTCGATCGACGACTCATCGCTCGTCGCGCGCACGTCGATGCTGAGCAACTCGATGTCGGCGAGGGTGTTCGTCAGGAAGGCCGTGTCGGCGGAGTCGCGACCGGTCGCGATGCGCACCAGACCGGAGCGGGGAGCGAGCCGGGTGGCGTCGACGACGACCCAGCGGCCCTCGATGCACGCCTCGACGACGGCGTGAAAGTCGCGCGGCTGCAGCTCAGGGGCGTAGACCGACACGATGCGGGCGGGCACGTCGAGCGCGCGCAGGAAGGCCGCCGTGACGTTCGCGAAGTCCCGGCAGACGCCGGCGCCCGACTCGAGCGTTTCGACGGCTCCGCCGATCGGGCTCGTCGCGCCGCTGTCGTAGCGCAGCTGTGAATGCACCCACTCTTCGACGGCGCCCAGCAGCCCCCGACCCTCGAGCCCCACAAACAACTCGCGGGCACGGTCGGTGAGGCTGTCGGACTGCACATAGCGGCTCGGCCGCAGGTAGGTCACGAGGTCGCGATCGACGACCGGAGCGGGGGCGGCGCGGCCGATGATGGTCGCGGCGTAGTCGATGCTGAGGATGCCGGGGCCGGTCTCGAAGAGGTGCAGTCGGGTGCCGTGCAGGTCGGTGGTCTCGCGCACCGCGGTCGGCTCGTCGTCGAGGCGCACGTGCAGAGTCTCGATCGCGGTCGGGACCCCCTCCGCGACGGCGACCGCGAGAACGAAGGAGGTCGGATCGGCGACCTGGATGACGAGGCTCGACCCGACTTCGCGTCGCGGGTGGCCGGAGGTCATGCTGCTAACCTAGGCGAGCAATATGCCTTCGTAGCTCAGTGGATAGAGCGCTTCCCTCCGGAGGAAGAGGTCGCACGTTCGAATCGTGTCGAGGGCACTCATGAGAGTCGTGATCGCACCGGACTCCTTCAAGGGCTCGATCTCCGCGCGTGACGCGGCGGCGGCGATCGCCGCCGGGTGGCGCTCAGTTCGCCCGAGCGATGATGTGCTCGAACTGCCCCAGGCGGATGGTGGCGAAGGCACGCTCGACGCGATCGAGGCGGTGACCCCGGATGCCGTGCGCCGGTCGGCGGGGTTGGTCACCGGACCCGACGGTCGGCCAGTGCCCGGCGAGTGGCTCGACCTGCCCGACGGCACCGCCGTCGTGGAACTCGCGCAGTGCTCCGGCATCGCACTCATGGAACGACTCGACCCGCTCGGCGCGACGACGCGAGGGCTCGGCGAGGTGATCGCCGCGGCGCTCGAGTCCGGTGCCGTCGAACTGGTCATCGCACTCGGCGGCTCCGCGTCGACCGATGGCGGCATGGGCGCCCTCGAGGCGCTCGACCTCTCACGGCCGCCACCACGGGGAGTGCGCCTGCTGACCGATGTGACCGCCCCACTGCTCGGCCCGACGGGTGCCGCGGCCGTCTACGGCCCACAGAAGGGCGCGACCCCCGACCAGATCGCCGAACTCGAGGAACGGCTTCTGGCCTTCTCATCGCTCTACGACGTGGATCCCGGGACCCCGGGCGCCGGTGCCGCCGGAGGAACGGCATACGGCTTCCTCGCCGCCTGGAACGCCGTCATCCAGCCCGGCGCTCCCGAGATCGCCGGGCTCACCGGACTCCGGCGCCACCTCCGACCGGGCGGCGTGCTGATCACCGGCGAGGGATCTTTCGATGCCACCTCCACCCAGGGAAAGGTCGTCGGGCACGGGATCCAACTCGCGGCGGAGTGCGGCGTCAGCCAGACGTTCGTCATCGCCGGTCGGTTTTCGGCCGAGCCGCGCGGCCCCGGCGGCTCGCCCGTGGCATCCATCGCCCTCGTCGACCTCGCCGGGTCGACGGATGCCGCCATCGCCGAGCCGGCACGCTGGCTGAGCGCCGCGGGTGCGCGCGCCGCGACTCAGCTCGAGGCGTGAGCCTCCAGAAACTCGTAGAGTTCGCGATCGTCGACCCCCGGGAAGGTGCCGGACGGCAGCGGCGAGAAGATGTGCGCGTGCACCTTGGCGCTCGACCACGCTTTGCCCTGCCAGTGCGCGGCAAGATCCTCGGGCGGGCGGCGGCAGCAACTGGCGTCGGGGCATCGTGACTGCTCGCGCCGCGTCGTCTCCCGACCGCGGAAGTACTTCGCGTCGTCGAAGGGCACCCCGATCGTGATCGAGAACTCGTCGTTCGCGGCGCTCGTGCCGATCTGCGTCGACTCGAAGAAGGTGCCGCTGGGGGTGTCGGTGTACTGGTAGAACTCCGTCGTGCGGTTGGTGCGCACGAAGGCCCGACGGGCGCTCCAGTGACGGCAGACGATCTCCCCTTCGACGGAACCGGTGACATCCATCGGCAGCGGCAGGCCGTCGTTCTCGTACGCCTTCGAGATCGCCCCGTCGCCGCCGACGCGGATGAAGTGCACCCGCATGTCGAGGTGGGCGGTCGCGAGGTTGGTGAAGCGCAGCGCGGCTGCTTCGTGGGTGACGCCGAAGGCATCCCGGAAGTCTTCGAGCGCGATGTCCTTGTCACTCTTCGCCTGTTGCAGGAACCGAACCGCCTGGGTGCGGGGCATGAGCGCCGCGGCCGCGAAGTAGTTGATCTCGAGGCGCTGCTGCAGAAACTCGGCGTAGTCGTTCGGGGCCTCGTGGCCGAGCATGCGGTGCGCGATCGCCTGCAACGCCATCGAGCGCAGGCCATGACCGCCGGGAATGGATGCGGGGGGAAGGTAGATGCGTCCGTTGGCGAGGTCGGTGACCGAACGCGCCGAGTGCGGGAGGTCGCCGACGTAGACGAGCTCGAACCCCATCTGTTCGGCCATCAGACTCACCGACCGGTGGGTGAGCGCGCCGGTGGAATGGCCGACCCCGCGCAGCGCCTCCTCGACCATGTCGTCGATCTCGGCCATGTGGTTGTCACGTTCGCGCATCCGGGCCCTCAGCTCGGTGTTGGCGCGGCGCGCCTCTTCGGGGGTGGCGATGGCCTCGCGCGACCGACGGGCGAGTTCCCGATGTAAGCCGACGAGGGCCCGCAGGGTCTCGTCGGGCATCCCCTTGCCGGCGCGCACGGCGGGCAGACCGAGTTGCGCGTAGATCGGGCTCGACTGCGCGCGCTCGAGTTCGATCTCGAGCGCGGCACGTTCCGTGGGGGCGGAGTCGTCGAGCAGCTCGGTGAGCTCGATGCCGAGCCGCGCGGCGATGGCGCCGAGGAGAGAGAGCCGCGGCTCACGGCGGCCGTTCTCCATGAGGGACAGCTGGCTTCCGGCCACCCCGACATCGGCACCGAGTTGTTCCAAGGTCAGACCCGCCTCCGTGCGGAAGTGACGCATCCTCTGCCCCAGGGTCACAAGATCCTTCATGAAATGAAGCATAGGGAAAGAACGGGCAAAATTTCATCGCGATTCTGGCGTCAGGCGCCGAAATGGGGCGCACCATTGTCATAGAAGGCAGTTCTTGACGAGAACCGCCCCGACCAGCGAGGGAACCCCGTGACACTCACGACCGACACACGAACCCTCGACGGCGCTCCCGATGCTGTCGACCAGATCCCCCTGCACGACGCGACGTGGGCGCTGCCGCCCGAGGGCACCGACCCGCACGTCATCGCTTGGGTCGAGAAGATGGCCCACCTCACCACGCCGGACACCGTCGTGTGGTGTGACGGCTCGCGGCGCGAAGCCGACGAGCTCATCCGCGGCATGGTCGACCAGGGCACCCTCATCCGGCTCAACGCCGACCACCGCCCCTACAGCTTCCTCGCGCGCAGCAATCCCGACGATGTCGCGCGGGTCGAATCCCGCACCTTCATCTGCTCGGCCGACGAGAAGGATGCCGGCCCGACCAACAACTGGGCGGAACCGGCGTCGATGCGCGCCGAACTCGAGGACGTGTTCGCCGGATCGATGGCGGGCCGCACGATGTACGTCGTGCCGTTCTCGATGGGTCCGCTCGGCAGCCCGCTCGCCCGGCTCGGCGTGCAGGTCACCGACTCCCCCTACGTCGTCGTCAGCATGGGCATCATGACGCGGATGGGCCGCGAGGCGCTCGCGCAGATCACGCCCGACACCGAGTGGGTTCCCGCCGCGCACACCGTCGGCGCCCCGCTCTCCCCCGGCGAAGATGATGTCGCCTGGCCGTGCAACTCCACGAAGTACATCTCGCACTTCCCGGAGACCCGCGAGATCTGGTCGTTCGGCTCCGGCTACGGCGGCAACGCGCTGCTCGGCAAGAAGTCGTTCTCGCTGCGCATCGCCTCGGTGATCGGCCGTGACGAGGGCTGGCTCGCCGAGCACATGCTGCTGCTCAAGGTGACCAACCCGAAGGGCCGGGTCTTCCACGTCGCCGCGGCGTTCCCGAGCGCCTGCGGCAAGACCAACTTCGCGATGCTGAAGCCCACCATCCCCGGCTGGACCGTCGAGACGATCGGCGACGACATCGCGTGGCTCGCGCCCGGCGCCGACGGCAAGCTGCGCGCGATCAACCCCGAGGCCGGCTTCTTCGGCGTCGCCCCCGGAACCGGCCCCTCGACGAACGCGACCGCGGTCGAGACCATTTGGGGCAACACGATCTTCACCAATGTCGCCCTGCGCGAAGACGGCGACGTCTGGTGGGAGGGTCTGACCGACACCCCGCCCGACGGCCTCGTCGACTGGACCGGCCGACACTGGTCCCCCAAGTCGGGAGTGCCCGCCGCACACCCGAACTCCCGTTTCACCGTGGCCGCATCCCAGTGCCCGTCCATTTCGGACGACTGGGAAGACCCGCGGGGCGTCGTCATCGACGCGATCATCTTCGGCGGCCGTCGTGCTACCAACGTGCCACTGGTGGCGGAGGCACGCGGATGGGAACACGGTGTCTTCATCGGCGCCACGATCTCGTCCGAACGCACGGCGGCCGCCGAGGGCAACGTGGGGGAGCTGCGACGCGACCCGTTCGCGATGCTGCCGTTCTGCGGCTACAACATGGCCGACCACTGGCAGCACTGGCTCGACGTCGGCGAAGGCCTGCGCAAGACCGGCGGTGTGCCGCGGATCTTCCAGGTCAACTGGTTCCGCAAGGGCGACGACGGGCGCTTCCTGTGGCCCGGGTTCGGCGAGAACGGCCACGTGCTGGCCTGGATCCTCGAACGCGTCGAAGGCACCGCCGCCGCGGTCGAGAGCCCCGTCGGCTGGCTGCCCGCGCCCGGCGCGATCGACCACGCCGCGGCCGGTGTTCCGGATGCCGACTGGGCCGAGCTGTTCGCGATCGACCCCGCGGCACACCTCGCCGAAGCCGACGACGCCCAGAAGTTCTTCGACACCTTCGAGGGCCGGGTCCCTTCCGCCGTGACCTCGCAACTTGAGGAACTCCGCGCCCGCATGCGGGCCGCGCAGGCCTGATCCCTCCCCTTCGCACCGGGCTGACGGCGCGCCGACCTCGCTGGCGGCGCGCCGTTCCCGTTTGACGGCGTCCTTTCCTTCCATCCGCGACTTTTCGCGCGGATCCCGCGGCCATCCCAACGAAAAGTCGCGGACTAGCGTCTCAGTAGGTAGAGGGAGGTGTGCGGATGGCGGCCAAGTCGGCCTGGGAGGGCGTCGTCACCGAGCTGGTGGCGCAACGCGGTGAGGCGTTGCTGCGCTATGCGACGCTGCTGTGCGGCAGTCGGGATGACGCCGCCGACCTCGTGCAGGACGCCCTCGTGCGCACCTTCGGGCGGCTGCGCAACGGGTTCAGCGTCGAGAGCGCCGAAGCCTACGTGCGTCGGGCCATCCTCAACGGCCACCTCGACGGCGGACGGCGTACGACCCGGTGGCGCCGGATCGCGCCGCTCGAGTACCGCCCGGACGAGCAGCCGTCCCCCGCCCTGGCATCCGAAGAACGCCTCGACCTGCACGAGGAGCTGCGCAAACTCACCCCGCGCGAGCGCGCCTGCCTCGTGCTGCGCTACTACGACGACCTCAAGGTCGATGACATCGCCGACACCCTCGGCATCAGCTCGGGAGCCGTGAAGCGCTACCTGAGCGACGGGCTCGCCAAGATGGCGATCTCGCTCGCCGACGACGGCACCGTGGAAGACCGGCTGACGCCGCGTAATTCGAACACGACTCCGCGAAAGGAGGCCGCTCGTGGCCACCGAATCTGACCTGCGCGACCTGCTGCGTGGCCCCGACCCGGAAGGACGTGGCGCCATCGACCTCGACGCCGTTCTGAGCCGCACCCGTCGCCGTCGGCGCCCGCGGGTGATCGCCGCGCAGGCCCTCGGATCGGTCGCGATCGTCGGGGTGCTCGGCACCGCCATCTTCGTCAGCGGCCCGCTGGCCGACCGCGGCGTGCTGATGACGACCGAGGATGCCGGCGCGGGTGCCGACGGAACCGGGGAAGCGGCGACCGAGTCGGGAGATGCGCCCTACGTCGGTCAAGACGCCCTGAAGTGGATGCCGGACGCCTGCGGCGCCCCGGTGACCGACGCCGTGAGTTCCGAAGGTCTCAGCCTTGAGCTGTCGCTCGAGACGATCTTCGAGCCCGGGGAGCGCATCCCCGTACAGGTCACGCTGCGCAACGACGGGCCGAACCCCCTCGTCGCAACCAGCAGCCCCTGGCCGCACGTGAGTCTCGCGCGCGACGGCCTCGTGGTCTGGCACTCGTACCAGACCCAGGACGCCATCGGGTATTTCATCGATCTGGCGCCCGGCGAGTCGACAACCCTCGAGACGTACGTCGACCGGGTGATCTGCCGCAGCGAAGACGACCTCATCATGGACGGCCCGCAGAACGACATGCCCGCAGCTCCCCCCGGGCAGTACGAGCTGCGCGCCGTGCTCGTCATGACGACGGATGACGGCGCGACTCTGGTCGCCGCCTCAGCGCCGTACCCCGTCGAGATCGTCGGATAGCCGTCGAGGTTCCGCCCTCCCAGCGGGACACCGCGCCCCGATAAGATTCGGGCGGGCCGCGGATGGCCCGCGACGAGTCGGCTCAGGCCGCTTGGGAGGAGCCCGAATGCGACCGCTGCCGACCGCTGGAGCCCTGGTGGCCGGTGTCGCCCTGGCGCTGATGAGCCCGAGCGCGGCGTTCGCCGAACCACCGGTCGACTTCGCCGGCGCGTACGTCGTCGATGAGGCAGGGGTTCTCGGCGGCACCTCCTCGATCGAGTCGGCGCTCGACGATCTCTACGACCGCGCCGAGGTGTCGCTCTTCGTGGTCTACGTCGACACCTTCGACAACCCGAGCGACGCCGGTCTGTGGGCCGACACGACCGCGGGCTTGAGCGGGTTCGGCCCCGACGACGTGTTGCTCGCGGTCGCCGTCGACGACCGGCAGTACGTGCTCAACGACGAGTTGCTCGACGACGCCTCATACGACCGCGTCGCGACGCGCATCGAAACGCAGCTACGCGACGACAACTGGGAGGAGGCGGCCCTCGAGGCGGCCGACGCGATCGGCGACGAGCTGGCCGGCGAGAACCCGACCGAGCCGGGCACCTCCGACGGCGAGGGCGGCGGCATCCCGATTCTTCCCCTCCTCGGCGGAGCGGCAGTCATCGGAGTGGGAGCGTGGGGCATCTCGCGCCTCGTGAAGCGGCGTCGCGGGGTCGACCCGAGCGCCCCCGTCGACAAGCTCGACCAGAAGCAACTCGACCAGCGGGCCGGCAGCCTGCTGGTGAGCCTCGACGACGCGCTGCAGAGCAACGAGCAGGAGCTCGGCTTCGCGCAGGCGCAGTTCGGCGAGAAGGCGACCAAGGGGTTCGCGGCGGCGCTAGCCGAGGCCGAGAGCCAGGTGAAGCAGGCGTTCGCGATCCGCCAACAGCTCGACGACGCGACGCCGGAGACCGCGGACGAGAAGCGTCGGCTGACGACCGAGATCATCCGGCTGTGCGAGGCGGCTTCGGCCGCACTCGCGGCGCAGTCGACCGACTTCGAGCAGTTGCGTCAACTCGAGACGCACGCCCCCGAAGTACTTGAGACGGTCGTCGCCACCCACGGTGGGCTGGCGGCCCGCGTCGACGCCGCCGAGGCGACCGTCGCCGAACTCTCGACGAAGTTCGGCACGGCGGCAGTGGCGTCCGTGCGCGACAGCGCCGGCCAGTCGCGGGAACTCGTCGCCTTCGCGGCGACGGCGATCGCCGAAGCCCGCACCGCCCTTCAGGCCGGCAAGACGTCGGAGGCCGCGGTCGCCGTACGCGGCGCCCAGCAGGCGGTTGCACAGGTCCAGCGCGCGATCGGTGCGGTCGACAAGCTCGCCGCCGACCTGCCGGCGCTGGTCGAGCGCTTGGACGACGCGATCGCCGACGTGAAGCGCGACCTGGCCGAAGCACGTGCCGGCCTGGCAACGGCCACCCCAGAGACCGCCGAACCGCTGCGTCTCGCCGCTGGCGACGCCGAGAAGGTGATCGCCCGGGCCGACGACGGCGATCCGGGCACGGCGATCGGCGAGGTCGAGCGGGTCAACGCAGCTCTGCATGAGGCCCTCGGCAAGCTGCGGGATGCCGCCGCCCAAGCCGAGCGGGCGAAGGCGCAGCTCGCGCGCGTCACGGCCGAAGCCGAGGCGGCGGTCGCGGCGGCGAAGGATTTCATCGCCACCCGTCGGGGCGCCGTCGGCGCAACCGCTCGCACCCGGGTCGCTGAGGCAGAGCGCCAACTCTCGCAGGCGCTCACTGCGGCGCGCTCGAACCCCATCGAAGCGCTCCGTTCCGCCCAGCAGGCGGTCGCTCTGGCGACTTCCGCGATGCAGAGCGCGCAGAGCGATGTGGCGGCGTTCAACGGCGGATCCTCCGGCCCCGCGGGTGGCGGCTACGGCGGCGCGGCGCTCGGCGGCATCCTCGACGGTCTGTTCTCGGGCGGATCATCGAGCGGCTGGTCGTCGTCGGGCAGCAGCGGCTGGTCGAGTGGATCCAGTTCGTCGCGGCCCCGGCCACGCCCCCGGCCCAGTAGCTCGTCTTCTCGCCCCCGGCCGTCCGGCGGTCGGCGCTCTCGCGGCGGACGCTTCTAGACTCCCAATCATTCTCAAGAAAACGAAAGGCACACCATGGCAAAGCAGTCCATTCTCGGCCGCATCTCGCAGCTCGTGCGCGCGAACATCAACGCGCTCATCGACCAGGCCGAAGATCCCCAGATGATGCTCGACCAGTTGGTGCGCGACTACACCAACTCCATCGCCGAGGCCGAGAGCGCGGTTGCGCAGACCATCGGCAACCTGCGCCTCATGGAGCAGGACCACGCCGAAGACCTCGAATCGGCCGCCGACTGGGGCCGCAAGGCCCTCGCCGCGAGCGCGAAGGGCACCGAGCTGCGCGCGGCAGGCAACACCGAGGATGCCGACAAGTTCGACAAACTCGCGAAGATCGCGATCGGCAAGCAGATCTCGGCCGAGAACGAGGCCAAGACCGCCGAGCCGACGATCGCGTCGCAGAACCAGGTCGTCGACCAACTCAAGGACGGCCTCGACAAGATGCGCGAGAAGCTCTCCGAGCTCACCAGCAAGCGCGACGAACTCGTCGCCCGGGCCAAGACCGCGCAGGCGCAGTCGCAGGTGCACGACGCCATCCAGAGCATCGACGTGCTCGACCCCACGAGCGAGCTCGGGCGCTTCGAAGAGAAGGTTCGCCGCGAGGAGGCCAAGGTGATGGGCCAGCAGGAGCTCTCCGCCTCGAGCCTCGACTCGCAGTTCGAGTCGCTCGAAGACCTCGACAAGGAGGCCGAGGTCGAGGCACGTCTCGCCGAGCTCAAGGCCGGCGGCACGCAGGCCGTGACGTCGGGCAGTTGACGACCGCGCACGAGAAGGACACCGAGGAGGGGCAGCGGGCAACCGTCGCCCTTCCTCGGCTTTTCGGGGTGGATGCCGCCCGCGGCATCGCCCTGTTCGGCATGTTCGCCGCCCACACACTCTTCGGCGGCGACGAGCAGATCTTCGACGGCCGCTCCTCGATCCTCTTCGCCACCGTCGCGGGCGTGTCGCTCGGCCTGATCACCGGCGGAGCGAACCCGCCTGCTCCCGGGGAGCGGGGGGATGCCCGCTTCATGGTGCTGATCCGCGGGGCTGTTCTGGTGCCGCTCGGGCTCGCGATGACGGCTTTTCTGCAGCCGCCGATCGCAGTCATCCTCGACTACTACGGCTTCGCCTTCCTGCTGCTCCTTCCGGTGCTCTTCCTCGCCCGACCGCACCTGGGCCTGCTTTGCGGCGTCGTCGCATTCGCGGCTCCTCCGATCGTCGCGGGGCTCACCGGCGCCATTCCCTTCGACGCCGTCGCCGAAGCGGCGCAGGTCTTCGCGCGCTGGCTGTTCTACGGCGAGTACCCAGTGCTGATTTGGCTCGCTTTCGTGCTCGTCGGCCTGTTGCTCGCCCGCAGCGACCTGCGCACCCGCCGCACCGCGGCATCCGCCCTCGTGCTCGGCGTGGTCGCCGCCGTGCTCGGGTACGCCTCCGCCCTCGTGATCCCGGGTGTCTCGGCCGAAGCACACTCCGGCACGACCGCCGAAGTCGTCGGGTCGGGCGGCGTCGCCGTCGCGATCATCGGCGGCTTGTCCCTGCTGGACTCGGCGACCGGAGTCGGGGAACGCGTCGCCGGTGCCGTGAGGTTCGTGCTCTCACCCGTCGCCGCCGCAGGAGCCATGGCGCTCACCCTGTACGTCGCCCAGGCCGTCGCCTTGACGATCATCCGGGCGACGACCGACGACCCGGAACGCTGGGTGGTTCCCGGGTGGACGCTGCCGGCCCTCATCGTCGGCTCGCTCGCACTCGCATCCTTCTGGCGGCGCTTCATCGGCGCAGGACCACTCGAGGCCGGGCTGCGCGCACTCACCCGCATCGCGCTGCGCGAGACCGGTCGCCCGGGAACGGGATCGGCCTAGAGTGGGCGGGTGACCCTCCGGTTCGTGCTCGTGCCGCAGTGGCAGGGCTCCCCCTCGCCGCGGGCGATGCGCCTCGTCGATGGAGTCGCCGCGCTCCAATCCGACCTGCCGGCCTCGGCAACGTCAGCCGTGCCGGTGCCGCTCGAGGCCGGCGACGAGCAGGGCACCGGAATCTCCCGCTACACGTCGGTGCAGCTGGTGCGCGAGCGCACCTCGGTGGTACTTCAGGATGTCGACGGCCCATTCGTCGTCGTCGGAGGCGACTGCGGGGTCTCCGCCGCGGGCATCGCCGTCGCCGCGAACCGTCACCCCGATGTCGCCGTCGTCTGGTTCGACGCCCACCCCGACCTCAACTCCCCCGAATCGTCGCCGTCCGGAGCCTTCGCCGGAATGGTGCTGCGCGCAGCGATCGACAACGGCGACATCGCCTCCGAGCGGGTTGTGCTCGCGGGTGCACGGTCGTGGGATGCCGGCGAGGAGACCTTCGCCGCCGACGTCGGCTTGCGCATCTTCACCGCGAACGACCTCGACGATCCCTCCGCGCTGGCGGATGCGGTGGCCGCGACCGGCGCCGACGCCGTCTACCTGCACATCGACCTCGACGTGCTCGATCCCGCCGACCTCGACGGACTGCTCGACCCGGAGCCGTTCGGAGTGAGCTCGTCGGCACTCGTCGCGGCGATCCGGGCGCTGCGGGCGCGCTTTCCCCTCGCCGGGGCGACCCTGGCCGCCTACGCGCCAGGTGCCCTCGAGACCGAGCAGGCGGCCGACGACGCCGCCACCATCCTGCGCATCATCGCGGCACTCGACTGAGGCTTCAGTCGACGCGCGTGCTCAGTCGACGCGGATCTCGTACCTTCCGGTCGTCGCGTCGAACGCGGTGATGGTGACCACCGCATCCACCGCGCCCTCCGGCGACTCGTAGCTGCAGGCCACGGTGGTGCCGACGACGATCGCGACCTCGGTGCCTTCGCAGGTGACCTCGGGCACGTAGTCGAGCACCTTCTTGAGTGCGGTGATGGCCAACGCCTCGATGTCGCCGACCGGCACCGACGCGCCGGGCTCGGCAGTCGGCTCGGGCGCGTTGTTGGGCACCTCGGCGACCTGGATGTCGAACGCGTAGTTGTCGCCGTCGACCTCGGTGAACGAGATGACCGTGTTGAACTCGAGCCCGGTGCCCGGATCGACGAGCAGGCAGGTGACCGAGGTGTCGGCTTCCACCTGGATGTCGTTGTCCCCACAGTCGATCGTGGGACGCACGCCGACCTGCTCTTCGAGTTCGTCGGCGGCGAGCTCTTCGATGTCTTCCGGAGGAACGGTGGGCGCGGTGTTGACACCGACGCTGAACGTGCACCCGGCCAGCAGGGTGACGGCGAGCGCAGCGACGGGGATCAGAGTGAGGGAGCGGGAACGCACGGTCTGCCTCCAGGAACGACGATGGTTGAACGCTAGCGGATGGAAGCATCACTCACGGGTGCCGCCGCTTACGCTGGTCTCGTGGCTGAACGAGTGACCATCGATCGGGGCGGGCACCTGCTGCTCATCGGGCTCAACCGACCCCAGAAGCGCAACGCCGCGGACTTCGCGATGCTGCAGGAGCTGTGCCTCGCCTACGGCGAGCTCGACCGCGACCCCGACCTGCGCGTGGGCGTCGTGTATGCGCACGGCGACCACTTCACCGGCGGCCTCGACCTGGGCGACGTGGCCCCGCGCATCGGCGCGAACGGGCTCGACCTGGTTCCCGAGGGCGGGCTCAACCCGTGGCAGGTCGAGGGCGAGTTCCAGCGCAAGCCCGTCGTCATCGCCGTGCAGGGCATGTGCCTGACCCTCGGCATCGAACTGGCGCTGGCGAGCGACGTCGTCGTCGCCGCCGATTCGACCGTGTTCGGGCAGATCGAGGTGCAGCGCGGCATCCTGCCGTTCGGCGGAGCGACGATCCGATTCCCGCGCGCGGTCGGCTGGGGCAACGCGATGCGCTGGATGCTCACCGGCGACTCATTCGACGCCGCCGAAGCGCACCGGATGGGCCTCGTGCAGGAGGTGGTGCCGCACGGCACCCAGCTCGAGCGGGCGCGCGCGATCGCGACCCGGATCGCCACCCAGGCTCCGCTGGCGGTGCAAGCCACCCTCGCCAACGCGCGGGAGGCCATCCGCGACAGCGACGCCCGCGCGGAACAGCAGCTGCAACCCGAACTGGTACGGCTCGCCTCGAGCGAAGACGCCGCCGAAGGGATGCGCGCCTTCGTCGCCCGCGACGAACCGGACTTCCGCGGCCGGTGAACCGCCGGTGAGCGCGCAGCCGATGCGACCGGATCCGACGAAGCTCTCCCGACCGGAGCGGGTGGTTGGGGCGGTCGTGCGGTTCGGGGGGCGCGTGCCGGGGCTCCGCCGCTTCTTGTTGTGGCCGGTCGTCGCCCGACCGGGCTACTGGTTCGCGACGGCGTGCGCATGGCTGTGGGGGCGCATCCTGTTCGGCCGCTTCGCGAAGGGGGGCGGCATCCACTACTTCTCCCGGCTGCCGAAATGGGCGTACGGGCGCGGCGGCACGACGATCGGCGCGATCTACCTGACGACCGACAACACCGGGGATGCCGTGCTGGAGCACGAGGCGATTCACAAGGCGCAGTGGAAGAAGTACGGGCTCACCTTCATCGCGCTTTACGTCGCGGCGGGATCGCCGGCGCTCACCAACCGGTTCGAGGTCGAGGCGGGATTGGAGAAGGGCGGCTACCTGCGCACGCGGCGACCCGGGGGCTTGCCCGGAAAGAGCTAGGCGTTGGTGCGGATGCGGGCGGCCCGGTCGCCGGAGATCCAGCCGTAGACCCGGTGCTCGCGTTCGAGATCGACTGGGAGCATCTCGCCGAGCCAGGCGCCGACCGCTTCGCCCAGCGACTGCCCGAGGTCGCGGCGCAGCCAGGTCACGCAGACGCGACCGGGAGCGGCGAGTTCGCGCACGGCGGCAGCGGAGTCGACCTCGACGAAGACCTGACCGCGGGCTCGAGCGGGCAGGGTGGCCAGCACGGTCTCGACGACCGGGAGGTCGGCCTCGACGGCGCCGAGCAGCACGAGGTCGCCGGCAGCGGGCTGCCAGGAGATCGTGGCGGGAAGGAGGTCGGAGAGGAACATCGCGAGATCAGTATAGGCATACCTAACTGAGTGCGCCCTTACCTCGCGGGTTCACGCGGTCCAGGCGGGCGGATGCCGCGTCTGCCAGTGCAGGCGCCGTTCGAGTTGGGCACCGATCGCGAGCAGAACGTCTTCGCGCCCGGGTCGCCCGATGAGCTGCACCCCCATCGGCAGACCCTCTGCGGTGACGTGCACCGGCAGCACGATCGCCGGGAGACCGCTGACGTTCACCATGCTCGTGTACGGCGTATAGAGCACCTGCTGCCCGAAGTTGCGCTCGCCGTCGTCGGGGTCGTACCAACCGATCGGGCGCGGGGTGAGGGCCATCGCGGGAGTGAGCACGGCATCCACCTGGGAGGCTTGCGCGATGAATCGCCGCTCGAACCCGGCGAGCCAGGCCAGCGCGGCTGCCAGGTCGCGCGCGCCGAGGCGGCGACCGTTCTCGATCAGCCAGCGGGTGAGCGGTTCCACCCGTGCCAAGCCATCGTCGTCGACCGCGGTCGCCGCCGCCCCCGCCTGCCACACCGTGAGGAACGCCTTCGCGTAGCCGACCTCTGGCTCGAAGGCGAGCTCCTCGATGCCGTGACCCGTGGCATCCAGCTCCCGGATCGCCACCTGCACCGCATCCTCGGCCTCCGGGGCGAGTTGCAGGTCGAACTCCGTCGCCCACGGCGAGTAGCGGGTGACGCCGATCGAGAACCGCCCTTCGCCGCGCACCGCCGCGCCGAGGAACGGCCCCTCGTCCCAGGTCGGCGGCGCGGTCGCCCACTGCGGCGCACCC
>NZ_JBASCU010000019.1:0-94370 GCF_049651805.1 Pseudolysinimonas sp.
CCGCGCGGCACTGCGGTGGTCTACGCGGTGCTGCCGCTGTTCCACGCCTACGGGCTCACCCTGTGCCTCACCTTCGCGATGAGCATGGGCGCACGCCTGGTGATGTTCCCGCGATTCGACCCCGACCTCGTGCTGCCCGTGGTCAAGAAGCGGCCTGCGACGTTCCTGCCCGCGGTGCCGCCGATCATCGAGCGCCTCACCATCGCAGCTAAGGAGAAGGGCGTCAGCCTCGACGGCATCCAGATCTCCATCTCGGGCGCGATGCCGCTCTCGGCGAAGGTCGTCGAGCCGTGGGAGGCCGAGACGCACGGCTATCTCGTCGAGGGCTACGGACTCTCGGAGACGAGCCCGGTGCTCATGGCCAACCCGGTCGCGCCGACCCGCAAGGCCGGCACCGTCGGGCTGCCGCTGCCGAACACTGAGGTGCGGGTCGTCGATCCCGAGACGGGGAAGGATGCCGCGACGGGCGAGCCGGGCGAGCTCTGGGTGCGCGGTCCGCAGGTGATGAGCGGCTACTGGAAGAAGCCCGACGAGACGGCGGACGTGTTCGACGGCGACTGGTTCAAGACGGGCGACATCGTGCAGATCGACGCCGACGGGTTCGTGAAGATCGTCGACCGCATCAAGGAGATGATCATCGTCGGCGGCTTCAAGGTCGCACCGAGCGAGGTCGAAGACATCCTGCGCGACTACGACGGTGTGGCGGATCTCGCGATCGTCGGCATCCCCGACGGCGACGGCGAGGAAGAGGTCGTCGCCGCGATCGTCGCCGACGCCGGGGTGACGATCGACGAGGCGGCGTTCCGTGCCTACGCGCGCGAGCGCCTCACGCCCTACAAGGTGCCGAAGCGCATCGTCACCCTCGACGAGCTGCCCAAGTCGCTGATCGGCAAGGTCCTCCGCAAGCGCGTTCGCGACGCCCTCATCGCGGGGCTATGACATCCCCGGTGGTTGAGCAGCGCCGAAGGCGCGTGTCGAAACCGCCTCCCGAATGAACCGCACCCTCTACGTCACCGACCTCGACGGCACTCTTCTCGGACCCGACGGATCGCTGAGCGAAACCTCCGCGGTCCTCCTCTCGGACGCCATCGGGCGCGGCATGCTCGTCACCTGTGCCACCGCCCGCTCATGGACGACGACGCAGCGGGTCCTCGGTGACTTCCGGTTCGAGCTGCCGTTGGTGCTCTACAACGGCACATTCACCTACGACGCCGCGCGCGATGTCATGCTCGACCGGAACGAGTTCGACGCCGGTACGACTGAAGCGATCCTGACCCTCCTCGAGGATGCTGGAGTGCCGCCCCTGGTCTACGGCCTCGATGGGCGGGACGAACGCGTGTCGTGGATCAGAGGGCTCCAGAACGAGGCGACCCAGCGGTTCTGGATGGATCGCCCGAACGACCCGCGGAACGCGCCGCGCGACGGTTGGCCGGAGCTCCCGAGCGAGGGCGTTTTCAACATCGCGGCCATCGGGACCCCCGAGGAGATGGAACCGCTGGCACTCGCCCTCCGCACCCTCATCGGGTCGGCGGGCGAGGTCAACGTGCAACGTGATACGTACCACCCCCAGGACGTCTGGATTGATGTAGCACCGGCAGGCGCTACCAAAGGATCCGCGGTTACCGCACTGGCCGAGCGGCTCGGCGCCGACCGGGTCGTCGCGTTCGGCGACAATTTCAATGACTTGCCGCTGTTCGAGGTCGCCCACGAGTCGTACGCGATGACCCACGCGCCGGCAGCGGTGCGCGCTCGCGCGACGGCGACGCTGGCTGACCAGTCCGACGCCGTCGCACGCTGGCTCACCGAGCGGGGTACCTCTATGGCCGCAGCAGCACCTTGATCGCGCGGCGCTCGTCCATCGCTGCGTAGGCCTCCGCGACCTCCGCGAGCGGTAGCTCCAGGTCGAACACCGCACCCGGCCGCAGTCGCCCGTCGAGCACCTCGGGCAGCAGCTCGGGGATGTAGTTGCGCACCGGCGCGACACCACCGCGCAGGCCGACGTTGGAGCTGAACACCGGCCGCAACTTGAGTTCCGGGTTGAGGTTGGGCACGCCGACGAAGCCGACCTGCCCGCCCGGACGGGTGCTGCCGAAAGCCTGCCGCATCGACTCCTCCGTGCCGACGCACTCCAGCACGCGGTCGGCGCCGACGCCGTCGAACAGCTCGCGGACCACGCGGATGCCGTCTTCCCCCCGCTCCTCGACGATGTCGGTCGCGCCGAACTCGCGGGCGAGCGCCTGCCGGGAGGGATGCCGCGACATCGCGACGATGCGGCCGGCGCCGAGTCGGGAGGCAGCGAGCACGGCGCACAGGCCGACGGCGCCGTCGCCGACGACCACGACGGTGTCGCCCGTCTGCACCCCTGCCGAGACCGCGGCGTGGTGACCGGTGCCCAGGACGTCGGACAGGGTCAGCAGGTGCGGCACGAGCGCGTCGTCCACCGGACCGGGAACGACCACGAGCGTGCCGTCCGCGAGCGGCACCCGGATCAGCTCGCCCTGCCCGCCGTCCGCGAGATGCCCGGCGCGATCTTCGCCGCCCCACCAGCTGCCCTGCAGGCACGACGTCGAGAACCCGTTGCGGCAGTTGACGCAGGTCATGTCGCAGACGTAGAACGGCGCGATCACGAAATCGCCGGGCTTGACCTGCGAGACGGCTGCGCCGACCTGCTCGACGATGCCGACGAACTCGTGCCCGATCCGGCCGCTCGTTCTGGTCACACCGCGGAAGGGCCAGAGGTCCGAGCCGCACACGCACGCCGCGACAACCCGCACGATCGCGTCGTCGCCGGTCAGCAGAACCGGGTCGGGTACCTCTTCGAAGCGGATGTCGTGGTCACCGTAGAGGAGCGTCGCGTGCATCTCTCGACGCTACTGCTGAAGGCTGACCCGCCCCGACGATTCGGCACCGGATGCCAGGCACGCGCGCCAGCTTCGCGTCGGCCGTCACGAGTCGACAGTTCAATTCCTCGGCGAGCGCGAGGTACGCCGCGTCGTAGCTCGTCGCGTTCGCCGCGAGCTGCACCACGCGGGGCAGGAGTGCGGCGGTCGGCCAGACATCGAACTCGAACTCGGCGAGAACGGTGACTGCTGACCCGAACTCCTCCTGGCTGAGATGCCCGCCCAGCCATCGGCCCCGAAGGCCGTTCACCGTCTCGAGCACAAAGTGCTCGGGAACGACCCAGTGCGGATCGCCTGCGATGCCTTCGACGACCGCGTCGCGCAGACGCGCGTCGGTCGGCACGAGGTACTCGATCGCAGCCGAAGCGTCTATGGCGATCGTCACGCGGTCGACCCGCTCACCGCGTCGAGGATCTGCTGCGTGCGCTCGTCGCGCTGCCGCCTGATGAGGTCGGCGGAACTCTCTTCAGCGGCGATGCGAGCGATCGGGTTGTCTCGCGTGCGCTTCAGCCAGGCACGGTTGCGGGCCAATCTCGCCTCCCGCTCCAGCACGTCAGAGAGGAAGACCTGCAACGACTGCCCGCGCGAGTCGGCCTCCGCCGCAAGCGCCTCGCGCACGGCATCCGGAACATCTCGAATCTGGATGGCCACCATGCGGTCATTTTAGCATGCACTTCTGCTTGCACGTCAGGCAAGTAACTTCGAGGCATGAGATTCGGCATCTTCGTTCCGCAGGGCTGGCGCTTCGACCTGGTGGGCATCCCGCCGGAGCAGCACTGGGCGACGATGAAGGGTCTCGCCCTCGCCGCCGAGGCCGGTCCGTGGGAGTCGCTGTGGGTCTACGACCACTTCCACACCACACCGGTGGCCAGCGAGGAGGCGACGCATGAGGCGTGGACGCTCATGGCGGCGTTCGCGGCGGTGACCGACCGCATCCGTCTCGGCCAGATGTGCACCTGCGTGGCGTACCGCAACCCCGCCTACCTCGCGAAGGTCGCGGCGACCGTCGACCACATCTCGGGCGGCCGGCTCGAGATGGGCATCGGCGCCGGCTGGTACGAGCACGAGTGGCGCGCCTACGGCTACGGGTTCCCCGAGGCGCCGGAGCGGTTGAGGATGCTCGACCAGGGTGTGCAGATCATGCGGCAGGCATGGGAGACCGGCACCGCGACCCACAAGGGCGAGCACTACGAGGTGTCGGGCGCGATCGTACGGCCGCTGCCGCTGCAGGAGGGCGGCATCCCGCTGTGGATCGCTGGCGGTGGCGAGAAGGTGACCCTGCGCATCGCGGCGCAGCACGCGAAGTACACGAACTTCAACGGTGGGGCCGAAGAGTTCGCCCGCAAGAGCGAGCTGCTGCGCGGCCACTGCGAGAAGCACGGCACCGACTTCGCCGCGATCACCCGGTCGAGCAACTTCAACACCATCGTCGGCGCGACCGAGGCCGAGGTGAGCGAGCGGATCGCCACCGTCGAGGCCCGCCTGGTGCCGCACCTCGGCGCGAAGCGTGCTGCCGACCTGGTCGCGCAGTACCGCGAGGAAGGTCCGGCCCAAGCCGTCGCGGGTACTCCGGAGCAAGTCGTCGACGTCCTACGCGAACGCCGCGAGCTGGGGCTCGGCTACTCCATCCACTACTTCCCGGAGTCGGCGTACGACCGCTCAGGCGTCGAGCTGTTCGAGCGCGAGGTCATCCCCGCCCTCTCGGTGGTCGAGTAGCGCCCGGAGGGCGCGTGTCGAGACCAGCTCACGAGGTCTCGACACGCCGCTCCGCGGCTACTCGACCACCGAACCCGCACGCCGCTCCGCGGCTACTCGACCACCGAGTCGATCTCCATCCGCGAGACGGTGAGTTCGTCGCCGTCGATGTCGACCTTCACGGTGTCGCCGTCACGGATCTCGCCGCCAAGCAGCGCCCGGGCGAGCCGGTCATCGATCTCGTGCTGCATGAGCCGACGCAGCGGGCGGGCACCGTAGATCGGATCGAAGCCGCGCTCGGCGAGCCACGACCGCGCTTCGGGGGTGACGGCGAGCTGCAGCCGCCGTTCCGCGAGTCGCTTCTCGAGCCGGTCGACGTTGAGCGACACGATCTGACCCAGGTCTTCGGTCGACAGTGGCGAGAACACGACGATGTCGTCGAGACGGTTCACGAACTCCGGCTTGAATGCCTGACGCACCAGCTCGTGCACCGCCTGCGCGCGCTGCTCCCACGGCAGCGTCGTGTCGACGAGGATCTGCGAGCCGAGGTTCGACGTCAGCACCAGGATCGTGTTGCGGAAGTCGACCGTGCGGCCCTGCCCGTCGGTCAGCCGCCCGTCGTCGAGCACCTGCAGCAGCACGTCGAACACTTCGGGATGCGCCTTCTCGACCTCGTCGAGCAGGATCACCGAGTAGGGGCGGCGGCGCACCGACTCCGTGAGTTGCCCGCCCTGTTCGTAGCCGACGTACCCGGGAGGAGCGCCGACGAGCCGGGACACCGCGAACTTCTCGCCGTACTCCGACATGTCGATGCGCACGAGCGCCTTCTCGTCGTCGAACAGGTACTCGGCGAGCGCCTTCGCGAGTTCGGTCTTGCCGACACCGGTCGGGCCGAGGAACAGGAACGATCCCGTCGGCCGGTCGGGGTCGGAGATCCCCGCGCGGGTACGCCGCACCGCCTCGGAGACCGCGCGGACGGCATCCTTCTGCCCGATCAGGCGCTTGCCCAGCTCGGCCTCGAGGTTCAGCAGCTTCTCGGTCTCGCCCTGCTTGAGCTTGTCGACCGGGATGCCGGTCCACGCCGCGACGACGGAGGCGATGTCTTCGTCGGTGACCTGGTCGTTGACCATCCGCGGCCCGGTCTGCTCGGCCTCCTCGGCCTGCTGCAAGCGCGACTCGATGCTCGGGATCGTCTCGTAGTTGAGTTTCGACGCCTTCTGGTAGTCGCCCTCGCGCATCGCGCGGTCGAGTTCGATGCGGGCGTCGTTGAGCTGCGTCTTCAGGTCGCCCACGGAGTGCAGCGACGCCTTCTCGGCGAGCCAACGCGTCTGCAGGTGCCCGAGCTGCGACTCGCGCTCCGCCATGTCGGCGCGCAGCTTCTCGAGCCGCGCCTTGGAGGCGGCATCCTTCTCCTTCTTCAGCGCCAGCTCTTCGATCTTGAGCCGGTCGACGGCGCGTTTGAGCTCGTCGATCTCGACCGGGTTGCTGTCGATCTCCATCTTCAAGCGCGACGCGGCCTCGTCGATCAGGTCGATCGCCTTGTCGGGAAGCTGGCGGCTGGTGATGTAGCGGTTGGAGAGGGATGCCGCGGCGACGAGAGCGCTGTCGGCGATGGTCACCTTGTGGTGGGCTTCGTACCGCTCCTTCAGTCCGCGCAGGATGGCGACGGTGTCTTCCACCGACGGCTCGCCCACGTAGACCTGCTGGAAGCGGCGCTCGAGCGCGGCATCCTTCTCGATGTACTCGCGGTACTCGTTGAGTGTCGTGGCGCCGATCATGCGCAGCTCGCCGCGGGCCAGCATCGGCTTGAGCATGTTCGCCGCCGCGACGGAGCCTTCGCCACCGCCCGCGCCCATGAGGGTGTGCAGCTCGTCGATGAAGGTGATGATCTGACCCTCGGAGTCGTTGATCTCCTTGAGCACGGCCTTCAGTCGTTCCTCGAACTCGCCGCGATACTTCGCGCCCGCCACGAGCGCCGCCAGGTCGAGCGACACGAGCTGCTTGTCTTTCAGCGAGTCGGCGACGTCGCCGGCGACGATGCGCTGGGCGAGCCCCTCCACGACGGCCGTCTTGCCGACGCCGGGCTCGCCGATCAGCACCGGGTTGTTCTTGGTGCGCCGGGTCAGCACCTGACTGATGCGGCGGATCTCGGCATCCCGCCCGATCACCGGGTCGAGCTTGCCGCTCTTGGCGATCTCGGTGAGGTTGATGCCGTACTGCTCGAGGGCGGTCTTCTGCTCCTCTTGCTGCCCCGAGGTCGGGGCACCCTGCATGTTGGCCAAGGGCCGTTCCTTTCAAACCTGAGTAGGACCGACTCAACTTTAGCGCGGAAGTGGCCACCGCGTCTGGTCAAGTTGGCGAGCCGCCTCCCTCACATGCCGGCCAGTCGGCGAGCTCTCCACCGACGAGGCGCTCGTCTCCCGGCATCTGACCGAAAAGACCAGAGTGGAATCCGAAACGACCAGAGTGGAATCCTATCGGGCCATATCAAAGGATTGCCGATACATGCTGATAAAGTCCGAGATCGTGTACCCGGAGATCAACCCCTACAGTCCGGGCTCCGGCTTGCGCCCACCTGAGCTAGCTGGCCGCCAGGCCGAGATCGACGCCTTCGATCTGACGATCGCGCGCACTCTGAAGTCGGCCCCCAGCCGATCAATGGTCCTTCACGGCCTCCGCGGGGTCGGCAAGACCGTGCTCCTCAATCGCTTTCGCGAGATGGCAACCCGCGCTGGGTGGTTCACGGTCGAACTCGAGGGCGCACCTACAGACGGTGGACGGGCCGCCAGTCGACAACGTCTCGCCCGCGGGTTGCTGGTCGCCGCGAGACGCCTGAACCGACTTGGTGCAGCTGGAGACGCCGTGAAGGCCGCGCTCGGCAGCATCGCCTCGTTCGGACTTTCGGTCGGTGGCGCCTCAATCAGTATCGGCGTCAACCCGACCGCTGGTCGCGCCGACTCGGGCGAGATCGACGTCGACCTGCTTGAACTTGTCGAAGACCTCGCCCCCGCGCTGCGCTCACAAAACATTGCTTTCGGGCTGTTCGTTGATGAAATGCAAGATCTCGACGACGAACTACTGACGGCACTCCTCGGGGCACAGCACCGATCCGGGCAGGAGGGTTTCCCGTTCTTTGTCGTGGGCGCTGGCCTTCCCTCGCTCCCGGCGCTGCTTAGCACTGCGCGCTCGTACGCCGAGCGACTATTCGACTATCGATCGATTGGCTCTCTCGACGAAGGGATGGCACGCGAGGCGCTTGTCACGCCCGCAACCCGCCTGGGGATGACCTACTCGCCGGGGGCGGCCCAGGCGATCCTCGACGCTTCAGAGGGCTATCCGTACTTCATCCAGACGTTCGGCGCGCGCACCTGGGACCTCGCTCAAGGAAAGGTGATCTCCCACGATGAGGCGCTCGCTGGACTCGACGTTGGTCGAGCTGCCCTCGACGCCGGCTTCTACCCGGCGCGGTGGGATCGCGCGACCCCCGCCGAGCGTCGCTATCTTCGCGCGATGGCCGAACTCGGCGGTGATTCCGTCTCGACGTCCGCGGTCGCCACGAGGCTCGGCGTAACACTGAATAGGCTCAGCGCATCCCGCCAGTCCCTCATCGAGAAGGGCGTCGTCTTCGCGCCGGAGCGTGGCCTTCTCGCTTTCACCGTTCCGGGAATGGGGGCGTTCCTGCTGCGCCAGAGCCGCGACGATTGATGAGCCTCAGCCCGTCGCCGGAGCGGTTGCCGGACGACGACTAACGTCAATCTCTTGATGCCCCTGTGCGCGCTCTCAGCCGAGAGAACGGGAACCCTCACGCCGTGGCGGCCTGCAAAATCTCGACGACTCGGTCCGCCGCTCCGGTGGGTGAATCAATCCGACAGTGGACCTCGCCGACGACCAGGTCGCGTGGCTCTCGTGAGATCTCGGGGGGACCGACCACGATCGCGTGAAGCTCCGCGAAGGCGGATCGCAGGTGGTGGGCGTAGTAGTGAGCTTGCGCGACACCGCCTGCTACATATGCCGGGTCACCCGAATCGTAAGGGAACTTGCACTCGAGAATGATCGCTGTAGAACCAGGTCGCGTTATGACGATGTCGGGCCGCTGAGCTCGGCGAGGGAACGGATCGCCGTGTTGACTCGTCAGCCCGCCTAGAAGTTCGCGGTGATCCGGACCGCCGAGGAACTGACCCCAAATCGAGCCGGATTCGCACCAGACTTCCCACGTCTCTCCCGACCCACGATCAATCTCAAACACGGGGCCGGCTCCCAACCGTTCCAACGGCCTAAGTGAGGTCACCGAGAACCCTGCATTCGCGCAAGCGCGGAGAATCTCGCCGAGCGACGCGAGATGGAAAACCCGATCGGGTAGGCCCTCCGGCTGGATGAGTGTCTTGGCGAGCCGATCTAGCCCGCTCGGCCTTTCGATCGCGGTCAAGAGTCGCGCGATGGCCGATACAGATCGCCACGGAGCCCCCATCCCGTCGAGATCGAGGAGGTCGTCGGGTGTCGGGTGTCGGGACGAGTCCCCCGCGAAGCCCCGAGCGAGAGCGATTGCGGAATAGACGGCCAGCGAGTCTTTGCTCTCTGATAGCCCGAGAGTCAATCGATTCGTCACCCAGGCAAGTACCGTGCGAGGAACGTCGACCTCGACTCGCGCCCTCCGGCTCGTCGCGACTTGCTGCGGTGGCCATCCGCGCATGGCGGTCTTCGCCCAGTCCACCCGCCCACTCACCGAACTCGACCATGCTCGTTGCCTTTCGCGAGTCACGGGAGTGTGCGACTCCCAAGCGCTCCTCGTCCTGGGCCAGCTCGAAATCTGCCGCCGGTATTCGAGTAGCACGACTCGCATCGCACGTGCGCGCACTTCGCGAACGGTCCACTCGAGTCCTAGTTCGACGTCCTCCATTGCCGCAATTGTGCGAACAAGGTCACCTGGCCCCGCCCAGATCGAACTCAGCCATTCCAGGCCCGCCCGCGAGTAGCTGAGGTCAGCCACGCATGGCGCCGAGCTGACGGATGACCCATAGCCAAGAGTCGGCCGGAATTCCTCCCTGATCGGCCATCGCGGCGCTCAACTCCGAGAGGACCTCCTCATCAACCCGCGCGAGTAGTGCTCCGATCGACACGACGTATCCCTCGGCAATCAGCTCCTCGAAGTCAGCGCTTTGGTTCTCCAGGCCCAAAACCACGTAATCCGGAATGTCAAGGAAAAGCGCTGGCCCCAGCGCGACGTCGGCTACGGACAGATGCGCACGGTAGATGCCATCGAGGCGGACGAGAATCTCGTCGCGTCGTGGCGCGTCCTCCGCCACACGGCCTCCCACAACGCTGTTGAACTCCTCCGCCGAGATCGGGGGCACCGGGACCTGCTTGAACCGTCGGCTCAACGCCTGACCCATGCGAAACACGCGCTGCGCATCAACGGCGTTGTATGTACCCAGCAGGCGCCAATCTGTGCCGGCCCGATATTCCACCCGGTTCGGGGTCTCGTCGACAACCTCTGACTCTGGCTGGTCGCCCCAACCGAGGTACACGGGCACGTCGATGCCCGCCGTCTCCGGGGATCTCCAGTTTCCGATCTGGACTCGCTGACCTGATAGCCACGTCAGGACACCACCCAGGACACGATCCATGTCGGCGCGGTTGGTTTCATCGAGGACGAGCCACTCGTCGTTCCGAATCGCCGCTAATAGCACGCCCTCGGCGCTCCGGATCTCCCCATCGACGACGGTCTCCCCGAGCACAACCCGGTCGAATGTCCATTCTTCTTCCGGGGTGGTCCAGCGCGCCCCAATCTCACGAGTAAACCCGAGCGCTTTCCCGTCTTTCGCCATCCGCTGAAGAATCTGGCGAAGGATGTGCGTCTTTCCAGTTCCCGGCGGACCGACTAGCAGGGTCGCCTTGGACGCTCGGATTGAGAGTTCGGCCATGCGGGTCAGGCGAGCAGACACCTCAATCTCCCCGAGACCTGCATCCTCGGCGACGAAAGCCAGGCGGCGAAGGTACGCCGCAAAGCGCTCCGCTCCCAGGAACGCGGCGGATCGCGCTTCCTGGAACGTGTCGAGTGACGAGAAGGGGTTCATGCGGTCGACCCCAACAGCCCGCGGGCTAGTCGGTGGAGTTCGCCCAGTGGTACCACTGAGTCGTCATCAGTCGGGCGGGTCGATGCGCCTCTGATGAAGAAGAAGCTGGACAGTTCCTTCTTCACCGTGGTGTTGCGCGCCATGCGTAGTTCGGCGCCGTCACCTTTGTCGTCTGCGAACCCAGAGACATCCAACGTGCCCACGGCGTTGTGGATGTCTGTCATCAACAACCTCCGATCCCAATGCTCCGCCGTGGCCGAGAGATACTGCGCTGCAATATCTACCGCATCAGCGTCGGCGTCAAGCACGTTGAGCGCCGCCGAGCGAAGGAGGGCAGAGACCTTGCTCACGTTTTTTTGGCTTTGCGAACCTGCGTAGCTGTGGCAGAGGCCAAACGCAATGAGGCTCAGGGCTGGGTAGCCGACAATGCGGATCCTCCACCCCTCGTTGGAGCGATACTTATCCGGAAAGAGCAGCCGTGGCCAGATCTCGACAGATTGATATTGCATGTCCGGAATCGCGGCGACGTATTGGTCCAGACCGACACCGGCGTCAGCGAGCCATCGTTTGAAGGCCCCGGAGATCTCGTTCTTGAACAAGCCAGCTTTGCTCTCGGCCGCAAACGGGTTCTCATCGAATCGAATGCCCCAGGCGGTTTCCGCGAACTCGAGCTGGAGGACCTGTTCGGCCGCAGTTAGGTCGCTAGCGCTCAACGCCTGGGGGGCAAGCAAGGCATCCAGTAGGGCGCGCGCCATCTAGTCGCCCGCTTCGGCCAGCGTCGCAGCCATCGCCATCCCAACGGCCTCGGCGAAATGTGGTGGCACCGCATTGCCGACCTGCGAGCACCGCGCGACGTCGAAGCGCCGTCGCGGTCCGTTGATCGTGTAGCGCCCCTTGAACTCGAAGTCATCGGGGAACGATTGAAGTCGTGCCATTTCGCGAACCGTCACGTTGCGAGCCTCCGCATAGTGGATGAATTCGTCAGGGTGAGTCGTGATCGTGGATACCGGCTGGGTTTCGTCGATCAGGACCTTCTTGTCCTTCTTCGTGCCGTTCGACAGGAGGAACTCCTTGCTCAGGCGACCCTTGGGCTGCGTGGCATGTGCCAGGTCGTAGAGCGCCTGGACCCGCTCCCCGTGCTTCGAGTAGCGGTGGGAGTCGGGGACCGAACGCGAACTACCCCGACGCATTAGGCGGGCGTAGGTGGAGCGCGGGGCCAGGTACGGCGAGGACTCGAACTTGGGCGAGTCCGGACTTGGCACTCTTTCGTCTGTGGTGAGGTCTGAAAGCGCCTCCCCAGCCGTGACGGGCCGCTCAGGGTCCAACCCAAGCTGTTCGAGCAGACGGGGTCGCGCGGCTTCGAGATTGTCAAAAAATCGATCGGCCGTGACTCCGAGGTCTCGACGGATGCCGACGATTAGCGCTCGTCGCCGCACCTGGGGAACTCCGAACCGCGACGTGTCCGCAACACCGAACTTTGCGTCATACCCGAGGCGATCAAGTTCTAAGACGACCTGATGGGCCACCGACTTGGCGCCCTCCTCACCGGGGCGGGAGCGGAAGGCGCGAGCGATGCCCTCGACGTTCTCGACAATCACCGCTCGCGGGCGCACCAGCTCGACGAACTCGAGTTGACGCTGAACCATCTCGTTTCGCTCGTCGAGGCCGTTCCGACTGCCGCCCACCGAAAAGCCTTGGCATGGCGGCCCACCAGCGATGAGGTCAACTTGGTCCCGAAGTCCCATCAGTCGCGCACGGATCTCCGGGTCGCCGAGCACCTCGTCGACGTCGAGCGGCTTCTGATCGAGCCACTCGGGCCAATGCTCGTAGGCGCGATACGGAGCCTCCGGGCCGACCAAGTTTGCCTTGAGCGTCTCGAAAGCCATCGGGTCGCGTTCGACCGCGAAGACGCCCCTCCACCCCGCCCGATGGAAACCCAGCGACAGACCTCCGCACCCGGCGAAGAGGTCAATGCTGGTGAGCGGAGCTGCGGAGTTATTACCCATGGGAGAGCCTTCGAGAACATAAGAGGAGCGCGGCTGTTGCCTCACGATATCGAGCGCATCCGACGGGCGGGGTATTCCGCGCCGGGGCGACTCGCGACTACTCTCTCGGCCCGAACGGTCGCCACACGACGACCGACGTCGACTTCTTGGTGCGGGTGCCCGCCCGCAGCGGGATGACATCGCCCTCCGAACCTGCGGCGAAGACGCGGCGGCCGGGACGGTTCAGCAACTCGTCGGCCAGCGCGCGCTCGAGTTCGCGCACGCGCCCGGTGAGCGCCGACACCTGATTCTCGAGTTCGAGGATGCGGCGGATGCCTTCGAGGTTGAGCCCCTCGGCCGAGAGCCGCGCGATCTCGCGCAGTTGCACGACATCCCGCATCGAGTACCGGCGTGACTGGCCGGCCGTGCGGCGCGGGCTGACCAGCCCGAGCTTGTCGTACTGGCGCAGCGTCTGCGGATGCATGCCGCTGAGTTCGGCGGCGACCGCGATCGCAAACAGCGGGCTGTTCTCGTCGAGCGCGCTCACCGTCGTCACCTCCCCGCGCGGGCCCGGGCGAGCAGCTCGTCCCGTGGATTCTCGGGCATCGCCTTCGCGAGCTCTTCGACAGCGGCGGCGGCCGGCGGCGACAGGTTGCTCGGCACGGCGATGACGACTTCGGCCAGCAGGTCACCGGTGCCCTTCGGGGTGGTGACCCCGCGGCCCTTGACCCGCAGCACGCGGCCCGACGGGGTGCCCGCACCGACCTTGAGCCGCACGGTGTCGCCTTCGAGCGTCGGTACCTCGATCGTGGCGCCGAGCGCTGCTTCGGCGAAGGTGACGGGAACGTCGACGCGCAGGTTGAGCCCGTCGCGCTCGAACACCGGATGCGGCCGCACCGCGACCGTGATGACGAGGTCGCCCGCCTCGCCGCCGTCGATGCTCGGCTGGCCCTTGCCCTTCAGGCGGATCTTCTGCCCATCGGCGACCCCCGCCGGGATCTTCACCTTGACCTCGCGGCCGTCCTGCATCTTCAGCCCGACGGTGTCGCCACGGATGGCGGTCAGAAAGTCGAGCGTCGTGTTGGCGGTGATGTCGCCGCCCTTGCTCGGCCCGCCGAAGCCCCCGAAACCGCCCGTCGGCTGACCGAACCGGCCCCCGCCGCCGAAGAGTCCGCCGAGGATGTCGTCGAAGTCGCTCTGGTTGCGTTGCGCCCCGCGACCGAAGCCGCGGAAGATGTCGTCGAAACCCTGCGCGCCGGCGCCCCCCGCGGTGAAGCGCGCTCCGGAACCCATCGCCCGCATCTGGTCGTACTCGGCGCGCAGGCTGGCATCCGAGAGCACCGAGTAGGCCTCGCTGATCTCCTTGAAGCGCGCCTCGGCCTGCGCGTCCCCGGCGTTCGAGTCGGGGTGATGCTGTCGCGCAAGCTTCCGGTAGGTCTTCTTCAGGTCGGCATCCGACACGTCTTTGCTCACGCCGAGAACGGCGTAGAAGTCCTTGTCGAACCAGTCTTGACTGGCCATGCGCTCTCCCTGCTACTCGGGCGAGGAGACGGCGACCTTGGCGGCGCGGATGAGGCGCTCGCCGAGCAGGTAGCCGGGCTCGATGACATCTGCGACGGTGTCGAATTCGACGTCCGCGCTCGGGAGGCGCACGAGGGCTTCGTGCCGCTTCGGGTCGAAGCGTTCGCCCTTCTCACCCACCCGCTCGAGGCCGTACTTGTCGAACGCGGCGCGGATCTTCTGCGCGACGATCGCCAGCGGGCTGCCCTCGACGAGGTCGCCATGCGCGTCCGCGCGGTCGAGATCGTCGATCGCGGGAAGCAGCGAGCGGATCACCTCGGCGATCACGATCTCGCGGTTCGCCTGCCGATCGCGCTCGACGCGGGTGCGGAAGTTCTTCAACTCCGCCTCCGCCCGTGCGGCCCGGTCGCGATACTCCGCGACCAGGTCGCGCTCCGCCTCGGCGAGCAGCTCGAGGTCTTCGTCGGTGAACTCGACGTCGGTGCCTTCGGTGTCGATCAGCTGGATGTCGTCGCCCCCGGGTTCCTCGTCAACCGCGGGCTCGTCGGAGTCGGCGGCGGCCTCCTCAGCCGGTTCGTCGCCGGGCTTCTTCCGGAATCCATCGCCGACCGCCTCCGTCACGCGCGGCTCGCCCGTTTCGGGGTCGATCTTGCGCTTGTCGTTGATCTTCGGCGCGTCGTCGTCGCCCTGGGGCGTCTTGTCTTTCGCGTCGTCGGTCATGCCTACTTCTTCGGCTCCTCGGCCGGTGCTTCGTCGGTCTTGGCGTCGTCGGCCTTCGGATCTTCGTCGTCGACGATCTCGGCATCCACGATGTCTTCGTCGGTGCCGGCCGCCGGCTCTTCGGCCGCCGCGTCGGGCTCGGTCACCGGCGACGAGTAGATCGCCTCGCCCAGCTTCGTCTGGCTGAGGACGAGCTTGTCGAACGCCGACTTCACGGCTTCGTCGTCTTCACCCTGCAACGCGGTCTTGAGCGCATCGAGATCGCCCTGCACCTCGGTCTTGACGTCGTCGGGAAGCTTGTCCTCGTTCTCCTTGATCAGCTTCTCGATCGAGTAGGCGAGCTGCTCGGCGCTGTTGCGGGTCTCGGCCGACTCGCGTCGCGCCTTGTCTTCGGCGGCGTGCTCTTCGGCTTCGCGCACCATGCGCTCGATGTCTTCCTTCGGCAGCGACGAGCCGCCGGTGATGGTCATCGACTGTTCCTTGCCGGTGCCCTTGTCCTTCGCCGAGACGTGCACGATGCCGTTGGCGTCGAGGTCGAAGGTGACCTCGATCTGCGGCACGCCGCGCGGCGCCGGCGCGATGCCGGTGAGCTCGAAGGTGCCCAGCGGCTTGTTGTCGCGGGTGAACTCGCGCTCGCCCTGGAAGACCTGGATGGCAACCGACGGCTGGTTGTCGTCGGCAGTCGTGAAGGTCTCACTGCGCTTGGTCGGGATGGCGGTGTTGCGCTCGATCAGCTTCGTCATGATGCCGCCCTTGGTCTCGATGCCGAGACTCAGGGGGGTGACGTCGATGAGCAGAACGTCTTTGCGCTCACCCTTCAGCACGCCGGCCTGGAGGGCGGCGCCGACGGCGACCACCTCATCCGGGTTGACGGTCTTGTTGGGCTCCTTGCCGCCGGTGAGCTTCTTCACCAGGTCGGTCACGGCCGGCATACGGGTCGATCCGCCGACGAGCACGACGTGGTCGATGTCGGCGACCTTGATGCCCGCCTCCTTGATGACGTCCTGGAACGGCTTCTTCGTGCGGTCGAGCAGGTCGGAAGTCATCTGCTCGAACTGCGCGCGGGTGATCGACTCGTCGAGGTTGGCCGGGCCGTTCTCGGTGAGCGACAGGTAGGGAAGCTGGATGCTGGCGCTCGTCGAGGAGGAGAGTTCCTTCTTCGCCTGCTCGGCAGCCTCCTTGAGGCGCTGGAGCGCGATCTTGTCTTTGCTGACGTCGACACCGGTGGTGTCCTTGAACTTCTTGATGAGGTGCTCGACGACCCGCTGGTCCCAGTCGTCACCACCGAGACGGTTGTCACCGGCGGTCGCCCGCACCTGAATGGTCGAGAAGTCGTCGTCCTTGCCCACCTCGAGCAGGCTCACGTCGAACGTTCCGCCGCCGAGGTCGAAGACGAGGATGAGCTCGTCTTCCTTGCCCTTGTCGAGGCCGTAGGCGAGCGCGGCCGCGGTGGGCTCGTTGATGATGCGCAACACGTTGAGGCCCGCGATCTCACCGGCCTCCTTGGTGGCCTGACGCTCGGCGTCGTTGAAGTACGCCGGAACGGTGATGACGGCATCCGTCACGTCTTCGCCGAGGTACTGCTCGGCGTCGCGCTTGAGCTTGCCGAGGATGCGCGCCGAGATCTCCTGCGGCGTGTACTTCTTGGCGTCGACGTCCGTCTTCCAGTCGGTGCCCATGTGGCGCTTGACCGAGGCGATGGTGCGATCGACGTTGGTGACGGCCTGGCGCTTGGCGGTCTCGCCGACCAGCACCTCCGAGTCTTTGGTGAAGGCCACGACCGACGGGGTCGTGCGGAAACCTTCGGCGTTCGCGATGACGGTGGGTTCTCCACCTTCGAGTACGGCGACCACCGAGTTGGTGGTTCCGAGGTCGATTCCGACTGCGCGGGCCATGTGCGTATGTACTCCTTGTTCGGTGGATGCGACCCGGTTGCTGAGTAGCCGGTGGAGCCGGCGTGTCGAAGCATGAGTCGCGCAGGCTCAAGTTTGCAACCTGTGGATAACTTTGTCAACCCGACTTGAGTCACTGCGGCTCAACTCCCAGATTCGGCCCGCGCTCGGCATGCAGGCGGTAGGTTGCACGTGACCCGGAATCAGTGCCGATACCGGGCGTTCACCTCACGGAAGTAGCGTGCCGCCATGACCGACCCTCGCCCCGACGTGCTCCCCGCCACCGCCAACACCGGCGCCATCGGCATCATGGGATTGGACCTCCAAGAGGGGAAGGTCGTTCCGCGCAAGCAGGTGTGGTCGTGGGCACTGTGGGATTGGGCCACACAGCCGTTCAACACCGTCATCCTCACCTTCGTCTTCTCGGTGTATCTCACGAGCGACCTCTTCCTTCCGGACGGAACGGCGGCGGATGCCAGCGGCGAGAACGCCGTACTGACGTCGGGCCTCGGGCTGGCGATCGGCGTGGCCGGCATCCTCATCGCGCTGCTCGCCCCCGTGCTCGGGCAGCGCGCCGATGCGAGCGGCCGCCGCAAGCTGACCCTCGGAATCGCCACCGGGCTGTTGGTTCTCACCACGGCGCTGCTGTTCTTCGTCGAAGCCGACTACGCGTTCTTCTGGGTCGGCGCCGGTCTCATCGCCATCGGGTCGGTGTTCAGCGAGATCGCCGGCGTCAACTACAACGCGATGCTCGTGCAGGTCTCCACCCCGAAGACCGTCGGGCGCATCAGCGGGCTCGGCTGGGGCTTCGGCTACCTCGGCGGCATCGTGGCGCTTGTCATCGTCGTCGTGATGCAGCAGAACGGATGGTTCGGCATCCCGACCGAGGGCGGGCTCAACATCCGCATCGTCGCGCTCGGGTGTGCCGTCTGGACGGTGCTGTTCTGCATCCCGATCTTCTTGAACGTGCCCGAGGCGCCCCCGGCGGCCGGGCGGGAGCGCGTGAGCTTCTTCCGCAGCTACGTCGTGCTGGTGAAGGACATCGCGCGCATCTTCCGCGAGACGCGGCCGACGTTCTGGTTCCTGCTGGCCAGCGCGGTCTTCCGCGACGGTCTCGCCGGCGTCTTCACCTTCGGCGCGATCATCGCCGCGACCGTCTTCGGGTTCAGCCAGATCGAGGTCATCCTGTTCGGAGTCGCCGCGAACATCGTCGCCGGCGTCAGCACGATCGTGGCGGGTCGCTTCGACGACCGGTTCGGGGCACGCGCCGTGATCATCACCGCGCTGACCGGTCTCGTGGTCGCCGGTCTCGTCGTGTTCTTCGCCCGGGATCTCGGCACGGTCGTGTTCTGGGTGTTCGGGCTGCTGCTGACGGTCTTCGTCGGACCGGCGCAAGCGGCCAGCCGATCCTTCCTGGCCCGGGTAACCCCCGCCGGGCGCGAGGGCGAGATCTTCGGCCTCTACGCGACCACCGGGCGCGCCGCGAGCTTCCTGTCGCCCCTGGCGTGGGCCGGCGCGATCGCCCTCTTCGGATCGACGGCGTGGGGGGTGCTCGGCATCGTGCTCATCCTGCTCGTCGGCCTGGTGCTGATGCTGTTCGTGCGGATCCCCGGCCCGCCGCGCGGTCAGGCGGCGCGCAGCGCGTAGGCGATCACCAGCATCGTGACGCCGAATCCGGTCGCGAAGTTGAGCCACAAGAAGCGGCGCCAACCGCGGTTCGCCGTCGGCGCCGTCTCATCGGTCACCCGCCACCATGGCAGCTGATTGACGGCGTACGGCAACGCGAACAGAGCGGCGATGGGCCCTGGCCACTCGGTGGCGAGCAACAGGATGCCGGCCAGCAGATAGAGCACCACCGAGAGTCGCACCGTGCGCCGCGCGCCGATCACTGTCGCGATCGAGCCGATGCCGCCCTCTCGGTCGGCCACGACATCCTGCACCGCCCCGAACGCGTGCGACGCCGCGCCCCAGAGGAAGAACGCCACGAGAAGCGCGAACAGCGCGGGGGTGAAGGTCGCACCGGCGAGTAGCAGGCCGTAGACCGCGGGGGAGACGAAGTGCGTGCTTGAGGTGAGCGAGTCGAGCACCGGGCGCTCCTTGAAGCGCAGGCCCGCGGCCGAGTACGCGACGACCGCGAAGAGGCTCACGGCGAGCGCCACCCAACTCGCCGGGTTGCCGACGACCACGAGGTAGGCGACGAACGGCAGCGCGAGGATGCCCGAGAGCCACAGCACCAGCCGGTGCCAGCGGGGGTCGAGCAGCGCCCCCTCGACGCCGCCCTTGCGCGGGTTGCGCAGATCGGACTGGTAGTCGAAGACGTCGTTGATGCCGTACATCGCGAAGTTGTACGGCACGAGAAAGAACAGGGTTCCCACGATCAGCGTCACATCGACCCGCTGCGTCGTCACGACGTACGCGGCGGCGAACGGGAACGCCGTGTTCACCCACGACAGCGGCCGACTCGTCAGGAACAGCGCCCGAATCACGGGGTTCCTTCGGTGGTCGAGTAGCCGCCGAAGGCGGCGTGTCGAGACCCTAGCAGCGACCACAGCGACGGCAGCAGCACGAGGGCGGCGACCGTGTACGCGAAGTCTTCGAGAGGGGCGAACCCGATCTTCGCGCCCGAGATCAGCGCTTCGTCGTACCCCACGATGCCGGTGCCGACGAGGATGTTGTCGAAGATCGCCGTGAGGATCAGCATCGGGATGGCGGCGAGGCCGATCGTCCGCCATGACGGGGAGCGGCGAGAGGCCAGCGCAGCGATGGCGACCAGTGCGACGACGCCGAGGAAGACGGCGTTCAGTGACCAGTAGGTCATGAGCCTGCGCTCCCGGTCTCGACACGCGTCCGGCTCCGCCGGGCGCTACTCGACCACCGAAAGAGGTTCATCGTCGTGTAGCAGAGGAGCACCAGGAAGAAGACCTCCTCAATCGGCAGCTCGGGTGCCAGGAGCACCCCGGTGAGCAGGTCGGGGTTGCCGCGGAAGAAGATGCCGAGGGTGATGCCGGCGACATCCCAGGCGAGGAAGAACGCCACCCCGACGACCAGCACGATCGCGGCGCGCAGCGGGGCGGCGGCGAAGAACAGCTTGAAGCGCAGGTCGAGCACGATCATCCCGGCGATCGAGACGATCAGAGCCGCCAGGTAGAGGTAGTTCACCCGAGCGCTCGCCCGGCGAGGGTGGTCGTGACGGTCTTGAGCGGCTCGGGCAGCGGGCCGGCTGTGGTGTCGCCGCGCAGCCGCTTGACGAGCACCTCGGCCGAGATCAGGCACATCGGCAGCCCGATACCCGGGATCGTCGACGACCCAACGTAGTAGAGCCCGGCCACCTTCTTCGACATGTTGCCCGGGCGGAAGAAGGCGCTCTGCTTGAGCACATGCGCGGGCCCGAGGGCGGTGCCCTTCCACGCGTTGAGGTCGTCGGCGAAGTCGGCGGGTCCGACCGTGCGACGCAGCACGATGCGCGTCGCGAGATCGGGGATGCCGGCCCACTCGGCCAGCAAGGCGATCACCTGGTCGGCGAGCGCCTCGATCAGCTCGTCACCCGCGCCGTCGAGACCGCCGTGGCCGAGGCCGGGGTCGGCGGGCAGCGGAACGAGCACGAAGACGTTCTCGGTGCCGTCGGGCGCCACCGACGGGTCGACGCCGCTCGGCTTGCAAACATAGAACGACGGCGTCTCGGGCACCCGCGGGGTCGAGCCGAAGATCGCCTCGAAGTTGTCGGCCCACGCCTGCGCGAAGAACAGGGTGTGGTGTTCCAGCGCGGGCAGCTCGCCCTCGACCCCCAGGTAGATCAGCAGCGCGCTCGGCCCGGCGACGGCATCCTGCCAGTACTCCTCGGGGTAGCTGCGCGACTCGGGCGCGGTGAGCAGCACCGTCTCGGTGTGGTGCAGGTCAGCCGCCGAGACGACGATGTCGGCTTCCAGCACCGACCCGTCGGCGAGCTCCACGCCCGTTGCTGTCCCATCGGTCACGACGATGCGACGTACTGCGGCTCCAGATCGCAGATCGGCACCGGCGGCGCGAGCCAGTCGCTCGATGCTGCCGATCACCTCGGTGAACCCACCCTCGGGATAGAACACTCCGTCGACGAGGTCGAGGTGGCTCATGAGCGAATACATGCTCGGGGCGAGCGCGGGCGCCGAGCCGAGGAACACCGCGGGGTAGCCGAGCACCTGGCGCAGCCGGATGTCGCGCACCGTGCGATTCACGAGCCGGTCGAGCGGCTCGAGCAGCAGACGCGCCAGCCGCGGCCCGCTCGCGAGCACCTCGCCCCGGAACACGGGGCCGAGCTTCACGAACGTCGAGTACAGGAAACGCTGCTTGGCGAGTTCGTAGATCTCACGAGCCCGATCGAGGTACTTGGCGACGCGCAGAGCCGATCCGCGTTCCAGGCGCTCGAAGGTCTCGAGGGTCTCGTGCACGTCGGCAGAGACATCCACCGGCTCCGTCTCGCCCTCGGCGTAGACGCGGTAGCCGGGATCGAGCTGCACGAGTTGCAGTTCGTGGTCGGCGCTCGTGCCGAGCAGCTTGTAGAAGTGGTCGAACACCTCGGGCATGAGGTACCACGACGGTCCGGTGTCGAAGCGGAAGCCATCCTTCTCCCACGAGCCGGCGCGGCCGCCGAACGCCGCCTGCTGTTCGAGCAGCACCACGTCGTGACCTTCGCGGGCGAGCAGCGCCGCTGAGGCGAGTCCGCCGATGCCGCCGCCGATGATGATGACGCGGCTCACGACCTGCCCCCGAACGTTGCGGCGGCGAGCGCGATGCGCAGCTTCACCGGGTCGGGAACGCGCACCCGGGTGCGCAACAGAGCGGATGCCGGAGTGCGCCGCAGCCGCCGCGACAGTTCGGCGAACAGCCGCTGGGCGAGTGCCACCGCCCTACGGGAGCTGGGGGGCAGCAGCGGCAGGGTCGCCGCCGCGCGGGCGAGGTCGGCGTCGATGTCGTCGAGCACAGTGTTCTTCTCGTCTTCGGTCAGTCGGGTCACGTCGATGCCCGGAAAGTAGCTGCGTCCCAGCTTGTCGTGGTCGGCGGCGAGGTCGCGCAGAAAGTTGACCTTCTGAAACGCGGCGCCCAGGGCGCGCGCTCCGGTCTCGAGGGTGTCGAGTTCGTCGGCGCGATAGGGGCGCGGCGCATCCTTCACGAACACCCGCAGGCACATCAGCCCGACCACCTCGGCCGAGCCGTAGACGTAGGCGGCGAAGCTCGCGGCGTCGTGCTCGGTCTCGTGTAGGTCGGCGCGCATCGACGCGAAGAACGGTTTCGTGAGCTCCGTGCCAAACCCGGCGCCTCGCGCGGTGCGGGCGAAGGCGTGCACGACGAGGTCGGCGCTGTACCCGTGCGCGAGTGCCCGCTCGGTCTCGGCTTCGTAAGCGTCCAGCATCCGCTCGGCCTGGATGCGATCGAGCCCGGCATCCTCGGCGCCGCCGTCGACGATCTCGTCGGCGACCCGCACGAGGGCGTAGATGTTCGCCACCGACTGCCGGATGCCGACCCCGAGAAGCCGCGACGCCATCCCGAACGACGTGGAGTAGCGGCGGATGACGAGGCTCGCGGTCTGATCGGCGAGCCTGTCGTAGAGGCTCGTCCCGGGTGCGGGAGTCACTTGGCGCGGCCGAGTACGGCGTCGGCGACGGGATGCAGTTCGCTCCGCAGCGCGGCCGGGATGTGCGGCTCGACCAGCCGCGCCAACGCTCGGTTCACGTAGTAGCGGGCGAGCCCCTCGGCGAACCCGCGGGCGCCCGACGCGACGAGGTGGGCACGCAGCGTCGCCGCCCCCTCATCGCTGAGCGCGGGGTCGCCGAAGAGGTCGGCGTACCCGTCCCAGCCGGGGGCGCTCGCGGCATAGGCGATGAGCACCGTGCGCTTGCCTTCGCGCAGGTCGCCGACCGTCGTCTTGCCGGTCTCGTCCTCGGTGCCGAACACCCCGAGCACGTCGTCGACGAGTTGGTAGGCGATGCCGATCTCGCGGCCGAACTCGCCGAGCGTCGCCACGGTCTCGTCCGAGGCTCCGGCGAGGATCGCCCCCGCCTGCAACGGTCCCTCGAAGGAGTACACGGCGGTCTTCAACCGCTCCATGCTGAGGATGTCATCGACATGCGGCACCGCGGGACGCAGGGTGAAGTCGATGTCGATGAGCTCGCCGGCGGCGCTCGCGAACAGCGCCTCGTCCATGACTTCGAGCAGCCTCGCCCGCACCTCACCCGTCACGCCGCTGCGGTCGATCAGCCGGTAGGCGTTGAACAGGGCGAGGTCACCGGCGATGACGGCGGCGCTCACCCCGTGGTGTTCGGCGGTCGTCGCGTCGGCCCCCGCGGCCAGCGCGCGGTCGCGGAAGGCTCCCGCGACGTTCGGGGCACCCCGTCGAGTGAAGTCACGGTCGATGACGTCGTCGTGCAGGCACAGCGAGGTGTGCAGCAGCTCGAAGGCGGCGCCCACATACGCGGCGGCGTCGAAGTCATCGCCGCCGAGCGCGGAGTACGCGGCGAACACCATCCGAGGCCGGAAGCGCTTGCCACCGGTGGTCGAGGCCTCGATGCGGTCCCACAGCTCGACGTATGCCGACCCCAGGGGCTCGGCGCGCTTGCGGGCTAGGCTGAACAGACGCGCCAGAACGGCGTCCACCTGCGACTGCCGTGCCGCCGCGGTCGCCAGTGCCGCATCCATTCCGGCAGACTACCCCGCCCATGTCGCACCCCACAGGCCCATCGTTCCGCGAGCAGGTCGTGCTGCTCTCGGAGGCTGGTGACCCGATCGGCGTCGCCGACAAGGCGTCGGTGCACGGCGACGACACCCCGCTGCATCTGGCGTTCTCCTGCCACGTCTTCGACGCCCGCGGCCGGGTGCTCGTCACCCGCCGCGCGGTGACGAAACTGACCTTCCCGGGCGTGTGGACCAACGCCTTCTGCGGACATCCCGGCCCCGACGAGAACATCGAGGATGCCGTGCGCCGCCGGGGCCTGCGGGAACTGGCGCTGCCGATCGGCGAACTCGACCTCGTGCTGCCCGACTTCCGCTACCGGGCGGTGGATGCGGCCGGCGTCGTCGAGAACGAGGTCTGCCCCGTCTACCGGACGCTCGTGCGCGACGACCCGATGCCCCGGCCCGACGAGGTCGACGACTGGGCCTGGGTGGTGCCGGCCGACCTGGTGAAGGCCGCGACCGCGACGCCGTTCGCCTTCAGCCCCTGGCTCGTGCTGCAACTCAAGCAGTGGAAGCCCACGCCCCCATCTTCGGTGGTCGAGTAGCCGCCGAAGGCGGCGTGTCGAGACCTAACCCCCCGTCGACCCCGCGTCGGTCGTGGTGACGTCGGTGCGATGGAAGTTCTGGAACGACCGGGACGCCGTCGGCCCCCGCTGCCCCTGATACCGGTTGCCGTACGGCCCCGACCCGTAGGGGTTGTCCACCGCCGATGACGTGCGGATGAAGCAGAGCTGCCCGATCTTCATCCCGGGCCACAACTTGATCGGCAGGGTGGCGACGTTGCTCAGCTCGAGTGTCACGTGCCCCGAGAAACCCGGGTCGACGAAGCCGGCCGTCGAGTGTGTCAGCAATCCGAGGCGGCCGAGCGATGACTTGCCTTCGAGCCGCGCGGCCACGTCGTCGGGAAGCGTGACGAGCTCGAACGTCGACCCGAGAACGAACTCCCCCGGGTGCAGGATGAACGGCTCGTCGGGCTTCGTCTCGATCAGCCGGGTCAGCTCGGGCTGGTCTTCGGCCGGGTCGATGAAGGGGTACTTGTGGTTGTCGAACAGCCGGAAGAAGCGGTCGAGCCGCACGTCGATGCTCGACGGCTGGATCATCTCCCGGTCGAGCGGCTCCAGCCCGATGCGCCCCGCGTCGAGTTCGAGTCGGATGTCGCGGTCGCTCAGCAGCATAGGAACGAGGGTATCGGGGTTGGCTACACTGGGTCAGTCGGAGCTTGCTCCAGCGCGCGGATGTAGTTCAATGGCAGAACTTCAGCTTCCCAAGCTGATAGCGCGGGTTCGATTCCCGTCATCCGCTCCAACGAAATGTGCATCGTCAAGGATCACGTCGTGGGACCTCTGACTTGCGAGCGAACGCCTCTATCTACTCTAAGCGAAGTGTGTTACGTTTCTTGCGTTTACAGGAGATCGACCATGACCACTTCAGCCCTTCTTGCCCCAGAGACCTACGAGGCCAGCGACGACGCGGCGATCGCGCGCGTCCACGACTTCCTCGAAGCCCATGCAGCTATGGGCCGGGAACGCCCTGCTGCGCGCTATCTTCTCGCCGGCGCGACGGCTGGAGATCAAGTCGAGCTTCCCGAGGAGATCTACCTCGTTCTTCGACAGGCCGTCGAAGCCATGCAGCGCGGCCTGTCTGTGACGATTTCGCCCCAGTCCCGCACGCTCACCACCCAGCAAGCAGCGGATCTGCTGAATGTGAGCCGCCCGACAGTCATCAAGATTCTCGATGAGGGCAAGCTCCCCTTCGAAAGAGTGGGAACCCACCGCAAGATCCGACTGGCTGATCTGTTGGCATTCCGCGAACAACGCCGTCAGGACCAGTACGCGGCACTCGACGCAATGTCCGCGGACCTAGACGAGGAAACTCCGCTCGACGAGGTACTCGAGAACCTACGAGACGCCCGCCGCGCGGTCGCCGCGCAAAGGCGTCGATAGCCAGACCGGTCGTGGCATCCTGAGCGGATGTTCGTTGCCCTACTCGATACCAGCGTGCTCTGGCCGAGCCTTCAGCGAGATTTCCTGCTGTCGTTGGCAATCGAACGTGTCTACCGCCCAGTGTGGAGCGAGGCGATCTTGTCAGAACTCGAGTTCCACGAGGCGCTGAAGCTCCAAAAGCGCAGGACTGAGGCGAGTGAGGCACAAGCCAGGGCTGCTCATCTTGTCGGTCAGATGCGCAAGACATTCAGTGATGCTGTGGTCACCGGATGGGAGCCGCTCGAGGGCAGCTACGGGCTTCCGGACCCGGATGACGAGCACGTTGTCGCAGCTGCCCAGATCGCGGGGGCCGGCGTGATCGTTACAGCGAACCTCAAGGACTTCCCCCTGACGCTCCTGCCGGACGGCATCGAGGCGATTCCCGTCGCAGAGTTCGCGCGCGATGCCGTCAGCCTCAGTCCGACGCGCTCGTTGGATGCGATCACCCAGATGGCAATCCGCACGGGAAGGACTGGGCCACAACTCACGGAACTCGACATCGTCGAGGTGCTCGAGCAGAGGTACGCAATGACCGACGCGATGGCAATGATCCGCGCCGAGCTCGCGTCATAGCCACTCCCCTAGGGTTGCGGCGCCGAGTCTCGCTGACACTGTCGGCGCCTGGGCTTACGCTCCAACCGCCGCAGTTGCGGCCGATTGGAGAGGAGGGGATGTGCATGGCGAAGCCGTCCAAGTCCCAACTGTCCAAGGCGGGAAGCACTCTCGCGTCATCGAGTTCTTCTTCGCCGGCCAAGTCCAAGGCGGGCTCCACGCTCGGTAAGGGCTGACTGTCACGGTGCGTGACGCTGACGCTGCGGCACGCACCACCCTCGCCCAAGGGCTCAAGCAGCGTCGCCGCGACCGTGCTTCTCGTAGACGTCGCGGGCGAGTAGAGCGAGGATCGCTTTCTGGATCTTCGTGCTGCCGAGCACTTGTTCGCTCATATTGCGGGAGTTGGTGTCGGAGTCGATGACGGCATCCATGAACGCTGTGCCGAGGTCGGGGCTGGCCAGGAACTGCTCCAGCGTGTTGGCTGCGGCCTGTTCGCGCAGCTTGGTGCTCTCATCGAACTTGCCGCCGACGTAGCCGGTGAAGCCGACCATGTCGGCTTCGGTGAGATCGTCGCCCTCGAAGAGGGTGTTCATCTTCTCGATGATCTCGCGCAGCCGCACATACTCGGGGTCGAGGGCGGAGCCCGAGCCAACTGCGCTGAAGGGTGCGAGGGGGTCGCCCTCCCCCGAGAGTTGAAGGTCTTCCGCTTCCTCGGGCCGCAGGCTGTAGTGCGTGAGTTTGACGGCGCTGAGGTCGATCGAGCGGTCGCGGGTTTCGTCGCTGATCAGCGGCGTGAGCAGCCGGTAGAAGATCGACCGCTTCTCCAGACCGGTGTCGTGGTAGTTGATGATCTGCGAGAGAAAGTCGTAGGCGCGGAAGAAGGAGTTCACGTCGCTGCGGAAGAGGTCCAACTCCTCGAGACGCGACCCATCCCGGCTTCTCGGGCGGCCTTGTACTGACCGGCGAAGCGCTCCTTGGCGGGAGTGAGCCATTCCGGTCTGGAACTTGTTGGCGACGATCACCTGGTAATCGTCGGAGGCGAATGCCTGCGGCAAGCTGCGCTTCTTCAACCCCAGGTTCATCGTGGTCTAGGCATCCGGTCCCGACTCGAGGTCGGCGACCTCTCCCGAGAATGCGACGAGCGCGTGCATCCCCGTGTACTTGCGCTCGGCCAAGTACTTGTCGAACGCGAGCTTGTAGCGCGCGGCGGCACGTACTTGTAGAAGTGCCGAGTGAAAGGGATCTCGTAGCCGACCTTCGTCTGGACTCGTCGACCCAAGCGTCGGGCACGTGCGGCAGCACTTCGCGGGCGAAGTACTCGTGGATGTCTTCGCCGAGTGGAACATTCTCGGAGTCGCGATAATCGGTGCCGGGGAGCGGGTTTCCCTTTGCGTCGGTGATGACCGGAGCGCGCAGGACGAGCCACGAGGCTCTTGTCTCAGCAGCCGGGTTAACGTGGACGACATGACACTCTTCTCCGCCGGGGTCGTCGAATGAGTCGTCACGGGTCGGGTCGTTTCGTGCGCTTCTGGCTCGCGCCGCTGGTGCTGCTCGTCGCCGCCGCCGCGATGGCCGGCATCCTCTTCTCGTTCAACAACTCGTGGTGGGTCGACCCCACGCGCGCCCCGTCGAGCGACCAGCGTGCGGCCGACGGCACGACCGTGTTCACGTCGGCGGGAATCGAGTACGCCACGGCGACGGGGCTGCTGATCATCCGGGTCAGCGACGACGCACTGGATGCGGCGGCGCTGGGGCTCGACGACGACGCGGTGCGCACGGTCGATCCCGAGGTGCCGGTGGAGGTGCGCATCCTGGGGGCTGACGGTGCGCTCGTTCTGGAGCTCGTCGACGCTGTATCGGTGACGACCGTCGACGGTGCCATCGCGCGCGTCGAGCTCGCGCCGTGGGGGTCGGGACAGTACCGCGAGTACAGCGCGCTGCTCGAGAGTCGCGCCGAGACGATCGGCTGGACCGCCGACGACCTGTCGAAGCTGGAGTCCGACCTGAGCGCCGCGCAGCGCGTCAGCGACGACGGCACCTACTCGGCGCAACTTCCACCCAGCCGCAAGATCGGGGCGGAGGTCACTGCGCTGCTGAGTGTCGACCTCGGCTCGGCGCAAACGTCGCTCGTGATCATCGTCGAGATGCTCCCCGTGGGCTGACTAGGATCACAGTGTCAGCCTGGAGTTCGTAAGCGAGAGTCCGGAGAATGTCGAACGTCGCCGAGTCACTGAAACGCCTTCTCGAACTGGCGGGCGCGCGGTCCGCGGCCCTCGTCGACAGCAATTCCGGAATGGTCCTGAGTCATGCAGGGTCGGATCCGCACCTCGAGATCACGGCGGCCGCCAACACCGAGGTGGTTCGAGCCCAACTGAAGTCGATCGCAACGCTCGGGTCCGACGACGCGATCGACGACATCCTCATCACCTTGAGCACGCAGTACGACATCGTTCGGCCGCTGGCCGCAAACCCGGCGATCTTCCTCTACCTCGCCATGGACAAGAACAAGTCGAACCTGGCCATGGCGCGCTACAAGGTGGCCGAGTGTGAAGGGCAGCTCGAGCTCTAGACTCCGGCCGTTGCCCACAAGTGGGGGTTTCTGCCGCGCCCGTCGATCGAAACGATGGAGTCCTCAACCCTGATCGATGAGGAAGCCGTCCGATGAGCCTTGAATCCCGACTGACCTCGGGCCTCCGCCGCTCCAAGAAGGAGAAGGAACCGGAGCGTCCGGACTACTCCGAGCCCGACTTCGGGGGGTGGGCCCAGAAGCTCGACAACTTCATCCCGCCTTCGCAGGCCGCCAAGAAGCCGGACCCGAAACCGGCGGACGTGGCAATGCCCGTCGCGGCGCCGGAACCCGTCGCGGCGCCCGTCGTCGAAGCCGTCGATGACCGTCCGAGCCTCGAAACGGTTCTCGAGCGGCTCCTGACGTTCGACGGCGCGATGTGCGTCGCGCTCGTCGACAGTGAGACCGGGATGATCCTCGGCAAAGCCGGTTCCGGTATCGACATCGACCTGGCGGCCGCCGGCGCCTCGGTGACCCTTCGTGCGCGACTTGCGAGCGTCAAGGCTCTCGGCGGTGATGAGCACATCGAAGACGTGCTCATCTCACTGACGAGCCAGGTGCAGATCATCCACCCGTTGCCCCGCAATCCTTCGATTTTCACCTACATCATCGGGGACAAGGCAAGGTCGAGCCTCGCCATGGCGAGGTTCAAGGCCGCCGAAGCGGATCTTCAGATTCAGCTCTAGGGCTGGCAGTACCCACGAGGCAAGGAAGCAGTATGACAACCGAGGTTCAACGCGTTGCCGCGCAGGCGCCACCGCAGCCGGGGGAGTTTCCGGTGACCGTCGGATGGACTCCGGCAGCGATGGCGGTGCAGGCGGTCTTGTCGCTGCGCACCCCCGTGCACCTGAAGATGAGGATCGAGTCGCACGAGCCGTTGCTCATCGACTTCCGTCACCATGCCTTCAGTTGGTCGACCCCGCTCGAACAATTCCCGGTCGACGCCGTTCACACCGGGCTGCAAACCGTGCCGACCAGTCCGACAGATCCGCCGTTCTTCGACCTGCCCGGCCAAGACCTCGACGGGCTCCTGTGGATGATGGGGCTCAACGCCTTCGACGGCGGCGCGGCGTTCTGGCTCTCGCCCGACGACCGCTACCGACTCACCCGCTGGCCGAACCTGACGCGGCACTCGCACAACCTCAGCCACGTGCGAATGATCGCCGTGCTGGGCAACGCCTACGCCAGTGCATCCGAGCTGGCCGCCTTCGCCGACGTCGACGTGTCCGAGGCCCAGCGGATGATCAACGCGCTCAGCCTGATGCGCATTCTCGTCCCGTCAGCGGCGGCGCCTGCCGCGACGATGGCGCCGCAGACCGCCGAGGCCAAGCGCGAGAGCCTCTTCTCCCGCCTCCGTAAGCGGCTGGGCCGCTGACGCCATGGCCGAGCACGTCATCCTCTTCACGGGCCCGATGGGAGCCGGAAAGACCACCGCGATCCAGAGTCTGAGCGAGATCGAGGTCGTTCGCACCGAGGCGAACAACTCCGAACGACACGTCGTCGACAAGGCCACCACGACGGTGGCCCTCGACTACGGGGAGATTCTCGTCGGAGCCCAGGAGAAGGTTCGGCTCTACGGCATTCCCGGCCAGCGGCGGTTCAACTTCATGTGGGCCATCCTCAAGAGGCGCGCCAAGGGCATGATCCTGCTCGTCAACAGCGATGCCCCCGACCCGATCGCGGAATTGCTCTTCTATCTCGACGAGTTCCGCGAACTGTACGACCGCGGCGGCGTGGTCGTGGGAGTGACCCGCTCCGACGTGGGATCCGGGCCGGCCCTCACCGACTACTCCGACGCTCTGGAACGAACGAATCCGGGACTGGTCATCCCCGTGTTCACGGTCGACCCGCGCGAGCGCAACCAGATGCAGAACATCCTGCTCACCCTCGTGATCAATATCGAGATGCGCGCCGCGTTCGGTAGCGTCTCTGGGGTGAGATCACTATGAGCACCGGACTTCACATGAAGCCCGACGTGGTGGAGGCCGCATCGAGTCTCCTCACGGAGATGAGCGCCGCAACGAGTTCTCTCACCTACGCCGCACTGCTGACCGACGACGGCTTCGACGTCGCCCGGTTCCCGGTCAAGACCGACGGTGAGAGGTTTGCCGGGATGGCGAGCTCGATGCAAGCGCTCGGCGACGCCGTGACCCATGAGCTGAACATCGGCGCCAGCGAGTACATCATCATCGCGTCGGGCAAGGGTCACGTCGTGCAACTGCGGGTGCCGGGACAGGAACTCGTGCTCTCTGCGCTCTTCGACAACGATGCGACGGTCGGACACGCTCTGGCCGTCGCGCGATCGTTCGCGCAGAAGACCGCCGACCTGCTCGCCTAGGTGGATCGCCGACCGCGGCGCTGGGGAAAAAGCTAACGTGGACGGCATGGCTGTTTTCTCCCCCGAGGTCGTCTCCGCGGTGCTGCACCACATGAACGACGACCACATCGAGGACAACGTGCTCATCGTGCGGGCCTTCGCCGATCGTGAGGTGCGCGACGCGTCGATGCACGACCTCGACGAGCACGGCGGCACGTGGCACTACGAGTTCGAGGGCGAGCGGGCAGAGCTGCGCATCCCCTGGCCCGGCGCCCCCCTGAGCGAGCGCGCCGACATCCGCCGCGACATCGTCGCCCTCTACGACGCGGCCTGCGAGAAGCTGGGCGTCGCGGCTCGGCCGCACTGAGTGACCCGGCCGTGCGCTCGCTGCTCCGTTCACCCAACCGCATCGTCGCGCTCGCTCTCGGTGTCGCGTTCGCCGGGTATGCCGTCTTCGCTGCGCTCACCGCCCGCCCGCTTCTGTTCGCGCTCTTCGCCATTGCGGCCACCGCGCTGGTCGTGGCCGCGCTGCTCGGCATCGCGGCGGCGCGGATCGCCAACATCGTCGCCGGAACGGCGTGGCTCGTGCTCGGGTACGCGGGGTTGTTCCTCGTCGGCACCGAATTCAACGTGCTGCGACTCGGAGCAATCGGCGAGGTCGTGCTCTTCGCGGCCGCGACCGTGCATCTGGCGGTCGGGCTCGGGGCTCGGCGGGATGTCGCCGCCCTTCCACGGCCCGAGGCCTGAACCCGCGGCTGCCTGCCACGTTCGGCGTCATCTGTCGACCCCCTGGCCCGCCCGACTTCGTCGGCGCAGGCTGGAATCTCAGAACGATCCACGAAGGAGGGTCAACCATGGGACTGGATGACAAGGCCCGCAACGCCGCGCAGGACCTCGGCGGCAAGGCCAAGGAAGCCGTCGGCGACGCGACCGACAACGAGCGGCTCGAAGCCGAGGGCAACGCCGACCAGGCCGGCGCGAACATCAAGCAGGCGGGCGAGAACGTCAAGGACGCCTTCCGCTGATTCCTCGACGCGAAAGCGCCCGCCATCCTTCCGGGGATGACGGGCGCTTTCGCTGTGGTCAGCCGATCACGGCTGGTACTGGAGGATGTACAGCCCGCTGTCGCGGTCGGAGGCCAGCACATACTGCTGACCGTCGGGGTGCTGGTACACCTCGACGCCCCAGAAGTTGTTGCCACCCTCGTCGATGAAGTGACCGACTTCCTCCAGGCCATCCGGTCCGTAGCTCACGACCCGGAACCCGGCCGCGTAGTACGAGAGGTACGCGAGGTTCTGCGTCGGGTCGGTCGCCACCTCGTGCACGGAGAGGTCGCCGAAACCGTCCGCGTAGGCGGGGTCTTGGCTCTCCGGCACGAAGTACTGGTCGATGTCGGTCATCGTCTCGGCGTCGTACAGGTGCACGTAGCCCCAGCCGTCGAAGACGGCCTTGACGTCGACATCCTGACCGGTCGCCCCGACTGCCGTGGGGATCGCGGTTCCGCCGGCGTCATCGCAGGCGTAGTCGCCCGGGAGTCCGCCCGTGAGAATCCGGAACCCGTCGGTGCGCGACACGAACACGGCGGGGATGTCGGCGGTCACGAGCATCGTCAGCAACGCCTCGCAGCCGTCGACGCCGGTGCGGTTGAAGACGATCGCGCCCTCGTATCCGGCGGCCTGGGCGTTCTGCACCTTCACGACGAAGTCGCACACGCCGCGCTCGATGACGGCGACGGATGCCGTGGCATCCGCGGGCGGGATCGCCGCGGCGTCACACCCCAGGCCCAGGAATCGGGTGCCGCCGGTAAGGCTCGAGTCGGCGTCGATGGCCGGCACGTCGGAGGCCTGCACGGCGGTGAACTCGGTGCCGTCCTCCATCGTCGCCATCACGCGGTACGGATCGAAGTCCTCATCGGTGGCGATGAAGTACTCGTCGTCGTTGGTGAACTCCGCCTGATGCCCGTTGCCTTCGGGCGTGATCGTCTCGCCGAACGACGCCCGCACGGGGTCGGCGGCGGCGAAGTCGGTGTCCGAGACGAAGACCGGGTTGGCCGGGTCGTCGACGTCGAGCTTGGCGTAGCCGCCATCCCAATACGAGACCAGCATCGTCTGAACCCCGCCGATCTCCTTGACCACCATGTCGTGCAGGAACGTCGAGTCGCCCTGTACCTCGCCGAGCGGCTGTGCCGTCTGCTCATCGAGCGAGGTCTCGGAGATCAGCACCGGCTTCGACGGGTTGGTGATGTCGAGGATGTCGATGTCGGTCTCTTCGATGTCGTCCACCAGAGCGGCATAGGCCTTGGCGCCGTCTGTCCACATGTACACGGAGTGGGCTTCGTTCGACTTCGTCTGCGCCTTACCCGCGACGCTGAAGTCGCCGAATCCTTCGACCAGCTTCTTCGGCTTGGTCGGGTCGGTGACGTCGATGAGCGTCACACCACCGACGCCCTTCGTCTCACCAGGGCAGATCTCGTTCTGATAGGCGAGCACTTCGCCGGTGAACGACGGGGTCTCGATGTGGATCACCTGCGAACCCTCGCCGCTGAACGTTCCCCGATGGCTCGGGATGAGGGTCACCAGCTCGGGTGCGGTCGGATCGGAGATGTCAACGACATAGACACCGCCGCGATCGCACTCCGGTTCCCAGTACGCCGTGAGGTAGGCGTAGTTGCCGTACGCCGAGACGTCGGCGATGCGTCCCGGCTCCTCTTCTCCTTCGAAGAGATCCAGCCTGCCGATCTCGACGACGTTCTCGCTCGACGCGGGGAGGTGGCCCTCGTCTCCGCCGTTCTGAGCGTCGTCTTGACGCGTCTCCTTGCCGGAGTCCATGACTCCGTCGTCGACGGGTTCGATGCCATCGCGCGCGAACGCGGGCGCGACGCCCAGCGTCAATGCCACCCCGACGGCTAGAGCGAGTACTCCGGATTTCCTGGCGATCATCACGATCGTGCTCCCCTCTCAACTGATCCGGCAGGCCGGATCGGCCGATTCGGGCCGGAAGCGGCATTCAAACAGAGCACGGCGGCAAACGCCAGATTCGACGACCGAGACGCAAGAATCGTGCGTGACACGCTCAATTCGGCCCTTGTTCGGGGGACAGGGAGAAAGAATTCCGCCCGTCGGGCGGGGGTGCCTGTGAGACGATGAGGGTCGCCTGACCCCGAGGAGAACCGTGTCCGTCATCCCCTTCTCCCAGGCCCTCCGGGAGCGCACGTGGACCGGCCACGGCGAGAGCGAGGGCGCCGGCTTCATGCACGACCTCATGACCGGCAAGGGCACGCGGGAGGATTACGTCGCCCTCGTCGTGCAGCACTATTTCGTCTACGAGGCGCTCGAGTCGGCTGCGAACACGTTCGTCGCGGATGCCGAGGCGCGTCCATTCCTCAGCGACCAGCTCACGCGCATGCCCGCCCTCGAAGCCGACCTTGCCTTCCTGCTCGGCGAGGACTGGCGCGACCAGATCTCGCCGCTGCCCACAACGGAGCGTTACGTCGCCCGCATCCGCGAGATCGAAGCCGACGGCTGGGTCGGCGGTTTCGTCGCCCATCACTACACCCGCTACCTCGGCGACCTTTCGGGCGGGCAGGCGATCGGCCGCCTCATGAAGCGCCATTTCGGGTTCGAGACCAACGGCATCCTGTTCTACCTCTTCGACCAGATCGCCGACCCGAAGGCGTTCAAGGAGACCTACCGCGACCGACTGGATGCCGCGGGCTGGGATGCCGAGGAACGCGAGCGGGTGATCGACGAGGTGCTCCTGGCCTACCGGTTCAACGCCGAGATGTTCGAAGACCTCAGCGCCGCCAAAGCTGCCGCCTAGCCTCGCCTCGGTGGTCGAGTAGCCCGCGAAGCGGGCGTGTCGAGACCCGGCCAGCGTCACACCCTTGTGTGTGGTCTCGACACGCGGCTTTGCCGCTACTCGACCACCGAGTCGGTCAGGCCTGGATGCCGGGGATGGGTTGCGCGGTGGACATGAACCGTTGCACGGCGGGGTCGACGATGATGTCGCTCGGGCGCAGCGGACGGGTGAGGTAGAGGCCTTCGAGTTCGGTGATGCGCGACAGCGCGACGTAGGTCTGCCCGGGCGCGAACGAGCGCGGGCCGAGGTCGATGATCGCGCGATCGTAGGTCTTGCCCTGCGACTTGTGGATGGTGACCGCCCACGCCAGCCGCAGCGGGAACTGCGTGAACTCGGCCACGACATCCTTGCGCAGCGTCTTGGTGACGGGGGAGTAGGAGTACTTGTAGCGCTCCCAGACCGCGGGTTGCACCTCGTGGCGTTCGCCGTCGACCTCGACGGTGACGGTGTCGCCGATCTTCACCACCTCGCCGATCGTGCCGTTGACCCAGCGCCGGTCGTTGCCGACGTCGTTGCGCAGGAACATCACCTGCGCCCCGACTTTGAGTTCGAGTTTCTCGTCGGCCGGGTAGGCGCGGTTGCCGAACTCGCCCGTGACCTCGGCGACCGCCGACAGCGAACGGCCGGGTAGCCGCCCGAGGCCCTGCGCATTGATGCGGTTCACCGCCGCGTTGGTCGTGGCGAGGGTGATCGCGCCATCCGTGGGTGCGGGGCGGGCGCCCACCTCGTTGAGTCGGCCCGCCATCTCGGCGGTCACCTGCCCGTGCCGCACCGCGGTGAGCAGCTGCTTGAACTCCAACTCGTGCTGTCGGTGGATGGTCGTCAGTTCGAAGATGCGCAGGTCGGCTTCGCTCCACACCTTCGCGTCGAAGAACCACATCGAGCGGTAGGTGTCGGCGAAGTACGCACGCTCGTCGTTCTCACCCGGAACGGGGGCCAACTGGTACGGGTCACCGAAGAGGATGATCTGCACTCCGCCGAACGCCTCGTGCGGGCGCTGCCGGGCCTGGCGCAGCGAACGGTCCATGGCATCCAGCAGGTCGGCGTTCACCATCGACACCTCGTCGACGACCAGGGTGTCGATCGCGCTGAGCAGCTTACGGAGCTCCGGTGGCTGATCGATGTCGTGGTCGGCGATCACCCCGATCGGCAACCGGAAGAGCGAATGGATGGTCTGCCCGCCGACGTTGAGCGCCGCCACCCCGGTCGGGGCGCAGATCGCGAGGGTGTGGGATGAATGCCACGAGAGGTACTCCAGCAGCGTCGACTTGCCCGTTCCGGCCCGACCGGTGACGAAGATGTGATCCCGCGTGTTCTCGATCGCCGCGACCACCGCCTCCTGCTCGGGCGACAGTTCGGGAAGATCCACCGGGCAACTCTAATCCGCGCGAGCCGAGCGACCCGGGCGACTTCGTAGGATGCAGGAATGCGACGCGTGGTGGTGGCCTGGGTGGTCGCGATCGCAATTCTCGTCGGGGCGGGGGCCGGGGCGGTACTCGTGCTCAACGCCACGGCATTCGGCGCGGCGGGGTTTGTGCGGGTGTACCTCGAGGCGATCGCCCGAGGGGATGCCGAGGGGGCGCTGCAGCTGCCCGGGGTCACGATCGACCCGGGCCTGCGCGACGACTTTCTCGTCGACGAGGCCCTCGCCGGCATCACGGGCCTACGCGAGATCTCGACGATCCGCACCGACGACGGCACCGAAGTCGTGACCTTCGCGTGGACGGTCGGCGCCACCGAATCGCAGTCGAGCTTCACGGTCGAACGCACCGGGTCTCGGCTGGGCCTCTTTCCGGAGTGGGCCTTCGCCGACCCCCCGATCGCCGCCCTCGAGCTCACCGTCGCGAACGACGCGCGCTTCGATCTCAACGGGGTGGCGGCATCCTCGGGCGTCGCCGCCGCCGAAGCGGTCGCGTACGCGGTGCTGGTACCGGGTGTCTACCGCGTCGACCACACCTCCACGTACCTGCGGGCCCGCGCGGTCGACCCGGTCGCCGACACCCCCGGCTCGTCGGTCGCCGCGACCCTCGAGGTGTTACCGACGGAAGCGTTCCGCGAGCAGATCACCGCGCAGGTGCACGAGCATCTCACCGAGTGCGCGACCCAGGGGGTGCTCTTTCCGACCGCGTGCCCGTTCGGCCGACCGATTCCGAACCGCGTCGTGTCGACGCCCGGGTGGTCCATCGTCGAACTCCCCGACCTCACCGTAGAACCCGGGGCCGCGTTCGGCACCTGGCTCGTGCCCCCCGCCGACGGCGTCGCGCACCTCACCGTCGACGTGCAGTCGCTGTTCGACGGCAGCATCTCGACCCTCGACGAAGACGTGCCCTTCGCGGCCAGCTACCTCGTCACGATCGGCGCTGACGACACCACGTTGTTGATCCAGCCGCAGCTCTAGCCGCGCTTCGAGCGCTGGGCGAGGCTGGACCGCCGGGAAAGCATGGCGTTGTACGCGGCGAGCTCGGCATCCCCGTCGCGGTCGGCAGCCCGATCGGAACGCTTCGCCTCGCGGGTGTCGCTGCGGTTCCACAGAATCGCCACGAGAACCGCGAGCACGACCGTCGGGATCTCGCCCACACTCCACGCGATGCCCCCCGCCGCCTGTTGATCTTCGAGCGGTGGCAACCCCCAGGTGCGGCCCATCGCGCCGTACCAGTCGGCGAGCAGCAGCCCGTGGCTCTCGACGAGCGACAGGCCGAAGAACGCGTGCAACGCCATCGTCGCCAACAGCAGGATGAGGCGTAGCGGATACGGCGGGCGCCCCGCAACCGGGTCGATGCCGACGACGGCCTGCGCGAACAGGTAGCCGGTGAGCAGGAAGTGCACGATCATCCAGGTGTGCCCGACATGCTCCTCGGTCGCCCAGCGGAAGATCGGCGTGTAGTAGAAGACCCAGAGGGATGCCGCGAAGAGCCCCCCGGCGACGAGCGGATGCGTGAGCACCGCCGCGTACCGGGAGTGCACGAGCAACAGAATCCATTCGCGTGGCCCGCGGCTCTCGTCATCCCGTTTGCGGATGGCACGTAGCGCGAGCGTGAGCGGCGCGCTCAGCACGAGCAGCACGGGGATCGCCATGCCGAGCAGCATGTGCCCGAGCATGTGCGCGCTGAACAGGTATTGCTCGTACACGTTGAGCGGGCCGCTCGTCACCCAGAGCAACGTGAGCATGCCGGTCACCCACAGCACGGTGCGCAGGACGGGCCAGCGGTCGCCGCGGCGGTGCAGCCGCCACACGCCGGCGAGGTAGAAGAAGATGCCGAACCCCACCACGAGCAGCCACAACAGGTCGAGATCCCACGCGGTGAGCCAGCGGTCCGCGGTGAACTCGGGAGGCAGCGGCTTGCCGGTGAGGATCTCCGCGGCGGTCAGGGCCGTCGGCGGCGGCGGCTCCGCAGGAACCGGGGTGGCCGTGCGGGCGAGGGCTGCCGCGACACCCGACGCGCCACCCATCACGGCGAGTTCCGACGCGACGAGCAGCCAGAACCAGCGCGGGGCAGCACCCGCGGCGATCTTCCCGACGAGAACCCGCCGCTGGAGCGCACCGAGCACGCCGAGCAGCAGGAGCGCCGCCACCTTCGCGATCACCAGGGCGCCGTACGGGGAGAGCAGGCTCGGCAGGTCGCCGATTCTGATGCTCGCGCTCACGTAGCCCGACGCCGCGACGACGACGAAACAGACGACCGCGACCGCCGAGTATCGCGGCAGCACGGCGGCGAGCCGACCGGGCGTGAGTTGAGAGCGCAAGAGCACGAGGGTGATCAGCCCGCCGAGCCAGATCGCGGCGAAGACGGTGTGCAGCCAGATCGCGGTCACCGCCGCATCGTGGGTCTCGGTGCCGGCGGCGTGACCGCCGTCTTCGGCGAGCGGTACGAGCCCCAGCACGGCCGCGACGGTGACGAACGCCAGCACGACGCGGTTGCGCACAACGAAACAGATGACCGTCAGCACGGCACCGACGAGTACCAGGATGAGCCACGCCCGACCCAGCGGTAACTGCGTCAGGAAGGTGGCGAGGGCCGGGCCGTACCCCTCGTCGAACGACAACCCGTCGCCCTGGTAGATGCTCGAGAAGGTGAGGTAGGTCGTGATCGCGCCGCCTACCGCCCAGACCCCGGCCCCGGCTGCGGCGACGTCGAGTGCCCGACCGAACTCGTCGGCCGACGGGCTCAGCGCGAACAGGGCGAGCAGCAGCGCCCCGAGCGTCGTCGCGATGCCCAGGTTCGTGACCAGCTTCGCGATCGGAAGCCCCCACAGCACGGCGGGATCGCCCCCGAGAACTCCCGGCTCGGCGCCGCCGCCCACCGCGAGCGCGGCGCTGACCGCCGCAAACGCTGCGATCAGCAGCGCGGCCGGCCCCGCGACCCAGGCGATTCGTGACACTCCCCGAGCCTACGGCGCCATCACGTTGCGCGAACGACGAAGGGCGCCGACTGCACAGTCGGCTCCCTTCGTGTGAAGCGTCGTTACTTGACGGAGGCCTTCAGCTTGCTGCCGGCGGAGATCTTGACGCCGGTGCTCGCGGCGATGTGGATCGACTCGCCGGTCGCGGGGTTGCGGCCCATGCGCGCGGCGCGCTGGGTCGGCTCGACGCTCATCCATCCGGGGATGCTGACCTTCTTGCCGTCCTTGAGAGACGACGCCAGCACGGCGAACAGTGAGTCGACGACGGTGGAGACCGCGACCTGGCTCTGGCCCGAGTCCGCGGCGATAGCGGCGACGAGGTCCGCCTTGTTGATCGAATCTGCCATTGTGTCCTCCTCGGACCTTGTGTGTTTCAGGTGGCGGCCGGAGAGAACGCCCCCGGAACCGCCTTGAAACTAACAGCAAACGTCAGCATTTCCGGGGATATCGGCGCCCGTGGCGCACATCCGCAGGAAACGCGAAGAACCCCGATCCTGGGAAGGACCGGGGTCTCGACACGCGGGCTAGGCCCGCTACTCGACCAACGAGGGGTCGGGTGTTACCAGCTCGACTTGGTGATGCCGGGCAGTTCGCCGCGGTGCGCCATGTCGCGGAACCGCACGCGGGAGATGCCGTACCGGCTGAGGACACCGCGCGGGCGGCCGTCGATGGAGTCACGGTTGCGCAGACGCACCGGCGACGCGTCGCGCGGCAGCTTCTGCAGGCCGAGGCGGGCAGCCTCGCGGCTCTCCTCGGTTCCGTTCGGGTCGACGAGCGCCTTCTTGAGTTCGAGCCGCTTGGCGGCCCACCGCTCGACGATGACGCGACGCTGGTCGTTCTTGGCGATCTTGCTCTTCTTGGCCATGGGTTACCGCTCCTCACGGAATTCGACGTGCTTGCGGATGACCGGGTCGTACTTCTTGAGCACGATGCGGTCGGGGTTGTTGCGGCGGTTCTTGCGCGTCACATAGGTGTACCCGGTGCCGGCGGTCGAACGGAGCTTGATGATGGGGCGAACGTCTTGCTGCTTGGCCATCAGATCTTCTCCCCACGGGCCAGGAGGTCCTGGACGACCGACTCGATGCCGCGTGCGTCGATCACCTTGATGCCCTTGGCGGACAACGTGAGGGTGATGGTGCGCTTGAGCGACGGCACGTAGTACTTCTTCTTCTGCACGTTCGGGTCGAAGCGGCGCTTCGTACGGCGGTGCGAGTGCGAAATGTTGTGTCCGAAACCGGGAACGGCTCCGGTCACCTGGCAGACGGCTGCCATGGTTCCTCCAAATCTGGGCAGCCACATCCGAAGACGCGATCCACCGAGCTACCGTGAAGCGATCGCTTCACCCAAGGTCACTTGTCGGCATGCCGATTCCCGATCGCTCGGGCGGCACACAAGAAGCCCCGTCTCCGGGACAACTTGTCGATACTACGTGACGGATGCCGTGCTCGGCAACGTGAGAAGCGGTCGCCGGCGTCAGGCGCAGCTTCCGATGAAGCCCAGCAGGTGCGGAGCTGCGAGAAAGTCCAACGTGCCACCGGTGAAGTTGGCGTACACCCCGATGCGGTCGTATACCCCGGCCTCCGGGTTCAGCACATCGATGCCGACCTGCGGGTGGGGCGGCTCGTAGAGCGGCATGACCTCGCCGACGGCTGCCTCGAAGGTCGCACGAGATGCGCCGATCTGCTGCGCGGCGATCGTCTCGATCCCGACCCCCGCCGTTGTCGTCGTGCCGGTGACGATCGCCTCGAAGGCGCCCACCGACCCGAGCGACCCGGGCGACCGCAACTCCAGCCCGCCGAATTCGTAGCTCGTCGCCGGCGGGCAGGGGCTGTCGACATCTCCGGGGACGGGCGTGACGACGGGCTCCTCGTCGAGCGCGCCGGCGATCTGCGCGACGGCGGCAGCGCCATCCATCTCGTAGTTCACCGACGCGAGCGTCGAGCCGTCGGTGCCGAACACGGAGAGGGCGGATGCCGTCATGACGACGACAGCGGCCGTGACCTCGACCTCCTCGGGGTCTGACGGTGACGCGCTCGAGGTCGCCGTCGGCGTCGGCGTCGTGCCCGACGAGGTTGTCGGGGCAGGCGTGGGTGTCGTCGGAACGCAAGCGGTCAACCCGACGAGGAGCATGCCCGCGATGACCGTGGCCGGGGAGAGTTTCATCGCGTTTCCCTTCAGCAATCCGCGTAGAGCAGGTAGGGGGTGTTGAAACTCACGAGGGTGCCGGAGTCGAAGCGCGCGAGCGTTCCGACCCAGTCGAATTCGGAGACCTCCGGGTTGAGGATGTCGAAGCCGAGCCAGGCGCTCGGCGGGTAGTCGCCGACGAGCACCTCGTCGCCGACCGCCGCCTCGAAAGCCGCCCGGCTCGCGCCCACCTGCTGGCCGCCGACCGTGGAGATGGGAACGCCGCTCGAGGTGGCCGCCGCGGTGACCACGATTTCCCACGGCCCGACGGTGCCGATGAAGCCTGGCGACCGCACGAGGAGACCGCTGTAGTCGTACATCGTCTGGTCGGCGTCGCATCCCGTGCCTTCGGCCTCGGTCGTGGTGATGACCGGGTCGCCCAACAGTTCGGTGAGAACCTCGATCATCGGTTCGACCTCGCCCGCATAGAGCGTGCCGAAGAGCTGGAGGCCGTCGGCGGCGTAGACCGCGACGCTTTCGCTGGTCACGACGACTCCCGCCGCGCGGATGTCGGCTTCGTCGTCGACATCCTGCTGTTGCGTCGGCGTCGCACTCGGGGTCGCGGGGTCGGCGGGACTCGGCGCGACGGTCGACGGCCCCGACGGTTGCGGGGTGGGAAGTCCTCCGGCGCCGCAGGCGGTGAGCGCGAGCAGCGCGAGGGCGGCGACGGCGGATGCAGCGGGGCGAAGGATCCTCATGTGATCACGACGCCTGAACCGGTCAGACGGGTTGACAGCGCGATGCGGTCAGTTTGTGGTGCGTGAACACCTCGGACAAAAGCCGAACACGTCGACGATGTGCTGGGGGCGGGTAAACCCGTGTTGGGCTGCCACGGACTGCGCCCAGGCCTCCACCTCATCCGCCGCGATCTCGACGGTCGTACCGCACGACCGGCAGATCAGATGGTGGTGATGGATGCCGGGAGTGCACGCGCGGTACAGGCTCTCGCCATCTTGTTGGAGGGAGTCGGCCTCGCCTTCGGTGGCGAGGTCGGCGAGTGCGCGGTAAACGGTCGCGAGCCCGACGGTCGAGCCGCCGCCCTTCAACGAGGCGTGCAGCGCCTGGGCGCTGACGAACCCCTCGGATTCGCCGAGCGCTTCGCGTACGGCCTCGCGCTGCCAGGTGTTGCGCTTCATCTCGCCCCTACCGTAGCCGCGCGTCGGGCGGTTGCGCCCCGACGCGCACCGCCGACGATCCTGCAGACCAGGTAGATCGCGAACGAGATCGTCGTGATGTACGGGCTGATCGGCAGCGATCCGCCGAGGGCGAGCAGGATGCCGCCGACGGCCGACACGAGTCCGAACGTCATGCTGAGCAGCGGCACCACGAGCGGCGACGACGACACGCGCAACGCGGCGGCGGCGGGGGTGACCAGCAGAGCGAGTACCAGCAGCGCGCCGATGATCTGCACCGACACGGCGACGGTGAGACCCAGCAGCAGCATGAACGCCAGCGAGAGCGTGCGGGTGGGCACGCCGCGGGCCCGGGCGACTTCGGGGTCGACGCTGTCGAACGCGAGCGGCCGCCAGATGATCAGCAGCACGGCGAGCACCAGCACCGAGATCCCGATCAACAGCCCGAGCTGCTCGAAGTCGACGGCGATGATCTGCCCGGTCAGCAGTCCGAACTTGTTGCCGCTGCGCCCCGGGTAGAGCGCCAGAAAGAGGATGCCGAGGCCGAGGCCGAACGGCATCAGCACGCCGATGATCGAGTTGCGATCCCGCGCGCGGGCCCCGAGCAGCCCGATCAGCGCGGCCGCGATGATCGACCCGACGAGCGAGCCCGCGACGACGTTCGCGCCGATCAGCAGAGCGCCGGCCGCACCGGCGAAGGAGAGCTCGCTGATGCCGTGCACGGCGAACGCCATATCGCGTTGCATGACGAACACGCCGATGAGCCCGCCGACGATGCCGAGGATGGCTGCCGCGATGATCGAGTTCTGCACGAGAGCGAGAAGCCGGCCGTAGTTCTCGAACGCGAACATCTGGTCCCACAGGTCATCGAAGGGGGTCATGAGTCGACCTCCTCGTGGTGGGCGTGGTCGAGCCCGCCGACGACGATGACACGGCCGCCGGAACGGATCACCTCGACCGGGGTTCCGTAGAGCTCGCTCAGCACGTCGCTGCGCAACACCTCATCGGGGGTCCCCTCACGGAACTGCCCGTTCGCGAGGTACAGCACCCGGTCGACGAGGCCGAGCACCGGGTTGACGTCGTGGGTCACGAAGACGACGGCGGTGTCGTGGTCGCGGCGGCGACGGTCGATCAGTTCGGCCACGCCGCGCTGATTCTGCAGGTCGAGGCTCAACAGCGGTTCGTCGCACAGCAGCAGAACCGGGTCGGCCGCGAGCGCCTGGGCGACTCGGAGCCGCTGCTGCTCACCACCGGAGAGCTGCCCGACGGCTCGGTCGGCGTAGCCCTCGGCGCCGACCGCCGCGATGAGTTCGTCGACCCGCACCCGGTCGACGGCCCTGCTCACCGGCAAGCCGAACCGGTGCCCGTCGACGCCCAGGGCGACGAGATCGCGGCCGCGCAGCGGCGTGCCGGCGGGCAGGATCTTCTGCTGTGGCACGTAGCCGATGCGTCGATCCCCGCCCCGGATCGGTTCGCCGAGCAGGCGGGCGCTGCCGGCATCCAGCTGTTGCATTCCGAGAATCGTGCGCAACAGGCTGGTCTTGCCCGACCCGTTCGGCCCGAGCACCGCGAGAAACTCACCGGGCGAGACCCTCAGGCCGAGGTCACGCCAGAGCGTCCGCTCGCCGAAACGGAGGGCGCCGCCCTCGATCTCGAGGACGGGACGGGCGGGCGGGGCAGACGTCACGTCAGGGCGCTGGCGACGGCCTCGAGGTTGTCCGTCATCCACGACAGGTAGTCTGCGCCATCCGGGAGCGTCTCGGTGAACGAGACCACGGGGATGCCGGCGGCTTCCGCTGCGGCGCGCACCCGTTCGGTCTCGGGGCCGGCGGTCTGCTCGTTGTAGGCGACCAGGGCCACGGCGCCGTCGGCGATGAGCTGGAGCGTGTCGTCGAGTGCCAGCGGCGGCACATCGGTGCCCTCCTCGATGGCCTCCGAGAACTCGTCCGGGGTCAGGTCGTCGAGGCCGAGCTCCGCGAGGAGGTACGCGGGCACCGGCTCGGTGACGGCGACCCCGATGCCATCCAAGTCCTCGTGAAGCTCGTGGGCCCGCGCTTCGAGAGCTTCGAGACCCGCCGCGAACTTCTGGTAGTTGGTCTCGTAGGTCGCAGCGTTGGCGGCGTCGAGTTCACCGAGGTGCTCGGCGATCTGCTGCGCGAGCGCCTCCATGGAGTGGAGCGAGTACCAGACGTGCTCATTGAAACCTTCGATGTGGTCGTGGGCGCCCTCGCCTTCCTCATCGGCGTGGTCGTCATCCTCCTCCGGGGCGGGGCCCGCGACCTCGACGGCGTCGAGCACCTCAAGGTCGTCGTTGCCCGACGCGTCGAGAAGGGTGTCGACGAACGGGTCGTAGCCCCCGCCGTTGTAGATGACGAGGTCGGCGTCGGCGATCGCGAGCTGGTCCTGCGCAGACGCCTCGTAGCTGTGCGGATCCTGCCCGGCGCTGGTGATGATGCTGGTGACATCGGCTGCGTCGCCCGCGATCTGCGTCGCGATGTCGCCGTAGACGTTTGTCGAGGCGACGATCGAGAGGCGCCCGTCGTCATCGGGGGTCGGCGTCGCGGCACAACCGACGAGGCCGACCGCGGCGAGAACGGATGCGGTGGCGAGCGCAGGCAGAGAGAGTCGGGGCACGGCGCTACGGTAGCCGCTGTTGATAACCGTTGTCAAAACGGTTCTCAATAACGGTCAGTCGAGCAGCAGCGCCGGTTCTTCGATGACCGACGCGAGGTCGGCGGTGAAGCGGCTCGCGACATCCCCGTCGACCACGCGGTGATCGAACGCGGCGGAAACCGTCGTGACCCAGGCCGGGCGCACCTCGCCGTCGATGACCCAGGGCTTCTGCTTGATCGCGCCGAGCGCGACGATGCCGACCTCGCCGGGGTTGAGGATCGGCGTGCCGGTGTCCATGCCGAACGACCCGAGGTTGGTGATCGTGATCGTGCCGCCCGCCATGTCGGCCGGGGTCGACTTGCCGTCGCGGGCGGTGATCGTGAGCTGCTCCAACCCCTGTGCCAACTCGCGCAGGCTGAGGTTCTGCGCGTCCTTCACGTTCGGCACGATGAGCCCGCGCGGGGTGGCCGCGGCGATCCCGAGGTTGACGTAATGGTGCACGATGATCTCTTTGTCGGTCCACGAGGAGTTGACCGTCGGGTTGCGGCGCACCGCCCAGATGACGGCCTTCGCCATCACCAGCAGTGGCGACACCCGGATACCGGCGAAGTCGGTCGAGTCCTTGAGCCGCTTCACGAACTCCATCGTGCGCGTCGCGTTCACGTCGGTGAACACGCTCACGTGCGGAGCGGTGAACGCGCTCGACACCATCGCCGAGGCGATCGCCTTGCGCACGCCCTTCACCGGGATGCGCTCCTCGCGCTCCTGCGGCCAGGCGGGGGTCTCGAAGTTGCGGAAGACGCTCGCCTGCTGCGCCTGCCGCACGACATCTTCGCGCACGATCTCGCCGCCGAGGCCCGTGCCGGTGACGGTCGAGATGTCGACGTCGAGGTCTTTCGCGAGCTTGCGGATCGGGGGCTTGGCGATGATCGGCATGGGCGAGCCCGTTGTGGTGGGGCGGCGGGCCGACGCCTTCGCCCCGTCGGCGGTCGCGCCCTCGACGGTCGGGGTGACCACGCCGGGTCGGCGGCGGCGCGTCGTCGCGTGCCCGCCCTTCGAGCCGTAGCCGACGAGAACGGCGCCGGGCTTCTCGGCCTCTTCGGCTTCTTCGGCCTCGGCCGACGCTTTCGGATCGGCCACCTCGCCCACGACGTCACCGTCGCTCGGAGCCTGGAGTTCGATCGTGCCCCCCGAGGAGGCGACCCGGATGATCGGCGCGCCGACCTCGACGGTCGCACCCTCCTCGAACAGCAGCTCGGTGACGGTGCCGGCGAACGGCGACGGCAGTTCGACCAGCGACTTCGCCGTCTCGATCTCGACCAGCACCTGGTTGACCGTGACGGTGTCGCCCGGCTTGACCTTCCACGAGACGATCTCGGCCTCGGTCAGGCCCTCGCCGACATCAGGGAGCGGGAATTCTTGCGCCATCGTCACTCCTAGTAGGCCAGAGCCCGGTCGACAGCTTCGAGCACGCGGTCGGCGTCGGGCAGGTAGAGGGTCTCGAGCTTCGCGGGCGGGAACGGGGTGTCGAACCCGCTGACTCGCAGCACCGGCGACTGCAACGAGTAGAACGCGCGTTCGGCGATCGTCGCGGCGATCTCGGAGCCGACGCTCACATGCCCGGGCGCCTCCTGAGCCACGACCAGTCGCCCGGTCTTCTGCACCGAGGTGAGAATCGGGTCGTAGTCGATCGGCGAGAGCGACCGCAGGTCGATGACCTCGAGGCTCGTGCCCTCCTCGGCGGCGATCTCGGCGGCTTGGAGCAACACCGCGACCATCGCGCCGTGGCCGACGAGGGTCGCGTCGGTTCCGGTACGAACGAGTCGGCTCGCGTGCAACGGCATCTCGGATGCCGCCCGGTCGACGTCGCCCTTGGGCCAGTAGCGGCTCTTCGGTTCGAAGAACAACACCGGGTCGTCGCTGTCGATCGCCTGCTGGATCATCCAATAGGCGTCGTGCGGGGTAGCCGGGCTGACGACGCGTAAGCCGGGCGTGTGGGCGAAATACGCTTCAGGGCTCTCCTGGTGGTGCTCGACGGCGCCGATGTGCCCGCCGTAGGGCACGCGGATGACGACCGGGAAGCGCTGGTTGCCCTCGTTGCGGGCCGTCAGCTTCGCGAGCTGCGACGTGATCTGGTCGAAGCCCGGGTAGATGAACCCGTCGAACTGGATCTCGCACACCGGCCGGAAGCCGCGCAGCGCGAGGCCGATCGCGGTGCCGATGATCCCCGACTCGGCGAGCGGGGTGTCGAGCACGCGGTTCTCGCCGAACTCCTCCTTGAGGCCCTCCGTGACCCGGAACACGCCGCCGAGCGTGCCGATGTCTTCGCCCATCAGCAGCACCTTGTGGTTCGCGGCGAGCGCGGCGCGCAGCCCGTCGTTGAGCGCCTTCGCCATGGTGAGCGTCTCAGCCATGATCGGTCACCTCATCCAGCGACGCCTCGTAGGCGGCAAGCCACGCGCGCTGCTCGTCCATCAGCGGATGCGGATCCGAGTACACGGCGAACATCTTGTCGGTCGGCGGCACCCCGAGCGTCTGAGTGCGAGCGCGGATGTCGGCCGCCAGGTCTTCGGCTTCGGTCGCGACCTCGGCGAAGAACTCCTCGCTCTCGCCCTTCGCCCGCAGGAACGTCTCGAAGCGCGCGATCGGGTCGCGCTCGCTCCAGAACTGCACATCGTCGTGCTCGCGGTACTTCGTCGGGTCGTCGCTCGTGGTGTGCGCACCCATGCGGTAGGTGAGCGCCTCGATGAACTGCGGGCCGCCGCCGGCCCGGGCCGCGTCGAGCATCGTCGCGCTCACCGCATACGACGCGAGCACGTCGTTGCCGTCGATCTGCACCGACGGGATGCCGAAGCCGGTACCGCGCAGATAGAGCGGCGTGCGCGACTGGCGCTCCACGGGCACCGAGATCGCCCAGTGATTGTTCTGCAGGAAGAACAGGATGGGCGCCTGGTAGCTCGCGGCGAAGACGAACGCTTCGCTCACGTCGCCCTGGCTGGTCGCTCCGTCGCCGAAGTACGCGACGACCGCGGCATCCTTATCGGGGTCGCCGGTGGCGGTCCCGCCGTCGAGGGTGAGGCCCATCGCGTACCCGGTCGCGTGCAGCGACTGCGAGCCGATCACGAGGGTGTAGAGGTGGAAGTTGCCGGTCTGCGCCGGGTCCCAGCCGCCATGGCTGAGCCCGCGCAACAGTTCGATGATGCGCATCGGGTCCAGGCCACGGATGCGTCCGACCGCGTGCTCCCGGTAAGCCGGGAAGATGTGGTCCTGCGCGCGGGCGGCGTATCCCGAGCCGACCTGGGCGCCCTCCTGCCCGAGGCTCGGAATCCAGAGCGCGAGCTGCCCCTGACGCTGCAGGTTGCCCGCCTCGATGTCGAAGCGACGGGTGACCACCATCTGGCGATGGAAGTCGCGCAACTGCGCTTCGCTCAGCGCGGCGACGGTGGGCAGGTAGGGAGCCGTGGCATCCGACTCGACCAGAGAGCCGTCCGGCGAGAGCAACTGGATCGTCGCCTCGGTGTAGGACATGGTGCCTACCCTAACCGGGCGTTTTCGACGGCTCCCGGGAGGGTCTGCACAACCCGCGCCGCCGAAGCTAGGAGCCTGTCGACAGAGGCTTCTTCGCCGATCGAGATGCGGATTCCCTCGCCTGCGAAGACCCGGCCGATGATGCCGTCCTCTTCGAGCAGCGCCGCGACCGCCGCCGTGTCGTCGCCCGCGGCGAACCAGACGAAGTTGCCGTGCGGTTCGGGAACCGTCCAGCCGGCGGCGGTGAGGCCCTCGAACACCCGAGCGCGTCGCTCGATGAGCTCGTCGACGCCCTCGCGTAGCTCGGCTTCGACCTCGAGTGCGGCCAGGGCGGCCCGCTGAGCCGGTTCGGTGACCGCGAGCGGAATGGCGGCGCTGCGTGCGGCATCCAGAATGTAGGCGGGGCCGACCGCCCAGCCGATGCGCAGCCCCGCGAGCCCGAACGCCTTCGAGAACGTGCGCAGCACCACGAGGTTCGCGTAGTTCTGCAGCTCGGTGAATCCGTTGACCGCGTGCGGGTCGGTGACGAACTCGAAGTACGCCTCGTCGAGGACCACGAGCACCGTGGGGGGCACCTTGGCCATGAACGCCGCGAACTCGGCGGCGGTGACGAGCGTGCTCGTCGGGTTGTTGGGCGTGCAGACGAGGATGACCCGGGTGCGGTCGGTGATCGCCGCCGCCATCGCACCGAGATCGTGCCGACCGCCCGGCAGGTTGGGAACCTGAACGCTCGTCGCACCCGCGACGGTGACGAGAAGCGGATACGCCTCGAACGACCGCCACGGATAGACGACCTCGTCGCCGGGGCCCGCCGCGGCCTGAACGAGCTGAGCGAGGATCGACACGGATCCGGCCCCTGCGTGCACCTCATCGACCGGCACCCCGGCGCGCTCGGCGAGTCGGGTGCGTAGCGCCGTCGCCGCCCCGTCGGGGTAGCGGTTGAGGCTCGACTCGGCGATCGCGGCAAGGATCGCCGGGTGCGGCGGGCGTGGATTCTCGTTGCTCGACAGCTTGAACGCCTCGGCGGCGGCGGCCCGACCTTGACGGTAGGGCGGGAGCGCGGCGATCTCCGCGCGGAGGGTCACAGCCATGCGCACCAGCCTAGGGTCGCGGCGCCCGCCTCTCATGCATGAGGATGGGGGCATGGGTCGTCTCATCCTCCGCCTTCTCATCAACGCCCTCGCCCTGTGGCTGACGGTGCTCATCCTCAGCCCCAACGTCGCGGTGCGGCCGTACAACGACCCCGAGCCGGGCGCGAGCGTCGAGCTGGTGGTGACCTACCTGCTCGTCGCGCTCATCTTCGGTCTCGTGAACGGCATCATCGGCGGCATCATCCGCGTCGTCGCGTTCCCCCTCTACGTGCTCACCCTGGGCCTCATCTCGCTGATCGTGAACGGCCTGCTCTTTCTGCTCGTCGCGTGGATCAGCGGCCTGCTCGGGTTCGGCCTCGAGGTGCCCGGCGGCTTCTGGTGGGGGGTGCTCGGTGCGATCGTGCTCGGCGTCATCAGCTGGCTGATCGGAATCATCCTGCGCCCGTTCGTGAAGACGCAGACCCGCCGCCGCTAACCCGACTCCGAATCCGGGCGACTCACTCCCGGGTGGCACGGAAGGTCATCACGGTGGCCTGCCCGCCGGGACGGTCGAGGTAGTCGGTTGCGAAGGTGTCGAGGGCGTCGATCTGTTCGCGGATCGCGCCGGACTCGGCGTCGTCGATGGCTGCGGCCGTCGCCTCGTAGCCGCTGCGTTGGTGCGCCGGGGCCGCCTCGATCGTGGGGATGTCGACGCCCTCCCGAAATGCCCGGCGCTCGACTTGCATCAGATCGTGTTCAAGCTGCGGGCCGGCGAGCGCCGGCACGAGATCGTCGGTGTTGCGAATCGCCATGCCCGCAATGCCCGTCGGCAACGGGATGTTGCCGGCCGGCGCCCCGTGCGTCTCGAGGCCGACGACGTTCCAGTCGCCGGAAGCCGCCACCATCGTCGCCACGAGGCCGCCCTGCGAGAAACCCGTGAGCACCACCTCGTCGCCCGGTCGGATGCCCGCTTCAGCCATCGCGAGTTCGACGGCCCGGAACGATCCCGCCTGAAGCCCGGCGACCCCGTAGGTGTTGCTCGTCAGGTCCCACGGCTCGCCGTCGGTGTAGGGCGAGAAGGTCTCGGTCGGCCCGACGTAGACCGTGAAGCGCGGCGGCATCCCGTCGGCCTCGTACTTCTCGATGCGCACCTGGTTCACCTCGGGGATGCGGTCGAACCGCTCACGCACCCCCGTCGGTGCGTCCGTCACGGGGTGGGTCGACACCCGGTCGACCGCGACGGATGTCTCGCGGAACATGCCGAGCATCGCCCCGAGCGCGGCGACCGTCATGGCGCCCGCCGCGACTCCGCCGTCGCGCCCCAGGTCGAAGCCCGGCAGCGCGACGAGCCACGGCGGCACCCCCATTCCGCCGAGTACCGCGTCATCGATGCTCGTGGCGACGAGCGAGACGAAGCGCACGAACTCGGGGCTCGTGATCAGTTCGGGATGGGCGATCATGAAGTCGCGCACGGTGCCGAGCTTGCCGTCCGGTCCATCGGGAATCGCCGCCCAGCCGATGAGCGCCCCCGCGATGAGCACGTGCGGCTGGAACAGGATCATGCGCATCAGGTATCCGAACGCGGCGGGACCGACGACCGCCGCGATCATCGCCGCGAGGTCGCGCTGGGCCTGTTCGATCGCGGACTCGAGCCGGGTGTAATTCTCGGCCATGCGGCCGAACGCGTCCCGGGCGCGCTCGCAGCGGTCCCGCAACCGCTCCAGGCGGGGGGTGATCCCGGTGATCGGCAGCCCGTCGGCGATCGCGTCGGCCGCGATCACCCGCCGGATGTCGATGAGCAGCGCGGCCTCGAGCGCCCGCAGCCGATCGACCGAGGCGAGCATCGCATCCGTCGACACCACCACCGTGCCCGCCGGCGTGATGAGCAACTGACCGCCGAGGTCGTCGGGCTCGCTCATGACAGCGTGGCGATATTGAAACGCAGCGTGCGCACGACGTCGTCGGCCTCTTCGGCGGCCGCGCGCAGCCCGGTACGCAGGTCGACCAGGAAGGCGGCCGCCGCCTCGGCCGCCGGTCCGCGCCATTCGTCGGAGACCAGCGGGTTCGCATCGGTGGCGGTCGTCTGCAGGTGCTCGACGACGGGGGTGAGCAACGCGAGTTGCCGCTCCAGGCCGACTCGGATCGCGACGGGGTCGACGGGGACGGGACTCATGCCGCCATCCTCGGTCGGCCTCGGGCGTGGCCCGACCGAACGGCCGCGGCATCCGCACACCGCTTTTCGTGAGGGGCTGTGGAGGACGCCCCGGAGCGGGGATGATGGGCGCATGGCACGTGTCCCCGCCGACCCGGGGCCGGTCTTCCGCATCTGCTTCGTCTGCACCGGCAACATCTGCCGGTCGCCGATGGCCGAGGCGGTCTTCCGGCGGCTCATTGCGGCGGGCGGATACGAGTCGCGGCTCGAGGTGAGCTCCGCGGCGACGGGCGACTGGCACGTCGGCGAACGCGCCGATGCCCGCACGATCACCGCCCTCGCCTCGCGCGGCTACGACGCCACCGGTCACCGGGCACGCCAGTTCGACCCCGCCTGGTTCGCAGCGCTCGATCTCGTGATCGTCTTCGACCGCGGCCAGGAACGCACTCTGCGAGAATGGGCAGGCGACGAGCATTCCGGCGCGAAAGTGCAGATGTTGCTGTCGTTCGACGAGTCGAGCGCGGGAGCGGATGTGCCCGATCCGTACTATTCCGACGCCGCGCTCTTCGACTCCGTGCTCGCCACCATCGAACGCGCGAGCGTCGCGCTGTTCCGCCAGCTAGAACCGGTCCTCCGACAGGGAGTCTCATGAGCCCGCTGCCTCCGCAACCGTTGAGCCCCCTCGACGGTCGCTACCGCACGATCGTCGAAGAACTCGGCGAGCACCTCTCCGAGGCGGGGCTCAACCGCGCCCGGGTGCGGGTCGAGGTGGAGTGGCTGATCTTCTTGGCCGAGCGCGAGATGTTCGGCGCCGCGCCCCTTGAGGCGGAACACGTGCGCGCGCTGCGGCTCTTCGCCTCCGAGTTCGGCGCCGACGAGATCGACGAGCTGGCCCGACTCGAGGCCACCACCCGGCACGACGTCAAGGCCGTCGAGTATCTGGTGCGCCGCCGTCTCAGCGACCTCGGGCTGAACCAGGTCGCCGAACTCGTGCACTTCGCCTGCACGAGCGAAGACGTCAACAACCTCTCCTACGCCCTCACCGTGCGCGCGGCGGTGACCGGGGTCTGGCTGCCGAAGCTGCGGGATGTCGTGGCCCGGTTGCGTGACTTCGCGGTCGCCGAGCGCGCCACTCCGATGCTCGCCCGCACCCACGGTCAGCCGGCGACGCCGACCACCTTCGGCAAGGAGATCGCCGTCTTCGTGCATCGCCTGGAGCGGCAGATCGCCCGCATCGAAGGCACCGAGTACCTCGCGAAGTTCAGCGGCGCCACCGGCACGTTCTCGGCGCACCTTGCCGCCGACCCCGGCGCCGATTGGCCGGCGCTGTCGCGGGAGTTCGTCACCTCGCTCGGCCTCGAGTGGAACCCGCTCACCACGCAGATCGAATCCCACGACTGGCAAGCCGAGCTGTACACCGCGATCGCGCACGCCGGTCGCATCCTGCACAACCTCTGCACTGACGTCTGGACCTACATCTCGATCGGCTATCTCGCGCAGATCCCGCAGGCGGGGGCGACGGGGTCGTCGACGATGCCGCACAAGGTCAACCCCATCCGCTTCGAGAACGCCGAGGCGAATCTCGAGCTGTCGGCGGCGCTGCTCGACTCGTTGGCGTCGACCCTGGTGACAAGCCGCCTGCAGCGCGACCTCACCGACTCGACGACGCAGCGCAACATCGGCGTCGCGCTCGGCCACTCGCTGCTCGCGCTCGACAACATTCGCCGCGGCCTCGACGAGGTGTCGGTCGCGCACGGCGTGCTCGCCGCCGACCTCGACACCAACTGGGAGGTGCTCGCGGAAGCCATCCAGACGGTGATCCGCGCCGAGGTCAGCGCGGGACGCTCCTCGATCGCCGACCCGTACGCCCTGCTCAAGGAGCTCACTCGCGGGCGTCGCGTGACGGGAGACGACCTGCGCGCCTTCGTCGAGACGCTCGACATCGGTGCCGACGCGAAGTCACGGCTCTTAGCGCTCACCCCCGCGGGCTACACCGGCCTGGCCGACGACCTCGTCGACGGCATCTCTCCGGCCTGACGCGGCGAGCTCCGTCCATCCGCGATTTTTCGTCGGGGTGAACGCGCGATCCGCGCGAAAAGTCGCGGATGGACTTTCCCTAGGTTCGCGAGCGCCAGTTTGCACACGGCATCGGTTCGCGACGCCGATTGGCGTTCGCTAGGCGCGGTGCTCAGCCACAGCGTCGCATGCTGGCGTCAGCACACCCGGCGTCAGCACACCCGGCGTCAGCACACCCGGCGTCAGTGCGCCGAGGGCCGGTCGTCGGGGGGCTGGGGCTTCGAGATCGCAAGCAGCAGCGTCGCGCAGATGACCACGGATACGACGAACGCCGCCCCGAAGAACACGACTGCGGTCATCACATCGCGGGTCGACATCAGCACCCCGACCCCCACGAAGGCCGCGAGCACGGCGGCGAGGCCCAGCACCTCTGCCGGTCGGGCCCGCTCGCGGAACGTCGGCCGCCGGCCGGTCGGCTCGGTCACGACGCCACCACCCGGTCAGCTCGGGCACCCGACCGCACGGAACGCACGGTGACAGCCGAGATCGTCTGCAGTACCCCGACGAGAACCGCCCACGCCCCGATCACCCCGATCAGGATGACCGAGGAGGTCAGCGTGCCCGTCGCCCCCTTCTCGCCGACGAGCGCCTGCTCGAAGTCGGCGGGAAGCAGCAACGCGACCGCGCCGAGAGCCAGGGTGAGCACGCCGGCGATGATCCAGTCGCGGGCCAGAGGCGAGAGCTTGCGGGCCAGGAGGCCACTCGCACCTTCGAGCAATCCTGCGACCAACGCCCACGCACCGACGAGGATCGCCAGGAACGCGACCCCTCCGCCCGGCACGGCGAGCGCCACGATTCCCGCGGCGAGAGTCGCGACGCCCTGCGCGAGGAATCCCGCCCGCATGCGACCGGCGTAGGCGCCGAAGAACGTCGCCCCGAGCAGCACCACACCGGCGAGTACTGCGAAGGCGCCGAAGGTCACCAGTCCGAAGACCGGCGTGTGCTCGAGAGTCAGGGTGATGGTGAGCCCGAGTGCGAGGGCGAGGATGCCGCGCGTGAGTTGAGCGATCCAGGCGGCTACCACGCGGATCAGTCTACGTGCGTGGGCACGGCGCGCGCCCACCGGGCGACCGGCCGCGAGTGATCTACTGCTTCCGCTCCTCCGAATGCAGTGGATGGGGCTTCCGCCGACCCCTTCGCACGGGTGTTGCCTGGCACATTGCGACAGCGTTGCGGAGGAGCGCCCGACCAACAATCTTCCGGAAGGACCAGGCTTCGCAGCCAGGAGGGATCTCGACACGCCCGCGTCGCGGACTACTCGACCACCGAGGTCTTCTAGACGCGCGGCATGTCGGCGAAGCGCGAGTACATCCCCTGGAAAGCGACGGCGATCTCGTCGGTGGCGCCGTTGCGGTGCTTCGCGACGATCAGGTCGGCCTCACCCGCGCGCGGATGGTCGCGATCGTAGGCGGCTTCGCGATGCAACAGGATGACGATGTCGGCGTCCTGCTCGAGCGACCCCGACTCCCGCAGGTCGGAGAGCGCGGGCTTCTTGTCGGCCCGCTGCTCGGGTCCACGGTTGAGCTGCGCGAGCGCGACGATCGGCACCCCGAGCTCTTTGGCGAGCAACTTCAACGCCCGCGAGAACTCGCTCACCTCCTGCTGCCGCGACTCGACCTTCTTGCCCGACGTCATCAGCTGCAGGTAGTCGACGACGACCATCTTGAGTCCGACCCGCTGGCTGAGCTTGCGACACTTGGCGCGGATCTCGACGAGTGTCATGTTGGGGCTGTCGTCGATGAACAGCGGGGCGTCGCCGATGTCACCGCGCACGCTCGCGAGTCGGGTCCAGTCGCGCTCATCCATGTTGCCCTTGCGCAGCACATGCATCGGGATGCCGGACTCGGCCGAGAGCAGACGCGTCGCGATCTCGGAGCGGCCCATTTCGAGCGAGAAGAAGATCGTAGGGAGTTTGTGGTGCACCGCCGCGGTGCGGGCGAAGTCGAGCGCGAGGGTCGACTTGCCCATCGCGGGGCGGGCGCCGACGATGATCAGTTGGCCGCCGTGCAGCCCGTTGGTGAGCGAGTCGAGTTCGCTGAACCCGGTGGGGACGCCGGCGAGCTGCCCGTCGCGGCCGCGAGCGAGTTCGATTTCGCCGACCGCGGTGTCGATCGCCTCGACGAGCGGAATGTAGTCGTCGCCCTCGAGGCCACCGGTGACGCCGTAGATCTCGGCCTGGGCGTTGTTGACGAGGTCGGTGACCTCGCCCTCGCTCGCATACCCCATCTGCACGATGCGGGTGCCCGCCTCGACGAGTCGGCGCAGCACCGCCTTCTCGGCGACGATCGACGCGTAGTAGCCGGCGTTCGCCGCGGTCGGAACGAGCGCGGTGAGGGTGTGCAGGTACTCGGCACCACCCGCGCGCCCGAGCAGGCCGGTCTTGGTCAGCTCGTCGGTGACGGCGATGACATCGGTGGGCTCGCCGTGCGAGTAGAGCGACAGGATCGCGTCGAACACGACCTCGTGCTTGGGCATGTAGAAGTCGAGCCCGCGCACGACCTCGGTGACGTCGGCGACCGCGTCGTTGCTCAGCATCATGCCGCCGAGCGCGCTCTGCTCCGCGAGCAGGTCGTGGGGAGGGGTGCGTTCGCCCTGCCAGCCACCCCGTTCACCCGCGCCGGGTGCGTCGGCGAGTCCCAGGTGCGCGATGGACATGAGGTGACCTCCTGCGGTCAGGGTAAGCGGGCGCGCCGACATCGCCAGGCGACACTCTGGTCGACCGGCGACCGAGGTTCCCCGAACCTCGCGACGGGTGCTCGCTCAGGCTAGGAGTGCGCCGACGGGGGGACAACCTTGCCTGTGGACAACGCTGTGGGAAATCGGCGGGAAACGCCGACGGCGGTGTGAACAAGTTGTGGACAGAGCTGTGGGAAACTCGCCGGGGTTGCGCTGCAACCCGACGTTGATCAGGGATTTTGGTTTTCACACCCTGTGTGTGAAAACAGGCTTGCAGTGCCACTTGAGAGTTCGGGGGTTGACACATCCCCTGTGGACGGATGGCGGAGCCGCTCACGCAAAACATGAGGGGGGTGTCCCCCGGTTAACGACGGATGGCGCACCCCCGTCGAGGGTGCGCCATCCGGCCGAAACGACTACTTGGCGGCGACCACGTCGAGCGTGAGAGCCGCGAGCACGTCGGTGCGCAGACGCACCGTCGCCTCGTGCCGACCGACGCTCTTGACCGGTGCCGAGATCTCGATCGACCGCTTGTCGATGTCGCCGAGGCCCGCGGCCTTCACCGCGTCCGCGACATCCGCGGTCTTGACCGAGCCGAACAGCCGACCCTCGCGACCCGCCTTCACGGTGAGCTTCACGGGACCCGCCTCGAGCTTGGCCTTCAACACCTGAGCGTCCTCGAGGGTGGCGAGCTCCTTCGCGGCGCGCGACGCCTTGATCGAGTCGACCTGCTTCTCGGCGCCCTTCGACCAGGCGATCGCGAAGCCCTGCGGGACGAGGTAGTTGCGGGCGTAGCCGTTCTTGACGTCGACGACGTCGCCGGGCGAACCGAGGCCGGTGACCTCGGAAGTGAGGATGAGTTTCGACATGTCTCTACCGCCCCGAGCCCGCGTAGGGGAGGAGGGCCATCTCGCGCGCGTTCTTGACCGCGCGGGCGATGAGCCGCTGCTCCTGCACCGAGACGCCGGTGATGCGCCGGGCACGGATCTTTCCGCGCTCGGAGATGAACTTGCGAAGCGTCGCGACATCCTTGTAGTCGATGATGCCGACGCGGATGCTCTTCGCCGGAGCGGCGGTCTTGCCGCCCTTCGGCACGCGCTTGCGGCGATCGCCGCTACTGCTCTTGCCAGCCATTGCTGTCTTCCTTCTGGGTCTTCAGCGTTCTAGGAGCCCGACGGCTCAGAACGGGGTCTCGTCGTTGTAGGAGCCGGGGGTGTTCCAGACGTCGTCTGCCCCACCGGCGGGACCGCTCGCGGCCCACGGCTCTTCGGCACCACCGGCACCACCGGCTGCGACCGCGCCGCGGCCGCCTCCACCCGTGCTGCCACCCGACGCTCGCGTCACCTGGGCGGTGGCGTAACGCAGGCTGGGGCCGATCTCGTCGACCTCCAATTCGATGGCGGTGCGCTTGTTGCCCTCGCGGTCGTCGTAGGAGCGCTGCTTCAGGCGGCCGGTCGCGATGACGCGGCTTCCCTTGGTCAACGAACCAGCCACATGCTCGGCGAACTCACGCCAGCACGACGCGCGCAGGAACAGCGCCTCGCCGTCTTTCCAGTCGTTCGCCTGACGGTCGAACGTGCGCGGGGTCGACGCGATGGTGAAGTTGGCGACGGCCAGCCCGCTCTGCGTGTAGCGCAGTTCGGGGTCAGCGGTGAGGTTTCCCACCACCGTGATGATCGTCTCGCCGGCCATGACTACTCCGCCTCGACGGCAGCGGGCTCGGCGGCAGGCTCAGCAGCCGCAACAACGGGCTCAGCAGCCGCAACAACGGGCGCAGCAGCGGCAACCGGCGCGGCCGGCTTCTTGGCGATCGCGGCCGCCTTGCGCTCGGCCTTCGCCGCCTCTTCCGCGGTGTGCGCGACCACACGGGCAACGGCCTCTTCGGCCCGCAGCACCTTGGTGCGCAGCACGGCCTCGGACAGCTTCAGCTGGCGATCGAGTTCGACTGACGTCTCCGAGGTCGCGGTGTAGTTGACGACGGCGTAGATGCCTTCGCTCTTCTTCTTGATCTCGTAGGCCAGCCGACGACGGCCCCAGATGTCGACGTTCTCGATCGTGCCGCCATCGTTGCGGATCACGCCCAGGAACTTGTCCAGGCTGGGTGCGACGGTGCGCTCATCGATCTCGGGATCGAGGATCACCATCAGCTCATACTGGTGCGTCATTAACCCACCTCCTCTGGTCTCAGCGGCTACAGAAGTTCTGCAGCAGGAGGGTTGTGACGTGCCGCCCCCCGATCCGATGGATGCGGGAGGGCAACCTGTCGATCATAGGTCAGTTGCGCTCGGCCCACCAGCCCAGCAGCCGACGCTCGGCCTCCTCGGGGCCCAAGGGGCCGGAATCGAGTCGCGCCTCCATCAGGAAGCGGTACGCCTCGCCGACCTCGCGCCCGGGCTTCAGCCCGAGGATGCGCATGATCGCTTCGCCGTCGAGGTCGGGCCGCAACCGGCTCAGCTCCTCTTCTTCGGCGAGCCCCGCGATCCGCGCCTCGAGGTCGTCGTACGCGTGGGCGAGCCGGTCGGCCTTGCGCTTGTTGCGCGTCGTCACGTCGGCGCGCGACAGGATGTGCAGGCGCTCGAGCTGGTCGCCGGCATCCCGCACGTAACGGCGCACCGCGGAGTCGGTCCACGTACCCTCGGCGTAGCCGAAGAAGCGCAGGTGCAGTCGGATGAGGTCGGCAACCGCCTCGATGGTCGACTTGTCGAAGCGCAGCGCCTTCAACCGCTTGGTGGCGAGTCGCGCGCCGAGCACGTCGTGGTGATGGAAGGTCACCCCGCCGCCCGGCTCGATCGCGCGGGTGGCGGGCTTGCCGATGTCGTGCAGCAGCACCGCGAGTCGCAACACCAGGTCGGGCTCGTGCCCGCGGGCGCGCTCCAGCTCGAGCGCCCGGTCGAGGGCGGTCAGGCTGTGCTCGTAGACATCCTTGTGTCGCGCGTGCTCGTCGATCTCCAGTCGCAGGGCGGGCACTTCGGGCAGCACCTGCTCAGCGAGCCCGGTGTCGACGAGCACCCGGATGCCGGCGGACGGCTCGGGGGCGAGCAGCAGTTTCGCGAGTTCCTGCTGCACCCGCTCGGCGGCGACGATCTCCAGTGACGGCGCCATCCGCCTGGCTGCCTCGGCGGCCTCCGGATCGAGGTCGAACCCGAGCTGGGCGCGGAACCGGGCGCCCCGCAGCATCCGCAGCGGGTCGTCGCCGAAGGAGATCTCGGGGCCGCCCGGCGTGCGCAGCCGACCGGCCAGCAGGTCGTCGAAACCTCCGGTCGGGTCGACCAGCTTGAGCTCGGGTACCTGCAGAGCCATGGCGTTCACCGTGAAGTCACGCCGACTCAGGTCGGCCTCGAGGCTGTCGCCGAACTCCACCTCGGGCTTGCGGGTCGTGCCGTCGTAGGAGTCGCTGCGATACGTCGTGATCTCGCACAGGTAGCCGCCGAGACGCACCCCGATCGTGCCGAAGCGGCGACCGGCATCCCACAGGGTCTTGCCGAGTGGGGCCAGCACGGCTTCGGTCTGGTCGGGGGTGGCGTTCGTCGTGAAGTCGAGATCGATGTCGTCGCCGGTGAGGCCCCGACCGAGGAAGGCGTCGCGCACGGTGCCGCCGACGATCGCCAGCTCGAACCCGGCCTGCTGGAAAAGCCGGGCCAGCTGCGACACGGCCGGACGCTCCGCGAGTTCGCGGAGGCGGGCCATGGCATCCGCGACGCTGTCCATTCCCCCATTCTCCCCGTCAGCCCGGGTCGGGACGCACGGCGGTCACAGACGCTGCGCTTAAGCTCGGGGCATGGCGGCCTCGCGGGATCCCGGCGACACGTCGAGCGCGAAGATTCGCAGGGGTGCCGGCACCCTCGCCGCGGTGGGCGCGCTCCTCGTCTCGATGCTCGCCGCGCCCCTCGCGACTGCCGCGCCGCGTGCCCCCGGGGATGGCCTGGTTATCAGCGTGGTGGCCCCCCTCACCGCCCCGTGGGGAGAGGCCGGCATCCTCGACGCCGAGACCCTCGCCACGGCGACAGCCCCCACCGGCGTCTTGACCCGTGAACTCGACGAGATACTCGCGACGACAGCAACGGTCGGGCTCGACCCGATGATCCCCGCATCGATCCGTCTGCTCGGCTCCACCGCGCCGGAAAGCGCCGTGGAATGGCTTGACCGACTCGAGGCCGCGTCGAACGAGGTGTTCCTGCTCGCCTACGCCGACGCCGACCTGACCGCTTTGGCGCGCGCCGAGTCGATCGACCTCGCCATGCCCCTCGATCTGGAGTTCGCGCTCGACCCCGCCGCGTTCGGCCCGGCCGAGACCGGGACTCCCACGCCCGACCCGAGCGGCACTGCGCAGCCCGACGACGAACCGCCCCCGCTTCCGAGCACCGACGAGCTGCTCGCCTGGCCCGACGCGATCGGCGCGATCGCCTGGCCGGCGGAGGGCTCCGCGTCGGCCGCCGACCTCCCGGCCTACGCGGCTGCCCAGTACGCGGCGACCCTGCTCAGTTCCGCCAACCTCTCCCCGGTTTCGACCGCCCTCGTCGACATCGACGGCGCGACCGGTCTCGTCGCCGACGCCGGCGCATCCGCTCTCATCCGGGAAGCCTCCGCCGCGATCGATGCGACGGTGCGGCAGGATGCCGTGCGCCGGCTCGGTCTCGAACTCGACCGTCTCGCGACTGCCGACCCGGGGCGAAGCGTCGTGCTCACCCTCGATCGCACCCCGACGTTTGCGATCCCCGGGCTCGCCGAAGTCCTCGGCGCCATCGCCGCGCGCGAGTCGACCCGGGTCACCGGTCTGTCGGCCCTGCTCGCCGGCGCAGCCGTGCCGGCGACCGTCGTCGAGGGCGAGCCGAATCCCGCGACCGAACTCGCGCCGACCCTGACCGACGCGCTGCGCGCCGAACAGCGGTTCGCCACGATCCTCGCCGATCCGGCGCCGTTGGTCGTCCCGCGCCAGTTGGCGCTGCTGAGGCTGCTGACGGTGCAAGAGCTCGACGCCGACGGATGGCGGTCCGACGCCGACGCGTACCTCGCGCGGTCGACCGAGATCCGCGGGTCGGTCACCATCGTCGATACCGGCGACGTTCTGGTGACGAGCAGCAACACGTCGATGCCCGTGAGCATCGCCAACGCGCTCGACTTCGCGGTCACGGTGAGCGTCGACGCCCGACCGCAGCGGCCCCTGCTGCGCATCGACGGTCCGACCGAGGTCACCGTCGAGCCGGCGTCGTCGACCGTCGTGAACCTCGGCGCCCAGGCGATCACGAACGGCGAAGTCGTCGTCGAGGTGAGCATCTCGAGCCCCGCGACAGGAGAACAGATCGGTCCGACGCATCGGGTCAACGCCGACCTGCAGGCTCAGTGGGAGACCGTCGGCATCATCCTCGGCATCGTCGTGGCGTTGATCTTCGCGGCCGGCCTCATCCGCAACGTCGTGCTTCGCCGTCGGGAAGCCGCGCGCGACAGCGGCGACGAGACGGCGACCGAGTGACCGGCACGGTTCGACGGGCGAGCGCGGCCCTCGCGTCCGGCACGATCGTCTCGCGGCTGCTCGGGTTCGTGAGCGCATCCGTTCTGGTCGCGACCATCGGCCAGTTCGGCGCAGGCCCGAACGCCTTCGCGCTCGCCAACCAGCTCCCCACCTACCTCTACGCGATCGTCGCCGGGGGTCTGCTCTCCGCCATCCTCGTGCCGCACATCGTGAAGGCGGCAACCCAGCCGGACGGTGGGCAGGCGTTCGTGAATCGGCTCGTGACCCTGGGCGTGATCTCCTTCCTCGTTCTGACCGCCCTCGCGACGATCGCGGCGCCGCTCATCGTGCGGCTCTACGCGATGGGGGGCCGCGACGGCGCGCTCCCCGGCGGCGGGCTCGAGCTAGCGGTCGCCCTGGCCTACTGGTGTCTGCCGCAGATCTTCTTCTACGCCCTGTACAGCCTGGTCAGCGAGGTGCTCAACGCCCGCGGGATCTTCGGGCCGTCCGCCTGGGCGCCGGCGGTCAACAACGTGGTGATGATCGGCGTTCTGGTGCTGTTCGGGGCGCTTTTCGGCGTCGAGCCCGCCCACAACGCCGCGTCGAGCTGGGATGCCGGGAAGATCGCGGTGCTCGGCGCGGGGGCAACGCTCGGGGTCGCGCTCCAGGCGATCGTGCTGGTCTTCTTCTGGCGGCGCACCGGCTTGCGCTTCCGTCCCGACCTGCGCTGGCGCGGAACCGGGCTTGGCGCGCCCGCGCGCGCGGCGGGGTGGGTCTTCGGCATGGTGCTCGTCATCCAGCTCGCCAACCTCGTGCAGAACAACGTCGCCGTGACCGCTGACGAAGACGACGCGTCACTCGCCGTGCTGCGCACCACGTGGCTGATCTTCATGCTGTCGCACTCGATCGTGGCGATCTCGATCGCGACGCCCTACTTCACCCGGATGGCGACCGCGGTTCGCGACGACGACACACCTGCCCTGCGTGCCGACCTCTCGGCGTCGCTGCGCACCATCGGCATGCTCGTCGCGGCTGCCGGCGCAGCACTCGTCGCGGCCGCCCTGCCGTTCGCGAGGTTCTTCTCGGGAAGCCCGGATGAAGCCCGCGCGATCTCACTCGTACTGCTCGGCTTCCTTGTCGGGCTCGTTCCCTTCAGCACGCTCTACGTCGTGCAGCGCGCGTTCTACGCGCTCGGCGACACCCGCACGCCGTTCCTGCTGCAGGTTCTGCAGGTCGTGCTGTTCGTCATCGGGGCACTCGCGCTCCTGGCCGCACCCTCGGCGTGGATCGCCGCGGGAATCGCGCTCGCCACCTCGATCTCGGTGATCGTGCAGGCGGTCGTCGGCGCCGTCATCCTGAGACGCCGGCTCGGCGGAGGTGGCGGCGCGATCGTGCGTCGCTTCGGGGTCTTCGCTCTCACCACGATCCCCGCCGCGGGAGTCGGCGTCGGCATCCTCGCTCTCTTGGGCGGCTTCGCGCCGGAGGGCTTCGCCACCGCGGGCCGATTCGAAGGGGTCGTATCCACTGCGATCGTCGGCGCTGGCTCCATCCTCGTGTTCTTCGGCGTGCTCGCCGCGACGCGCGCACCCGAGCTGCGCGGCGTGCTGGCTTCCATCCGACGAAACTGAGCGGTCACGGGCTCCGAAATATCCGCTACCTAGGATGTGTTGCATCAGTTGATAGCGGAGCGCGGGCTCCAGAAGGCAGGAATCGCAATGCGCCAGATCGTGATCATCGGCTCGGGACCGGCGGGCTACACCGCCGCGATCTACGCCGCGCGCGCGAACCTGAAACCGCTGGTGATCGCCTCGAGCGTCGAGTTCGGGGGCGAGCTGATGAAGACCACCGAGGTCGAGAACTTCCCCGGATTCCCCGAGGGCATCATGGGCCCCGACCTGATGATGAAGATGCAGGAGCAGGCGGAGCGCTTCGGCGCCGAGATCGTCTACGACGACGTCACGAAGCTCGAGCTCGCCGGCGAGGTGAAGCGGATCCATCGCGGAGACGGCACCGTCGAGGAGGCCCTCACGGTGATCTACGCGACCGGCTCGGAGTACCGCAAACTCGGGCTCGCCGACGAGACCCGCCTCTCGGGCTACGGCGTCTCGTGGTGCGCCACGTGCGACGGGGCGTTCTTCAAGCAGAAGAAGGTCGCCGTGATCGGCGGGGGCGACTCGGCGCTGGAAGAGGCCACCTTCCTGACCCGATTCGCCGACGTCGTCTACCTCGTGCACCGACGCGACGCGTTTCGCGCTTCCGCGGCGATGCAGGACCGGGCGTTCGCCGACCCGAAGATCCAGATTCTCTGGAACCTGGAAGTCGCCCACATCTACGGCGACGAAAAGGTCACCGGCATCGGGCTGACCAGCACCGTCGACGACACCGAGACGACCCTCGATGTGCAGGGCGTGTTCGTCGCGATCGGCGCGGATCCCCGTACGCACCTCGTGCACGGGCAGCTCGACCTCACCGCCGAAGGCACGATCGCCGTCGACGGCCGGTCGTCGCGCACCAACATTCCGGGAGTCTTCGCGGCCGGCGATGTCGTCGACCCGACGTACAAGCAGGCCGTCACGGCCGCGGGTTCCGGCACGGTCGCCGCCCTCGACGCCGAGCACTTCCTCGCCGCGTTACCGAACGAGGTGCTCGTGCGTGCCGGGGGAGATCCCCGTGAGCCCGGTGCGCCGGTTCCCGCCGCCGCGACCGTTTAGTGGAATGCCCGGCCGCGCAGCGCGGTTGTGCTCACCAGACCTGAAGAAGGAAGAAGGAAAAAGATGTCCAGCGCCAAGGATGTGACCGACGCCTCGTTCGAGGCCGACGTGCTCAACTCCGACAAGCCGATCATGGTCGACTTCTGGGCCGAGTGGTGCGGCCCGTGTCGCGCCGTTTCGCCCATTCTCGACAAGATCGCCGAAGAGCACGCCGACAAGCTCTCGATCGTGAAGCTCAACGTTGACGACAACCCGGCCACGGCCGAGAAGTACGGCATCACGTCGATCCCGGCGATGTACGTCTTCAAGAACGGCGAGGTCGTGAAGCGCGTCATCGGCGCGAAGCCGAAGCCGGCGCTCGAGGCCGACCTGGCGGAGTTCTTGGCCTAACCGCGCTCTGATCAGGCTTTTTCAAGGGCTCGTCTCCGGTAGGAGGCGAGCCCTTCGCCATCCATCCGTGACTTTTCGCGCGGATTGACGTCGGGTCCGCGCGAAAAGTCGCGGATGGAGCAGCCACCCTCTCCCGTTTGGCGGCGGGGTGCGGCGCCGATCCACGGGTACCCTCGATGGTTATGCAGACGCAGGGCAACAACATGGATCCGTGGTACGGGCTGTATGCCGCCCGTACGGCCGGCCTGTCGGCCTCCGAGGTCCGTGCCCTGTTCGCCGTCGCCAGCCGCCCGGAGGTGGTCTCGCTGGCCGGCGGGATGCCGTTCGTGTCCGCCATCCCGCAAGACCTGCTGACCGGCGCTGTCGAGCGCACGGTGCGCGACCGCGGTGCGACCGCGCTGCAGTACGGCTCGGGCCAGGGGATGCCGGCGCTGCGTGAGCAGATCCTCGACGTCATGGCGCTCGAAGGCATCCATGCCGGCGTCGACGACATCGTCGTCACGACCGGGTCGCAGCACGCGCTCGAGCTGGTCGCGAAGCTGTTCCTCGACGCGGGCGACGTCGTGCTCGCCGAGGGCCCGTCGTACGTGACGGCGATCACGGTGTTCAAGTCGTTCCAGGCCGAGGTCGTACACGCGCCGATGGATGACCAGGGCCTTCAGCCCGAGGCTCTCCGCGAAGCGATCACCCGGGTGCGCGCGGCCGGCAAGACCATCAAGTTCCTGTATACGATCCCGTCGTTCCACAACCCGATGGGCGTGACCCTGCCGTGGGAGCGCCGCATGGAGATCCTCGAGATCGCGCGGCAGAACGACATCCTCGTGCTGGAGGACAACCCCTACGGGCTGCTCTACTTCGACCAGCCGCCGCCCCACGCGATGCGATCGGTCGAAGAAGACGGGGTGATCTACCTCGGCACCTTCTCGAAGACCCTCGCGCCGGGCTTCCGAGTCGGTTGGGCCGTCGCCCCCCACGCGATCCGAGAGAAACTCATTCTCGCCAACGAGGCTGCGGTACTCTCGCCCTCGTCGTTCTCGCAGACCGTCATCTCGGAGTACCTCGGGTCGGCCGATTGGAAAGGCCAGATCGACACCTTCCGCGACGTCTACCGCGAACGCCGGGATGCGATGCTCTCGGCCCTCGCCGACCAGTTGCCGACGCTGTCGTGGACGGTGCCCTCCGGCGGCTTCTACGTCTGGTTGCGCCTGCCCGATCACCTCGACTCGAAGGCGATGCTGCCCCGCGCCGTCAAAGAGCTCGTCGCCTACACACCCGGAACGGCGTTCTACGCCGACGGGTCGGGTCGCAACGCGATGAGGTTGTCGTTCTGCTACCCGACGCCCGACTTCATCCGCGAAGGCATCCGGCGGCTCGCGATCGTCATCAACGGCGAGCTCGCTCTGCTCAACGAGTTCCAGCAGACCGGTCCGCTGAGCACACTTCCCTCCGAGCCCGAGGGCGTTCTGCCCCCGTTCGCCGGGTGAGTGCCCCGTGACCGCACTGAAGCGCGTCGTCGTTCTGGCCGGCGGCATCTCCCACGAACGCGACGTATCGCTGCGCAGCGGCCGACGTGTCGCCGACAGCCTGCTCGAACACGGGCTCGAGGTCGAACTGCGCGACCCCGACGCCACACTGCTCGCCTACCTGCGCGACAACCGCCCGGATGCGGTGTGGCCGGCCCTGCACGGAGCGAGCGGCGAAGACGGCGCCCTGCGGGGCCTCCTGGAGTTCCTCGGCGTTCCCTTCGTCGGGTCGTCGTCGTCCGCCGCCCGGCTCGCGTGGGACAAGCCCACCGCAAAGATCATCGTCGAACGGGCGGGTGTCTCGACTCCGCGTTCGATCACCCTCGGGCGCGACGCCTTCCGTGAACTCGGCGCCGACGCGATCTTCGCCGCGATCGATGACGAGCTGCCGGTGCCGCTGGTCGTGAAGCCGGCACAGGGCGGTTCAGCTCAGGGCGTCACGATCGTCACCGATCATGAGGCGATGCCCCGTGCGATGGTCGAGGCGTACACCTACGGGGATGTCGCGCTCGTCGAGCAACAGATCACCGGCACCGAGATCGCGGTCGGGGTGATCGACACCGGCGACGGACCCGTCGCCTTGCCCGCCGTCGAGATCGAGCCACTGTCGGGCGTCTACTCCTTCGAGGCGCGCTACAACGCCGGCGAAACGCGGTTCTACACGCCGGCCCGACTCTCCGACGAGGTCGCCGCACGTGCCGCCGAGGCCGCCGTCAACGCCCACGTCGCCCTCGGAATGCGGCACCTGTCTCGCGTCGACCTGATCATCGACGGGGCCGGCACTCCGTGGTTCCTCGAAGCGAATGTGTTGCCCGGGCTTACCGAGACCTCGCTGCTGCCGCAGGCGCTCGAAGCCGCCGGCCACGACCTCGGCTGGATCTACACCCGCCTCGCAGAAGCCTCACTGACCGCTTCTCGGTGATCGAGTAGCGCCGCAGGCGCGTGTCGAGATCGCGCGGCTTGGTTTCGACACGCCGCTTCGCGGCTACTCAACCACCGAAGTCGGTCACCCAACGGAGGAGTCGACCCCGAGCTCGTCGAAGATGCGACGTAGGTCGGCGACGGTGGCGAAGTCGATCGTGATCGTGCCCTTCGAGGCGCCGAGCGCGATCTTCACGCGCGTGTCGAGCTTGTCGCCCAGGCGTTCGGCGAGTTCACCCAGGTGCTGCTGACGCTTGCCGGCGACCGGTTTGCCCACCTTCGGCTTCGGCGGGGAGATCACGCCGGCCGCCGCTTCGGCGGCGCGCACCGAGAGGTCTTCGTTGATGATCTTGTCGGCGAGCTTCCGCATCGCATCCTCGTCACCCACCGAGAGGATCGCCCGGGCATGGCCGGCCGAGAGCACCCCCGCGGCGACCTTCGACTGAATGCCTTGCGGCAGCCGCAGCAGCCGGATGGTGTTGGTGATCTGCGGGCGCGACCGACCGATGCGGTCGGCGAGCTGCTCCTGCGTGATGCCGAAGTCTTCGAGCAGCTGCTTGTACGCCGACGCCTCTTCCAACGGGTTGAGCTGAGCGCGGTGGATGTTCTCCAGCAGGGCGTCGCGCAACATCGCCTCGTCGGCGGTGTCTTTGACGACAGCCGGGATGCGATCGAGGCCGGCGGCCTTCGACGCCCGAAAGCGGCGCTCGCCCATGATGAGCTCGTACTGCGGCTCCCCGGCGGCGGCTCCCGCCCGCGGTCGCACGACGATCGGCTGGAGCACGCCGAACTCGCGGATCGACACGACGAGTTCCTGCAGCGCGTCGGCGTCGAACTCCACGCGGGGCTGCTGCGCGTTCGGCACGATGTCGCTGAGCTCGAGGTCGGCGAGCCGTGCGCCGGGTACGGCGACGAGGTCGGAGTCAGACCCGAAGAAGACGTCGACGGGGCGATCATGTTCGGTTGCCTCGTCAGGGCCGGTCGGGATGAGGGCGCCGATTCCGCGGCCCAGGCCGGTGCGCTTCGGGGGGGCCATCAGACGACACTCCGGTGTGCGATCTCCGACGCAGCCTCGCGGTACGACAGCGAACCGGGGGAGTTGCCGTCGTAGGTGATGACGCTCTGCCCGTAGCTCGGCGCCTCCGAGATGCGCACGGAGCGGGGGATGAGGGTGGTCAGGGTCTCCGCCGGGAAGTGCTCGCGCACCTCGTCGACCACCTGATTCGCGAGGTTGGTACGGGCGTCGTACATGGTCAGCAGGATCGTCGACATCGCGAGCTTCGGGTTGAGGTGCCGCTGGATGAGCTTGATGTTGTCGAGCAGCTGGCTCAGCCCTTCGAGGGCGTAATACTCGCACTGGATCGGGATGAGCACCTCTTGCGCCGCGACGAAGGCGTTGATGGTGAGCAGCCCGAGCGAGGGCGGACAGTCGATGAACACGTAGTGGTACATCTCGTCGACCTCGCCCAGGTAGGCGTCGAGGGCGGTGCGCAGTCGCTGCTCGCGCGCGACGAGGGAGACCAGCTCGATCTCGGCGCCCGCGAGATGAATCGTCGCCGGCAGGCACCAGAGGCCGGGGAACTCCGGGCTCTGCTGCACGGCGTCACGCACGGGAGCGTCGCCGACGATGACGTCGTACACGCTCTCGACTTCGGCGCGGTGCTCGACCCCGAGGGCGGTCGAGGCGTTGCCCTGTGGGTCCAGGTCCACGACCAGTACCCGGGCGCCGCCCTGCGCCAGCGCCGCGGCCAGGTTGACGGTCGTCGTGGTCTTGCCGACCCCGCCCTTCTGGTTGGCGACCGTGATGATGCGGGTCTTGGCCGGAACGGGAAGCTGGGCGTCGGCGAGCGCGAGCCTGCGGCGGGTGAGCTCGGCGACCTCCTGGGCGAGAGGGGTCGTGGGGTCGAAACTGCTCACTGGTGGGACTGGCCTTTCGTTGTTTCACGTGAAACATCGCGTCGGGAGACTCGGAAGATCAGTGACCCACCCTAGCCCGAAAGACTCGGGTCACCTCGGGCACGATCCCCTCGCCGAGCACGAGCACCTCGAGGTCGCGGACGCGGGCCTTGCGGAACGCCTTCTCGGCCGCGGTGATCTCGTCCTGCACTCGGGCGCCCTTCATGAAGAGCAGCTCGCCGCCCGGCTTCACGAGGGGCGCGCAGAGCGGAACGAGCTTGCTCAGAGCCGACACCGCGCGGGCCGTGACCTGATCGAGGAAGGGATCCGGATGGATGTCCTCCGCCCGGCCGCGCAGCACGGTGACATTCTCCAAGCCGAGACGATCGGCCTCCGCGGAAAGCCAGTCCGTGCGACGCTCCATCGGCTCGATGAGCACCAACTCGACGTCGGGTCGGGCGATCGCGAGTACGAGTCCCGGCAGGCCGGCACCGCTGCCGACGTCTCCGACGAGGCCGGGACGTAGGAGCGGGGCGACAAGCGCGCAGTTGACGACGTGCCGCGACCAGAGGCGCTCGACCTCGAGCGGGCCGATCAGCCCGAGCGGTTCGCCGTACTCGGCGAGGTCGGCCGTGAACGCGCGCGCCACGTCGATGTGGTCGCCGAAGAGCGCCGCAGCGTACGGAGGCTCTTCTTCGACCGTCAATGTTTCACGTGAAACAGTGGCGTCACTTCGCGCGGATGACCGTGTGGCGATCGCGACCTTCGCCCTCGGACTCCGAGGTAAAGCCGCGCTCGGCCACCAGGTCGTGCACCAGCTTGCGCTCGTAGCTCGACATCGGAGGCAGGGAGGCTGTCGCGGCCCCACCCTCGAGGCGGGTGATCGCGTGCTCGACCAAGGCAGCGAGTTCGTCGGCGCGTGCATCTCGCGACCCGCCGATGTCGAGGATCAACCGGGAGAACCGGCCGGTGCGGTTCTGCACCGCGAGGCGGGTGAGTTCCTGGAGCGCGGTGACAGTGTCGGGCTTCGAGAGCAGCCGCAGGTTGGAGTCGGCCGTCGCCGAGACGGACAGGTAGGCCCGGCCCCCCCGTGCGTCGATGTCGATGTCGCCGTCGATGTCGGCGATGTCGAGCAGTTCCTCGATGTAATCGGCAGCCGCGTCGCCCTCGTCGATGACGTCCTGCTCCGTCGGCTCTGCCTGATCGGCGTGCCCGTCAACCTCCGACGGATTCTCTTCGACGGTGGGGGATTCTGTCGTGTCGCTCATCGGCGGCCGCCCTGCTTCTTCGATCGGTTCTTACCCACCGGCTGCTGCCGCTGGACCTTCTTGGGTTCTTCGACGATCTCCTCCAGCATCGCGGCATCCTCGGTCATGCTCGCGCGACGCTTCTTCGCCAGGCGCGCTTCGCGAGCGAGAGCCGCCTCGCTGCCGGGCGTCGGCATGTTCCGAATGACGATGAACTGCTGGATCATCGTCCAGAAGTTCGAGGTGAGCCAGTAGAACATGACGCCGATGGGGAAGGCGAAGCCCGAGAACGCGAACACCAGCGGCAGCAAGTACAGCAGGATGCGCTGCTGCCGGTACATCGGGCTGGCCTTCATCTCGGGCGACTGGTTCTTCGACATGATCTGCAGCTGCGTGATGAACTGCGACGCCGTCATGAGGATGACCATGACGACCGCGATGACGATGACGACGACCTCGACCGGGTCTTGCGCGGCGGCGCTCTGGATGCTGTCGTGGAGCGGCGCGACACCGAACAGCGACGCCTTGCCGAACTCCGTCGCCAGCTGCTGGTTGAGCAGCCCGACTCCGGCGCGACCCTGGTTGGCCTCGTTGAGCACGGTGAAGAGCCCGAAGAAGATCGGCATCTGGATGAGCAGCGGCAGGCACGAGGCGAAGGGGTTGGTGCCGGCCTTCTTGTAGAGATCCATCGTCTCGCGCTGCATCGCCTCGCGCGAGAACTGGTCGCGCTTGCCGCGGTACTTGTCCTGGATTTTCTTGAGCTGCGGGGCGACCTCGAGCATCTTGCGCTGGCTCTTGATCTGCCGCACGAAGATCGGGATGAGGGCCGCGCGCACGACGAGAACGAGTCCGACGATGGACAGCACCCAGGTGAGCCCGGCACCCGAGTCCATCCCGAGGGCGGTCAGCAGCGTGTGGAAGCCGACGAGGATCGCTTCGATGGCCTGCTTGATCGGCCACAGCAGGGTATTGAAGAAGGCGAAGATGTCCACTGAGGTGTCAGACCTTTCCGTAGCCCGTCGGGAGGACGAAGCCGAATTCGGTGATGCGGTAGCGGGGAACACGGCGTGGCCGGACGTCGTCGACGCCGCCCCTCGCCCACGGGTGGCAGCGCACGAGGCGCCAGGAGCCGAGGGCCACGCCCTTGATCACGCCGTGCTGCTGAATCGAACCCAGAGCGTAGGCGGAACAGCTGGGGTAGTAGCGGCAGACGTCACCATAGAGGGGCGAGATGACGGCACGATACGCGCGCAGGATGAGCACGCAGATGTTGCGTGGAAGCAGCCAGAGGAAAGTGAGCACAGCCATCAGGTCATCGCGGGGGAGTCGAGCACGTCGTGCATGTCGGCCCAGAGACTATCCCAGGAGCGCTGCGCGGTTCCGGGGAGCACTCGGATGACGACATCCTCACCGTGGCCGCCGGAGTCGACGACCTGGCGTCCCAGCGCTCGGAGGCGCCGCTTCACCCGGTTGCGATCCACCGCGTTGCCGACCGCCTTCGACACGATGACCCCGAAGCGCATCGGCGCTGCGGGGTCTGTGGGAAGGCGGTAGTACACGGCAGTCGACGTCGCGGCTCGACGCCCGCGACGCACCGCGGCGCGGAAGTCCGCAGGGAGGACCACCCGGTTCGCCCTGGCGAGCACGGGCTCTTACGCGGAGAGCTCGGTGCGCCCCTTGCGACGTCGGGCGGCCAGGATGGCACGGCCGGCGCGCGTGTGCATGCGCAGACGGAAGCCGTGCACCTTGGCGCGGCGCCGGTTGTTGGGCTGGAAGGTTCGCTTGGTCATGATTGGTCTCCACGCCCGACGGCCGTGACGAAACGGAGGTCGGGAAGATCAGGGTAGTCCCGCGCGGCACGCGGGTGAACTGATTAAAGATACGGGCAGCTCAGCCCCTGTGCAAACGTGCGACGTGCCTCACGAAAAATGCCCGCGAAGGGTTCCCCGTGCCTCAGATGAAATTGCCCGCGAACGGCGGGCACGATCCGAGGTATGGGAAGCAGGTTGTCGATGGCTGCGAGAGCGGAGATCACGGCGAAGTACGCCAGGGCGTATGCGAGGGCGTCGAAGAAGGACAAGGGCCGGCTGTTGGGCGAGGTGATCGCGGTCACGGGCTGGTCGCGTGACAACGCGCGTCGTCGGCTTGCTAAGGCCGCCGCAGCACGTCCGCGGGCAGTGAAGGCGGCGGCCCGCAAACCGAGGGAGCGGAAGTACTCCTACGACGCGACGAAGACGCTGCAGCGGGTGTGGGCGTTCGCGGGGTTCGAGTGCGGGAAGTACCTGGCCGTGGCGATGCCGGTGCTGCTGGACGCGCTGGAGCGCCACGGGGAGCTCGTGCCTGGCAAGGCCCGCTACTCCACCTCGGTGCGGGCCGAGCTGGAGGCGATGAGCCCGGCGACGATCGACCGCTACCTCGCCCCCGCGAGATCGAAAGACCCGCTCCGGGGCATCTCGACGACGCGCCCGTCGCCGCTGCTGCGCTCCTCGATCACGATCCGCAAAGCCGGCGACGAGGTCGAAGACTCCCCGGGGTTCTTCGAGGGCGATACCGTCGCGCACTGCGGGCCGACGCTCAAGGGCGAGTTCTGCCGGACGGTGAACCTCACCGACATGCGCACCGGGTGGGTAACGACCCGCTCCACCCGCAACAACGCCCACCTGAACGTCCTTGCCGCTCTCCAGCACGCGGTCGAGCACGTCCCGTTCGAGGTCACCGGGCTCGACTTCGACAACGGCGGCGAGTTCATCAACCACGACGTGATCGGCTGGGCTGCCGACCGGAAGATCTTCTTCACCCGTTCTCGCCCCTACAAGAAGAACGACCAGGCCACCATCGAGTCGAAGAACAACCACCTCGTGCGCCGCTACGCGTTCTACTGGCGCTACGACACACCCGAGGCGCTGACCCTGCTCAACCAGCTCTGGCCGCTGGTGAACGACCGGCTGAACTACTTCACCCCGACGAAGAAGCCCACCGACTGGTCGACCGACGCCGCCGGGCGACGCAAGCGTCTCTACGACGACCCGAAGACCCCGTTCGACCGTCTCCTGGCCGCCGGAGTCCTCTCTGCGGCGCAGGAGGCCGAGCTGCGCGAACGGCGCGACCGGCTCAACCCCGCCGAGCTCGCCCGCCGCATCCAGTCCCTCCAGGACCGGCTCACCGGCCTCGCCCGCGACCAGACCCTCGCCCTCCAAGCCGAGTCGGCCTCGCCCCTGCCGGACACCTCCAGCGGCGTCCGGCTACGCCCCGCGAGCTGACCCCGGATTCGCGGGCATACTTACGTGAGGCACGGGAACCATTTCGCGGGCATTCCTACGTGAGGCACCTCGACGTGCGGACCGGTTGACGGCGCGCAGCGTGCGAGAACTAAGGTGAACTGCTGTCGTTCGCACCCGTCCCACGGAACGAAGCGCCCGTCGTCCACAGGAATCAGGCCGGTGGATAACCCTGTGCACAACTGTTCCCGCGTTCCAGGATGAAGGCATGAGCGAATCCGATCCGACCCGAGACCTCTGGTCATCAGTGCTCGCGCAGCTCGGCGCCGACGAGAGGATCACGCCGCAACTGCACGGGTTCGTGAACCTCGTCGAGCCGAAGGGCGTTCTGAACGGCGTTCTCTACCTCGAGGTGCCGAACGAGCTCACCCGCGGGATGCTCGAGCAGCGCATCCGGGTTCCGCTAATCGAGGCGATCACCGGGGCGGCGGAGGACGTCGTCAATTTCGCCATCGTCGTCAACCCTGAGATGCAAGCCGCGACGCTCGCCGCCGTCGACGACTTCAGCGACGACCTCCCGGTCGCCGCTCCCGACCCGACCACGACGATCGGCGAGATCAACAGCCGGCGCGGGGATTCGCGCCTGAACCCCAAGTACAACTTCGACAACTTCGTCATCGGCGGATCGAACCGCTTCGCCCACGCGGCCGCGGTCGCGGTCGCCGAGGCACCGGCGAAGGCTTATAACCCGCTGTTCATCTACGGCGACTCCGGTCTGGGAAAGACCCACCTGTTGCACGCCATCGGTCACTACGCCGAGAACCTCTACACCGGCATCCGTGTTCGCTACGTGTCGAGTGAAGAGTTCACGAACGACTTCATCAACTCGATCCAGAACAACCGGGCGTCGGCCTTCCAATCGCGCTACCGCGAGATCGACATCCTGCTCATCGACGACATTCAGTTCCTTCAGCGCGCGGTGGAGACCCAGGAGGCGTTCTTCCACACCTTCAACACCCTGCACGACCACAGCAAGCAGGTCGTCATCACGAGCGACGTGGCACCCAAGTTCCTCACCGGCTTCGAAGACCGCATGCGGTCGCGATTCGAGTGGGGTCTCATCACCGACGTGCAGGCACCCGACCTCGAGACGCGAATCGCGATCCTGAGAAAGAAGGCGCAGAGCGAGAAGCTTCAGGTGCCGGACGAGATCCTGGAGTTCATGGCGACGAAGGTGTCGAGCAACATCCGGGAACTCGAGGGAACGCTCATTCGCGTCACGGCGTTCGCGAGCCTCAACCGCACACCCGTCGATCTCCAACTCGTTCAGACGGTGCTCAAAGACCTCATCACCCTCGACGAGGACAACGTCATCGCTCCGGTCGACATCATCAACCACACCGCCGACTACTTCAAACTGTCGGTCGACGACCTTTACGGCTCGAGTCGCTCGCAGGCCGTCGCGACGGCGCGACAGATCGCGATGTATCTCTGCCGCGAGCTCACCAATTTGTCGCTGCCGAAGATCGGCCAGCTCTTCGGCAACCGCGATCACACGACCGTCATGTATGCCAACAAGAAGATCAGCGAGCTCATGAAGGAACGTCGCTCGATCTACAACCAGGTGACGGAGCTCACGAGTCGCATCAAGCAGAATCAGCGTTTCAACAAGCTCTGACCCCGTTCCGGGACGGAAAGAGTCGTCCCACCCCCGAACGGGGGACTAGACGAATCCGTACAAAAGGTCGTGATTGCACATCCTGTGGACAACCTGTGGATAACTCGCCCGTAGAGCGGGAATGATGTGTGGAAAGCTCCGGGCGGCACTGTGGAGCGGCCGGTCACCTCATCGCGTTGTCCACCGATCGGCCCCCCTTCATCCACAGCTCGTCTTCATCTCACACGCGTGTAGTTCCCTACACCTGACTCGGCTCCGGACGGGTTATCCACATGTGAGCATCGGTTAAGAGGATTAACTCTCTCTTCCCTCTTCTCATGCTCGACAACCTTGCTGCGCCCGCATCCGATCAGAAACCGCTTGCCTCTTCCTGTGCCAGGATCGATGTGAAATCCTGGCCCACCGGGGTGTCGCCCGGGGAACCGAATTAGTCGCCGCCGTGAAACAGCCAGCAGTCTGGACAAGGAGTCCTTCGTGAAGTTCCAGGTCAATCGGGACGTCTTCAGCGAGGCTGTGTCGTTCGCGGTCAAGTTGCTGCCCCAGCGCACGACCCAGCCCATCCTGAGCGGTGTGCTGCTCGAAGCGACCGAGGGCACCCTCGTGCTCTCGTCGTTCGACTACGAGGTGTCGTCGCGTGCCGAGATCGCCGCCGACGTGCAGGATGCCGGCAGTGCGCTGGTCTCGGGACGCCTGCTGGCCGAGATCGCCAGCCGACTGCCCAACGCTCCGGTTCAGTTCTCCACCATCGACGGCAAGATCGCCGTGCAGTGCGGGTCGGCGAAGTTCACGCTGGGCAGCATGCCCGTCGAGGAGTACCCGACGCTGCCGCAGGTGGGGGAGCGCACCGGAGTTCTCCCCGCCGAAGATTTCGCTGCGGCCGTCGCCCAAGTCACCGTGGCGGCCTCGCGCGACGACGTCACCCCCGTCATCACCGGGGTGCAACTCGAGGTCGGCGACAACAGCCTCTCCCTCGTGGCGACCGACCGCTATCGCGTCGCGGTGCGCGAGATCGATTGGGATTCCGGATCGACCACCGCCGAGGGAACCGCAGCGCTCATCCCGGCTCGCACGCTGGCCGAGATCGGCAAGACCTTCGCGCACAGCGGCACGGTCTCGGTGACCATCGCTCGCGGCGACGACCGCGAGCTGATCGCGTTCAGCGCCGACAAGAAGACCGTCACCTCACTGCTCATCAAGGGCAACTTTCCGCCGGTGAAGCGGCTGTTCCCCGAGACGGTCGACAACTACGCGGTCGTCAACACGGCCGAGCTGATCGAGGCCACCCGACGCGTGTCGCTCGTGCTCGAGCGTGAGGCCGCGCTGCGGTTCTCGTTCTCGATCGACGGCGTGACGCTCGAGGCAACCGGCGCCGAGCAGGCTCAGGCGCAGGAGACGATCGAGGCGCACCTGCACGGCGAAGATACGGTCGTATCGTTGAAGCCGGCGTTCCTGCTCGACGGTCTCGGCGCCGTTCACTCCGAGTATGTTCGCATCTCGTTCACCAAGACCGACAACCCGAACAAGCCGGGTCCGGTGCTCATCACGAGTCAATCGTCGAAAGAACAGCCCGGCGCCGACAACTACAAGTACCTTCTGCAGCCGAATCTGCTGCTGCGCTGAATCGAGAGTCGGTCATGGCCACCACGATGCACATCGGCCTCGTCGGGCTCGGAAAAATGGGCGGCAACATGCGCGAGCGCCTTCGGCGCGCGGGCATCGAGGTCACCGGGTACGACCCGAATCCCGAGGTCACCGACGTCGCTGATCTGGTCGCACTCGCCGCGGCACTACCGGCCCCGCGGGTCGTGTGGGTCATGGTTCCGTCGGGCGCGATCACCGATCAGGTGATCACCGATGTCGCCGCCGTTCTCGAGCCCGGCGACCTGGTGATCGACGGCGGCAACTCCCGGTTCACCGACGACGCGGTGCACTCGGCCCAGCTCGCGGAAGCCGGCATCCGGTTCGTCGACTGCGGCGTCTCGGGCGGGGTCTGGGGTCTGACCAACGGGTACGGTCTGATGGCCGGCGGCGAAGCGAACGACATCGAGGAGCTGCTGCCGGTCTTCGACGCCCTGCGACCCGAGGGTCCGCGCGATGAGGGGTTCGTGCACGCCGGCTCGGCCGGCGCCGGGCACTACGCGAAGATGGTGCACAACGGCATCGAGTACGCACTGATGCAGGCCTGGGCCGAGGGGTTCGAGCTCATGGCCGCACGGGATGACCTCATCCATGACGTCCCCGGGGTGTTCAAGGCGTGGCAGCGCGGCACGGTCGTTCGTAGCTGGCTGCTCGAACTGCTCGTGAAAGCGCTCGAGGAAGATCCGGAGCTCGCCGACATCGAAGGCTATGTCGAAGACTCCGGCGAGGGTCGCTGGACCGTGCACGACGCCCTCGACCTCGCCGTTCCGGTTCCGACGATCAGCGCCGCGATCTTCGCACGATTCGTGTCGCGCCAGAAGGATTCCCCGTCGATGAAGGCCGTCGCCGCGCTGCGCAAACAGTTCGGCGGCCACGCGGTCCGCAAGGCGTGATCGTCACCCACCTGTCACTCACCGACTTCCGCAACTACCGCGAAGTCGAGGTCGATCTGGTGGCGGGCCCGAATCTCTTCGTCGGCAGCAACGGGCAGGGCAAGACGAATCTGGTCGAGGCGATCGGTTACCTGAGCACGCTCGGGTCGCATCGGGTGGCCACCGACCAGGCCCTGATCCGGTCGGGGCAGGATGCGGCCATCGTGCGCGCCCGGCTGGATCATGCCGAGCGCTCGGTGCTCGTCGAGGTGCAGCTCAACCGCTCGTCCGCCAACCGGGCGCAGGTCAATCGCGTCGCGACCAAGCCGAGAGAGCTGCCGCGGTACGCCACGAGTGTGCTGTTCGCACCCGAGGATCTCGCGCTGGTGCGCGGCGACCCGGGTGGCCGGCGACGGTACCTCGACCAGCTGCTCGTGCAACTCACACCGCGCCTCGTCGGCGTACTCGCCGACTACGACCGCGTGTTGCGCCAACGCACGACGCTGCTCAAGTCGGTGCGCGCGGCGCGAGTGGCGGAGTCCCAACTCTCGACCCTCGAGGTGTGGAACGACCGGCTCGCTGATCTTGGCTCGCAGATCATCATCGAGCGCTCCGCGCTGATCGACCGCATCCGTCCGCACGCGGCCGACGCCTACCGGCGCATCGCGGGCGACGACCATCGCGCCGACCTGGCGGCACGGCTGAGCATTCTGGGCGACTCTGCTGCCGACGACGGAGACGAGGACGCAGCGGATGCCGCTTCCGCAGCTGCCGCGCTCGCCCCAGCCGAGGTGCGCGAGGCGTTCACCGCAGCGCTGGCCCGAGTGCGTCGTCAGGAGCTGGATCGCGGTCTCACCCTGGTGGGACCCCACCGCGACGATCTGGTCCTGACGCTCAACGGACTCCCCGCGAAGGGTTACGCCAGTCACGGCGAATCCTGGTCGTTCGCGCTCGCGCTGAAGCTCGCGGCGGCGGCGACCCTGCGGGCCGACTCCCCGCTCGGCGATCCGGTGGTGATCCTCGACGACGTGTTCGCGGAGCTCGACGAGATGAGACGCAGCCGTCTCGCCGGCGCGATCGGCGACTACGAGCAGGTGCTCATCACCGCGGCCGTGCTCGACGACGTGCCCGAAGCGCTCCGCGCGCACACCGTGCGCATCCGCGCCGGCCAGATTCTGGAACCTGGGGAGGACTCGTGACGAGCGACGCCCCGGACCCGACCCCCGAGCACATCGCGGTGTATCAGCGACTGCGCCGGATGTTCGGCAACCCCGAGCTGCGCAGCACCGACGGTCGCCGCCGGCGTCGAGCGGCTGACGCCGCTGCGAGCGAGCCCTACGGGCTCGGCCGGGACCCGCGCGGGGTGGGCGATGTGCTCGCCGGCATCGCCGCCGCCCGGGGCTGGGAGTCGCCGCTGGCACGCGCGGAGCTGCTCGCCAGCTGGCCCGAGATCGTGGGCGCCGACACCGCCGCGCACACCTCGCCGGTGGGAATCGACGACGGCATCCTCACGGTTCAATGCGACTCGACGGCGTGGGCGCAACAGCTGCGTCTCATGTCGGCGACGGTACTGAACAGCGTCGCCGAGCGGTTCCCAGCGGCGGGGGTCGAGTCGACACGCTTTCTCGCACCCCACGCCCCCTCGTGGAAACACGGCCCCAAGGCCGTTCCGGGGCGCGGTCCACGCGATACCTACGGCTGAGAAGGCAAATCTGGTCGACGCCTTGCGGAAAACCCCGCAGATCGCGGAATCGCCCGGAATCGACCCGCTTCGCGGGATAGAATCGAGGCACCCTCGCCGCCCGCTTTCCGGTGGCTGAGTTCGACCCCGGCAGGAGCCACCTCCCCATGAGTCCCACCCCTCGTCAGGGCGAGTCCGACGCGAACTACGGCGCCGCCGACATCCAGGTTCTCGAAGGTCTCGAAGCGGTACGTAAGCGTCCCGGTATGTATATCGGATCCACCGGTCCGCGCGGTCTGCACCACCTCGTCTACGAGATCGTCGACAACGCCGTCGACGAGTCGCTGGCCGGCTACTGCGACACCATCGAGGTGACGATCCTTCCTGACGGCGCGCTCCGCGTCATCGACAACGGCCGTGGCATCCCTGTCGACATGCACCCCGTCGAGAAGCGCTCCACCGTGGAGGTCGTGCTGACGGTGCTGCACGCCGGCGGAAAGTTCGGCGGCAGCGGATACGCGGTGTCCGGAGGGCTGCACGGCGTCGGGTCGAGCGTCGTCAACGCGCTCTCGTCGCGGCTCGAGGTGGAGGTGAGCCGGCAGGGCAACGTGTACCGGCAGACCTACCACGTGGGGGTGCCCGACGCGCCGCTGGCAAAGGAGGAGGCGACGGATGCCACCGGCACGACGATCACCTTCTGGCCGAACGCCGACATCTTCGAGACGGTCGAGTTCGACTACGAGACCCTGCGCACGCGGTTCCAGCAGACGGCGTTCCTCAACAAGGGCCTGACGATCTCGCTCGCCGACGAGCGCCCGCTCGAAGAGGGCGAAGAGTCGAAGCGCGCCGACACCTTCCTCTACGAGCGCGGCCTCGTCGACTACGTCGAGTACCTCAACGCCACCAAGAAGGCCGAGGTCATCCACGACGAGGTCATCTCGTTCGAGACCGAAGACACCGAGCGGCACATGGCGCTCGAGATCGCGATGCAGTGGACCACCTCCTATTCCGAGAGCGTGCACACCTACGCGAACGTCATCAACACCCACGAAGGCGGAACCCACGAAGAGGGTTTCCGGGCGGCGCTCACCACCCTCGTCAACAAGTACGCGCGCGAGAAGGGGATTCTCAAGGAAAAAGAGGAGAACCTCACCGGCGACGACGTGCGCGAGGGTCTCACCGCGGTCATCTCGATCAAGCTCTCCGAGCCGCAGTTCGAGGGCCAGACCAAGACCAAGCTCGGCAACACCGAGGCGAAGTCGTTCGTGCAGCGCGTCGTCGGCGACCAGCTCACCGACTGGTTCGAGCGCAACCCGAACCAGGCGCGGGATGTCATCCGCAAGGCGATCCAGGCGGCGACCGCTCGACTCGCGGCGCGCAAGGCGCGAGAGCAGACCCGGCGCAAGGGGCTGCTCGAGGGCGGCGGGATGCCGGGCAAGCTGTCGGACTGCTCCAGCAAGGACCCGTCCGAAAGCGAGATCTTCCTCGTCGAGGGCGACTCGGCCGGCGGCTCGGCGAAGACCGGCCGCGACCCGCGCACGCAGGCGATCCTGCCGCTGCGCGGCAAGATCCTCAACGTCGAGAAGGCGCGCCTCGACCGCGCGCTCGGCAACGCCGAGATCCAGGCGATGATCACCGCGTTCGGCACCGGCATCGGCGAAGACTTCGACGGCGAGAAGGCCCGGTACCACAAGGTCGTGCTGATGGCGGATGCCGACGTCGACGGCCAGCACATCACGACGCTGCTGCTCACCCTGCTGTTCCGCTACATGCGGCCGCTCATCGAACTCGGCTACGTATATCTCGCCGCGCCCCCGCTGTACCGCATCAAGTGGACGAACTCCGAACATGACTACGTGTACTCCGACAACGAGCGCGACGCTCTCATCGAGCTCGGCAAGGCGAACGGCAAGCGCCTACCGAAGGAGTCAGCCGTGCAGCGTTACAAGGGTCTCGGCGAGATGAACCACCAAGAGCTGTGGGACACGACGATGAACCCCGCGACGCGCACGCTGCGGCAGATCACCCTCGACGACGCCGCGATCGCCGACGGGGTCTTCGCGACGCTGATGGGCGACGATGTCGAGCTGCGCCGCAACTTCATCCAACAGAACGCCAAAGACGTTAGGTTCCTCGACATTTGATTTCGACACGCCCGCGGAACGGGCTACTCAATCCGAGGATCTCGACACGCGGCTGCGCCGCTACTCGATCACCGAAAGTGACACATGACTGACACCACGGGACTCGACCCCGACCGGCACGACAAGATCGAGCCCGTCGACCTCCAGTTGGAGATGCAGCGGTCGTACCTCGACTATGCGATGAGCGTCATCGTCGGGCGCGCCCTGCCCGACGTGCGCGACGGGCTCAAGCCCGTGCACCGCCGCGTGATCTACACGATGTACGACGGCGGCTACCGGCCCGACCGAGCGTTCAGCAAGTGCACCCGAGTCATCGGCGACGTGATGGGGCAGTTCCACCCGCACGGCGACTCGTCGGTGTACGACGCGCTCGTGCGACTCGTGCAGCCGTGGTCGCTGCGATACCCGCTCGCGCTCGGCCAGGGCAACTTCGGCTCTCCCGGCAACGACGGCGCCGCGGCCCACCGGTACACCGAGACCAAGATGGCTCCGCTCGCCATGGAGCTCGTGCGTGACATCGACGAGAACACCGTCGACATGCAGGAGAACTACGACGGCCGCACGCAGGAGCCCTCCGTGCTCCCCGCCCGGTTCCCGAACCTGCTCGTCAACGGCAGCGTCGGCATCGCGGTCGGCATGGCGACGAACATCCCGCCGCACAATCTGCGGGAGGTGTCCGAGGCCGCTCTCTGGGCGCTCGAGCACCCCGAGGCCACTCGCGAGGAGCTGCTCGAGGCCGCCATCCAGCGCGTCAAAGGCCCCGATTTCCCGACCGGAGCGCAGATTCTCGGCGTGCGCGGCATCCAGGATGCCTACCGCACCGGCCGCGGATCGATCACGATGCGAGCCGTCGTCGAAGTCGAAGAGCTGCAGGGTCGCACCTGCCTCGTCGTCACCGAGCTGCCGTACCAGGTCAACCCCGACAACCTCGCGATCAAGATCGCCGACCTCGTCAAGGAAGGCAAGCTCGCGGGCATCGCCGACATCCGCGACGAGTCGTCGGGCCGCACCGGCCAGCGTCTGGTGATCGTGCTCAAGCGCGACGCCGTCGCCCGCGTCGTGCTCAACAATCTCTACAAGCACACGTCGCTGCAAGAGAACTTCGGCGCGAACATGCTCGCGATCGTCGACGGGGTGCCGCGCACCCTCGCCCTCGACGGGTTCATCACGCACTGGATCACGCACCAGATCGAAGTGATCGTGCGACGTACCCAGTTCCGGCTCGACAAGGCCGAAGCGGATGCCCACATCCAGCGCGGGTACGCGAAAGCCCTCGACGCCCTCGACGAGGTCATCGCCCTCATCCGCCGGTCCGCCGACGTCGATGCAGCGCGCGTCGGGCTCATCAAGCTCCTGAAGATCGACGAGCTGCAGGCCGACGCCATCCTCGCCCTCCAGCTACGACGGCTTGCCGCGCTCGAGCGCCAGAAGATCCTCGACCGCCTCGCCGAGCTCGAGAAGGAAATCGCCGAGTACAAGGCGATCCTCGCGAGCGAGTCGCGGCAGCGCGAGATCGTCACCGAAGAGCTCACCGAGATCGTCGCGAAGTTCGGCGACGATCGGCGCACCGAGATCCTCATGGGCTTCGACGGCGACATGAAGGTCGAAGACCTCATCCCCGAAGAGGAGATGGTCATCACCATCACCCGCGGTGGATACGTGAAGCGCACCCGCAGTGACAACTATCGGTCGCAGCACCGCGGCGGTCGCGGGGTCAAGGGCGCGCAACTCCGAGCGGATGACGTCGTCGAGCACTTCTTCGTGACGACCACCCACCACTGGTTGCTGTTCTTCACCGACAAGGGCCGTGTCTACCGGGCGAAGGCCTACGAGGTGCAGGAGGCCGGTCGCGACGCGAAGGGTCAGCACGTCGCCAACCTGCTCGCCCTGCAGCCCGACGAGCAGATCGCGCAGGTGCTCGACATCCGCGACTACTCGGTGGCCACCTACCTGGTGCTCGCCACCCGCGGCGGTCTGGTGAAGAAGACCCGGCTCACCGAGTACGACACCAACCGCACCGGCGGCATCATCGCGATCAACCTGCGCGAAGGCGACGAGGTGGTGTCGGCGCTGCTCGTCGAAGACGGCACCGACGTGTTGCTGGTGTCGCGCCACGGCATGTCGATCCGGTTCACCGCATCGGATGCCGCGATGCGACCGATGGGACGGTCGACCTCCGGCGTGATCGGCATGCACTTCCGTGACGACGACGCGCTGCTGTCGGCATCCGTCGTCCCTTCGACAGGCTCAGGACAAGCGGCAGATTCGTACGTCTTCGTCGTCACCGAGGGCGGCTACGCCAAGCGCACCGCGGTCGACCAGTACCGGTTGCAGGGCCGCGGCGGCCTCGGCATCAAGGTCGCGAAACTCAGCGAGACCCGCGGCGATCTCGCCGGCGGCCTGATCGTCGAAGAAGACGACGAGGTGCTCGTCGTGCTCGCGAGCGGCAAGGTCGTACGTTCAGCAGTTGCCGAGGTTCCTGCCAAGGGGCGGGATACGATGGGCGTCGTCTTCGCGCGTTTCGACGACGACGACAAGATCATCGCGATCGCCAAGAACAGCGAACGCAACATCGAGATCGCGGCAGACCCCGACGTCGCACCGGCAGACGATGCCGAGGCGGCTGAAGACAGCACCGACGCTGCCGCCGCGCCCGACGGAGAGAACCAGGAGTAGCGATGAGTGTCGCCGAGAAGCTGCAGCGCAAAGAGATGCGCCAGACGACCAGTCGCCAGGTGCGCCTGAAGCTCGTCTACATCGACATCTGGTCGCTCGTGAAGCTGTCGTTCCTGGTGTGGCTGTGCCTCGGCATCGTGCTCATCGTCGCGAGCGTGCTCATCTGGGTGGTGCTCTTCTCGACCGGCATCTTCGACACCCTCGACGAGACCCTGCGCGACATCCTGGCGCAGCCGGAGTTCTCGATTGCGGCGAGCTTCGGCCTCGGCACTGTCGTGTTCTTCACCTTCGTGATCGCGCTGCTCAACACCATCGTCGGTACCGCGCTCGGTGCCGTCGGCGGCTTCCTCTACAACCTCAGCGTGCGTCTCACCGGCGGACTTCTGGTCGGATTCCAGAACTCCTAGAGGCTGATACTCTTGCTCTCGGCCCGGATCCAGCTTCAGATCCAAGCCACTCGGGGATATAGCTCAGGCGGTTAGAGCGCTTCGCTGATAACGAAGAGGTCCGAGGTTCAAGTCCTCGTATCCCCACTCCATCTCGTTGGTCGAGTAGCGACCGAAGGTCGCGTGTCGAGACCACCGACGTGGCACCGGGGCCTTAGCTCAATTGGTAGAGCGCCTGCTTTGCAAGCAGGAGGTCAGGGGTTCGATTCCCCTAGGCTCCACTAAAGGGTGCGAGGCTACCTCAAGCTACCTAGCGAGCGGACAGCGGATGACTTCAAGCAATCGTGGTTTGCCAGTTACGCGCATCCGTGCCGAGAACTTCAGGTCGTTTCGGGATGTTGACGTAGAGCTTCGGCCGCTGACCGTTCTTGTAGGCCCGAACGGCTCAGGGAAGTCCAACCTCTTGAAGGTGCTCCAGTTCCTATCCGCGGCCACCCGCTTTGATATCGGGGTTGCGCTGGACCAATGGGGAGGGTTCGAGAGGGTTCAACGTCAGTCACCCAAGACGGGACAAGTCGCGCTTGCGATCGAAGGTTCGGTCACACAGCACTCAAGTGCGGGCGCACCCGACAGCTATCAGCTGAAGTTCAATCGAGCCGCGAGCGGCATTACTCGGCGGGAGATCTTCGAGTTTAAGCGCGTCCCCGGAAAAGGCAGACGGATCCAAGTGACCGGGAGCCAGGTCACGATCCAAGGCGACGGTGACGACTCGCGACGCCAGCTCGCGAGCGGGCAAACCTCCGGTCTTGGGACCCTGGCGAGGCTTTCCGACACCGATGTGGGCCCGGGACCAGCCTCCTATGCAGAGTTCCTGAGTTCAATTCGCGTGCTTGAGCCGAACGTTGAGGAGGCGAGGCGGCCGTCGAGAGTCGTCGCCGGGCCGTTGGCGGACGATGCGCACAACCTGTCGGCTGCACTGATGAATCTTCGGCAGTCGTCGCCGGACGCGTTCTCGTCGCTGGTCTTTGATCTTCGCCGCTGTCTCCCGGGTCTAGAAAACCTCCAGCTGATGCCAGTTGGCGGCACGACCTCATCGGTGGTGGTGCAACTAGTTGAGCGAGGCGTCACCAGACCGATCGATCTCGCCGACGCGTCGTTCGGTACTGTGCGGCTCCTTGCGCTCTTGGTGGCACTGCACGAACCCAAGCCACCCAAGTTCACCGCAATCGAAGAGGTCGATCACGGCCTCCACCCTTACGCGCTGGAGGTTCTCATCGAGAGAATGCGGGATGCCACCACGCGCACCCAAATCCTTGCGGCAACTCACTCACCCACCCTTGTGAATCGCCTCGAACCGACCGAGATTCTTGTCTGTGATCGTGACCCGGTGACCGGCGAATCACTCATGCCCGCGCGCTCGGCTGAAGAGATCCAAAGGGCCGTTGACGCTTCTGATTTCGGGCCCGGTGAACTCTGGTTCGCTGGGGCCATCGGTGGAGTGCCGGCCTAATGGCTCGCCCGAGCGTCGGGCGCCAGCGAGCTTCCGTGGTTCTCGTCTTTGGAGAGAACCTTAACGATTCCGAGAGCATCAGACATCTTGTAGAGAAAGCAGCCCCACGACTCTCGGGGCGGGTCCGAGCTCGCCCGAGGCCAGTGTCTCTAACGCGATCCGCAGGGGTGACCGTGGTCCGAAACTGGGTGAATGAACTCTCTTCCGTCATCGCATCAGTGGAAGCCGCTGGTCAACCGGTCTTGGCCGTGATCGTTCACCGTGACGCCGATCGCATCGACCCCAATGGCGAGGAGGAATCCGCGCTCGCGCAGCAACTCGCCCACCTACGCGTTGCCTTTCCAACGGTGCCGGTCGTATGCACCGAAGCCTGGTGGTTTCAGTACCCAGATTCAGTCGAGTCCGTCAAACCGATTGCGTGGCGGAACGCACTGCCTCGCTCCAACAGGAATGTAGAAGCCATCACCGACCCGAAGAGCGAGCTCAGGCGGCTGACGCGACGCGGTGGCGCGAGTGAGTACTCCGAAGCCGACTCTCCTCGGATAGCCGAGCACATCCGTACCCAGTCGCCCACCCGGTACGGAACCAGCAGTTCGCTCGATCGGCTATTCGCTACCGCTACCGCTATCGCCGGTCGGCTCCCCTAGACGCGAGGCTGTAGACCGTCGGTGTGCCGCGCTGATCGCCTCGGATGATCTACCCAAGGGGCCTCGCGCTCGCGGCCAACCTGTTTCGCACATGCCTCCAAGCTCTAGCTCAGGCTGGCCCCACCCTTCTTTCTCGGCCCGCATCCCGAGCCAACGGGCAAGCGCAGCGACCTCGGCATCCACCGCTTCCCGCATCTCGGGGGTGAACGGCGCATCTTCGTGGATGCGGGTCACACGCAGAGCCGCGGCCTTGCGGTCGGCGGTCGCGTCGAGCTTTCCGACGAGCCGGTCGCCGCAGGATCGGTAGCGCGAAGTAGCCCCAGCGGCGCTTCGACTTCGGCTTGAACAACGAGCCGGTCGAAGGGCGAGAGCAGGGCGGTGCGCCCCTCGAAATCTTCATCGAGCCACGGCAGCACATCGGGATGGATGCGCCAGGCGACATCCGAGCCCTCGATCGTCGCCGGCAACCCGGCCGGACCGACGTCGATCGGCTCGAGCGGCTGCTTCGGGCCCTTCGCGGGCGCGACTCCGAGCGACCGCAGACGCCGGTCGTTGCGGATCGCGAACGCCTCCTCGAACGGGGTGACCGGCAACCCCTCGGGGTAGACGCGCTCGGCGAGATCCCACGTACGGGCGCCGTCCTGCTGCCCGGCGATTGCGACCTCGCCGCGCATCATCAAGCACTCGAGCATCTGCGTCACGTTGCGGTTGTTCGTCCACCCCGACGAGGGCCACGGGTAGCGCGCCGTGTCGGGCAGCTCGCGGGCGAGCACCGGTCCGCGGTCGTAGAGCTCCTGGAGCAGATCGGCGCGGAACTCGTGATTGAGCTCGAGCCACTCGCGGGTCTTCGCGTAGGCGGGGGGCCGGGCGAACTGAGCCAGGAACAGCGCCAAATCCTCCATCGGCCGGATCATCCCGTCGAGTTCCAGCAGCGAGCGGTCGACCTCGAGCGCGCGTTGCAGGTCGTCGGGTTCATACCGGGAACCGAGACGGCTCCACAGCACGAGGTCGGCGCTCGGCGCGATATCGGCGTACGGGTAGCGCTGGATGACGGTCAGCGCGCGCACCACCTCGACCAGGCTCACCGGGCGGTGCGCATCCAGCAGTTGTGCACGCACCGCGATGCGACGGGCTTGCGCCCGCGTCAGCTCAACCGGGGGGTCGCTCAGAAATCGTCGTCGTCGATGTCGGCGCTTCCGGGGTCGCCGAGGTCTTCGATCCACAGGTCGTCGTCGGCGCGGAGCGTCTGCCACGCGGCGTAGGCGATTCCGGCGAACGCGACGACGCCGAGGCCGATGAGGATGTAGTGGCCCGGGCCGTTCGATTTGGGCGGCGTGACGACGCGGGCCTTCTGCCCCGCCTTCGAGATGCGGCGCACGACATCGCGCACCGCGGGGTTCTTGGCGGCTTCCAGAACGGCAAGGGCCGACCCGATCGTTCCCGAGATCGCGGGGAGCACATCGTCGGTGAAGCGTTCGCGGGCGGTCGAGGCGGCGTCGCGGGCGGCACCGAGCCCGTCCCGGGCGGCGCCGACACCCTCGCGCACGCGCGGGCGCACCTCTTCGCGGGCGAAGTTGGCGGCCTGGCGGCGAGCATCCTTCAGAACGAGGGTGGCGTGCTCGATCGCTTCGCGCTGCTCATCCCAAAGGCGCTCGGCATCCCGCTTGAGGCGATTCAGTTCCCGCTGGCGCTTGCGTGACAGTGCCATAGTGATCCTCCGGTCGTCAAAAACGAGGTGACCCAACACATCCTGCCATGCGCGGCGGATCGCACCGTAGGGCTTGCCAACTGCAGCGACATGCGAGAATGGCGCAATGCCTGCGCACACTCACGTCGCCACCGTCCACACCACGCTCGGTGACATCCGCATCAACCTGTTCGGCTTCCACGCCCCCGTCACCGTCGACAACTTCGTCGGCTTGGCGATGGGCACGAAAGAGTGGCAGGACCCGGCCACGGGTGAGACCAAGAACACGCCCCTTTACGACGGGGTGATCTTCCACCGCATCATCAAGCAGTTCATGTTGCAGGGCGGCGATCCGCTCGGCAAGGGCATCGGCGGCCCCGGCTACAACTTCGACGACGAGATCCACCCGGAGCTGCACTTCACCGAGCCGTACCTGCTCGCGATGGCCAACGCCGGCATCCAGGGCGGCCGCGGCACCAACGGTTCGCAGTTCTTCATCTCGACGGTGCCCACCCCGTGGCTCAACGGCAAACACACCATCTTCGGCGAGGTCGCCGACGACGACTCCAAGCGGGTCGTCGATGCGATCGAGGCGGTCGACACCGACGGCCGAGACAAGCCACTTCAGGATGTCGTGATCACCTCGATCTCGGTCGACGCGGTCTGACCGGCACTGCTTCATGGCCGAGACTTCGCCGGATGTCTGTTACCGGCATCCGAAGCGAGAGAGCTGGGTGCTCTGCCAGCGCTGCGGCCGCACGATCTGCCCCGAGTGCCAGATCTTGGCGCCGGGCGGCGTGCACTGCCCGGAGTGCGTTCAGGAACTCGGCGGCTCGGTGACCTGGCGGGGCGCCGGGGAGGCTCGTCGTCCGGCAGCCAAGGCGCGCCCGGCGCGTACCGCCCGATCCCGCCCCGAACGCTCGTCGTCGCCCGTGTCGGGGGCGCTCGGTCAGATGCTGCGCCCCGGGGGCGAGGCGCCCGTGGTCACCTGGGGAATCGTCGCCACGACCGTCGTCCTGTGGCTCGGCGGACTGTTCACCGGCGGCCTGCCCTACCTGTTCCTCGCGGCCGCCCCCCCGGTGAGCCTGCAGGTGTGGCGCTATGTCACAGCCGCCGTCGTCTACCCGCCGGAGATCAGCTACGTGATCTCCATTCTGCTCAGCGGCTTCTTCCTGCTGCTGATCGCGCCATCCGTGGAGAAGAACCTCGGACGTCGCCGCTTCCTTGTGCTCGCCCTCGCAGCGACAGGGGTCGGCAGCGCGGCGATGGTGTTGGCGGGAAGTGCTGCGTTCGGCCTGTCTGGTGTGCTGTTCGGGATGTTCGGCGCGTACCTGATCTTCGTCTGGTCGTATCCACCGGCCCGCATGCAGGCGCTCATCATCATCGGAATCAACCTGCTCATCAGCATCGCGTTCGGCGGATTCACGCTGCCGCAGATCGTGGGCGGACTGATCGCCGGAGCCGGAGCGACCTACCTGTTCCAGCGCTACGACGACAGGCCGGGGGCGAAGACCCGCACCCCGTACCTCATCATCGGGGCCGTCGTCGGGGGGCTCATCCTGCTGGCGATCCTGCGCACCGCCCTCTGACCCGAGGAGTTGTCCACAGGGCTATCCACAGTGTGGAGAGAATGACAACGGTGTGATTTCGACACGCGTCCGCTCACGCGGGCGCTACTCAATCCGAGGATTTCGACACGCGTCCGCTACTCAATCCGAGGATTCTCAGCGCCACCGGGTGGTCATGAAGAAGCCGATGATCAGAAGGCCGAACCCGATCGCGATGTTCGCTTCGTTGATGCCGGGGATGGGCCACGAGCCCTGGCTCAGGTAGTAGACGATGATCCACGCCAGACCCAGCAGCATGAAGCCGAACATGATCGGCTTGAACCAGACCGGGTTGGGGAGGCTCTCACGACGATCGGCGTCGCCGGAGCTGGACTTCTGCTCGGAGGACGAAGGGTTGGAGCGGGCCATGCCGAGCAGTCTAACGGAGGCGATTGTCTGCGATCCGTGCGGAGGCCGCGCGACGTAGAATCGGGGCATGACCGACCTGGCTCCGCTGCGTCGCCCGCGCCGTCGGGTCTCGGTGGTCGGTGTGCTCGGAGAACTCCTGATCACGGCCGGTGTGCTCGTGCTTGCGTTCCTCGGCTATCAGGTGTGGCTCGGCGACGTCATAGTCGGGGGCCAGCTCAACGGCGAGGCCATCGAGCTGGCCGAGGAGTGGAGCGCTGGCTACGAAGAGGTGCCTCCGGTGGAAGTGGGCGATCCCGTCGTGTCGGAGGATCCGCCCATCGCGGCAGCGCCCGCTGACACGGAGCGGTTCGCGACGCTGATCATCCCGCGCTTCGGGGGCACCTACTACCGGCCCATTGCCGAAGGCGTCGGTACCGCCGCCGTGCTCAACAAGGGCAACATCGGCCACTATCCGACGACGCAGTTGCCGGGAGAGCCGGGCAACTTCGCGTTGGCCGCGCACCGCTCCAGCGGGGGCGGCAACTTCCGCGACGTTCATCAGCTACAGGTGGGCGATCACATCTACGTCGAAACGATCGACGGTTGGTATCAGTACACCTTCCGCAACCTGGAGTACGTGCGCCCGAGCGGAGTCGGGGTGCTCAATCCCGTGCCCCAGGCCGAGGGGATCGGGGCGGCTGAGCGTTTCATCACGCTCACGACCTGCAACCCCTTCTTCTCCACGGCCGAGCGCATCATCGCCTACGGCGTCTACGACCAGTTCTATCCACGATCGGGCGGCGTACCCGCCGAGATCGCATCCAACGTGACGGGGGCGGGCTGATGTACGGGGCGCTGTGGCGGATTCTGCCGGGCCCGTGGTGGGTGCGGCTGTTCATCCTGTTGGTCGCGGCGGCGGTGATCCTGACGGCGCTCGTGTACTGGGTGTTCCCGGTCGTCGATCAGATGGTGGCCCCGCAAGACGTGACGGTCGACGAATGACCCGGGTCCTCGTTCTCGACAACTACGACTCCTTCGTCTACACACTCGACGGATACCTGCAGCAACTCGGCGCCACGACCGACGTCGTTCGCAACGACTCCTTCCCGGCCGACGAGGCGGCGTCGCACATCGCCGAATACGACGCGGTGCTCATCTCGCCCGGACCGGGCACTCCGGCGGCCGCAGGGGTGTCGATCCCGGTCGTCCACGCGGCGCTCGCCGCTGACATCCCCTTGCTCGGGGTTTGCCTCGGCCACCAGGCGATCGCCGAAGCTCTCGGCGCGACGGTGACGCACGCCGACGAGCTGATGCACGGCAAGACCTCGCTCATCCGGCACGACGACAGCCCCTTCTACGCGGGCGTGCCCCAACCGTTCCGGGCGACCCGGTACCACTCGCTCGCGGTGGTCGACGGAACGGTGCCCGCCGAGCTCGAGGTGACGGCGCGCACCGAGGGCGGCGTCATCATGGGGGTGCGGCACCGTTCGGCACCGGTCGTCGGAGTGCAGTTCCACCCGGAGTCGGTGCTGACCGAAGGCGGCTACCGGATGCTGGGCAACTGGCTCGCCGACGCCGGGCTTCCCGAGGCGGCCGAGCGCGCGACGCATCTGAGTCCGCTCGTCAAACTCGGCTGACCGCCGCCGCTCATCATCCCGAGCAGTAGGTGAGGGTGACCGACGACTTCTGGGCCACCTCGCCGATGACCGACTGGCTCACCACGGCCTGGCCGGTGCACGAGTTGTCGAGCACCAGCTTCACCGTGAGCTGCAGGCTGCCTCCGGTGAGCGTCGACCGAGCCGTCGTGACTGCCTGACCCTTCACGTCGGGTACCACAACGAGCCCGTTCGAGACGACGAGATCGATCGTCGAGCCGGCCTCGACCTGAGTCGAGGTGGTCAGCACGTCGGGGCTCCCCTCGACGATGATGCCCATGACCACGCCGTTCGGAACGTTGGGTGAGTAGGTGACCGTCGTCGTGCCGTAGACGAGGTCGAGTTCGGCGAGCCGGGCTTTCGCCGCCTCTTGGTCTTGGAAGACGAGGCTCTCGACGGTGACGAGCGGCGCTCCTGATGAGACGAGAAGCTCGATCTCTTGGCCGGGCGTGACCCGGGTTCCGACCCCGGGCGTCTGCTCCATGACTTCGCCTTCGGGCACGTCCTCGCTCGGCCGAGTGGTGGGGGCCACCTGGAGCCCCTGCTCTTCCAAGAGTTGCGTCGCCTCGTCGACGTTCATGCCGACGACGTCGGGAACTTCGACGGCGGCACCCGGTCCGACCAGGTTCTGCGCCTGCAGCGAGAAGACGAACCAGGTCGCGGCGACGAGGATGACGACGAACATCGCGATGCCGCCCCAGATCCAGGCGACCGGCGGACGGCTCTGCGTGCGGGTGATGCGGTCGTCACCGTCATCCGCCGCCAGGCGACGCAGTGCGGCCTCCGAGGCAGCGCCGGTGCTCGGATTCACCCCGAACAGGGTCGAGCTGAAGTCGTCGACGGGAACGAGCTGACGGTCGGGCAGCTTGCCGGCGAACGCGGCGTCGAGGTCGCGCTTGAAGTCACCGGCACTCTGGAAGCGCTCGAACCGATCCTTCGCGAGGGCGTGCATGACCACGGCGTCGAGCGCGGGCGTCACCGCCGGGTTCAGTCGGCTGGGCGGCACCGGGGCTTCACTGACGTGCTGGTATGCCGTCGCGACCGCCGTCTCACCGTGGAACGGCGGCTTGCCGGTCAGGAGTTCGTAGAGCAGTACACCGGTCGAGTACAGGTCGGTGCGGGCGTCCACCGCTTCGCCGCGGGCCTGTTCCGGCGAGAAGTATTGGGCCGTGCCGAGAATCGCGCTGGTCTGAGCGATCGTCGCCGACGAGTCGGAGATCGCGCGCGCGATGCCGAAGTCCATGACCTTCACCTGACCGGTGGAGGTGACCATGACATTGCCGGGCTTGATGTCGCGATGCACGACGCCGGCGCGGTGTGAGTACTCGAGCGCGGTGAGGATGCCGTCCGCGATGTGCACGGCCTGTTCGGCCGACATCGGCCCCTGGGCGACCAGGTCTTTGAGAAGGTGGCCCTCGACGTGCTCCATGACGATGAACGGCACCTGCAGCTCGCGACCGGACGAGTCGCGCGCGATCTCCTCGCCGGCGTCGTACACCCGCACGATGGTCGGGTGCGCCATGCGCGCCGCCGCTTGGGCCTCCTGGCGGAAGCGGGTGCGGAACGCCGGATCGTTGGCGAGCGACGGCTTCAACAACTTGATCGCGACCTTGCGACCGAGGCGAGCGTCGAGACCCAGATGCACGTCGGCCATGCCGCCGCGGCCGAGGAGCTCGCCGATCTGGTAGCGGCCCGCGAGCATGCGGGGTCCCGCGGTGGTGTCGGTCACGCCAGTCAGTGTAACTTCCCCCGCTGGGCTCCTAGTGTCGCGTGTCGTTAGTTCCTAAATGGTTGGCGTGTTGGGAGAATTGCTTATGGCGAATTCTCCTGCTGCGGCGTTGGTGCTTCGTGAGGGTGATCGGGACGAGTTGATGTCGTGGACTCGG
>NZ_JBASCU010000020.1:0-16191 GCF_049651805.1 Pseudolysinimonas sp.
CCTGAACGCGCACAACGACGAACCACGCCCACTCGTCTGGACCGCCTCAGCAGAATCCATCCTCGAGAAAGTCGCCCGCGGCCGAGTCGCCCTCAACCAGGCACCCAAAACCGGGACACACCACTAGGATGACCGCCATGGGCACAACGACCGCGCCGCGCACCGATCTGACGAGGGTGCTGCGTGAGGCGATCGTCTCGGGCGAGTACGCACCCAATCAGCGCCTCATCGAAGCCGACCTCTCCACGAGCTACGGCGCGAGTCGAGCCGCTGTTCGCACGGCCTTGCTCGAACTCGCCGCCGAGGGCCTAGTCGACCGGCTGCCCAACCGCGGCTCTCGGGTGCGGGCGATTCCCCTCGCCGAAGCGATCGAGATCCTCGAAGTGCGCATGAGCCTCGAGGGCCTGTGCGCGGCAAAAGCCGCCGAGAACATCACGGATGCCGAGATCGCCGAGTTCACCCGGTTGCGGTCCGACATCCTCAGCGCCGCGCAGTCCGACCTCTTCGAGTACTCGCGCCTCAATCAGGAGCTCGATCGCCGCATCCGCGAGATCGCCCACCACCCGACGGCCGTCGGCATCCTCGAGCGGCTGCGCGCGCAGGGCGTCCGCCACCAGTTCCGGCTCGCGTTCTACCCCGGCCGCGCCGCGGTGTCGGCTCCCGAGCATGCGGCGATCATCGACGCGATCACCAGCCGGGATGCCGCGCGCGCCGAAGCAGAGACCCGCACGCATCTGGGCAGCGTCATCGATACTCTCCGCACGATCGGCTGACGATCCTCCGCGGTCTCGACACGCCGCTGCGCGGAACCTCGACCATCGAGAAGGGACTCAGACCCTCACGCCGAGACGGCGCAGGTGCGCGTTCGCGAAGCGGTCCTGCGGGTCGAGCCGCTCGAAGACCGCGCGCGCGTCGGCGAGGCGTGGCACGACGGCGGCGACGGCATCCGCCTCCATCGTGTGCCACTTGCCCCAGTGCGGGCGGGCACCGAACGGAGCGAGCACGGCCTCGATGCGCGGGAGCAGCGCCCGCACAGCATCCGGATGATTCGCCCAGGTGAAGTGGATCGCGAGCGTGTCCCGGCCGGACGCGCCACTCAGCCAGAGGTCGTCGGCGCGCACGGTGCGCAATTCGCTCACCAGCAGATGCGGGCGGATGTCGTCGGCGAGCTGCCGCACTGCGGTGAGCGCGCCCGCGGCATCCGATCGCGCCACGAAGTACTCGCTCTGGATCTCGTCGCCGCTGCTGGGAGTCGCGTCGAGGCGGAAGTGCGGCAGTCGGTCGCACCAGGCGCCCGGAATCCCGAGCTGCTCAGTGAGGTTCTCGGTCGATCCGACGAGGGATGCCGTCTTTCGGTACGGTTGTGTGCCGGGGAGGGGTCGGAACGCGTCGAGACGCGACTTGACCCACACATCGCCGACCGCGTCGTCGTCCCAGGTGGTGAACACGCTCACGCTGTGTCCGGCTCCCGTGACCGCGTCGGGGTCGGCGAGGAATGCCTCCCAGGTCAGGCCCGAGTACACGTCTTGCCGCATCCGGTAGGTCGGCTCGATCGCCAAGGTGACGCGCACGACAATGCCGGACGCGCCGAGGCCGACCACGAGGGCGGGAAAGTCGGGATCGCCGACTCCGACCGCAACGAGCGCTCCCGAGGCGTCGACGTACTCGAGGCCGCGCACCGCCGTCGCGAGACTGCCGTTGCCGTGCCCGGAGCCGTGGGTTCCCGTGGCGATCGCGCCGCCGATCGAGATGTGCGGCAGCGAGCCGAGGTTGTGCAACGCCCAGCCGCGGTCTTCCAGCCAACGGGCGAGCACTCCGTACCGCGTGCCCGCGCCTACGGTGACCTGCCGCTTCACCTCGTCGAGCACCGGGTCGGCGGGGATGCCGGTCACCGTGACGAGCGTGCCGTCGGTATCGGCGAGGTCGTGGAACGAATGCCGCGTGCCGAGTGCCCGCACCCGGCCGCCCGCGGCGACGGCCTGGCACACCTCGTCGATCGAGCGTGCCTCGACCAGTTTCACGGCTGCGAATTCGTGGGTGCCAGCCCAGGTCGACCCGGCGACCGTCACGTCGTCGTCGCCACCGGGCGCCGCGCATTCGACGCATACACGTCGACATACTCCTGGCCGCTCAGCTGTCTGATCTCGTGCATGATCTCGTCGGTGATGGCGCGCAGCACGAAGCGATCCTCGGTGAGGCCGGCGTAGCGCGAGAAGTCCATCGGTTCGCCGAAGGTCACGATCACCCGTCCGCCGAACTTCGGAAACTTCGCGCCGCGCGGCAGGATCTCGTCGCTGCCAGAAATCGCGACCGGGATCACGGGCACGGGGGTGTCGAGCAGCAGGCGCGCGATCCCGGTGCGGCCGCGGTGCAGCCGGCCGTCCCGGCTGCGGGTGCCTTCCGGATAGATGCCCAGCAGCTTGCCGGCACGTAGCACGTGCACCCCGCCACCGAGCGACGACGCCGACGCCGAGCCCCCGCCGCGGTCGATCTCGAGCTGCCCCATCGCGAGCATGAAGCTGCGCACAACCCGCGCCCGCAGCCCTTTGCCCGTGAACAACTGCTCCTTGCCGAGGAAGGCCACGTGGCGCGGGATCGCCCCGGGGACGAACGCCGAGTCGAGCAGGGCGAGATGGTTGCTCGCCATGATCGCGGCACCCTTCTTCGGGATGTTGTGCACACCGCGCACCTCGTACCGCCACAACAACCGCAGCAGGGGTACCACGATGAGGTTCTTCGCGAGCCAATAGCGCACGCCCCTTGCTTAGCAGACTCCGTCGGTGGTGGGGGGCATGATGGGACGGTGACGCGACGCGGTGTGATCTTGTTCGTCGCCCTCGGCATCGCGTGGGGCATCCCGTATCTGTTCATCAAGATCGCGGTGAGTGAGCTCGAACCGCAGACGGTCGTGCTCGCGCGTGCCGCTCTCGCCGCGGTACTTCTGGTGCCGATCGCGGCGTTCCGGCACGAGATCATGCCCGTGCTGCGCCGCTGGAAGCCGATGCTCGCGTTCACCGTGATCGAGATCGTGCTGCCGTGGTACTTCCTCAATTCGGCCGAGCAGCGCATCCCCTCGTCGACCGCAGGTCTGCTCATCTCGGCGGTGCCGCTCGCAGCGGTCGGCGTGGCGTTCGTGCTCGGTCGCCGGGCGAGGCTCACCTGGATCAACTGGCTCGGCATCGTGGTCGGCATGGCGGGTGTCGGGGCCCTCGTCGGGTTCGAGATCGGCGGATCCGACCTCATCGCGGTCGTCGAGATCGCGATCGTCGTGATCGGCTACGCGCTGGGGCCGGCGATTCTGGCGCACTGGATCCCCGAGCTGCCGGGCATCGGCATCACGGCCGTCTCCCTCGCCGCGGCCGCGATCGTGTACGTGCCGTTCGTCGCCCTCACCGGAGCGTTCCCCACCGAGTGGCCCTCGCCCGAGGTGATCGTCGCGATCGTCGTGCTCGCGGTGGTGTGCAGTGCGCTCGCGTTCATCCTCATGGTCGCGCTGGTGACCGAGATCGGGCCGTTCCGCGCGACGGCGATCACCTACGTCAACCCGGCTGTGGCGATCCTCGCCGGGGCGATCTTCCTCGGCGAAGAGATCACCGTCTGGACGATCATCGGTTTCGTCTTGGTGCTGTCGGGGTCATACCTCGTCACGAAGCGCCGCGCGGAGCCGGTCGCTCCGGCGGGGCCGGAAGAGGCGACCGCCGAAGTGACCGCCTCCCGTCCCGCGCCGGAGCCGCGTCACTCGTAGCGCAGCGACTCCACCGGGTCGGCTTTCGCCGCCCGGGCGGCGGGCAGCGTTCCGGCGAGGAATGCGATGCCCATCACGATCAGCACGATCACGGCGATCGACACCGGGTCGAAGGCGATCAGGGTGAGGCCCGGCAGGCCGGCGAGCGGCCCGTCGGCGAGGACCGCGCTGATGCCTGCGCCAGCGAGCATCCCGAGGATGACCCCGATCCGTGAGCACGGTGCGGGTCTTCGACCGGAACGTGTTCGAGACGGCGGAGCCGACCAGATCGAGGGCCTTCATGCCGCCACCGCCATCGAGTCTTCGACCAGGAGGCCGTCGCGGATGAACACCCGGCCCGAACAGGATGTCCTCGACGATCGCTCCCGTCACCGAGTCGAGGTTGCCGGTGGGCTCGTCGGCGAAGATGATGCGCGGGTTGTTGACGAGGGCGCGGGCGATCACCGCACGTTGCTTCTGCCCGCCCGACAGGTCGACGGCGCGGTTGCCGGCCTTGTCGGCGATCTTCAACGGCAGGATGACGTTGTCGAGCACCGAGGCGCGCGGCGTGAGGAAGAACTGCTGGAACACGAAGCCGAACGTCTTGTTGCGGGTTCGGTTGAGGCGGGAACCGCGCAGCTTGCGGGTGTCGGCGCCTTCGAGCGCGATCGTGCCCTTCGTCGGGGCGTCGAGCAGCGCGAGCATGTGCATCAGCGTCGACTTGCCCGACCCGCTCTTGCCGACGATCGCGACACTCTGCCCCTCGGGAACCTCGAAACTCACCCCCGTGAGCGCGTCGAAGCGGTTCTGTCCGGTGCCGTACGTCTTGTGCACGTCGCGGACGGAGAGGATCGGCGTGGGCATGGAATGCATTCGCCTACTCCAGGCAGAGGATGCGGCCCGCGCTCAGGGCAGGAGGCCCGCGATCAATCGGGTGCTCGCGCTGTCGAATCGTTCGGGGCCGTCGTGCGCGCGGGCGATCATCATGGCACCTTCGAGGGTGTCGATGACGAGTCGTGCCGCGTCCTCCAGCGGTTCGCTCGCCGTCACCTCGCCATGCTCGACTCCCTGACGCAGAACGTTGGCGAGCCACGTCTCGTTTCGCTCGAAGAATCCCCGCACCGCACTGCGCATGCTCGAGGGGAGGGTCTGGTATTCGGCGGCGAGGATCCCGCACAGGCACATCCGGTTCGCCAGCAGAACGGCGCGGTAGAGCTCGACGTAGCGGGCAACCCGCGCGGGTGCTGCCTCGTCGGCGGTCGCGATCTGGTCGAGTTCGCGGAAGAACCGCTCGGAGTAGCGGGCGATCAGAGCCTCGCCGAGGGCTTCCTTGGTGCGGAAGTGGTAGTGCAGCGCCGGCTTGGTGACCCCGAGTTCGGCGGCGATGTCGGCGTAGCTGAATGCGTTGAATCCGCGGGTCTGTACCAAGCGTTCGGCGACGTCGAGGATCTCGCCCGCCCGGGTTGCGATCGGTTGCGCCTGAATGGTCACGTCGTCGAGCTTAGCGAATCCATTGACACTCGACTTACTAGTAGGTCAGGATACTGCCACCCGCCTCAACGGAGAGAAGGAGCACGACATGAAACGCTCAGAGCATCGCGCATTCGGCGAACCCGACGAGGTGCGCACCTTTCCCAACGGCCGCGCCGAGATCCTGACGATGGACGGCGGTGAGGTGGGCAAACTGACCTTCGCCCCGGGCTGGCGCTGGTCGAACGACCTGAAGCCGCTCGTCAACACCGCGAGCTGCGAGGCACCGCACTTCCAGTACCACCTCAGCGGAAAACTCGGCATCCGCATGGACGACGGCACCGAGTATGTCGCGGTCGCCGGTGACGTCACCTCGCTGCCGAGCGGTCACGACGCCTGGGTGATCGGAGAGGAGGATGTCGTCGTCGTCGACTGGTATGGCGCGAGTCACTACGCCCAACCGACGTCCATCGCATGACCACCCACAACGAAGCTCAGATCGAACGGCTGATCGCCGGCCTTAACGATCGCAAGATCGAGGTCATGGATGAGTTGTTCCACGATGACGCCACGATGGACTGGCCGCAATCACGCGAACGGGTGCGCGGCGCGAAGAACCGCCGAGCGATCTACGGCTCGTTCCCGCAGCTGCCCACCATCACCCCGCGTCGCATGATGAGTGCGGGCGACCTCGTCGTCCTCGAAGCGAGCCTCGACTACGGCGGGCCGACCTACGAGACCGTGTTCATCTTCGAGTTCCGCGACGGCAGGATCGAGAAGGAGACGGCCTACTGGAGCGAAGCCTTCGAGGCGCCCGAGTGGCGGGCGCAGTGGGTGGAGAGTTTCTAGCTGCCAGCCGCGCGGTCAGGCCCTGGCAGCGGTGAGCTCCTCGCGAACGATGTCCGCACCCGCCCTCAGCGCGCTCAGTTTCTCGAGTGCAACACCGCGAGACAAGGGCGCCATGCCGCAGTTCGTGCTCGGGAGGAGCTTGTCCGGATCGACGAACGCGAGCGCCCTCCGGAGGGTGTCGGCGACTTCCTCAGCGGTTTCGACCATCTCGCTTGCCACGTCGATCGCGCCGAGCATGACCTTCTTGCCACGGATGAGCTCGATGAGGTCCATTGGCACTCGGGAGTTGTGACTCTCCAGCGAGACGATGTCGAGAGTGGACCGTTGCAAGAGCGGGAACGACTCCTCGTACTGCCGCCACTCCGAACCGAGGGTCGCCTTCCAATCGGTGTTCGCCTTGATCCCGTACCCGTAGCAGATGTGCACGGCGGTCTCCGCGCTGAGGCCCTCGGCCGCCCTTTCGAGCGTCGCCACCCCCCAGTCCCGCATCTCGTCGAAGAAGACGTTGAAGGAGGGCTCGTCGAACTGGATGATGTCCACCCCCGCCGCCTCGAGTTCTTTCGCCTCCTGATTGAGGATCTTGGCGAACTCCCACGCCAGCTTCTCTCGGCTCTGGTAGTGGCGATCGTAGAGCGTGTCGATCATCGTCATCGGGCCGGGGAGCGCCCACTTGATCGGCTGATCGGTCTGCTGACGGAGGAACTTCGCATCGTCGACGAAGACGGGCTTCTCGCGGCTCACGGCCCCGACGACGGTCGGCACGCTCGCGTCATAGCGATCGCGGATCCGAACCGTCTCGCGCTGCTCGAAATCGACCCCGCTGAGATGCTCGATGAACGTCGTGACGAAGTGCTGGCGGGTCTGCTCACCGTCGCTGATGATGTCGATGCCGCGCCGACGCTGCTCCTGGACGGCGCTGCGGAGCGCATCCTGCTTGCCCTCGACCAGCTCGTCGCCCTGCAACTTCCACGGAGACCAGAGGGTCTCCGGCTGGGCGAGCCACGACGGCTTCGGCAGGCTGCCGACGATCGAGGTGGGCAGGAGGCCGCCGGTCACGCGACGCGGACGAGGGAGTCGGCGGCCCACTGCTCGAGCACGTCCCCGTGCGGCTTCATGAAGTGCTCCTCCGTGAACTTCCCCTGCGTGATCGCGAGCTGACTGCGCTCCTCGCGGTCGTAGGAGATCTGTGTGCGCGAGTAGTCCTGTTGATCCAGGGTCGGTCGGTAGACGCTCGCAGCGGCCGAGTTGGCGTTGTAGATCTCGGGTCGGTAGATCTTCTGGAACGTCTCCATCGTGCTGATCGTGCCGATGAGCTGCAGGTTGGAGTAGTCGCCGAGCAGATCGCCGCGGAAGTAGAACGCGAGCGGCGCCACGGCCCCGCGCGGCATGAAGTACCGGACGTGCAGCCCCATCTTCCCGAAGTACTCGTCGGTCAGCGAGGACTCGTCTTGGCGGTACTCGACGCCGAGGATCGGGTGGACGTTTTCGGTGCGACGATACGTGCGGCTCGTCGAGACGCTGATGCAGATCACGGGCGGGTTGGGGAACCGCTCCCGGTACGCGAGGGAGTCGAGGAAGCGCTCGAACAGCTTGCCGTGCAGATCGCCGAAGTCTTCGGGGACGGTGGCACCGGGCGCGGCTTCCTTCTTGAATGCCGGCAGCAACACGCTGAAGTCGTAGTCGCGGACGTACGACGAGAAGTTGTTCCCGACGATGCCGTCGGTGCGAGCGCCGGTGCGCCGGTCGACGATCTGGATGTCGAGGAACTCGAGCAACGGGAACTCCTGAGCCTGGCCGCCCGCGGTGAACTGCAGGCCCACGGAGACGATCTCGAGCTCCACGGTGTAGCGGTCGCCGTCCGGGTTGTCCCAGTGCGCGAGGTCGTTGAATCGGCCGTCGATCATCGTCAGGGCGTTGCGGAGATTCTGCTGACGGTGCTCGCCCCGGGCGAGATTGGCGAAGTTCGTGGTGGCCCGCGAGCTCGCCGACGGCGCGTAGTCCTCGTCGAAACGGGTGGTGGTGATGCTGAAGGTGAAGTCGCTCGCCATGAGTTCATGGTGCTCGGGCTCGTGGATATCGGGTAATCCGGCTCCACTATGCGTTCCTATAGCCTTTCCCTATGGCTAGGCGATCGAGCGGCATCACCCTGCAGCAGCTCCACTCCTTCATCGAGGTCGCCGCGGAGGGCTCGATCACCGCGGCCGCCGACCTCCTCTATGTCGCCCAGCCGACCATGTCCGCGGCGATGAAAGACCTCGAGAGCCGGGTAGGACGCGCCCTCCTCGTTCGCTCCGCCCGCGGGGTTACGCTCACCACCGATGGGGCGGAGTTCCTCGGGTACGCCCGACAGGTCGTCGAACAGGTAGCCCTCCTCGAACAGCGCTACCTCGGTCGACCGCCGTCGCGACGACTGCTCGGGGTCTCGGCGCAGCACTACTCGTTCGCGGTCGACGCATTCGTGCGGATGGTCAAGGGCACCGAGGCAGCCGAATACGAGTTCTCGCTGCGCGAGACGCGCACCTGGGACATCATCGAGGATGTTCGGACGCTCCGCAGCGAGCTGGGCATCCTCTACCGCAACGACTTCAACCGGAACGTCATCGACAAGCTGCTCCGCGACTCCGGGCTCGCCTTCCACCCGCTCTTCGTCGCCAAGCCGCACATCTTCATCTCCCGGAGGAACCCCCTCGCCTCTCGCGATCGCGCGACCCTCGCCGATCTCGCCGACCTGCCGCGGCTCACCTTCGACCAGGGGGCGAACAACTCCTTCTACTTCGCCGAGGAGATTCTCTCCACCTTGTCGAGCAAGCAAGAGATCCGGGTCTCCGACCGGGCGACGATCTTCAACCTGATGATCGGACTCGACGGCTACACGATCTCGACCGGCATCATCAGCGACGACCTCGACCCGGAGATCGTCGCCATCCCGCTCGACGTCGACGAACGCATCGAGATCGGCTGGATCGGCCATTCCGCGATCCCGCTCACGGGGCAGGCACAGCGATACCTCGCGGAAGTGAGGGAAGTTGTCGCAGGGTTCGGCGTGGAACTCCTCGGCTAGGGCGAGAATACACAACGTGCGACAACGGCTCGCTACCGCCAACGGCAAGCGTTGACGGCATTGGGTGGAGATGGGGGGAATTGAACCCCCGTCCATCGCTGAGGACCTGCGCATTCTCCGGGCGCAGCTCGTGAGAGCATTCTACTCGGCTCCGACCTTTGCCACGAGCATCTAGGTCGACGAGCCCAGCCTCAGTAAAAGTCCCGCGAGCCCCTGAGACTCAGGTTCGCAGCAAGTCCTCTAGATGACGCCAGGGTCCGGGGCGAGGACACACCCGGTCTGACGGACACGGTCTACGCCTTAGGCGGCGAGAGCGTAGTCGGCGCGATTAGCATCGGCACCTGTTTTTTGAGGAGATCGTTTACGAGATAACCCCTCATCCTCGGCCCGCTTCTCGCAGCTTCACAGACGATGTCGAAACCGATCATCCCCATGGAGTCCCTGAACCGCTTCGTCGCCCGGAGGGCGAGTGTGGCTAGCAGGGAGGCCGTTGTCGCACGCTGTGGAGTTGTCAACTGCCCGCAGGCAGCCTCTCAGTCTACGTCGGATGCAAGGATTGCGCCATGAGTTCGATCAACCCAGTCGAGACCATCATCACCGTGCAGGGCACCGCGTCAGAGTGGTTCGACGCCGAACGCGCGACCGTCAACGTGACCGTGCAGCACGACGGGCCGAAGCGCGAGCCCGTCTTTGAGGCGACGACGAGCGTCGGCGCGCAGGTGACTGCGGCCCTCGGCGACCTGGAGGGCACAGCGGTGACCCGCTGGTCGAGCGACCGGGTGAGCGTGTGGTCGAACCGCCCGTGGAACAACGAGGGCAAGCAGCTCGCACCGGTGTTCTACGCGGCGTTGTCGGCATCCGCCCGCTTTCAGGATTTCGACGCGCTCAGCGCCTTCGTCGAGCGCTTCGCCACCGTCACCGGCGTGACGATCGCGTCGATCACCTGGGATCTCACCGAAGAGCGCCGGCTGGCGGTGACGAGCGACATCCAGACCAAGGCCGTACAGGATGCCACCGTCAAGGCGACCACGTACGCGCGGGCCGCAGGCCTCTCGACAGTCACCGCGCTCGCGCTCGCCGACCCGGGGATGCTCGGCGACGGCCCGTCGGGCGGCGGACCGCAGCCGATGCAGCGGGGCGCCGGCAAGATGATGATGGCGATGGATGCGCAGGGCGGCGGTACGCCGTTGACGTTCACGCCCGACCGCATCGAGGTGTCGGCGAGCGTCGACGCTCGGTTCCTCGCGCGCTAGAGCTAGCCGATCGCCGCGAGCGCCGAGATCACGACCCCCACCGCGAAGGCCCCGGCGCCGCCCAGGGTAAGGGCGAAGGAGACTTTGATCGACGCGTTGGTCCCGGCGACACCGAGCAGCAGCAGCGAGAGTGCGAACACGACGGCGGCGATGGTCTGTTGCAAGCTGCGCGCGTCGAGCGACTCGGCGATCTCGAAGGCGACAGTGGAGGCGGCGTTGGCCGAATAGGTGGGCGCGAACACCACGGCGGCATACTGCGAGCTCTGAGTCGGCAGATCGTCGGCCTGATAGCCACCCTCGAGGAACTCGTGCCAGTCGTCAAGCACCCCGGGGGTGGCGGCGCTCAGGATGGCATCCTGCTGGTCGCGGATACCCTCGACATCGGTGGCGGTGCCGGTGATGATCTCGAACTCGAGATCGAGCGCCGCGAAGATGCGCTCCCCGTCGTCGAAGGCGGCGAGATCCGACGCGATGAAGCCGCTGAGGCTCACGTCGCGCAACTGGCCGGCGATCGACTCATACCGCCCCGCCTGCTGCGACCATTCCGAGGCCTGGTAGGCACCGAAAGCCGTCGCGACCGAGACGAGGCCAAGCAAAATCGCCGTCGCGATCTCGAGCGCGGCGCGCATCCGTTCTTCTGCCATCGCCTCGCCTCAGTACGCCGTGGACATGAGCAGCAGCCCGAACAGGAAGACACTTCCGCCCATCGCGAGCGTGATGTAGCGGGTCGTGCGCAGTCGGTTGATTCCCGCGACACCGAAGAGGAAGAGCGCGAGGGCGTGCACGAGCGACGCCTGCCCGAAGATCGCGGCACGGCCGGCGAGCTGCTTGCCCAGGTCGCCGAGACGCTGGGAGGCGAGGGTGAGGGCGTCGGCTTCGCCCTGATTCTGCACGAGGTAATCGGCGGATGCCGCCGGGTTGCCGTCGGCGGGGAAGCCCGCCGAGCGCCACTCGGCGAAGAGCTCCGAGGCTCCGTCGACGTAGACCGTGGCGAGGGCGCCGGAGATGTCGCTGTCGAGCTCGAGGACCTCGAGCTCGTCGCCCGCCGCGAGTGCTTCGTCCTGGAGGCGGGCGAGACGCTCGGCTTCGTACATCGCGCCGAGGTCGGCCCGCTGTTTGAGCTGCGCGACGACGGCGACCGAGATGCTCTGATCGCGAGCATCCGCCGAGTCGGTGGCGAAGCGGCCGGCGTCGCTGTTCCACACGCTCGCCTGGAGCACGCCGAGGGCCGTGACGACCGAGACGATTCCGAGCGCGATCGCCGTCGCGATCTCGAGGCCGCGCCCTGCGGGAAGGCTCTCCACATCCGATACCGTATCGCTGTGAGCGACGACACGGCCCCCCTCGGCTGGTGGGGCAAGCTGCCGTCGTGGGCGCGTGTCGGCCTCATCGCCTTCGGCGTCGTCGTCATCGCTCTCAGCGCGGTCGTCGCCTTCCGGGTGGCCACCCGGGTGCCGGCGATTCCGACCGGCCTGACCGCCGCGGCCGAGCTGCGTCCCGGGTCGTGCCTCGCCGAATCAGCCCTCGATCTCGACGAGTACACCGTCGTGCCCTGCGGGCAGCCGCATCCCCAGCAGGTCTTCGCGACGGCCGACCTCGAACTCGACGACGACCTCTACGCGCTGACCGGCGGAGCGCTTGAGGCATTCGGTGACGCCGTCTGCGACCGCTACCTCGAGTACCGACTGTTCCTCGATGAAGATCTCGACAAGCGCGACTACTCGGCCGGCGCGATCGCCCTGCCCTCCCCCGGCGATTACGCCGCCGGCGTGACCGAGACGCGGTGCGTCATCGCACACGACGAGGGCGCCGACCTGGTCGAGGACCTCTACCGCCCGATGCCCTGACTATTCGCCGCGGTTGGTGCGGGTCGACATCGCCCGGGCGGCTTCGCGCTTGTCCTGACGCTCCCGCAGCGCGTGGCGCTTGTCGTACTCGCGCTTACCCTTTGCCACCGCGATCTCAACCTTCGCCCGACCGTCGAGAAAGTAGATCGAGAGCGGGATGAGGGTGTACCCGCCCTCCTTCGTCTTGTGCGAGATCTTGATGATCTGCGCCTTGTGCAGCAGCAGCTTCCGCTTGCGCCGCGGCGGGTGGTTCGTCCAGGTGCCTTCCGTGTACTCCGGAATGTGCACGGCATCCAGCCAGGCTTCGTTGCCGTCGATGAAGGCGTAGCCGTCGACGAGCGACGCCCGGCCGGCGCGCAGCGACTTCACCTCGGTGCCGGTGAGCACCAGACCCGCTTCATAGGTGTCTTCGATCGTGTAGTCGTGACGCGCCTTGCGGTTCGTCGCGACGACCTTCTGACCCTGTTCCTTCGGCATCCTGCTCACCTCCTTCGCATCCGTAGCCCCAGCGGTAGCTAGCGCCGAGCAGCCGCCCAGTCTAACCGGATGCGAGTCGGCTCACGCTTTCAGATAGCGGCGGATGGCGACGGCTGCCGAGAGCGCGGCGAGCACGGCGCCGAGACCCAGCAGCATGGGGGCCACAACGAGGGCGTCGCTCGTGCCGACGAAGCCGATCGTCGTGATCTCCCCCGCGAGGTAGCCGCCGACGAAGAACTCGGTGAGGGCGATGAGCGCGACGCCCGCCAACGCGGAGCCGATGAGTGCGGCGAAGACCCCCTCGAGAATGAATGGCGTCTCGATGAAGCGGTTCGACGCACCGACGAGCCGCATGATCGAGATCTCCCGCCGTCGTGAGAAGGCCGACAGCCGGATCGTCGTCGAGATGAGCAGCGCGGCGGCGATCAGCATGAGCGCGGCGATGCCGACGGCACTCAGGCTGAGGGTGTTGATCATCGTGAAGATCGGTTCCAGGAACGCCCGCGCGTCCTTCACCTCGAACACTCCCGGCATGCCGCTGATCTGGTCGATCACGATCTCGGCCTGGTTGGGGTCGACGAGTTTCACCCGGAACGACTCGGGCAGGATCTCGGGGCTCGCGAGTTCGGCGATCGCCGTGCCCTCCCACTGCTCGAGCACGTTCTGGTACGCCTGCTCCCGGGTCTCGAACTCGACCTGTTCGATGTAGGGCGCGAGCGTCGCGCCGCTGAGCTCGTTCTCGACCGCATCGATCTGACTCTGCGTCGCGGCTTGCTCCTCGCACGGCCCGCCGTCGAAACTCGTGCAGAGGTAGACGGCCACCTGCGACCGCTCGTACCAGTAGCCCTTCATCTGGTTGATCTGGAACTGCAAAAGGATCGCAGTGCCGACGAAGGTGAGCGAGATGAAGGTGACCAGCACGACCGAGACGACCATCGAGAGGTTGCGCCGCAACCCCTGGGCGACCTCGCCGAGCACGAGCGCGAGTCTCATCGCTCCTCCCGCGGGGGTGCGGTCGGCCACTGGAAGCCGGGCGGCGGCCCGCTGCCGGGTTCGGGGATGACGGTGCCCCGGCCGGTGGAGATGGGCTCGACGGTGGGAGTCGCCGACACGGTCACCGGCACGGACTCCGGCGTCGGCTCGGGCTCGGGCTCGGGCTCCGGCTCCGGCTCCGGCTCCGGCTCCGGGTCGAGCAACGGTCGCGCCCTGGGCGCCTTCTCGGGCTCCGGTCGCGGGTCGGGAACCGCGGCGGCGAGGTCGTCGAACGACGGTTCGGGCCGCGCCGACTTCACGATCGGCATCGAGGTGGTCTGGTAGCCGCCCTGCCGCTCGTCGCGCACGATCTGGCCGCCGACCAGTTCGATCACGCGGCGCTTCATCTGGTCGACGATGCCCGCGTCATGGGTGGCCATCAGCACGGTCGTGCCGTTCGCGTTGATCGTCGCGAGCAGGGTCATGATGCCCGCGCTCGTCGCCGGGTCGAGGTTTCCGGTCGGCTCGTCGGCGAGAAGGATGGCGGGCTTGTTCACGACGGCACGTGCGATCGCGACACGCTGCTGCTCACCGCCGGAGAGTTCATGGGGGTAGCGGTTCTGCTTGCCGCCGAGCCCCACCATCTTGAGCACGTCGGGAACGGCCTCCTGGATGAAGCCCTTGCTCTTGCCGATCACCTGGAGGCTGAACGCGACGTTGTCGAAGACGGTCTTGTTGGGCAGCAGCCGGAAGTCTTGGAACACGACGCCGAGGCTGCGCCGAAAGTACGGCACCTTGCTGCTCGAGATCGCCCCGAGATCCTGGCCGAGCACGAAGATCTTGCCCTTCGTCGGCCGGTCTTCCTTGAGCACGAGCCGCAGGAACGACGACTTGCCCGATCCGGAGGCGCCGACGAGGAACACGAACTCGCCCTTGAGCACCTCAAGCGTCACCGCGTTGAGCGCGGGGCGGGAGGTGCCGGGGTAGGTCTTGGTGACGCCGTCGAACAGGATCATGACTTGCTCAGGCTAAGTCGGCATCCGCGCGATTCCGGGTGCGACACTCCCCCTACGAGACCTCCGCGAGGGTTCGCTCGAGGGCTGCGGCCATACGGCGGTGACCGATCGATTCGAAACCGACGATGGTGACGACCGGAGCAGCCATCACGACGATGAGGCTCCAGCCGAGGGAGACGCCGTTTTCGGCCAGAAGTCTCATTCACAGGTGGCGCGATGTCGGTCACCCGATCAGGCTAAGCCGCAACCCCGCCCGCGACGCGTTGGACGAGCGGCACTCCCGGACGGTACGCGAGGTGCACCGCCGAGGGGGCGTCGAGCACCACGAGCCCGCCGGTCGCGCCGGGCCGCAGATGGCCGACGTCGTCGCGCCGCAGGGCGGCGGCCCCGCCGAGCGTCGCCGCGCGCAAAGCCTCCGGCACGGTGAGTCCCATCTCGCGCACGGCGAGGGCGATGCAGAAGGGCAGGGATGTCGTGTACGACGATCCGGGATTGCAGTCCGTCGCGAGAGCGATCGTCACCCCGGCATCCAGCAGTCGGCGGCCGGAAGGGTAGGGCTGGCGCGTCGAGAATTCGGCTCCCGGCAGCAGCGTCGCGACGGTCGACGAACCCGCGAGCAGCTCGACGTCGCGGTCGGAGAGGAAGGTGGCGTGGTCGACGCTCGCCGCGCCGAGGTCGACGGCGAGTTCGACGGCGGCCGACGGTTCGAGTTGCGCTCCGTGCAGGCGCGCCCCGAGCCCGCGGGCGATGCCGGCCTCGAGCACTCGACGGCTCTCGTCGACGGTGAAGGCGCCGCGGTCGCAGAACACGTCGATCCACCGGGCGTGCGGCGCGCAGGCGTCGAGCATCGACCCTGTGACGAGGTCGAGGTAGGCGTCGCGATCGTCGGCGTACTCGGCCGGCACGACGTGGGCGCCGAGGAATGTCGTCTCAGGCGTGAGGGAGCGGGCGAGCCGCAGGGCGCGGGCTTCGTCATCGACGGTGAGCCCGTAGCCCGACTTGATCTCGACGGTGGTCGTGCCCTGAGCCCGCAGTTCGGCGAGCAGCCGCCGCGCGTTGACAAGCAGCTCGTCGTCGCTCGCTGCGCGGGTGGCCTCGACGGTGCGTTGGATGCCGCCCGCGGTGTACGACTCCCCCGCCATCCGCGCGGCGAACTCGTCGGCACGGTCGCCGGCGAACATCAGGTGGGTGTGGCTGTCGACGAAGCCCGGGATCACCGCGGCGCCGTCGACGTCGAGCCGCTCGTCGGCGTCGGGGGCGTGACGGGCGTCTCCCGTCCAAGCGACGACGCCGTCGTCGAGTACCACGGCGGCGTCGGAGCGCACCGGGCGGCCGTCGTCCCACGTCGTCAGCTCTCCGATGCCGGTGACCAGCAGCGTTCTCATTCGTCGACCTCCCCGATCGCCTGGGCCAGCAAGGCCCCGACATCGTCGAGCGGATGCGCCCCGGCCTCGACGACGCGGCGCCCGCCCACCACGACGTCGGTGACGTCGGCCGCCGAGGCGGCGAGCCAGGCCTGGTC
>NZ_JBASCU010000021.1:0-128228 GCF_049651805.1 Pseudolysinimonas sp.
CATCGCCCAGCCACACCGGCGGGGCATCCAGCAGCCGCCCGACGGTGACCAGATCCCGGGAATCGCGCGCGGACTTGCCGGTCAGGGTCGAGACGAGCCCTTCCGGGCCGCGCGCCCCGGTGCTGGCCGCGAGCCCGTCATAGCCGGCATCCCGGGAGGAGCGCCGGTCGATCTCCCCGGCGAACGCGGCGACCACCGACTCTGCGTGACGGGCGTGCGCGGCCCAGTGCCGCATCCCCTCCATCCATTCCTGATGGGAGGCACGGGCCAGCCCGGAGAGGTCGCAGACCTCGATCACAGGCACGGCAGGCAGGCTCACGCCGATCTCCCAGGTTCGTAGTTCGTCATTCAGAACGAGATGCTCGGCACGAGCAAGACCATACTATCGAACGTATGTACTACCCGCAACTACTTGTGCACAGGGTCTCGACACGCCGCCTCCGGCGGCTACTCGACCACCGAGAGCCACGCCGCCTCCGGCGGCTACTCGACCACCGAAGAGCCACGCCGCACCACCGAAGAGCCACGCCGCACCACCGAAGAGCCACGCCGCACCACCGAAGAGCCACGCCACCTCCGGCGGCTACTCGACCACCGACGCGGGACTACCTGGTCGTCAGATCCTCGTACTCGGGGTGCTCCGCAATGAACCGCCGCACGAACGGGCAGGTCGCCCCGATCCGCACCGACGTCGAGTCGCGCAACTGGTCGAGCGCGCCCCGCACGAGCGTCGACCCGAGGCCGCGTTCCTGCAGCTCCTGATCCAGCTCGGTATGCGTGAAGACAATGCCGCCGTCCTCGCGGGTCACGTACTCGGTGAATCCGATCTCGTCGGCGCCGCGCGTCAGGACGAATCGCGAGCCTGGTGCGTCGTGAACAACCGTGTCAGTCATGCTTCGACGCTACCCAGACACCCTGGCCACGTGCCGGGTGATGGGTGTCAGACGGCGGGGAGAATCTCGGCGAGCAGCGCTTCGACGCGGCCGCGGATGTCGTCGCGCACGCGCCGCACGGTTTCGAGGTCTTTGCCCGCCGGGTCTTCGAGTTCCCAGTCCTCGTAGCGCTTGCCGGGAAAGATCGGGCACACGTCGCCGCACCCCATCGTGATGACGACATCCGATTCGCGCACCTGCTCGGTCGTCATGAGCGTCGGAACCGCCTGCGAGATGTCGATGCCCTCCTCGGCCATCGCCTCGACCGCCACGGGGTTGATCTGGTCGCCGGGTTCCGAGCCGCCCGACAGTACCTCGACGGCTCCGCCCGACAGCGCGCGGGTGTAGCCGGCGGCCATCTGGGAGCGACCGGCGTTGTGCACGCAGACGAACAGCACGGTGGGGGTTTCGGATGCCATTGCTCAATTCTGTACGCATCCGGCGGCCCGTCGCTGACCGGCTCGGAGATGAACGGCGATGGAAACACTCCCGACAGGTCGTGTTCACCCCCGGTTCACTTTCGCCGCCTTGCATCGATCGCGTGGCATTTAGCCACCTCCTACAGCGGCGGGGCACCCCCGCCCCACGAAAGGATCACCCAGAGTGAACAGCACTGCACGCAAGATCACGGGCCTCTCCGCGTCCGTTGTGGCTGCGGCCCTTCTTCTCACCGGCTGCGGCGGACAGGCAGCCGGCGGCGAGGGCGATGGCCTGAGCGGTCCCGTGACCGCCGACGGTTCGTCGACCGTCGCCCCCCTGGCCGAGGCGGCTGCCGACCTGTACCGCGACGTCGAAGCCGGCGTCAACGTGACCGTCGCGACCTCCGGCACCGGTGGTGGCTTCAAGGCGTTCTGCGCCGGCGAGACTGACATCTCCGACGCGTCGCGTCCGATCAAGGACGAAGAGGCGGCCGAGTGCGCGGCGAACGGCATCGAGTTCACCGAGATCGTTATCGCCAACGACGGCCTCGCGGTCGTCGTCAACCCCGAGAACGACTGGGCCGAAGACCTCACGGTCGAGCAGCTCAACAAGATCTGGGCCCCCGAGTCCGAAGGCGTCGTCATGAGCTGGGCCGACGTCGACCCGTCGTTCCCCGATGTTCCGCTCGCGCTCTTCGGCGCCGGCACCGACTCGGGCACGTTCGACTACTTCACCGACGAGATCAACGGCGAAGAGGGTGCGATCCGTGCCGACTACAGCCCGAGCGAGGATGACAACATCACCGTGCAGGGCGTCGCCGGCGCCGAGGGTGGCATCGGCTTCTTCGGCCTGAGCTACGTCGAAGAGAACGCCGACGCGATCAAGGCCGTCACGGTCGAGGGTGTCTACCCGACGGTCGAGACGGTGCAGGACGGCACGTACACGCCGCTCGGCCGCCCGCTGTTCATCTACGTGGCCAACGCGTCGTACACCGACAAGCCGCAGGTCAAGGCGTTCGTCGACTACTTCGTCGAGAACGCGGTCTCCATCGCCGAGGCGGCACTCTTCGTGCCGCTGACCGAGGAGCAGATCGCCACGGCCGCCGACGAGCTCGCCTCGATCGGCTGAACACCCTCGCTGACGGAAGAACATCGCGGAGCGATTCGCCAGATAACGAAGAGACCATGACCACGACCGTCAGCACCTTGGGCGGCCCGGCACCGCCGGGCCGCCCAAGCCCCCGTCCCGCGTCGGCCTTCGAGGGCCGTCCCCGCTACGGCGAGTTCGCCATTCGGCTGTTCTTGCGCATCGCCGCCGTTTTCACGATCGTCACCACGATCGGCATCCTCATCGCCCTCGCGATCCCGTCGATCGGGTTCTTCGCCGAGGTGCCCGTCTGGGAGTTCCTGTTCGGCGATCGCTGGGCTCCCCGATTCGCAGACGCCTCCTTCGGCGTCCTTCCGCTCGTCACGGCAACCGCCTGGACGACGATCATCGCCCTGCTCGTCGCCGTGCCGTTCGGGCTCGGCGCCGCGATCCTTCTCGCCGAGTACGCGCATCCGAACCTGCGCCGCGTACTCAAGCCCATCCTCGAGGTGCTCGCCGGAGTACCCACCGTCGTCTACGGCTTCTTTGCGCTGCAGTTCGTGCAGAGCACCGTGCTGCGCGAATGGCTGCAGCTCGAGACCGGCGCGTTCAGCGTGCTCGCCGCCGGACTCGTCATGGGCGTCATGATCATCCCGACGGTCGCCTCGATCTCCGAGGACTCGATGTCGGCCGTGCCGAACGCGCTGCGCCAGGGTTCAGCCGCGCTCGGCGCGAACCGGATGCAGACCACGCTGCGCGTGGTCTTCCCGGCGGCGCTCTCGGGCATCGTCGCCGCCATCGTGCTCGGCATCTCGCGGGCGGTCGGCGAGACGATGATCGTCGCCATCGCCGCCGGCAACCAGGCCCGCATCGTGACGGGCCCACTTGAGCAGGGGCAGACGATGACCGGCTTCATTGCGAACGCCGCACTCGGCGACTCGCGGGTCGGGTCGCTCGAATACGACACGCTCTTCGCGGTCGGCCTGCTGCTGTTCGCGATCACCCTGCTGATCAACTTCCTCAGCATCCGCTTCGTTCGCCGCTTCCGGGAGGTCTACTGATGAACACCGTCGGAGGGGCTATCTCGGGAGCGATCCGGGGTGTGCGCCCGATCGCGTCCGGTCGGAACGGCGAGTACCGCCCGACCGCCCTCATCTTCCTCACCTTGCTGTGGCTCGCCCTGGCGATCGCCTTCGGCGTGCTCGTGACGCTGATCGTGACGATCATCATCGAGGGCCAGGGTCAGTTCACGATGCGGCTCTTCACCGAGTTCCCGGCATCCTCGCCCGACCGTGCGGGTGCCCGACCCGCCATTCTCGGCTCAGTGTGGGTCATCGGGGTGACCGCGGTCATGACGATCCCGCTGGGGGTCGCTGCCGCCATCCACCTCGAGGAGTTCGCCGACAAGAAGCACTGGTTCAACAAGCTCGTCGAACTCAACGTGCAGAACCTCGCCGCGGTGCCGTCGATCGTCTACGGCCTGCTGGCGCTCGCGTTCCTCACGATGATGGGGGTGCGCGACAAGAACATCGTCATCGCGGGCGCCCTCGCCCTGTCGCTGTTGATCCTGCCGGTCATCATCATCGCGACCCGCGAGGCGCTGCGCTCGGTGCCGCAGGAGATCCGCCAAGGCTCGCTCGCGCTCGGTGCCACGCCCTGGCAGACGGTATGGCGCCAGACCCTGCCGTCGTCGGTGCCGGGCATCTCGACGGGCGCGATCCTCGCCCTGTCCCGCGCGTTCGGCGAGGCGGCTCCGTTGCTCGTGCTGGGTGCGCTGGTGTTCGTCAGTTTCGACCCGAACGGGTTGCTGAGCGGCTACACGACCTTGCCGATCCAGATCTTCAACTGGACGGGCCGCCCGCAGGAGGGCTTCCATCAGCTCGCCGCTGCGACGAGCGTTCTGCTGCTCGTCGTGCTGATCGCCATGAACGGCGTGGCGATTCTCATCCGCAACAAGTTCCAGAAACGGTGGTAAACCCTTTTGACCGACACGATTCCCGGCACGGCCGGAGACGACCGCCGCACGCCGACGATGCACCTGGCCGCCCGCGCGAGCAGCAGCTACCTGCCCGACGAGCCGCGCGGCATCCTGCAGTGCGAGAACGTGGATGTCTACTACGGCGCGTTCCGCGCGGTCACCGGCGTCGACCTCAAGTTCGGGCTGCACGAGATCACCGCGCTCATCGGCCCGTCGGGCTGCGGCAAGTCAACGCTGTTGCGCTCGCTCAATCGCATGAACGACCTCGTCGACGGCGCCCGCGTCGAGGGTCTGGTGACCTTCGAGGGCGAGGACATCTACGGCAAGCGCGTCGACCCGATCGAGGTGCGTCGCCGCATCGGGATGGTGTTCCAGAAGCCGAACCCGTTCCCGAAGTCGATCTACGACAACATCGCCTACGGCCCGCGGGTCACCGGCATGCGCGTGTCGTCGATGGACGACCTCGTCGAGGAGGCGCTCACCAAGGCCGCCCTCTGGAACGAGGTCAAGGACAAGCTCAAGCAGTCGGCTTTCGGTCTCTCCGGCGGCCAGCAGCAGCGGCTCTGCATCGCCCGCACGATCGCGACCAAGCCCGACATCATCCTGATGGACGAGCCGTGCTCGGCGCTCGACCCGATCGCGACGACCAAGATCGAAGACCTCATGCACCAGTTGCGCGAGGAGTACACGATCGTCATCGTCACCCACAACATGCAGCAGGCGGCGCGGGTCGCCGACCGCACCGCGTTCTTCACGGCGCTCGCCGACGAGACGACCGGAGATCGCACGGGCGTGCTCGTGGAATACGGCAAGACGCTGCAGATCTTCGAGAACCCCGCCGACAAGCGGACGGAGGACTACATCAGCGGTCGATTCGGATGACGACCCCGGATGTCGCCCCGCCGGCCTGGCCCGCCCGGGTCATCGCGGTGGCGACACCCCTCGCGGGCGTGACCCGTGGGCGCACCGCCGAGTTCCGTCAGCGCGGGCTGCTCATCGAGAGCACCCCGAGTGCGGCCGCAGCGCTCATCTCGATGGGCCAGAACCCGCACGCGGTGGCGCTCGTGCCGACCGACCTGCGCGACATGCCGCTGCTGGACTTCCTCGACGTGTTGCGCGCGTTCAGCGCTGCCCCCGTCATCGTCGGGCTCGCGCCCGAGTACGACAACGAGACGGTGGTCGCGGCGCTCGACCGTGGCGTGGCCCGTGCGGTGAAGCTGCCGGTGACGGCGGATGCCCTCGCCCATGCGATCGAGGAGTCCCGCGTGCACTCCGCCCCTCCGGTCGAACCCGAGCGGTACCGCATCGGCGAACTCGAGCTCGACCCGGCGTCGTACCGGGTGCACTGGCACGGCGAGGAGGTGCACCTCGCCCCGCGGCTCTTCGAGATGTTGCGCTACTTCGCCGCCGCGCACCCGCGAGTCGTCTCGCTCGAAGAGCTGGTGAGCGAGTTCGGCGCAACCAGCAACCCGCGCGACCGCGGCGAACGGGTGCGGGTGATGATCGGGCGCATCCGGGCTCAGTTGTCCCACGCGCGACCCGACCTTCCGGCTCCGCTCGAGACGGTGCACCGGGTCGGCTACCGCCTCACGGGGTAGCCGCGGTCAGCCCCGGTGGCGGAAGCGTCGCCCGGTGATCTGCCGGGGCTGGATGCGCACGTAGGTGAGCTTGTCGCCCGGGTGGGCGGTGTCGGTGGCCTGGATGCCGGAGGCGATGATCTCGGCGTCGTCGTCGAGGCGCTGCGCATCGCCCTTCACGACGACGCTCCACGTCCAGTCGTCGTCGTGCCCATCGGCCTCGAACGCGACGTCGGGCGCCTGGGTGAGACGGATCAGCTTCACTCCCGGCCCGCTGCGGAAATACACCCGGCTGTCGTGCACCACGTAGTTCACCGGGAAGATGTCGACTCCACCGGCCTCCTGGATGCCCAGTCGCCCCATCCCACCGGCGCCGAGCAGCTCGAAGCAGGCGGCTGGATCGAGCTCCTCGACATCCGCTCCCGCCGGGTCGAGGTCGAGCCGGTTGTCGACGAAATGCACCCCCGGCACCTGCTCGATCGCCTGGCGAACAGCGTCACGCTCACGCTCGGAGCCCAAGCGTCCGTGCAGGGTGACGACGCGCTGCCGCACCTCCACCCGAAGGTCGCTCACGCGGACCGTCGAGTCGGCGATCGCGCCGGCGACGGCGGGCGAGAGCTCGTCGTCGGTCGCGTGGGCGGCATCCAGATCGAGGTCGCCGACCGCCACCTGATTGTCGACGTCGCCCACCCCCGAGATGGCGCTCGCGATCGTTGCGGCGGCGAGGCGCTGGGAGTGGGTCGAGACGCGCCCCGTGAGCTGCACCCGGCCGGAGTGGGCCGACACCCGCACCCCCGACGTGTCGAGATCCGGCGATTCGACGAGGGCGCGCGTGACCGCGTGCACGAGGTCGAGGTCGGCCCGGGAGGCCTCGGGGGAATCTGTCGTCATACCGTCCAGTATTACCGGCAGCAGCTCGCGGCGGTGGTGTCGGTCGAGGCGGTGCCGGTTGAGCAGACGCCCGTCTCGGGCAGCACGAGCGCCACCTCGCTCGCGGCTTTCAGGTCGCCCGCCAGCCACGCGGTGATCGACCGCACCTGCTCATATCCGGTGGCGAGCAGGAAGGTCGGCGCGCGACCGTAGCTCTTCATGCCGACGAGATAGAACCCGTCTTCGGGATGCTTCAGCTCGGCGAACCCGTGCGGCTCGACGGTTCCGCAGGAGTGCACGTTGGGGTCGATGAGCGGGGCGAGGCGCTTCGGGGCTTCGACGATCTCGTCGAGGTCGAGCCGGATCTCACGCAACATCGCGAGGTCGGGGCGGAACCCGGTCGCGTTGACGATGACGTCGGTGTCGTGGGTGAGAAGGTCCCCGCGCCGGGTTCCGGTGACGGTGACGCCGTCGCCGGTGGGCGCGAGCCGCAGGATCTCGAAGCCGTCGAGCATCCTGATGGTGCCATCGGCGACGAGGCGATCCACCCGGCTGCCGAGTGCCGCGCGACCGGCGAGTTCGTCATCGGCCGAGGCTGACACCCGCACGGCGCTGGTGTTGCGGATGAGCCAGGTGACGCGCGTGCCGGGTTCCTGCCGGGCGAGTTCGGCGAGACCGAGCAGCGTGTTGGCGGCGGAGTGGCCGGCGCCGACGACGGTGGTGTGCCGGCCGGCGAAGCGCTGCCGGTCGCGTCCGAGTACGTCGGGCAGCGCATCCGTGACCCGGTCGGCGACCGCCTCGAGTCCGAGCGGGTCGAGGCCGTTCGACCCGAGGCTGTTCGGCGAACGGTAGGTGCCCGACGCGTCGATCACGGCGCGGGCGGCGACATCTTCAACTCCTGAAGCGGTCCGGATGCGCAGCGCGAACGGCGTCGCGGCACGCCCGGCGGTGCGGGTGCGGTCCATTCCCTCGCGGGTGACGGCGACGACGGTCGCACCGATGACGATGCGACTCGCGATGGCGTCGAGCTGCGAGAGCGGAATGAGATACCGCTCGACCAACTCGGTGCCGCTGGGCGCGCGGTCGGGGTCGGGATGCGTCCAGCCCGCCGCTTCGAGCAGCCGGCGCGATGCGGGGTCGACGAGGTGCCGCCAGGGCGAGAACAGCCTGGTGTGCCCCCACCGACGGATGCTGTCGGCCACCGAGTCACCGGCCTCGTTGATGCGGAAGTCGATTCCGCGCTCGACGAGGTTCGCGGCGGCGGCGAGCCCGATGGGCCCGGCGCCGATGATGGCGACGGGGAGGCCGGCGAGCCGGTCGGTGCGGGTGGCGGGCGGGGCGAGGTCGATGAGCGTCACGGGGTTCCTTCGAATATCGATGGATGTCGATGAAGAGTGTGCGCGGTATATCGATGCTTGTCAATATCGACTAGCATCGATGTCGTGAAGCTGCTCGCCACGATCCCCGCCACGGATGCCGCCGTGTGCTGCGCCCCCTTGGTGCGCGAGCCCCTCGACGCCGCGCGGGCCGACGACCTCGCCCGCACCCTGAAGGCCCTCGCCGACCCCGCGCGACTGCGCCTGCTCTCGATCGTCGCCGCATCCGCCGACCAGGAGGCCTGCGTGTGCGACCTCACCGAGCCGATCGGCCTCGCCCAGCCCACGGTGTCGCATCACCTGCGCGTGCTCACCGAAGCGGGCTTCCTCACCCGCTCGAAGCGCGGCACCTGGGCCTACTTCAAGCTCGTGCCGGGATCCCTCGACCGCATCTCGCAGCTGCTCGTCGCCCCGTGAGCGCGGTCGCTCTGCGGCGGGTCGCCGCCGAGTTCGTCGGCAGCGCCGGGCTCAGCGTCGTGGTCATCGGATCCGGTATCGCCGCTGCGCAACTCTCCACCGACACCGGTCTGCAACTCCTCGAGAACGCCCTCGTCACGGCCCTGGGGCTGGCCGTGCTCATCCTGGTGTTCCAGCCGGTGTCGGGGGCGCACTTCAATCCCGTCGTCTCGGTGGTCGATGCCGTGTTCTGCGGCCGAGGCTGGGCGGATGCCGCGCGCTACGTGCCGGCGCAGATCGCGGGATGCATCGTCGGGGCCGTGCTTGCCAACCTCATGTTCGGTCTCACCGCCGTCTCGTGGAGCACCACGGAGCGGGCGACCTGGCCGCACCTCCTCGCCGAGGTCGTCGCGACCGCGGGGCTCGTCGTGGTGATCTTCGCCCTCGTGCGTACTGAGCGAGCGGCACTGGTCGGCCCTGCGGTCGGTGCCTACATCGGCGCGGCGTACTTCTTCACCTCGTCGACGAGTTTCGCGAACCCGGCGATCACCGTCGGGCGCATGTTCAGCGACACCTTCGCCGGCATCGCGCCGCCATCCGTTCCCGCCTTCCTCGGCGCGCAACTCCTCGGCGGGCTCGCCGGCTGGCTGGCGGTGCGGCTGCTCTTCCCCCCGAGGCGCGTGACCGCGTAACCGACCGCCCGGCGGCCGACGACCACCTCGTCGACTAGCGCCTATTGCGAGCGGCGGTTGATGAGGCGCGTCGGCATCATCGTGACGCGCGGCACGTCTTCGCCTTCGATCAAGCGGATGAGCAGTTCCGCCATGGTGCGACCCACGCCGCCCTCGTCCTGGTCGACCGTCGTGAGCGACGGAGTCGCGCGCGCCGCGAAGTAGTCGTTGTCGAAGGTCACGACCCCGAGGTCACGCGGCACGACGAGCCCGCGACGGCGCAGAACCGACATCGCTCCGTCGGCCATCTGAGCGGATGCCGCGAAGAGTCCGTCGATCGGCACGCCACGGTCCAACAGGCGCTCCATCGCAGCAGTTCCGGATTCCGGCGTGAAGTCGCCGTACTCGACGAGGTCGTCGGGCAGCCCGGCGTCGGAGAGCGCGGCGCGCCAGCCCTCGAGTCGGTCGACCCCGGCGGTCATGTCGGTCGGGCCGGCGATCGTCGCGATGTGGCGACGCCCGGAGGCGACCAGCAGCGACACGACATCGCGCGCCGCAGTGGTGTTGTCGACGTCCACGTAAACCGGCTCGGGACCGTCGTCGTGTCGCTCCGGACGGCCACCGAAGACGACGGGGAGGGTGCGCGACAGAGCGACGTAGGAGCGGTCGTCGGAGTGGTGGGAGAGGATGAGCGCACCGTCGACGTTGCCCGACTGCAGGTAGCGGCGGCTCTTCTCGGGGTCGGTCTCCGACGCGATGAGCAACGTGAGCGTGTAGTCGGTCTCGGCGAGCCGTAGCGCCGCGCCCTGGATCACTGTGGCGAAGTAGGGGTCGGCGAAGAAGCGGGCGGTGTTCTCGGGGATGACCAGGGCGATCGCCTGCGTGCGCCGACTCGCGAGGGAGCGCGCCGCCCGGTTGGGCACGTAGCCGAGTTCTTCGATCGCCTTGTTCACGGCGGCGAGTGCCTCGGCGGTCACCTTCGGCGAGTCGTTGATGACGCGGGACACCGTCGACCGCGACACCCCCGCGAGGGCGGCGACCGTCTCCAGCGTCGGGGTCCCGGCGGGAGTAGACCGCGACTCAGGTGCTTCGGTGGTCACGGAGTGATCCTAGGCCCGTGTCCGTCGGCGAAGGCAACGCCCGGCTCTCGATGATCGACCGGTACGCGATGGCGCTGTCCTTGAGCGTGCGGGCTTGCGTGGCGTAGTCGACGCGCACGATGCCGAACCGCTTGTCGTAACCCCACGCCCACTCGAAGTTGTCCATGAGCGACCAATAGAAGTATCCGCGCACGGGCACCCCGCGGTCGATCGCATCGAGGGTCGCCCCCAGGTGTGCCACGAGGAAGGCCACGCGCTCGGCGTCGTGCACGCGACCGTCGTCGGTGACGACATCGTCATAGGCGGCGCCGTTCTCGGTGACCGCGAGGTCGACCCCGGCCGGTCCGGCGTACTCATCGTGGATCCGCTGCAGCAATCGCGTGAGGCCTTCGGGCTGCACCTCCCACTGCATCGCCGTGAGCGGTAGGTCGCGTACGTGCCAGTGCACGCCGCCGGCCGCGGGGAACGGCGAGCGCTTGGGACGCTCGGAGGGCGCGGCGGTCGGCATCGTCTGTCCTGCGGCCGGGGTCGCCCCGACGAGTTCGCCGTGGTAGTAGTTCACACCCAGCAGGTCGATCGGCGCCGAGATGGTCGCCAGATCGCCGGGCAGAACCACTGAATCGAAACCGAACTCCGCGACATCCGCGAGAACATCAGCCGGGTAGGCGCCGCGGAAGATCGGGTCGAGGAAGAACCGGTTGAACTGCCCGTCAATGCGCCGGGCGGCATCGAGGTCGCCCGAATCGGTCGGGTCGACCGGGTCGGCGACGGTGAGGTTCAGGGTGATCCCCAGAGTCAGCTCGGGATCGCGGCGACGCAGCTCCTGCACGACGAGGCCGTGGCCGAGCAGGAGGTGGTGGCCCGCGGCGAGACCGGCGGCGGGTTCCTGGCGGCCCGGAGCGTGCTCACCCCCGATGTAGCTGAGGAACGACGCACACCACGGCTCGTTGAGTGTCGTCCACGAGCGCACGCGGTCGCCGAGGGCGTCATGCACCGCCATCGCGTAGTCGAGGAAGCGGTAGGCGGTGTCGCGGGCGGGCCAGCCGCCCTTCTCCTCGAGGGCTTGGGGCAGATCCCAGTGGTAGAGCGTGAGCCAGGGGTGGATGCCCGCGCCGAGGAGCTCGTCGACCAGGCGCGAGTAGAAGTCCAGCCCGGCGGCGTTCGCGGGCCCGCCGTCGGGGCAGACGCGCGCCCATGAGGTGGAGAAGCGGTAGGTCTGCAGACCGAGGTCGGCCATCAGCGCGACGTCGTCTCGGTATCGGTGGTAGTGGTCGCACGCGACATCCCCGTTGTCCATGCCGACGACCGCACCGGGGATGCGGCTGAAGGCATCCCAGATCGAGTCGCGTCGGCCGTCTTCGTGGGCGGCTCCCTCGATCTGGTAGGCGGCCGTGGCCGCGCCGAAGAGGAAGTCCGCCGGGAAGGCCCGGGCTGCGGGCGCGGAAACGGAGTCAGTCTTCACCTGTGACACGGTGCTCATGCCCCTAGCCCTTGACCGCGCCGGCCATGATGCCGCTCACCAGCTGCCTGCCCGCGAAGATGAAGAGCAGGAGCAGCGGGATGGTGGCGAGCACGACTCCGGCGAGCACGATCGAGTAGTCGACGAAGTAGTTGGACTGCAACAGCGAGAGTGCGACCGGAAGCGTCGGGTTCTGGCGGTCGAGAACGATGAACGGCCAGAAGAAGTTGTTCCAGGCACCCACGAAGGTGAACAGGAAGAGCATTGCCGCCGCGGGTCGCGCCGCGGGCACGCCCACCGTCCAGAAGGTGCGGATCATGGTCGCGCCGTCGATGCGGGCCGCCTCGATCAGCTCGTCGGGCACCGCCTGACGCAGGTACTGCGTCATCCAGAACACCCCGAAGGCGCTCGTCAGCGCCGGCACGATGATGGCGCCGATCTGGCCCGTCCACCCGAGGTCGGAGAACAGGATGTACAGCGGGACGACGCCGAGCTGCTGGGGGACCGCCATCGTGGCGACGACGAAGGCGAGCAGTCCCACACTGCCGCGGAACCGCAGCTTGGAGAAGGCCCAACCGGCGAGGGTCGAGGTGATCACGACGGCGGCCGCGATCAGGAACGACGAGTAGATCGAGTTCCACAGCGCGGGCCAGAAGTTGACCGCGGGGTTGCTGACGACGGCGAGGGCGTTGTCGATGAAGTTGCCGCCCGGCCACCACGGCCGCTCGCGCAGTGACGACGCGTCGCCCGAGCCGATGATGAACGACCACCAGAGCGGGAACGCCGCGCTGACGAAGACGACGGTCAGGCCGACATAGGTCCAGACGCCGGGTCGGTAACCGCGGATCTTGGTGGTGCGCTGGCGACGACGCGTCGACACGCGGGTCTTCTCGACGACAGGGGTACTCATCGGACGACCTTCTTTCGGTTGCGACGACTCGGCTCGAGGCCTCGGACGCCTTCGCCACGCACGAGCGTGCGGGTGATGAGCAGATTGACGAGGCCGATCAACAGGATGATGACGAACAGGATCCAGGCCATCGCGGCGGCGCGGCCGAAGTTCCATTGGCCCCAGCCGATGTCATAGAGGTACAGGGTGATCGTGAGCCATTGCTGGCCCGCGCCCCCTCGACCGAACTGGTCGAAGACGCGAGGCTCGTCGAAGATCTGCAGACCACCGATCGTCGCGGTGATGATCACGAAGATGAGCGTGGGCCGCAGCGACGGCAGTGTGATGCTGATGAACTGGCGGAACAGACCGGCGCCGTCGACGGTGGCGGCCTCGTAGTAGTCGCGGTTCACCGCCTGCATCGCGGCGAGCAGGATGAGGGTGTTGTAGCCGGTCCACCGGTAGTTGACCATGGTCGCGATCGCGACGTGGCTCCAGAACGGTTCCTTGTGCCATTGGATGGCCGGCAACCCGAGATCGGTGAGGAAGCCGTTGACGAGCCCGAAGTTGTCGGCGAAGACGACATTGAAGATGAGCCCGACCGCCACGGGAGCGACGACGAAGGGGATCAGCACGCTCATGCGCCAGAAGGTCTTGGCGCGGATGTTGCGGTCGAGCATCGACGCGATGAACAGGGCCAGGAGCAGCTGCGGCACCGTCGAGATCAGGAAGATGCTGAAGGTGTTGCGCAGGGCGGTCCAGAAGTGCGGCTGCTGCAGGATCCAGATGTACTGATCGAAGCCGACGAACTGCCCGCTGCCGCGCACGAGATCCCAGTCCTGGGTGGAGATCACCGCGGTGAAGATGATGGGGAAGAGGCCGACGACCAGGAACATCAGGAAGAACGGCGAGATGTAGAGATAGGGGGAGAGCTTGAGGTCCCACCGGCTCAACCGGTGCGAGAACGAGAGGACCCGAACCGGCGGGCGGCTCTTCGTCGTGACGGTGCTCATGGCGTGGCTTTCAGGTGCGTCGGACCGGGTGGAGGTGAACGGGAGAGGGGTGCGGACCGAGCCAGCGGCCCGCACCCCTCTGGTCTTGAACGAGACCGTGGTGAGTTAGAAGGCCGAAACCTCGGTCACCCAGGTGTTCCAGCTGGTGTCGGCGTCTTCGAGACCGTCGAACACGCGGGTCACGGCGTTCTGCAGAGCGTCGTGGTACTGGAAGTACTTCGGTCCCTTGAACGTCGCGACCGTGATGGCCTCGGCGCGGGAGGTGAGGATCTCACCGGTGGGGGCGTTGTTGAAGTACTCGTTCGTCGCCGCAGCGAGTTCGTCGCTGGCAAGCGCGTCGACCTGGCTCGGGAAGGTGCCCGCGTTGGCGAACGCCTTCATCTGGGTCTCGGGCGAGGTCAGCCAGGCAGCGAGCTTGCTCGCGGCCTCAACGTTGGCGCCGTTGGCCGGAACGGTCAGGTACGAACCGCCCCAGTTTCCGCCGCCGCCGGGGAAGGCGTCAGCGATGTCCCAGCCCGTGGTCTCGGGCGCGTTGCCCGAGATGACACCGAGCATCCAGCCCGGGCAGAGCATCGTGGCGAACTCGCCACCGGCGAGGGAGGCGAACCAGTCCTCGCTCCACTGACCGGAGTACGCCGCGATCGGAACCGCCTTCGAGGTCACGGCCTCGTAGGCCGCCTGGATGTCAGCGTTGTCGGTCGCGACGATCGAGCCGTCGGGCTCCTCGTACGCGGTTTCGAGCTGGTTCACCATGCCCTGGAGCACGGAGTTGGCCGAGTCGATGAACGGCTTGCCCGTGGCGGCCGTGTAGTCGGCACCGATCTGGAAGAAGTTGTCCCAGTCGCCATCGAACAGCGCGGCGACCTCGTCGCGGTCGGTCGGCAGACCGGCCGCGCCGAACAGGTCGGAGCGGTAGCAGATGCCCTGCGGGCCGATGTCGGTGCCGTACGCGATGAGGTTGCCCTCGGAGTCGGTCGCGGAGGCTTCTTTCCAGTCGAGCCAGCGGCCCTGAAGGTCGGCCGGAACCGGCGCGAGGAGGTCGGCATACTGCATGGCCTCCGTGAACCAGTCGATTTCGACGGCCTCGACGTCGGCGAGGCCCGAGTTGCCGAGCTTCTGGAAGTAGTTGGCCCGGGCGTCGTTCGACGTCGCGGCCTTGTTGTGCACGACCTCGATGCCGGTCTCGGCGGTGAACTCGGCGAGCAGCTCGTCGGTGTAGCCGAAGTCGTTGAACGTCGCGAGGGTGAGGCTCTCCGGATCTTCGGAGCCGGCTCCACCTCCTCCCGCGCATCCGGTCGCCACGAGGGCGAGGGTGGCGGCACCGGCGATTGCCGCGGCCATTGTGCGTCGTGAAGTTCTCACGGTCACTCCTTTGTGTGTGTGCAGATGGATTGGTGGATCCAACCCCGTCAGTGGAGGGGAGCGCTCTCACCCAACGTCGTGGGAGCCCTCTCACGGGATTCGTGCACAGACTAGGGACGTCGCTCGACGACTGTCAAGCACGAGATGGGAGCGCTCCACCGCTAGTAAACGCTTGCGCGGCCGCAGATCCCCGGAAACAGGCGGGTGCGACGGTCTGGCGGCCTCAAGAAACTTCTGGCGGGAGTCCGTGGCACGAGCGCCCGTGGCCCCTGATCAGCGCGCCGGGATGGGTTTGGTCGTCGCCCCCGAATTGGGGGCAGGCGGGGAGGCGTCGGCGGCGAGCTGCGCCGCGATCGCCGCGTCGGCATCCGCGACCTCTTCGATCGCCGACTTGGTGCGCAGCGGCGGCGCCTTCAGGAAGAAGCTCAGAACGAAGGCGACGAGCACCACCACGAGGCAGACGACGTAGACGGTGACCGCCGCAGTCGCGAAGCCTTCGAGGAACGGCGCACTCAGCCGCGGATCGGCGCCCGTGAGGAACGAGGTGTCGCCGTCGAGGCTCGCGCCGACCGGGCTGTTGCCGGCTCCGCCGAGGGCGTCCTGAACCTGCGGAACGAGGGTGTCGAGCACTCCTGAACGCACCTGCTCGTCGGCGAGGTCGGCGCCCGCGGGCAGCTGTTGCACAACGGGGTCGAGGATTCCGTCATAGACCTGATCCATGATCCGGGCGTTCTGGGGCGCGTTCGCGACGGCGGGGTCGAGCGCGGCGTCGAGGGCGGCCCGAAGAAGGTCGGTGCGTCCGAACGCCGCCAGGATCGTGTCGGGCAGGCGCGAGAAGAGTGCCGAGAAGAGGATGGCGACCCCGAGGGTTCCGCCGATCTGCCGGAAGAATGTCGCAGAGCTCGTGGCGACGCCGATCTCGCGGGGACCCACCGAGTTCTGGCTCGCGATGGTGAGAGTCTGCATCGACTGACCGAGCCCGAGGCCGATCAGCAGCATCCCGATCATCATGAACCACACCGGCCGGTCGGCATGCGCGAAGGTGAACCACAGGAACCCCGCCGCCATCAGCCCCGCCCCGATCGTGGGGAAGATCCGGTAGCGACCCGTGCGCGAGATGATCTGCCCGCTGACGACCGACGAGATCATCAGCCCGAGGATCATCGGCAACAGCAGGAAGCCGCTCTCGGTGGGAGTCGCGCCGTTGACCAGCTGGAGGTAGAGGGGCAGTGTCATCATCGCGCCGAACATGCCGAAGCCCACCAGCACACCGAGCACCGTGACCATCGAGAACGTGGGATGCCGGAAGAGTTTCAGCGGAATGAGCGCCGCATCGCCCATCAGTTTTTCGACGACGACGAAGGCGACGAGTCCCAGCCCGCCGAGCGCGTAGCAGCCGATGGAGAGCGCGGAACCCCACCCCCAATCACGACCGTTCTCGGCGACGAGGAGCAGGGGCACGAGCGCGACCACGATGGCCGTCGCGCCCCACCAGTCGATCTTCACCAGGTGCCGGGTGTGCGGAACGTGCAGGAAGCGCAAGACGAGCACCAGCGCGAGCGCGCCCACGGGGATGTTGACCAGGAACACCCAGCGCCAGCCGGCGACGAACAAGATCTCGGGGGTGCCGGCGAACAACCCGCCGATCAGCGGCCCGAGCACGCTCGACGTCGCGAAGACGGCGAGGAAGTAGCCCTGGTACTTGGCGCGCTCGCGAGGCGCGAGGATGTCGCCGAGGATCGCGAACGGCAGCGCCATGAGGCCGCCCGCGCCGATGCCCTGAAGGGCACGGAAGGCCGCGAGCTCGTACATCGACTGCGCGGTGCCCGCGAGCAGCGAGCCCAGCAGGAAGACGGCGATCGCGACGAGGAAGAGCGGGCGGCGCCCGAAGATGTCGCTGAGTTTGCCGTAGATCGGCGTCATCACGGTCGAGGTGATGAGGTAGGCGGTCGTGACGGAGGCCTGCAGGGAGAGCCCGTCGAGGTCGTCGGCGATCGTGCGGATCGACGTGCCGACGATGGTCTGGTCGAGCGACGAGAGGAACATGCCGGCCATCAGCCCGAAGATGATGAACAGGATCTGCCGGTGGGTGAGCAGCGGTGCGGAGGGCGCGGCGGTCTGAGCGGACATCGGTCCTTCGAGCAGTCGAGAGAAAATTGCGGCGACTGCAAAGTTACACATTCGGCAGACATCCGGCAAACCCGTGGGTCGAGTAGCCGTCGCAGGCGGCGTATCGAGCCCGCGAGGACCGTAAACTGTCGCGGTGACCGACCAGCCGCTGCTCCGGGTGCGGCATCGCGGTCCCACTCCGCAGCAGATCCGCATTCGCCGGATCGTGACGGTTCTCATCGTCGTCGGGGTGTTGGCCGCCATCGTCGGCGCCTTCTTCATCTTCGCCCCGAAGGGTGGAACCCCCGTGGCTGAACCTTCCGAGACATCCATCCCGACCCCGACCCCGACCCCGACGCCCACCCCGACGCCGACCTTCCCCCTCGATCAGTTCGACATCGACAGCGCCGCAAGCATCCAGGTCGTCGTCAACAAGTTGCGCCCGCTCAACCCGCAGGATTACGCGCCCGCCGACCTCGTCGCACTGAACATCATCGGCGGGGGCCAGCTGCGCGCGGAGGCCGCCGGCAAGATGCAGGAGCTGCTCGCGGCGCACACCGCCGAGACCGGCCTCGAGATGCAGTCACTGTCGACCTATCGCAGCTACGGCCGCCAGGTGGATGTCTACAACGGCTGGGTGAACCAGCTCGGCCAGGAGGGCGCCGACCTCACGAGCGCCCGCCCCGGCCACAGCGAACACCAGACCGGTCTCGCGATCGACCTCGGCGCAGTTCCCTCGCAGTGCAACCTCGACCAGTGCTTCGCGACCACCGCGCAGGGCGAATGGCTCGCCGCCAACGCGTGGCGGTTCGGTTTCGTCATCCGCTACCCCGAGGGCTATACGCCCATCACCGGGTTCGAGTTCGAGCCCTGGCACGTGCGCTACGTCGGCATCCCGATCGCGACCGAGATGCACGACACCGGCGTCCTGACCCTCGAGGAGTTCTTCGGCCTCCCCGCCGCCCCCACCTACGCCGGCTGATCTTCCACCACCGGCGCCATAGAGGGTTCTCTGACGCGACGGAGCCCCGCGCGCGGGGGTCCCCAGCAACAGAGAACCCTCTATGCGCCGATCAGGAGCCGAGGGCGGCGTCGACGATGAGCTTCGCTTCGGCTTGCACGTCGGCGAGATGGTCGGGCCCGCGGAAGGATTCGGCGTAGATCTTGTAGACGTCTTCGGTGCCCGAGGGGCGCGCGGCGAACCAGGCGTGCTCGGTGACGACCTTCACTCCGCCGATCGCGGCGTCGTTGCCCGGGGCGGTCGACAGCCGGCCCGTGATCGGGTCACCGGCGAGCTTGTCGGCGCGGATGTCGGAACCCGACAACTTGCCGAGCCGCGCCTTCTGTGCGGGCGACGCGGCGGCATCCACGCGGGCGTAGGCGGGGTCGCCGAACTCCTCCGTCAGCTCGCGGTAGAGGGCCGACGGCGACTTGCCCGTCACCGCTCGGATCTCGGCGGCGAGCAGCGCGAGGATGATCCCGTCCTTGTCGGTCGTCCAGGCCGAGCCGTCGTGTTCGAGGAACGACGCCCCGGCGCTCTCTTCGCCGCCGAACGCGACGGAGCCGTCGATGAGTCCGGGCACGAACCACTTGAAGCCGACCGGCACCTCCCAGAGCCGCCGGCCGAGCGACGCGGCCACTCGGTCGATCATCGAGCTCGACACGAGCGTCTTGCCGATCGCCGCATCCGCGTACCAGCCGTCGCGGTGGGTGAACAGGTACTGGATGGCGACGGCGAGGTAGTGGTTGGGGTTCATCAGTCCGCCGTCGGGGGTGACGATGCCGTGGCGGTCGGCGTCGGCGTCGTTGCCCGTGAGGATGTCGAAGTCCCCGGCCCGCGCGACGACGGATGCCATCGCATTCGGCGACGACGGATCCATGCGGATCTTCTCGTCCCAGTCCAACGTCATGAACCCCCAGCGGGGATCGACGTCAGGGTTCACCACCTCCAACGGCAGTCCGTAGTGCGTCGCGATGAGTTTCCAGTAGTCGACGCTCGCGCCGCCGAGCGGGTCGGCGCCGAGCCGCAGACCCGAGGCCCGGATCGCCCCCAGATCGAGCACGGCGGCGAGGTCGTGCACGTACTCGCCGCGGAAGTCGTAGGGCTCTGCCGTAACCCCCCGAGAGCGTTTCACGTCCCGGTTTCCCGCGGCGATGATCTCATTCGCGCGTCCCGCGATCCAGCCGGTGGCATCCGAGTCGGCGGGGCCGCCGTGCGGCGGGTTGTACTTGAAGCCGCCGTCGCGCGGCGGGTTGTGGCTCGGCGTGATGACGATGCCGTCGGCCTGCGCGCCGCCGACCGGCAGCCCGCGGTTGTGGCGGATGATGGCGCGCGACACAGCGGGCGTCGGCACCCAGCCGTTCCCGGCATCCACCAGCGCCGTCACCCCGTTCGCCGCGAGCACCTCGAGGCAGGTGACCTGCGCGGGCGCGGAGAGCGCGTGCGTGTCGGCGCCGACGAAGACCGGCCCCTCGACGCCCTGGGTGGCGCGGTACTCGACGATCGCCTGCGTGATCGCGGCGATGTGGGTGTCGGTGAAGGCTCCGTCGAGGCTCGAGCCGCGGTGGCCGCTCGTGCCGAAGACGACGGGTTGGTCGGCGGCCGCCGGAGCCTCGTACGCCCGCAACAGGTCGTCGAGGTCGACGAGGTCAGACTCTCGGGCGGGGGTGCCAGCGCGTTCCGTCATCTGCTCATCCTTTCACCGGGCTAGGCTCCCAGCCATGCCGAGCTACAGCTATCTGGGGCCCGCCGGCACCTTCACCTGGCTCGCGCTCACCCAGGTGCCCGAGGCCGCGGGTGAGGACTGGCGCAGCGTCAACAACGTCGGCGAAGCGCTGGATGACGTCATCTCCGGGCGCAGCGTCGCCGCGATGATCGCGATCGAGAACAGCATCGAAGGCGGGGTGAGCGCCACGCAGGATGCGCTCGCCAACATTCCGGGGCTGCGCATCGTCGGCGAGTACCTGGTGCCGGTCAACTTCTCGCTCGTGGCGCGGCCCGGCACCCGACTCGCCGACGTGCACGTCATCGCGGCGCATCCCGTCGCCTACGCGCAGTGCCACCTCTGGCTCGATCGTGAGCTGCCCGACCACGAGCACCTGCCCGCCACCTCGAACGTGAGCGCGGCATCCGGTCTGCTCGAGCCGGGTGCCATCACGAACGCCGCGGTCGCGCCCCCCGGCATCGAGAAGGAACTCGGCGTCGAGGTGCTCGCGGAAGGGATCGGCGACAACCCGAACGCGGTCACCCGGTTCGTGCTCGTGTCGTCGAGCCTCGCCATCCCCGAACGCACCGGCGCCGACAAGACGAGCGTCATCGTCGAGCTGCCCTCCGACGCCCCCGGCGCGCTGATGGAGATGCTCGAACAGTTCGCGACGCGCGGGGTCAACCTGAGCCTGCTCGAGTCGCGTCCCATCGGAGACGCGCTGGGCCGCTACCGGTTCGTCGTCGACCTCGACGGCCACGTGCACGACGAGCGGGTCGCCGACGCGCTGCTGGGCCTCAAACGGTTCAGCCCGAGCGTGATGTTCCTCGGTTCGTATCCCCGCGCAGATCGTCAGAATGTGGAGGTACGGTCCCGCTACAACGACGACGTGTTCGTCGAGGCGCGCGACTGGTTGCGGGCGATCCTGTCGGCCGAACCGGAAGCCTGAGCCCGGAACGAGGAGGTTCGGATGGCCGAGATCGACCCCAAGTATGCCGCGCAGTTCCAGCGCGGCTTCGATCCCGAGCAGCACGAAGCTTCGCCTGTTCGTCGCGGACCGGTGCGGCTGGCCGGCGGGCCGGCACCGACCGCAGAACGGGTGGCCGAGCCGCCGCGGAGGCCCCCGAAGCCCGAGGTCGCCGAGATCGCGGATGCCGACCCGGCCGCGTCCGCAACGCACGAGAGCGACGAGCCGACGTCGCAGCCGCCTCTCGTCTGGTGGGACTGGCTGCTGCCCGGGATCGGCGCCGGACTCGTCGTCGTATCGCTCCTGCTCTGGTGGAGCCTTGCCACGGACACGGGGGCGTACTTCGGCACGGGTGACAGCGATCGGTGGACGATCTTCCTCCAGTACGCGCGCTCCGAACTCGCCGGGCCGTTGCTCATGGCCGGAGTCGTCGCCGTGACCGCCGGACTCGTGGTGCAAGCAGTCAGGCCGCGACGATGATGTCGCGGACGCTCGCGTTGGCGGCGCTCTCGGTCGTGCTGCTGAGCGCCGGGATCGCCGCGATGATGATCGGGGTCGAGAGCTGGTTCGTCGAGGGCGACCAGACGGTGGCGAGCGAAGGCGAATGGCAGACGTGGGTCGAGCGCCGGATGTGGGTGCAGACGCTCGCGCAGGCCGGCGCTCCGGCGGTGGCGGCCGGAGTCATCGTCGGCGTCGGCGCGCTCGCGCTCGTGGTGCGGGCGCGGGGCGTTCGCCGGACGCAGAAGGGCTGAACATGGCCGAGAACGCCGGGATCGATCCGCGGTACGCCGCGCAGTTTCAGCGCGGCTACGACCCCACGACGGATGCCGCACCGAGCCGCCGCGGACCGGTGCGCCTCGAGGGTGGCCCGCCGGCTACGGCAGCCCCCGTCCCCGATCCTCCTCCGCTGGCGGAGCGGCATCCTGTCGAGCCCGCGGTGAGGGCGGAGCCGGAGCCGGATGATCATCCGCCCGCCCCGCGGTCGCGCCTTGAGTGGGCGCTGCTCGGCGCAGGCGTCGCGTTGCTCGTGGCTGCGGGGGCGTTGTTCGTCGGCGCGGTACAACAGTTCGATCGGGACTCGGGATGGTTGCCCGGCTTCGAGAATCAGCTCTACGGAGCGGCTACCGACCAGCTGCCCGGCCCTCTCCTCGTGGCGGGAGTGCTGGCAATCGTCACCTGGATCGTGCTGCGAGCCATCTCGGCCGATCGGCGATCGCGATGACCTGGCGTCCGATCCTCGCGCTCGCCACGATCGCGCTGGTGCTCGCCGGCCTCGCCGTCGCGGCGACGCTGCGCCAGATTATCCCCCAGCTCACCCTCGCGGAGTTCGACGGCGGAGATCCGACCGACCAGATCGCGGTCGAGGCGTACTACGACTGGCTCAACAGCGGGTGGGTCTACTACCAGCAGGCGCCGTGGCTCGCGACCGGCGCGCTCATCGCGGCGGTGGCCGCGCTCGCCCTCGCGGCCTACCGTGCACAGCGTCGGATCGAGGATCAGGCCGGCTCGGCCTCGGCGAGGGCTTCACGGGAGACGGCGCGCTCCTGAGCCCGCTCGTCAGGCTCGACGTGATCCAGTTCCCGATCCTCGGGGATGCGCACGCGCACCGCGCCAGGCTCGATCGTCGTCGTGAACCGCACCACCATGCCGAAGTCGTCGCCATCGAGCTCGAACTCCTCGGCGTGGTCGAGCTCGACCTCGAAGCGCGCGCCCTTGAGGTAGCGCAGCGTGCGGATCTCGCGCGACATGCTCATGAGCTTCCGCCCGACGGTCGACCGGCGCAGCACCCCGTTCTCCCAGACGATCTTCACCCAGACCTGCACCCAGCCGACGAACCCTTCCGGCCGCAGGCTCACGATGTCGAAGAGCCCGTCATCGACGGCGGCTTCGGGCAGCAGCAGGATGTTGCCCGGCAACGAGCCGCAGTTGCCGACCAGCACCGTGTGGGTGCTCATCGCGCGCCAGGGGGCGTCGTCCAGCCGGAAGCGCACCCGCATCCGGTTGGTGTCGCGCAACGCCTTGCGGATCGCGTCGATGTAGGCGAGCCACCCCATGCGGCGCTTGAGCTCTTCGTCGGAGTTGGCGACCATCTTCGCGTCGAGCCCGATGCCCGCCATCACCAGGAACGACCGGCTCTCGGTCGACCCGTCGGGGCGCTCGACCTCGGCGATGCCGAGATCGATGGCGCGGTTCTTGCCGGTGAAGGCGGTGCGCAGCGAGTCGGCGAGGTTGTTCAGCGAGAGGTCGAGGTTGCGGGCGAGCAGGTTGCCGGTGCCCGAGGGCAGCAGGGCGAGCGGCACGTCGGTCTCGCGCAGCCCCTCGGCAGCCGCCCGAACGGTGCCGTCGCCGCCGGCCGCGACCACGACATCCACGCCTTGTGCCGCAGCCTCGCGCGCCTGCCCGGTGCCCGGATCGTCGACGCTCGTCTCGAGCCACAGGCTCTTCGCCCAGCCGGAGTCGCGCTCGACGGCTGCGACAGCGGTGCGCAGCGCCGGCAGGTCGACCTTTACCGGGTTGTAGACGATAGCCGCACGCTGGGAGGGGGAAGGTTTCGCGGCCATGTGCTCACGGTAGTCGAGCGGATGTCGACCGGCCGGGGGGTTGCGGAGCACGTCAATAGGATGGACTCGTGATCGACCCGCAGTTGCTGCGCGAGAATCCCGACGTCGTCCGCCGTTCGCAGGAGGCGCGGGGGGTTCCCCTGTCGACCGTCGACGAGGCGATCGCCGCCGACGCCGCCCGCCGCGCCGCGCTGAACGCGTTCGAGTCGGTGCGTGCCGAGCAGAACGTGTTCGGAAAGACCGTCGCGACCGCGCCGAAAGACGAGAAGGCCGCCCTGGTCGCCCAGGCGCAGCAGATGGCGGCGCAGGTGAAGTCCGCGCAGGCGGCGGTGGCGGATGCCGAAGCCGAGTTCGCCGAGAAGGTCGGCGCGATCCAGAACGTCATCATCGACGGCGTGCCGGCGGGCGGCGAGGACGACTTCGTGACCGTCCGCGAGGTCGGCACGCCGGCATCCTTCGCCTTCGAACCGCGTGACCACCTCGCGATCGGCGAGATCCTCGGCGCGATCGACATGGAGCGCGGCGCGAAAGTCTCCGGCGCCCGCTTCTACTTTCTGCGCGGCGTCGGGGCGCGGCTCGAACTCGCGCTCATCCAGATGGGTCTCGACCGGGCGCTCGCCGCCGGATTCGAGCCGCTCATCACCCCGACGCTCGTGCGGCCCGACATCATGGCGGGCACCGGATTCCTCGGCGCGCACTCCGACGAGATCTACTACCTCGAGCGCGACGACCTCTACCTGACCGGCACGAGTGAGGTCGCGCTCGCCGGGTTCCACAAAGACGAGATCATCGACGTCTCGAAGGGGCCGCTGCGCTACGCCGGCATCTCGACTTGCTACCGGCGCGAAGCCGGGTCGGGCGGCAAGGACACCCGTGGCATCATCCGGGTGCACCAGTTCCAGAAGCTGGAGATGTTCACCTACATCGACCCCGCGGATGCCGAGAAGGAACACGAAGCGCTGCTGGCGATGCAGGAGGGGATGCTGCAGTCCCTCGGTCTGGCCTACCGCGTGATCGACATCGCGGCCGGCGACCTCGGCTCGAGCGCCGCCCGCAAGTTCGACGTCGAGGCCTGGGTGCCGACGCAAGGCGCCTACCGCGAACTCACCTCGACCTCCAACTGCACGACCTACCAGTCGCGCCGCCTCGACATCCGCTATCGCACCCCGGAGGGCAAGACCGCGCCGGTCGCGACCCTGAACGGCACCCTCGCCACGACGCGCTGGATCGTCGCGCTGCTCGAGACGCACCAGCAGGCCGACGGCTCCGTGCTCGTGCCGGAGGCGCTTCAGCCCTATCTGGGGCTGTCGGTGCTGGAACCGAAGTGACCGATCGCTGGCTGGTCGCCCTCGACGTCGACGGGACGGTGTTACACGAAGACGGCACCATCACCGACGCGGTCTCCGCCGAGATCTCGCGCGTGCGCGACCTCGGGCACGAGGTGATGCTCGCCACCGGCCGGTCGGTGTCGATGACCCTTCCCGTGCTCGACCGCCTCGGTCTCGCGTCGCAATACGTCGTGTGCGCCAACGGGGCGATCGTGTTGCGACGCGACCCCGACGCGCCACTCGGATACGTCCGCGACCACGTCGAGACGTTCGACGCGACCGAGGTGCTCACTACCATCCGCGGGCACCTCGGCGACGCCAGCTTCGCCGTCGAGGATGCCGATGGCGTCTTCCGGTACACCGGCTTTTTCCCCGACGGCGCGCTCGCCGTCGCCAAGAACCAGGTCGAGTTCGACGAGCTGCTCGGGGTCGCGGCGACCCGTGTCGTCGTGATCTCGCCCGAGCACGCGACAGAAGACTTCCTTGCGGTCGTCGAGCGGATGGGCCTGCACAAGGTCAGCTACAACGTCGGCTGGACGGCGTGGCTCGACATCGCGCCCGACGGGGTGAACAAGGCGACGGGGCTGGAACGTGCGCGCGCGGCGCTGGGCATTCCGGCATCCCGGGTCTTCGTCGCCGGCGACGGGCGCAACGACATCGACATGTTCGAGTGGACCGCGGCCGCCGGCGGCGTCGCCGTCGCGATGGGCCAGGCGCCGGATGAGGTGCTCGCGGCCGCCACCGACCGCACCGGCACCGACATCGACGACGGGCTCGCCGACGCGCTCTCACGGCATTTCCAGGGTTAGAGCCCCTAAGGTCCACTACGATCAGGATTCGGATTCGCCAGGGAGGGCTGTCCGAGCGGCCGATGGAGCCAGTCTTGAAAACTGGTGGGCAGAAATGTCTCGTGGGTTCGAATCCCACGCCCTCCGCCGCTCCCGCCCGCCATAGAACCCGCAGGAGAAACGAGGACCGCCGTGAGCGAACTGCGTCAGCGCTCCGCGCGCACCCCCGGCGGCGACGGCGTCGTGCGCCACGGAAAGCTCAAGCGCGGCGCGGCGTGGAAGACGCTGCTCGCCATCGTCGCGAGCGGCCTCGCCGTCGTGCTGGTCTCGGGTGCCTCCGTCGCGGCGATCGCCGCGTGGCAACTGCAGTCCAACATCGAGACGGTCACGATCGACTTCGATGAGCAGGGCCCGCCCCCCGCGATCGGCGCCTTCGAGGGCGGATTCAACATCCTGCTCGTCGGCAGCGACACGCGCGAAGGCCAAGGCGACGCGTTCGGCAAGGATCCCGGGTCGGAGCTCAACGACGTCAACATGCTGCTGCACGTCGCGCAAGACCAGAAGAGCGCGGTGCTCGTGAGCATCCCGCGTGACATGGTGGTGCCGCTGCCGCGGTGCGAGGACGGCGGCCCGGCGACCGGGCTGCCGATCAATGAGAGCTTCTCGTATGGCGGCCTCGCCTGCACGGTGGAGACGGTACAGAATCTGACGGGACTGCCGATTCAGTTCGCGGGTCTCATCACGTTCAACGGTGTGATCGCGATGTCGGATGCCGTCGGCGGTGTCGAGGTCTGCATCACCGAGCCGATCCTCGACCCGTACACCGGGCTCAACCTGCCGACGGCCGGGAGTCACACCTTGCAGGGGTGGAACGCGCTGGCGTTCCTGCGTTCGCGTCACGGCGTCGGCGACGGCAGCGACCTCGGCCGCATCAGCTCGCAGCAGGTCTTCCTCTCGTCGCTCGTGCGCAAGATCAAGAGCGACGACACCCTCACCGACTTCAGCAAGCTCTACGGCATCGCGCAGGCGGCGACGCAGAACATCACGCTCTCCGACAACTTCGCCCGCCTCGACACCCTCGTGTCGATCGCCCTCGTGCTCAAGAACATCCCGCTCGAGAACATCGCGATGGTGCAGTACCCGAGCCGCACCGGCGGCACCGGCATCTACCTCGGCAAGGTGCAGCCGATCACCTCGACGGCGACCGCGCTGTTCGATGCGATCAAGGCCGACGTGCCGATCGGGCTCGACGCCAACGCCGTCGGCGCGAACGGCGGCTCGCAACTCGACCCCAACGCGCCCGCCCCGGATCCGGCCGCCAGTCCCGACCCGTCGGCGACCCCCGACCCGTCGGCGACGCCGGAGGATCCCGGCCCGGCCGCACAGCTCATCCCCGGCCTGAAGGGCCAGACCGCGGCCCAATACACCTGCTCGGTCGCGAACTGATCGGTCGCCCGACGGCGGGAACAAGCCGAGGGTGCCGCTAGGATGACTGAGGCAGTTCCGGGAGACGTCGCATAGTCCGGTCGAGTGCACCACCCTGCTAAGGTGGAGAACCCTCACGGGTTCCGAGGGTTCAAATCCCTCCGTCTCCGCTCCTGTTTTCCCTGATCAGCCGGCACTTTTCTCATGCCTCGCGTGAGCTCTCGGTGTTGTCAGACGGTGCCTTCGAGTGTCCCCAGTGTGTCCCCGGGGACACTAGGGGGACACATGCAAGCCGGGGCCAGGTGACATCGCGCAGAAATGCCTGGTCAGCGGGACAACGTGCCCGCAAACGCTCCACCTCGGAAGAGTGGAGTCTCCCACTGGCAGCTACCGCACGCGACCTCGCCACTTGGTCCGCACGGGACGGTCGACAGGACCGGCCCGCCGCGGCGCCGATGCGGGTGGTCGCGACTACCCTGGACGCATGGACGCCCGACAAGGGGAGGCTGCCGCCCTCCTCGCACTCCTCAGGGCACGCCCTGGCGGGGCGAGCTGGGGCCAACTCGCCTCAGAAGTCGCCTTTGAGGGGAGTGCGAGGGCCGTGCTGCGGGGCTCCCGATGAGGACGCTCTCTTCGCGCTGCCGCTCGACGAGCATGCGCTCGCAGAGGCCGTTCTGGAGATCGGGCGGTGGCGCGAGCAGGGAATGCAGTTTGTAACGGTTCTAGATCCGGAATATCCCGCCCGACTCCTCGACATCCGTGAGACGCCGTTTCTCTTCTACGAGGGGGAGCTCCGCAGCCACGATCTGGGCATGTCCGTAGTCGGATCGCGTGCCGCCTCGGCGGCGGGCCTCGAGCTGTCCCGAACAGTGGCGCAGTTCCTCGTCTCGGAGGGACTCACGGTGATCGCTGGCCTCGCTGCGGGGATCGACACGGCTGCCCACCGCGCAGCGCTCGATGCCGGCGGCCGAACAGTTGCCTTCCTTGGAAATGGAATCACCCGCGAGTATCCGAAGGAGAACGCCGCGCTACAGCACGAGATTGGGATGAACGGTCTTGTTCTCTCGCAGTTTTACCCGGATGCCCCGCCGACGAAATTCACGTTCCCGATGCGGAACGCCTCGATGTCCGGCTATGGGCTCGCGACGATAATCGTCGAAGCCGGGGAACTTTCCGGAACGAGGATCCAGGCTCGTCTAGCGCGGGAGCACGGGCGCCCCGTAATCCTGTCGTCCAGAGTCGCGGACGAGACGACATGGGGTGCGGCGCTCGCAGGCGCCCCGGGGATATTTGTCGCATCGACGGTCGGGCAGTTGAAGGACGCGATACGCGAGATCATCGATGCTCCGGGCCTGCTTGACTCTGCGCTGGCGGAGCTTGCTGCATCGTGACGCGCGAGTTCTCGCCGCAGGTTCAGCAGGTCGCGGCGGGGCTACTGCTCGAGGCGGGCACTGGCCTCTATAGCGTTGTTCGAGAGCCGGGAGCCACGTGCGACGTCTGCGCGACGCCTCTCACTCTGGATCGCGGCTACACGAAGTGCTTTCAGTGTCAGGGCCACGCGCAGTCCGGCGTGGCCCTCGCCGACCGCGTCGGGGCACTCGTCTACGCGCTTGAGGGTGATTCTCAGGTCTACAAGATCGTGCAGAACTACAAAGCACCCGCATATGCCGAGACAAGCCTCCCGAGGTGCCCTCCCATGGAAGCGACTCTGGGTCGTCCTGACCTACCCGGTGCTCTGGATCATCGTCGTGCTCATCCGCGGCGCAACCGACGGTTGGGTGCCATACCCGTTCCTTGATCCCGCCACCGGGTACGGGAGCGTCGCGATCTACTCCATCGTCATCTTCGTCGCGACCATCATCGTCGGCGCCGTCGTCTTCGGACTGAGTCGACTGCGCATCATCAAGCCATAGTCGGCAATCGTGTGGATGCCTCCACCTCAACTGGGTGGAGCACCAGCCAGGATGTAACCACCCGCTGATCAGGCGAAAGCTGGTGTGGTCGCGATGTCGGGCGTAGAACTGTTGGCATGGAGATCGCGGAGTGGTGGCCGAACACCCCGGTGGTGGTTCGCCGTCGACTCATCAATCACCCATGGGATCCGGTGGCGCCGTACGTGATGGAGCAGGTGCATGAGGCCGGCGGGCCGGCGCCGGACTCGGGCTGGTGGGAGCCGAACAAGGGCTGGGAGAACGGCGAGCTGTTCCTCGCTGCGACGCCGCATCCACTACGCGGGCGCCGCGCCGAAGCTGAGCTGACATACGTGTATAGATGACTATAGACACGGCTACACAATGCTGCTAGACATGGCGACATGCCCGAAAATGTCGCCCGAACTGGTCTTCGGCGCGGCCTGAAATCGCTAGGCGCGCTCAACGAATTGGGCGTGCTGCTCGCGCTCATCGGTCTGATCGCCGTCATCGCGATCTCGCATCCGAACTTCCTCTCGTTCGCATCACTGATCAACGTTGCGCAGGGCGCGTCGATCTACGGGATGATCGCCCTGGGCATGGTCTTCCTGCTCGCGATGCGCGAGATCGACCTCTCGGTCGGCGCGAACTACGGGTTATCGATCATGGCGGCTGCCATGCTCATCACCTCGTGGGGATGGGATCCGTGGATCGCAGCCGGAGCGTCCGTGATCCTCTCGATGGCATTGGGTGCCTTCAACGGCGTCCTTGCGAATGCGCTTGCAGTACCGGCGATCATCGTCACACTGGGCACGCTCTCCGCGTACCGCGGCGCCACCCTCGTGCTCTCCGGAGGTCGCTACACGCCGTCGATGCCGGAGAGCAGCTTTTTCGACCTGATCGGAAGCCGCTGGCTCGGGGTGCCCGCGTCGATCTGGGTCCTCGGCATGCTGACGGTCCTCCTGACTTTCGTCTTCCGCTTCACGCGGTTCGGATTCGTCGTCCGCGCCATCGGGTCGAACGAGCAGGCAGCACGGTTGAGCGGCATCCCCATTCGTCGGGTCCGCCTCATCACGCTCACCATGGTCGGCGGCATCTGCGGCATCGCGGGCATGCTGACCTTCGCATTCTTCGAGTCGGCCGACACCAACTTCGGGAGCGGTTACGAGCTGCTCGTGATCGCTGCCGCGATCATCGGCGGCACCGGATTGTCGGGCGGATCGGGAAGCGTTCTCGGTGCCCTGGTCGGCGCTCTCCTCATCTCCACGATTCAGAGCGGACTCGTCCAGTTCGGCGTCGACCCGAACTGGAGCAGCCTCGTCACGGGCGCCGTGATCATCGCGGCGGTCGCCGTCGACTCCCTCGTCAAGCGCCGTCGTTCACGAACACGGTGACGGCGCTCGCGTCTTGCAGCAATCCGACGATCACAACAAAGGAGAAGCATGAAGAACAGGCAGTACTTCGCCATCGCTGCTGCGGCAGCGGTCCTGCTCGCCACCGCTGCGTGCAGTAACACGGGCTCCGATGATCCCGGCGACGCAGCCGACCCCTCGGGCGGTTGCGATGTCGGGGGTGCCAAGGTCGCCGTCGTTCCCCACTTCCAGTCCCCCTTCACCAACCAGTTCATCGTCGGCGCCCAAGCGGCAGCGGACGAGTGCAATGCGGAACTGCAGGCGGCGGGACCGCAGGGCATCGACACCCCGGCCCAGATCCAGCAGTTCAACGACTTGGTGTCCACGGGGGCGGAGGCTATCGTGGTCGTCGCGTATCCGTCCGACCTCTGGGTGAAGCCGATCGACGAAGCCGTCGCGGCCGGAACCGAAGTCGGAACGGTGGATGTCGCGTCTCCCGAATCCGATCAGCTCATCATGGCGGCTCCGAAGCAGACCGACTTCGGTCGCGCGCTCGGCGAGGCACTCGCCGAGCAGCTCGGACCGGATGCCGAGGGCCTCGTAGTCACGGGCATCTGCTTCCCGGGGCTCGACGTCCTCGAGCAGCGTCTCGTCGGCTTCAACGAGGTGATGGCCGAAAAGGTGCCCGGTGTGACCATCGCACCTGCAATCGACACCACTTTCGAGCCGGCGAAGAACTTCAGCGCCTGGGAGCGCCTCATGCAGGAGAACCCGGACGCTCTCGCCGCTGTGGGCATCTGCGACGGTGATGCAGCCAACCTCGTGAAGGTGCGCGAGGAGGCGGATGACGCTCAATGGATCATCGCTGTCGAGGGTGGTCTCGACCCGATCGCACTCCAGGGCGTGGCCGACGGCGAAGTCGCCGTCCTTGTTGACGCGCAACCGTTCCTCCAGGGATACACCGCCATGCGGGCGCTCTTGACCAAGGTCGCCGGCGGAAACGTCTCGACCGGCTGGATTGACACCGGCACCGGGACGGTCACCACGGAGAACGTCGCGGAGATCACGGCGCGCGAGGAATCGATCGCCGACGGATACGAGGATTCGCTCGCGTACTACGGAGCAGACATCGAGCGAATCTTCGCCGACCTGTCCGCGAACGTGAAGCCGTTCACCGACTACCTGGCGCCGTGACATCAACCCCCATCCTGTCCGCCGTCGGAGTGCGCAAGCGCTTCGGCGGTGTCCAGGCTCTCACCGGGGTGGACCTCGACGTCCATCCCGGTGAGGTGCACGCCCTCGTCGGCGAGAACGGCGCGGGAAAGTCGACACTCATGAAGTTCCTGGTCGGCGCTGAGACGGCGGACGAGGGTGACCTGCTCCGCAACGGCGAGCCCATTCAGCTCGCCAACGTCCGCGACGCCGCGCGCCAAGGCGTGGCTATCGTGTTCCAGGAGCTGAGTCTTTACGGCGATCTCGACGTCTTGGCGAACCTATTCCTGCTGCGAGAGCCGCCGCTAGGCTTCCTGCGTCGGCGCACCCTGGAACGCCGAGCCCGGACCGTTCTGGATTCGATCGGACTCGATGTCGACCTTCGTCGGCCCGTCGCCGACCTCACTCTCAGCGAGCAGCAGTTGGTCGAGATCGCCAAGGCCATGATCGATCGCTCGGACGTCCTCATCCTCGACGAACCGAACTCAGCGCTGAACGCGGTCGAGAGCGAGCGCCTCTTCGAGGTTGTGCGCCGCTTGCGCGATGAGGGCACCGCGATCCTCTATGTTTCCCACCGACTCGAGGAGGTGTTCCGTATCTCGGACCGCATCAGCGTGATGCGCAACGGCACCATCGTCGACCGTTCTGCGATCACCGACACGACCATTCCGAAGGTCGTCGCCTCCATGATCGGTCGCGCGGCCCGCGATCGATCGCACCGTAGTGAACGCGAGTTCACGGGCGACGCACCGACGTTGCAGGTCGAGGGGCTCCGAGTGCGAGGGCAGGTTGCGGATGTGACATTCGTCGCTGCGCGGGGTGAGATCGTCGGGCTCGCAGGGCTGGAGGGCTCCGGCGTCCGTGCTGTGCTGGACGTCCTGGCCGGTTTGCGAAAGGCGGATGAGGGGAAGGTGGTCCTTCCGGACGGAGGCGGAGGGCCCGCATCCATTCACGAAGCGATCCGGCGAGGAGTCGCGCACGTACCCGCCGATCGACGTACCGAGGGTGTCGCCCTGGATCAGTCGAACCTGGACAACCTGACCCATGTCACGACCGGGGCCCTGGGCCGTCAGGGCTGCGTGCTCCGCAGACGCGAGTTGCTTCGAACAGTGAGCGAGTTGATGGAGAAGCTGCGGATCTCCTCGTCGCCCGATGCCCCGACGCGTTCGCTCTCGGGTGGCAATCAACAGAAGGTCGTGCTGGGGAAGTGGCTCGCGGCGCAGCCACGCCTGTTCCTCTTCGACGACCCGACCCGTGGAGTGGACATCGGCGCCAAGGACGAGATCTACGACATCCTGTCCCAAGTGGCAGGACAGGGATGCACCATCCTCTTCTCGTCGACCGAACTGCCGGAGTACCTGACAGTCTGTGATCGCGTACTGGTCTTCTATTCCGGCCGGGTCACGGCCGAGATCGCGGCGAAGGATCTCACCGTCCACGGCCTGTTGGAAGCCATCAACACCGGCAACGACGCCAGAGCGGAGGTTCGATCATGAACGCAACCGAAACGACGACCATCGGCTCGACCCAGGTGACCGTATCCCGCCTCGGACTCGGCACCAATCCGCTCGGCGGCATGTTCGAGGCGGTCCCCGAAGACGAAGCCATCGCGACCGTCGCGGATGCCTTGCACGCAGGACTCCGCCTGTTCGACACCGCTCCGGTGTATGGCTACGGAAACGCCGAACGTGCAGTCGGGATCGCCCTCGCCGGTGCGGCACGGGAATCGGTGACGGTCACTACGAAGGTCGGACGCCTTCTGCGTCCGCACGAAGCGAGCGGTGAGCGCGACACGTCCGTGCTGTTCGAGGGTCACCCGCTCTACAGGGGCACTCCTGATCTGGAACCGCGCTGGGACTTCTCCTACGACGGTGCTATGCGGTCGCTCGAAGAGAGCCTCGTCCGGATCGGAATGGACCGAGTGGATGCCGTTTACGTCCATGACCCGGATGATCAGATCCAGGAGGCAGCGGAAGGCGCGTGCAAAGCCTTGGCGAAGCTGAAGGATGAAGGCGTGATCGGAGCGATCGGGGTCGGCTGCAACAGCACCCGGGCCCTGGTAGCGATGGCGAATCGAGCACCCTTGGACTGCGTCCTGGTTGCTGGCCGCTACAGCCTCATGGACCAGGAGGCGACCGACGAGCTGTTGCCCTTGTGCGTCCGCGACGGAATCTCCGTCGTTGCCGGCGGCGTCTACAACTCCGGGCTGCTCTGCCATCCCGAACCGCGGCAGCTGATCGACAAGACCGACAAATCGGCCTCGGCGATTCCGACTTGGCGCGGGTCGGCGACATTCAACTACACGCCGGCATCGCGAGAGCGAATCGAGCAGGCTCAGGTCCTTGCCGATGCGTGCCACGAATTCGGCGTACCCCTGATGGCGGCCGCCATTCAATTCCCCCTGCGGCATCCGGCGGTTGCGAGCGTGCTGATGGGCCCGCGAAATCGTGTCGAGCTCCGGCAGAATCTGGAGATGTTCGAGTTCCCTATTCCTGACGAGATGTGGGACGAACTCCGGCGGCGAAACCTGATCGGCGCAATTGAGGGTTCGCGCTGATGACCGGCGACCAGGCAGCCACGGTCGTCGTCCGGGACCTCGGTCAGCCGGAGACGCCGGTGCTCGGCGCCGACGGCGGCTGGACGTTGGTCGAGATGCGCGGAGACCGTTCGTGCGTCTCGGTGGTCGCGGCCGGTGAGCGCACCGCGCGGCCGATCGCTCGCACCGGCAGGCCGAACGGTGTCGCCGTCGATGCATTCGGACGATGCTGGGTCGCCGACACCGACCCGCCGGCCCTGGTACGCATCCCCCGCGGCGGAGATCCCGAGGTGCTGCTCACCGAGGCCGCGGGTGCGCCACTGCTCTTTCCCAATGACTTGCAGTTCGGGCCGGACGGGTTCCTCTATCTCACCGACTCGGGCATCCTGCTCGATGACTGGGCACCGGGCGGAGCGCTGCGCTCCGACTGGCGGCACGCTCGCTGCAACGGCCGGGTTCTCCGAATCGATCCGCGCACGCTCATCGCCACCTGTCTCGACGATGGCCTGCAATTCGTGAATGGTCTCGCCTTCTCACCCGACGGCGCTTACCTGTACGTCAACGAGATGATGACGGGCGACATCCACAGGTATGCCGGATTGCAGAGAGGGACGTTCTCGTCGCGAGAGACGGTGGCGAACGTGATCATCCCTGATCCCGAGGGCGGCTTCCGGGGCCCTGACGGGATGGCGTTCTCGGTGGACGGACGATTGTGGATCACCGTGTTCGGACAAGGGGATGTCACCGTCGTCGATCCCGACCACGGTGTGATCCAGCGGGTACGCACGCTCGGGGCGTACCCAACCAACTGCGCTTTCGGCAGCACTGGCGAGCGGCGACTGTACGTGACCGAGGCGGAGCTCGGGCAACTCGAGTCCCACGATGTCGGTGTCGACGGGGCGCCGATCCACCTTGGTGAGACCTGAGCGGAACTGGAGGACGACATGCGGATAGTAGTTTTCGGTGCTGGGGCGATGGGCGGCGCCCTGGGGGCGAGGCTCATCGAGGCCGGCCATGATGTGATGCTGGTCGACATCGATCGTGCCCGCGTCTCAGCAATCAACCGGGATGGGGTTCGGCTCGAGGAGGACGGCAGCGAACGGGTGGTGAAAGTTCCCGCCACGGCCGAGATCGCGGAGGTCGGCGAAGCCGAACTGGCCATCGTCTTCGTGAAATCGCAGTTCTCCGGCGACGTGGCTCGTGCAGCGAAACCGCTCGCCGAAGCGGGCACGGTGTTCTTGACATTGCAGAACGGCCTGGGCAACGCCGAAGCCATCGCAGCCGAGGTCGGCGCTGCACAGGTGCTGGCGGGAGTCACCTATGACTCTGCGATCCTCGACGATGACGGGCTGGTGCGTCTGACGAACAAGGGCGCCACCTATGTCGGTGAACTCGAGGGGCTCGCGAGCGAGAGGGTCGACGGGGTGATCGCCGCGTTCCGGGACGCCGGGATGGACGCACATCCGACCGATGACGCGGCTGGACTCCTCTGGGGCAAGGCGCTGGTGAACTGCGTGTTCAACGCGACGTGCGCGATCACAGGCTTTCGGTCCGGCGAGATCGGCGAGTTTCCGCTCGCTCTGGAATGGGCGGAGCGGGTGGCAGCCGAAACGGCGAGCGTCGCCGCCGCCAACGGGATCACGCTCCCCTACGAGGATGCGGTGGAACGGGTCCGCACGGTGGCGAAGAACGCCGGTGCGTCCAAGCCTTCGATGCTCCAGGATGTTGAGAAAGGCCGAATCACCGAGGTGGAACACATCAACGGCGCCGTCGCGCGCGCGGGACGTCGAGTCGGTGTGCCGACACCGTACAACGATGCCCTCACCACACTGGTGGGGATGATCGACGCGAAGAACGCCGCCGCCCGGAGCCGGCCATGACCGTCTCCCGTGTCTCTGATCTCGTGCTTCGGGAGTTCTTGGCAGCGGCATTGCAGGCACTCGGACTGTCACGGGCTGATGCGACCACGGTCGCTGGGGCGATGGCGTTCGCCGACCGTCGTGGAATCGCTTCGCATGGCCTCGCTCTGCTGCCGTACTACGCGGGCCTGATCGAGCGCGGCGTCAATCCGCTTGGTCGTCCGGTCATCTCTCGAGACCAGGGCTCGGTGCTCGTCATCGACGGCGGGAACTCGCTCGGCCACGTGGCCGCGGATTTCGCGGTCGCTGCTGCGATTGATCGGGCGGCGTCAACCGGGGTGGGTGTCGCTGCCATCGGGGGAAGTAGCCATTGCGGTGCAATGTCTGCCTATGCCACCCGGGCACTCGAGCGCGGGATGATCGGGTTCGCAACGACGAACGCCATGCCCACCATGGCCCCCTCGGGCGGCATGTCACGCATCGTCGGTATGAACCCGCTCGCGGTCGCCATCCCCGCCGGCGAGGAAGAGGCTTTCGTTCTCGATGCGTCGCTCGCTGCAGCAGCGCGCGGCAAGATCGTCGTCAGAGCACAGGAGGGGGAGGCGCTTCCACCGGGCTGGGCGCTGGATGTCAAAGGACGGCCGACGACCGATCCGGCCGCGGCACTCGCAGGGCTGCTGGTTCCGATCGGTGGTCCGAAGGGAGTAGGGCTGGCGATGGTGATGGGCATCCTGTCTTCGCTGCTCTCCGGTGCTGCATACGGCACCGAGCTGGGATCGCTCGAGTCCGGACCGGAGCCGGGCCGCGACGGCCATTTCATGATGGTGCTCGACATCGCCGCGTTCACCGATCGTGATGCGTTCGGCAACCGTATGGACTCGGTGATACGACAGATCCGCGCATGTCCCCCGGCCGACGGTGCGCAGGTACGAGTACCCGGTGACCGGGCGAGGGAAGCAGAGGAGGCGGCAATCAAGGGGGGGATTCCGATACCTGACTCGACCCTCGCCAACGCCGATGCGCTCGCGGAGCGACTCGGTCTGGATCCCGTGATCCGGGAGGTCGCCGCATGATCGAGCTGCCGTATGGAGCCGAGCAGTCCTTCCGTCCTCACCATGCAGACATCAACGTGATCGGCTCGTTCCTGGGCGCCCTGCCCGTACGTTCGGCCACATGGCAGCTCAACAGCGGAGCCTCACACCCGTTCTGGGTGGAACCGGACGACGGGTCCTCGATCGATTTTTCTTACCAGTACAAGACAGACAGCGTCTCGCGGCTGCGGCTGCCGTACGCGGGCGACTTCAACGTCGAGATCCCTACGGATCATCGAGCGCTTCGCGCCGGATCGAACGACCTGACACTGCGGGTCGTCGATGCGGACGGGGTGGAGTCCGAAACCACGATCCAGTTGACATGGAGCGCGAAGCTTCCGGAGCGGGAGATCCGCCTGGACGACCTCTCAGGAATCCGTTCGCCGCAGCAGCTCGGGCAGGTCGTGAATGGTCGGTGGGATGTTGATCCCATCCTGAACGTCGTTCGAACGCGCGGTCCAGTTTCGCCTGACTCATTGCTGCTGCTCGGGCCGGCCCAGGCGAGTCAGGAGGCCGAGTATCAATTCCGCTACTTCGACGGTTCGAGATCGAAGTACATCGGGCTCAGTGACTTCTTCGTCGGGCACGAGTTCGAGCGCCCGGCGATCCCGATCAAGCCCGGATGGTCGACCGCGGGACTAGCCACCTCCCGGCCACGTGGCGAAGGTGCATGGGAGACACGGCTCTGGATCGCGGATGGCGATCGCCCGGGGTGGCGTCCGAGCTCGGCCGAGGAGGAGCCGGCCGGTGGTCGGATCCACTTGGTGCGGACCGATCCCGCGGTCTACTTCGAGTTCACGCCCCGAAGGTGGTACCACGTTCGGCACCGCCTCGAGGTCGCGAAGCAGCGCGTAAGGGCGAGCTTGCGGGTGTGGCCGGTCGGCAGCACTGAACCCGATGCGTGGCTGTGCGACGAGAGCGATGTGGCGCTCGACAAATACCGGCATGCGTCGTTCGGGCTCTTCCAGCACTCGGGACTGCCGAGCGAGTGGCGTTCCATCCACCTGCGTCCCCTCGGCTGAGTTGTTCCCGCGGGCACGTCGACACACACCCAACTAGACATATCTATACACGTACATATAGCATGAGACGGGAGGTAAGCGGAGTGAGTACGACGGTAATCGACGACCGAATCGAGGGTCTGGGCGACGAACTCGTGGTCCCGCACGCCGACCGAGCGATGGCGGAACGGCTGTACCTGCAGATGCTACGCATCCGCGAGTTCGAGGAGCGTGTCAACGTGTTGTTCCTGGCCGGTCACATCCCCGGCACCATCCACCTCTCGTTGGGACAGGAGGCATGCGCGGCCGGTGCCTGCGACGCTCTCAAGGAACGAGACTGGGTCACGATCACTCATCGTGGTCACGGACAGGCGCTCGCCAAGGGTGTCTCTGCCGGATCCCTCATGGCCGAGCTGTTTGCACGCGAGGGTGGCTGCTGTCGAGGGTTCGGCGGCTCACTTCATGTGGGTGACATCTCCGTCGGCGCGGTGCCGGCAATCGCGATCGTCGGTGCGTCGGTGCCGATATCGGCGGGGATCGCGCACGCCTTCAAGACCGCGGGGGAGGGGCGCGTCTCGCTCTGCTTCACGGGGGACGGTGCGGTAGGCGAAGGTGATTGGCACGAGGGCATGAATCTCGCGGCCGTGTGGCAACTGCCCGTGATCTATCTCTGCGAGAACAACCAGTACTCGATCAGCACCCGCGTCGATCGTATGTACCGCAACGACGACCTCGCCGCCCGTGCTGCCTCGTACGGCATCCGGTCCATCACGATCGACGGCAACAACCCCTTCGCCGTTCGTGCCGCGGTCAAGGAAGAGGTCGATCGGATCCGGGGGGGCGACGGTGGACCTGCCTTCATTGAATGCCTCACGTATCGCCAAGGTGGGCACAAGCGCGACGACCCGGGTACCTACCGCCCACGCGAAGAGGTCGATCTCTGGCTAGCCCGCGATCCGGTGCTCAGGATGGAGCGTGCGATCCGCCGCGAATTCGGCGATTCCGTCGCGGACGGCATCGCCGCCGACGTCACGGCCGAGATCGATACTGCGGTCGAGTTCGCCATGGCGAGCCCGAAGGCGACGGGAGCGATTGCCTCGTGAGCACCACCGTCATCTCCGCGCTTCGCCAGGCTGTCACAGACGAGATGCGCGCCGACAAGCGAGTCTTCATGATGGGTGAGGACATCGGAATCGGCGGCTCGTTCCACCTGTCGCTGGGGCTGCTCGAGGAGTTCGGTGCGGAGCGAATTCGGGACACACCGGTGTCCGAAGCCGGATTCGTCGGTCTCGCGATCGGGGCGGCCATCGGCGGCATGCGTCCCCTCGTCGATTTCCAGTACGGCGATTTCCTGTTGCCTGCCGCCGACCAGATCATTCAGCAGGCCGCAAAGATGTACACGATGTCCGGCGGGAGCGTCGGTGTGCCGATCGTGCTCCATGCCCCGACCGGTGCATCGGGCCGCGGGGCCCAGCACGCTAACTCCATCGAGAACGTCTTCGCGGGAATCCCCGGCCTCATCGTCGCCGCACCGTCGACCCCGTACGACGCCAAGGGCTGCATGACGACCGCGTTGCGCCACGATCACCCCGTGCTCGTGGTCAGCCACAAATACCTCTACGGGACCAAGGGGCGGGCTCTTGTCGACGGGCATGACGTCGTACAGGAGGTTCCGTCTGAGCCGTACACGGTGCCGATCGGTCAGGCGGCCTTCCGGTCGCGCGGCAAAGACATCACGATCGTCGGCAGCCTGCTTATGTCGCACAGAGCACAGACGGCCGCGGCCGAACTCGCTAAGGACGGTATCGAGGCGGAAGTCATCGACATGAGATGGCTCGCGCCCCTGGATATCGACAGCGTTCTGGAGTCGGTCGAACGCACGGGCCGGCTTCTCGTCGTCGAGGAGGGGGCAGCGCACGGCGGGTGGGGCTCGGCTGTAATCGCCGGAGTCGCCGTGAAGGGTCTGCACCTGCTGGACGCGCCGGTCGGCCATCTCGCCGGAGCCGCGGTTCCCCTCCCCGCAGCACCGCATCTTGAGCCGGAGTACGTGCCCACCGCGGCACTCATCGAAGCCCACGCGCGCCGGTTGGTCGTGGATGGGTGGAGCGATGTCTGATGTCGTCATTCCCGACGTCGGCGAGGGCGGGATGGACATCGTGTTGTCGCGGTGGTTCGTCACCGCGGGAGATTGGGTCGAGCCCGGCGATGACCTCTTCGAATTGGACACGGCGAAGGCGAACGTCTCGGTTCAAGCTTTCGCCTCCGGTCGTGTCGAATCACTAACCGTCGCGGAGGGCGACGAGGTAGAGCGCGGCCAGGTGGTGGCCGTTCTGCGCGACGGAGAAACTGTCGGTGGCGTCAGCGCCGTCAGCGCCGGCCCGCCCTCCGCGGCGGCTGGGTCGCCGAAACCTGCGGCAGGGGATCCTCCGGAAGCAGGGTCTCCGGCTTCCCCGCGCCACGCCCGCCCCACTTCGCCGAAGCAGAAGTTTCAAGCGAACCGGGCGCAGGGCAACAACGCACAGCCGAGTCCCGTCCCCCCGTCGCCGGGCCGTGCCAGCAAAGAGCCTGAGCCGGCCCCGCTCGGGGGAGCACATCGCCGGGCGACGGCGGCGTCGGCGATCGCAAGCTGGGTGCAGACCCCTCATGTCGTGGCCACGGCGCGCGTCGGTCGATCGTGGGACCTGAACGGTCTGATCTCGTCGCTCGCGGGTGTGCTCTTGGCGCGGCCGGGACTCGGCGTCCGCTGGGACGGCATCCAAGCGATACGGCGCGAGGAGCAGGGGATCGGAATCCTCTGGGCAACGGAGCGGGGTCTGGTGCAAACCTGCATCACCGCCGATGAGGCCGCTACTCAGACGGCGCGCGCTGTCGAGGCTGCTGCGGAGAGAGGCGAGCGTGGACGTTTGCGTCCCTCGGATCATGGGATGCGTGCGATCAACGTCCAATGGATCGAATCGGACGCGATCGAGAGTGTGAGCCCGGTGCTGCCATCGGGCGACTCGCTCATGCTGTGTGTGGTGCATTCCCGGGCGCGCACCCTGCTGTGCCTGGCTGCGGACCAGCGGTGTATCGACGTGGACTCGGTCGCCGAGCTCCTGGATGCTCTGTCTGCGATCGGAGAAGGACGCTGATGACCGAAATCACCCGGATCACAATCGAGACCGATCGCCCCTATCAGGCGACGGATGTCACCGATCTCGTGATGCGTGCGGTGCCGGCGGGGCACCCCGCCGTCGTGGTGAGTGTGCCCCACACCACGTGCGCCCTGTTTCTGAGCGAGGTCGACGATGAGCTCCTCCGTGACCTCGAGCGCGTCGGTGAAACCCTTCTCGGACAGTTCGAGCCGTTCACCCACGCTCGCAACGGCATCGCCAACGGCGCTGCGCACATCGTCTCGAGCATCTTCGGCACGTCCGTCGTCCTGACAGTCGGGGACGGCACGCTTCAACTCGGTCGATATCAGCGAATAGTCCTGCTCGAGCTGGACGGACCGAAACAGCGCCTGCTGGAAGTCCAGGAGATCAGGGCTTGATCTGGAGCTGTACGTCTCCGGGTTCGCCGGTCGCAAGAGCGAAAGAGAATCGGTCGCCCCGGTAGTGCGCCTCGGTGTAGCGCTGAATCTCGCCGCTTGCATTGATGCCCACGCCTCGCACCCGCAACACAGCGGCGCCGAGCTCGCATTCCAGGGCCGACGCGACATCCGGAGTGGCCTCGACCGCTTCCACGTGATCGCGGGCGATCGTCACAGATCGTCCCAGAGACGTCATGGCGGCGTTAAGGCTGCCGGTGAGGTCTGTATCGAGCACGGAGATGAGACTCGCGGGCAACCAGCTCTCGTGCAGAGCGGCCGGTGACCCGTCGATGCACCGGATCCGCCGTACCCCGACGACGGGGCTCCCCGGTTCCACGTTCATCGCATGGGCGACTCCGGCGGGCGCGCGCTGAAGGCTGGCATCGACCACCGTGGTCTCGACCCGGTGGCCGCGTGCCTCCATGCTCGCTGAGAAGCTCAGCTGGGTTGAGAGGCCGTATGAGATCCGCCGATCGTTGACGAACGTTCCCTTGCCCTGGCTGCGGAACAAGAGACCTTCGCGCACCAGGCTCTCGATGGCTTTGCGAGCGGTCATGCGGCTCACAGAGAAGGAGGACGCGATCTCGGTCTCGGAGTCAATCTGAGTCTGCGGGGGGAGTTCCCCCGATGCGATGCGCTCGCGGAGGTGCTGCTCGATCTGGCTGTACAGCGGCACCGGTGATCGCCGCACGCCTCCTGGCGCGGTAGACATCCCAACTCCCTCGGTCTAGACGTGGCTGGACACACGATATTCGACCATCTTATGGACGGGATACCGCTATACATGAACAATCATGAGTATACAATTAAGCATGAGTCGAACATGGCGAGTTGTGATCGGATCGGATGCTGCCGGCTTCGCCTACAAGGAAGCGTTGAAGGCAGACCTCGAGGTTGATCCGCGGGTCTCAGAGGTCATCGACGTCGGGGTCGCCGCGTCCGGTGAGGCAAATTACCCTGCGGTCGCCATCTCGGCCGCGGAGACCATCCGGGAGGGCTTGGCTGATCGCGGCCTCCTTGTCTGCGGAACGGGTCTGGGCGTCGCGATCGCCGCGAACAAGGTCGAGGGCATACGCGCCGTGACCGCGCACGACAGCTTCAGTGTCGAGCGCAGCGTGCTCAGCAATGATGCGCAAGTGCTGACGTTCGGCCAGCGCGTGATCGGGCTCGAGCTTGCCCGTCGGTTGGCTCACGAGTGGCTCGGATACGAGTTCGACCCGTCCTCGGCGTCGGCGCCGAAGGTCGCAGAGATCGTCGAGTACGAACGCTCTAGCTGACCGCAATCCGGTACGTGACGCCGAGCGAGTCGCCGGGTTCGAGAACGGCGATGCCCCCCGGCTCGGATCGTTCGCGACGTCCATGGCCATCGACGGCGTGGGTCTGCGGCTCGATCGCTACGCCGCCCAAGTCGCCGATCGCCGCCAGAACGACGTGATCCGCGGTAGCCGTGAAGGAGAACGTGACCTGAATGCCATCCGGTCGATCAAGGCGGATTTGCTGTTCGGTGAGCCCCGTCCAGCATTCGTCGATCCCGTTGCGCGGATTGCCGCTCGACCGAAGGTCGCGATCACCCGCGACCGCGATCGGCGGCCCCACCGGACTTTCTCCGGACGACGGGTAGACCAGGTCGGCGGGAAGCGCGACATCGAGCCCGTTCGGGGCGGCGAACCAGGGGTGGATGCCGAGCCCTGCCGGCATCCGGGTCACCCCGGTGTTCTCCAGCGAGAGCTCGAGGGACATCGTGGCCCCGTCGACCACGAATTCCTGCCGAGCCCGGTACGGCCACGGGAAGCCTGCGTCGCCGGCGTCCAAGAATTCGAGCACCTCCGAGCCGATCGCGCGCCAAGGTGCCGCGAGCGCTCGCCCGTGTACCGCGAAGGTGTCGAGGTTCAGCGGCTGCCGATGGGCGGCTCCCTCGAACCAGAGTTCTCCGAAGGGGATGCGATTGCACCACGGCACCATCGGGTACGAGCCCCAGAGCAGCGGCTCGGCCACATGGCTATTCACGTCATCCGGGGTGCGCAGCAAGTCAGCGCCTCCGACACGGATCGCGTGAATCCGGCCACCGATATCCGGCAGCAACTCCACCTCAAGGCCGCCTCCTGGCGCCCGGAGTGCATGCGGCCCCGCCATGTTCAGAACCCCAGCAGTCGAGGAAGGAAGAGGGTGACGGGTGGAAGGTACGTGATCACCAGGAGGGCGGCGGAGAGCGGCACGAAGGTCGGCAGCGTGCCACGGATGACTGTCTTCAGACTGAGCCCGGTCGCGGAACTCAGCGCGAACAGGATGAGGCCGACAGGAGGAGTGACAAGTCCGATCAACAGGTTGAAAATCATAACCACACCGAAATGAAGCGGGTCGATGCCGAACTCGATCGCCACCGGCAGCAACACCGGGGTGAGGATCAGGAGCCCGGCGGCCGGCTCCAGCACGGTGCCCGCGATGAGCAGGAAGACATTCACGATAAGCAGGAAGATCACAGGGTTGTCCGTCAGGGTGGTGAGGGCTTCCGCGATCACGCGCGGCCCGCCTTCCAGTGCCACCACGTAGCCGAACACCGCCGAAGTGCCGACGATCAGCAGTGCAGCGCCCGTCGTCTCGGCTGCGCTAACCGTGGTTTGCCATAGTGCCTTGAACGTGAGCTTCCGGGTGACGAAGCCAAGGAGCAACATGTAGGCCACGGCGACAGCGGCGGACTCCGTCGGGGTGAACACGCCGCCCAGGATCCCGCCGACCAGGATCACGGGGGCGACAAGTCCGGGAAGCGCGAGGAGTGCGGCCCTGGCCACCTGGCGTGGGGTGGCCCGTTCATTGCGGAGATCGTCGCGCTTCCGCATCCGCCACCAGACGTAGGCGACCAGGCCAAGGGTGATGACCAACGCCGGCCCTATCCCCGCGATGAGCATGCCGCCGAGCGATACCCCTGCAGTGAGCGCATAGAGCACCGCCGGAATGCTCGGAGGAAGAACTGGACCGATGAGCGACGATGCCGCCGTGAGGCCGACCGCGAACTGCGGGTCGTAGCCGTGTCGCTTCATGGCCGTCACCTCGAGCTTGCCGAGGCCGGCCGCGTCTGCGACTGCGGTCCCGCTCATCCAGGCGAAGCCGAAGCTCGCCGCGACGTTCACGTAGGCGAGACTCCCACGCAGTCTCGCCAGCGCAGCCTGGGCGAATCCGTACACGCGGTCAGTAACGCCCGAATCGTTCGCAAGACCGCCCATCACCACGTACAGCGGGACGGCGACGAGCAGGAAGCTGTCGAGAGAGCCGAGGATCTTTGGCGCGGCCTGCTCGATTGTCGGCGCGCCAGGAAGCAGAAAGTACACCAGCGACGGGATCAGAAGCGCCAACCAGACCGGGATGCGGACGGCCAGTAGCACCAGCACGCCGAGGACGACCAACAGCAGGATCACAGCAGCACCTCGTCAGTGCTGTCGCCGAACTGCGCGAGCACATCTGCGTCGCTCAACCGCGCGTCCGCGATCATCCCGGCGATCGCGTGCACCGTCATCAAGGCGAACCCGACACCCAACGCTGCGACGACGGCCGCCATCGGGAGCTCGAGCACGGTTGAGATGCGTTTCGACCATCGCTCCATCATCGAGATGGAGAGCACTGCCATGAGGGCGCAAGTGGCGGCGACGACCGCACCGACTGCGATGAGGACGATCCGGGACGGGCGGGGACCCAGGCGCACGGTGATGTGCACCGCTATGTGGCGACGCCTTCCCATGACTAGCGCTGCCGCTATGAACGTCAGCCAGATGAGGCTGTAGCGCGCGAGCTCATCGGTCCAGGGAAGCGGTGCTCGGAGGGCGTACCGGAATACGACCTGTAAGAGTACCGTCACCAGCATCGCCCCGACGATGAGGACGCAGGCCACCGTCTCCGTACGCTCGATTGCGTCGAGCGCACGGGCGGCTCGCGATCCCCGCCCGTCCGGATGCTGCACTAGCTGGTCTCGCGGATCCGCTGGTACAACTCGGAGAACGCCGGCCCATCAGGACCGGTAAAGTACTCGAGCGCCGCTTCCTGGAACGCATCGCGGTCGACCTCGACGACCTCGATCGGCGGATCAGCCGAGTTCTGCCACTCCTCGAGCACGGTCGTCTCCTGCTCTTCGATGCAGACCCGGACATTGGCCGCCGCCGTGCGAACGGCGTCGTCGAGTGCTTGCTGCTGCGTGGCCGACAAACCCTGCCAGACGTCCTCGCTGATCAGCACCGACCCGAACTGAGGCACGTGAGCGGTCAGCATGAGGTAGTCCTGCACTTCCTGGAACTTCGCCGCAACGATGTTCGGAATAGGATTCTCCTGGCTGTCGACGACCCCCTGGCTGAGCGCCAGATACAGCTCGCCGAAGTTGATCGGCGTCGGGTTCGCACCGAGCGACGAGATGTTGGCGAAGCTCGCCGGAGTGTCCTGAGCCCGCATCGATAGCCCGACCAGGTCGGCTGGGGTCTCGATCTTCTTGTTCGCCGTCACGTACCGGGTTCCGATGTACCAGAGGTCGCCGAGAACGTGGACATTGGCCTCGTCGATCGCACCCTGTTTGAGCTCGGCACCGATCTCGCCGTTCCAGACCTCCAGACCGTGATCGACGTCGTCGAAGACGAAGAACGCCTCGAGGACACCGAAATCCGGGTACAAGCCGGAGACGCTGCCGACACCGGGGATGGTCATGTCAAGCGTGCCCTGCGACACGCTGTCCACCATCTCCTCGTTTGTTCCGAGCTGACCGCCCGGGAACACCTCGATGTCGAGCTTCGCCTCGTCGTTTTCGGCGAGGATCTCCTGCACCTTCTCAATACCGCAGGTGTACCAGGCGTGATCCTCGTTGAGGACCAGACCCCACCGCAGTGTGACCGGGTCGGAGGTCTCCGCCGGTTCGGGGGTGGTACTACACGCCGATACGGCGAGCAACGACGTCATCGCGATGAACGCCAGAGCCCCTTTTCGGAAATGAAACACCGATCTTCCTTCCTGCCACGCCCGTCTCGACTCGCGCGAGGTCTTCTTCGCCGCTCGGGCCGATCAGCGGGCGCCATCGCACCGCGGCTTGGTACTCATGTATATACAGGAATAGCCAATGTGTCAATCGCCCGAGGGTGCCCCGAACCTTCCGAGCGCATGGCTCAACGGCGCGGTCGCTTCCACCGCACGCGTGTAAATGGCGAAGAGGTCGTCGTAGCACTGCGTCCACGCCGGTGCCGGACGCTCGACGGGTAGCGCTTCGACGTACGGCATGATGTCAGCACCGACAAGCCGCCCGGCGATCATTGCCGCCCCGATCGCCGGACCCTGCCGCGGCATCCGGGTCGCGTCGAGGTCGAGCGCGGCCACCAGGATCGATCTCCACAGGCCGCTCTCGAGCCCTCCGCCAGTCAGCACAGGCACCGTCAGATCGTGACCGAGGTCCCGGATGACACCGAGGCCTGTCCGAAGGCTCATCGCAACCCCCTCCATGACTGCCCGCGCCAGGTGACCGGGCCCGTGGTATCCGGTGAGCCCGAGGAAGGCCGCGCGCAGCTCGTGGTCCCAGTAGGGAGTCCGTTCGCCGTCGAGAAAGGGGAGGAACATGGCACCACCGGAGCCGGGCGGCACACTGGCGGCGGACTCTTCCACAAGGTGAACGAGTTCGGAGAGCGGCAATTCGGAGAACTCACCCAGCCCGACGAGTTGGCGCGCGATCCATGCGTGTGCGGTTGCCGCGGAGTTGGTGGCCGCGAGCACGTACCACAGACCCTCGTCCGCATGCGGGTAGATCAACAGTCTCGGGTCGGATGCGAGCCGGTCTGTGACAGCGACGACGGTTCCGGTGCTCGCGATCTTGATTAGACCAGTGCCCGACCGCCGGGCCCCGATCGAGACGAGCTCCGCAGCGGTGTCGGTCGCGCCAACGGCGACCGGGATTCCGGCGGGCACCCCGAGAGCGACCGCAACGTCAGGCAGAAGGTGCCCACCAATGTCGGAAGACGACAGGATCGGCGGCAGTCGGCCGCTGAGGTCCTCTGCGTCGACGATCTCAGACCACCAGTCGCGGACCGCCGGGTCGAAGAGGCCGGTGCCTGCGGCATCGGACGGGTCGGTCGCCGCGACGCCGGTCAGCACGAATCGGAGGTAGTCCTTCGCGGGGAGCACCCACTCGCACGCTTCCCACCTGTCGGGCTCGGTGTGGCGGATCCATCTCAGCTGGGGCAGGCTCCAGCCTGAACTCAACCGAACCAAGGTGCGGTCGAAATAGTCGGCATGGGCATCGAGAAGGGGCTGCACGTGCCGAGCCGGTCGCCGGTCCGACCAGAGCAGCACCGTGGACGGTTCACGACCGTCGCGGTGCGTCAGTACAACGTTGTGTGCAGGTGCGGTCACCGAGATCCCGATCAGCTTCGGTGAGTCGCTGAGAGATAGTACTTCGCGGACCGTCCCGACCATCGCGTCCACCCAGTCACCCGGGGATTGCGTGGCGCTGCCGTCCGATCCGCGCGTCGTTGGATAGGTGCGAGTGGACGATCCCAGCGCGGCGCCGTCGAGCGAGAGGAGCACGGTCTTGCACGCGCTGGTGCCAGCGTCGATGCCGAGGATGCTATCGCTCACCATTGGATTATACGTGTATAGTCAATCGCCTGTCCTGCAGGACGTAACTGGGACACTTGCTCATCGTGGCACGACGACTAGCCGGCCCGAAAGACCCGTACTCCAGTGTCCCCCCTGTGTACCCGTCAAACAGATGATGGTGTGTTTTCGGTGTTTCCAGGGGTCGCGAGCCGCCTGATGTCGGGCCTGATGCGGAAATCGAGGCCCTGCTAAGGTGGAGAACCCGCAAGGGTTCCGAGGGTTCAAATCCCTCCGTCTCCGCTCAAGAAATCTCCGGTCAAGAACCGCTTTCACCGACCGTTCCCTCGTCCGTCTCGCTGCCTTCTGCGTTCTCAGGAATGACCCGAGGGTCCTGCGCGATCATCGGCTCCCTCACCATCGGCTGGTACTTCCTCCCGGCGACACTCGTGGCGATTATCGCCGCCTGCATCCCGACCCGTCGCCGGGCGCGACGGGCGGAGTCGGGCGCATGAGTCGCCGCAAGCTTCGATCCTGGCTGATGTCAGCGTGCCGCCGTACGCCTGACACATGACTCCGAGGCTGGCGGACTACATCGAGGCGGGCTACTCGCTCACCCCGGACGAGCGCCTGGAGGCTGCTCGCATGCTTCGGCTCAGCGTGGACCAGGACGCCGACAGCGATCCGGCCGAGGTCGACGCTGCATGGCGTGATGAGATCGGTTCACGAGTCGATGACATCCTCGCGGGCAAGGTCGAGTTGGTCGACGCGGACGAGACCTACCGGATGCTGTCAGCCGAACTTGCGTCGAAGCGAAATCGTGATCGTCGCCTACGCCCACGAGCACGATGTCTGCACCATCTGCACACGTCGCAGACGCTGCTAAGGTGGCGAACCCGCAAGGGTTCCGAGGGTTCAAATCCCTCCGTCGTCACTCTCAGGTTCGGCGGTTTGCTGGCTCTCGTGGACTGGTTGGTACGGCTTTGAGAGGCGAACGCGCGCCGATCGAGCGCTGCGTATAGTCAGTGGATGCTGACTATTGCATCCCGTGCTGACGTGATGAACCGCCTGGGTCGTGCGATGGCCGATCCGACCCGTTCCCGCATCCTGCTGAGCCTGCTCGAGAGGCCGGGGTATCCGGCCGAGCTGTCCCGAGGGCTCGAGCTGACCCGCTCCAACGTCTCGAACCATCTTGCATGCTTGCGCGGCTGCGGGATCGTCGTCGCGACGCCCGAAGGTCGGCGAACCCGCTACGAGATTGCCGACCCGCACCTGACCCGGGCACTCTCATCGCTCCTGGATGCGGTGCTCGCGGTGGACGATGGGGTGGCCTGCACGGACGAGACCTGCGCCGTGCCGCTGTGCTGTGGAGCGGGCGCGTGAGCCGCGACTGCTGCGCGCCCGAAGAAGGGGTGGAGCCGCGGAAGCCCACCCCGGCCGGAAGCCGCGCCGCCCACGGGCTGGACGGCGAGGACGACGAGCACGACGAGCACGATCACGGTGGCAGCGAGGAGGTCGTGTCGTGGTGGCGTGATCGGCACCTGCTCCTGCCGATCGCGTCGGGAGTTCTGCTGGCCGGGGGATACGTGCTCGAGTGGTCGGGGGTCGACCTTCCCGCGACGATCGTGCTCGCCGTCAGTCTGCTCGCCGGCGCGGCGACGTTCGTCCCTGGTGCGGTCAAGCGCCTGTTGCACCGTCGTCTCGGTGTCGGTCTGCTCATGACTATCGCCGCAGCCGGCGCGGTGCTGCTCGGCCACATCGGGGAGGCGGCCGCGCTGGCCTTCCTGTTCTCCATCGCCGAAGCGCTCGAAGACCGGGCGATGGACAAGGCCCGCAATGGGTTGCGTGCCTTGTTGTCGCTGATCCCGGAGACCGCTACCGTCTCCAAGCTCTCCGGCGAGACGACCGTGCCGGCCAGCGAGCTGCGGGTTCTCGACATCCTCGTGATCCGTCCCGGCGATCGCGTCGCCACGGACGGGATCGTGGTCAGCGGTCGCAGCAGCATCGACGCCTCCGCGATCACGGGCGAATCCATCCCGGTCGAGGTCGGCCCGGGCGATCCAGTGCCGGCTGGTTCGATGAACGGAGGCGGATCGATCCAGCTCGAAGCCACCGCAGATGGCCGCGACAACTCCCTCACCAAGATCGTCGAGCTGGTCGAGCAGGCCAACGCGCGCAAGGGTGAACGCGCCCGCCTCGCGGACCGCATCGCCAAGCCGCTGGTCCCGGCCGTGCTGATCCTCGCGGGCTTGATCATCCTCTTCGGATTCATTGTGGGCGACCCGCTGCTCTGGACCGAGCGCGCCCTCGTGGTGCTCGTGGCCGCGTCCCCGTGCGCCTTGGCGATCGCCGTTCCGGTCACCGTCATCTCAGCAATCGGCGCGGCCAGCCGGTTCGGTGTCATCATCAAGTCCGGCGAGGCCTTCGAGCAGCTCGGTGCTGTCGAGCTCGTCGTCTTCGACAAGACCGGCACCTTGACCCGGGGGCGACCCGAGGTCGTCACCGTCGAGGCGGTCGACGACGACCAGCGCGACCGGGTCCTCGCAATCGCCGCGGGACTCGAATCACACAGCACCCATCCCCTCGCGACCGCCATCGTCACCGCGTCCCCGGATCCCGCGGCACTCGTCGACGTCACCGAGGAGCCCGGACGTGGGATCACCGGGACGCTTCACGGTCAAACCGCTCGGGTCGGCAGTCCCCGCTGGATCGGTCCCGGTGCGTTCGGCGAACGGGCGGCCTCGTTGGAGGAACAGGGAATGACGGTCGTCGTGGTCGAGCTCGGCGGAAAGGTCGTCGGCATTCTCGGCATCCGCGACGAACTCAAGCCCGAGGCAGCGGACACCATCCGACAACTCGCCGCCGTCGGCGTCGACACGGCGATGCTCACCGGCGACAACGCCCGCACCGCCCGCGCCCTGGCCCGCCAGGCGGGTATCACCGAAATGCACGCCGAGTTGCTGCCCGGCGACAAGGCGTCGGCGATCCAGACCTACTCGGCGACCCGCCGCACGGCGATGATCGGAGACGGCATCAACGACGCACCGGCGCTTGCGGCCGCCGATGTCGGGATCGCCATGGGGGTCAGTGGCTCCGACGTCGCGATCGAGTCCGCGTCTGTTGCCTTCACCGGCAACGACCTCCGGCTCATCCCTGCTGCTCTCCTGCACGCACGTCGAGGCCGCCGGATCATGACCGGGAACATCGTGCTCTCGCTCGCCATCATCGTCGCGCTGTTCCCGCTGGCTCTGCTCGGTGTTCTGGGTCTCGCCGGCGTCGTCCTCGTCCACGAGATCGCCGAGGTGGTGGTGATCCTGAACGGCGTCAGGGCGGCCCGCAGACCGCGGTCGCGGATGCCGCAAGGCTAGGGAGACGAGGCTCTGTGGCCCAGCGCCTCACGCGGCGACGAGCAACCCGGTGGCGAACATGAACCCGAGCCCGACGACGATTCCTCCTGCGGTGAGCGGAGTGAGCATGCGCCCCGCCTCGTCCGTCAGCCGGGGCAGGAGTTTGACGGCGACCTGGCCGACGGCGCCGGCGCCCACACCGAACAGGAGAGCCACGAGGTTGGGTTGGAGGGCTGTGCCACCCAGGATCGCGCCCACGATCGCGGGCGCGCCGGCGATGAGTCCCAGCAGTACGAGGAGACGCAGCCGGGGCCGTTCGGCCGCGAGCGGGGTGACGATGGCCAACCCCTCGGTGGTGTTGTGGATGGCGAATCCGATCACCAGGAACGCGCCGAGCGCGAGGGAACCGACGGCGTAGGCGGAGCCGATCGCCAAGCCTTCGCCGAAGTTGTGCAGGCCGATGCCGGTCGCGATGAGGAACGCCACTGTTCGGGCGGGCAGAGCCGCGTCGCGCATGCTCCCCACGCGGCGTCGGAGGATGATGCCCTCCACGCCTTCGAGGGTCAGGTAGGCGGCCAGCGCGCCGAGGAAGACGATGAGGCCACCCCCGAAGGCGGTGGTGCCCGCGACCAGTTCGAGTCCCTCGAGGGTGGCATCGATCGTGAGGAAGGCGAGCAGGCCGATGGTGAAGGCCATCAAGGCGCGAACCCAGGCTTTCGAGGACCGCCGCACGAACGGCATCCAGAGCAGGCCGATTCCGATCGGGATGACGCCGACGTAGACGCCGAGCAACGTCATCAAGCCGAAAAAGGATGCACCCCGCTCGGGGGTTGCGGCGGCGGCGACGATCTCGGCGCCGATCGTTCCGCCGGTCGACGTCACCAGCGTGATCTCGTACGGGTCACCCTCGACCCAGTCGTAGCTGATCGTGATGATGTCGGACTCCAGCCGGGCGAGTTCCTCGCGGGTCTGGGTGAACTGCGCGTAGTAGTCCGACACGTTGACCTGTGCGATCGATACCGGGTCGGCGCCCTCATTGCGGACGGTGAGCACGATCTGCCCGGGGTGAAGCTGGATGGTCTCGACCACGATCTCCTCTTGGGGGATGCGGTTCCCGTCACCGGTGACACCGGGTGCGTTAAGGAGGGTGAACAGCCCGATGAGCGTCGCGATGAGCACGAGCGGACCGATCCCGAGCAGCCAACGGGGCACCCGGCGAGGCGGAGGCCCATCGGACCGATCGGGACCCACATCTTTCGGCTCGGCCGTGATCGGGCCGGTCATTCGGTCACCTCGAAGAACCCGATCCAGCCGAGTTCGGCGAACTCGGTCTTGTGGGCATGGAACATGTACCGGCCGACGTAGGGAAACCGCAGTTCGAGCATGCCGCGCTGGCCCTGCACCTGCGAAACCGTGTCAGTGAACTCGCTCGGCGTGAGCATCGTGCCGGTCGGGTAGTAGTGGAAGAAGTTGGCGTGGAGGTGGAACGAGTTGATCGGGTCGTACTCCAGCACGTTGATCAGGTGGATGCGCACCAGCGCGCCCTTCTTGACCTTGACGGGGTTGTCCATGAAGTGGAACGGCAGCCCGTTGACCGAGTAGAACTCGTTGTTGTCGCCACCGTCGGTGTTGTAGCCGTTCATCACCATCACCATCTCGTCATCGGCCGGCTCGCGCCCGGCCTTCGGTTCGATGATGAAACCGCCGTACAACCCTTTGGCGATGTGGACAGCTAGCGGGGAGGTGTGGCAGTGGTAGAGATGGGTGCCGAACGGGGTGGCGTCGAACTCGTAGGTGAACGTCGACCCCGGCGCGATGTTCCCCGGTCCGACGCCGGGCGTGCCATCCATCTCCGCGGTGTGGACGCCGTGGAAGTGCATCGTGTGCGGGTGTGAGCTGGCATTCGTGAAGTGGATGCGCAGCGCGTCGCCCTCCTGCGCCCACAGTGTGGGCCCGGGTATCCTGCCGTTGTAGGTCCAGCCGGGAAAGATCACGCCCGGCGCGATCTCGAAGTCGCGGTCGAGCGCGGTGATCTCCCACTCACGCAGGATCCGGCCGTCGGGCAGCGTGCTCACCTGGCCCTTGTCGAAGTCCCGCAGAATCGCGGTCGGATCGATCCCCGCCCGATCGGGGGGAACGGAGCCGGTAGGGAACCCGGGGTGATCTGCGCGGTCCATTCCCATGGCGCCCTGATCCATCGCCGGCGCGTCACCGGCCCACGCCGGGCTGCCGAAGAGCGAAAGCGCCGGCACCGCCGCCACGGCACCGAGCAGCAGCCCTCGACGGCTGGTCACGAACGGGGGATTGTGCTCGACGGCCATGGCAACTCCTTCATGACGAATATAGAACTACGTCATGCCGAACACCATTCGATTGCGCACGCTAGCGCGACACCCACACCGCGGATGCCGCTGCGGCACCCAGCGTGATCGAATTCGGGCGACCCGCGACCCGGACAACGATCGCGCCGGAGTAGGGGTCGCCCGGGATGATGTCGAGTTCGGCATCCATCACCACACCCTCCGCGGCGAAATACTTCAACAGTTCGGGATCCGAGTCGGAGATCCGCGCCACCCGAACCGATGCTCCCGGCACCACTGCGACCAGCGGAATCGCTTCGGGGCGATGTGTCGTGCCGTCGGGCGATGGGATCGGATCACCGTGCGGATCCCGTGTCGGGTGACCGAGGAGCTCGTCGATCCGATCGACCATCAGATCCGACACCGCGTGTTCCAGGCGCTCGGCTTCGTCGTGGACCTCGTGCCAGCTATAGGCGAGCGTCTGTACCAGGAAGGTCTCGATCAGGCGATGCCTTCGCACCATCGCGACCGCGTGAGCGCGGCCCGCAGCCGTCAACTCGACCCGCCCATAGGGCGCGTGTTCGAGCAGACCTTGCTCCGTGAGTCTCCGCACGGCGTCTGACACCGAGGACAGCTTGAGGCCCACCCGTTCGCTGATCACCGAAGCGGTCACCGGGGAATCGGACCACTCCTGCAAGTTCCAGATCGCCTTCAGATAGTCCTGCGCGCTGGAGGACAGATCAGACGTGGACATCCGACAAGGGTAACGACCTCGACGCACCCGGCGGGTTCGCCGCATCCCACCTCCTCGACAGGGTGAGGCGCCCGAATGTGCATCCCAACGCCCGCAGCCTCAGCCGACACCGCATCAGCGGGATGGCTGGGCGAACTTTCAGTAACAGCGGGTAGCGTTCCGCATCACCGTACCCGAGGAGCTCCCATGAAATGCCCGATCGACGACGCGACCCTGGTGATGTCCGAACGGTCCGGGATCGAGATCGACTTTTGCCCGCAATGCCGCGGAGTGTGGCTTGATCGAGGCGAACTAGACAAGATCATTGACCGCTCCATCAGCACTTCGATCCCCGACGTCGCCCCGCGCGCTGAAGCATCCGGGCAATACCGCGAGCGAGGCGGGCACCATTCCGATTCGGGAGATCGCGGCGAATACCGCGGCAACCATGACCAATCCGGGCGTAAACGCCGGGGTGGCTGGTTGGGCGAGCTCTTCGACTGACGAGTCCTACGGAACGCGCCGGGAGCCGTCCCGACGGATGGCCAGCGGCTCTGGCCGAGGTCGGAGTCGGAGTCGAACCCAAGATCGCTGGGGCTGGCTAGCGCGCGGGTTGCACGGGGATCATGCCGCGTCGGCCGGAGGGGACTCCATCGGCACCAGGACGAGGTTCTCGTCTCGTTCGAAGTCGCCCTTCGGGTGCCGGTGGGCCATGGACTAGACAGCGAAGAGGAAGGGGAACTGCACAAGGATCGTGAGGAGGATCACGGCGTAGTTGGCGAGCACGGCGACCCACGCGAACGGGAACAGCTGTTCCCCGAGGCGGCGGGTGCGGTTGCCGAACAGGGTGCCGTGTTTCAGCCCCCAGGCCAGCAGGTACCACCACATGGGGATGGTGACGGCCCAGACGAGCATGCAGTAGGGGCACAGTACGCCAATGGCGTAGACGCTCTGCGTGTACAGCCACGTCACGAAGATCCATGCGCCGAACACGCCGAGGGTCAACAGCCTCCAGTACCAGGCGCCGAACCTGGCACCCGCGAGCAGGCCCGCGGCGACGGCGATCGGGGCCACGAAGCCGGCGACACCGAGGATCGGGTTGGGAAACCCGAGCACGGATGCCTGCCAGCGCTCGAAGAGAGCGCCGCACGAAACGAATGGGCTGAGGTCGCAGCTGAGAGCCTCGCCGGGGTTCTGAAGGTTGCGCAGACGCTCGACGAGCAAGATCACGGACGCTACCCAGCCGATCACACCCGTGACGAGCAGGACGATCGCGAGCGATGACATCGACCGGCGTGCCGGGAAGCCATCCTTGGTGGTATTCATTCGCCCTCCAGCTCTCGAGTACCGCTACCCCCGAGCCTACGGAATCGATTGCCGAGGAGGCGTCGTTCGCCGGTCAGAGGTGCATCTGCAATACTGTTCATATGTGCAATCAAACAGATGCCGGGAACTGCTGATGGGTGCCGGTCACACTCACTCACCCTCCAGCGCGGGCGGGAAGCATCGCCGCCCGCTGATCATCGCATTCGCGTTGACCGGCAGTTACATGCTGGTCGAGTTCATCGTCGGCTTCGCCGTCAACTCGCTCGCGCTGATTTCCGACGCCGCGCATATGGGCACCGATGTTCTCGGGCTCGGGATGGCGCTAGCGGCGATCACCCTGGCGAGCCGGCCCGCCACGTCACAGCGCACCTACGGGCTGTATCGCCTCGAAGTGTTGGCGGCGCTGGCTAACGGAATCCTGCTGTTCGCCGTGGCCGGCTATGTCCTCTTTGAGGCGGTGCAGCGGTTCAGTGAGCCACCGCAGATCCCCGGCGTGCCGTTGCTGGTGGTGTCGAGCATCGGGCTGGTCATCAACCTCGTCAGCTTCCGATTGCTGATGGCGGGGTCCAAGGAGAGTCTGAACGTGAAGGGCGCCTACCTCGAGGTTCTCGCCGACCTATTGGGGTCGGTCGGGGTGATCGTGGCGGCGATCGTGTTGCTGACGACCGGGTGGGCCTACGCCGATCCGATCATCGGCGTGGGCATCGGATTGTTCATCCTGCCGCGTACCTGGAAGCTGACCCGGCAGGCGTTGCGGATTCTGCTCGAGGTCGCCCCACCCGGCATCGACATGGAGGAGCTGCGCGCCGCGGTGCTCGCCGTCGACGGCGTGGTCGAGGTTCACGATCTTCACGTGTGGACGATCACCTCCGGGATGGAATCCGCGAGCGGTCACGTCGTCGTCGCCGATCGTGACTATCGGAGCGTCCTTGAGGAGGTGCGGATCGTGCTGCGGGACCGGTACCACATCGAGCATGTGACGATCCAGTGCGAGCCGGCAGCCTTCGACGAGCCCACCAACCTGGTTTGATCAGGTAGAACGAGTAGCGTGAGGATCATGGACAAGATCGGCTCGGGGGGGCGAGACAGCGCAGCGTTGCGGGGTGTTCATCCGGAACAGGTCGAGGAGGTCCGCGCGAGCATGCCGGGCATCGCCGACATCACCGATCTGGCCGACGTGTTCAGCCTTCTCGGCGACCCTGGCCGCGTTCGCATCCTGATCGCCCTGTTGGCCGGGCGGATGGCGGTGCGGGACATCGCCGCCGTGGTCGACCTGAGTGAGTCGGCCGTCTCGCACGCTCTGCGTCTGCTGCGCGCCCACCGGGTCGTCGATGTCACGCGTGACGGCCGGAACGCGTATTACGCGCTGGCCGACTCGCATGTGCGGATCCTGCTCGAGCTGGGCCTGGAGCACGTGGGACACACGGTGCTGCTGCATCCGGCGAACGAGCCCGGCCTCGACGAGCGTTCGGGACACGACGGCCCGCACTCGGCCCATTAGGTTGAGTCCGGTGACCCCGACCCTCATGTTGCGCGTCGCGACCGTTCCGCGGCCTGCTGTGCTGATTCGACTGGTCACCATCGGCGTGACGCTCGTGCTGGTGATGCTGGTGGTGCTGGGCGTGCACCACGTGCAAACCTCCCAGGGTGAAAGCGGCCACCCGGTTCTCACGGAATTCGGCACCGCGCATCAACCGGTCGCCGAACCCGACGCCGACGCACCCGAGATCGCACTCGCCGAGCAGACCGCGATGGGCCAGGCTGGCGGTTGCACGGCGCTGATCATCTGCGGGGTGTCGGGCCTTGCTCTGCTGGTGGTCGGTGCCTGGCGGGCGGACCTATTTCGACGTCTCGGCATTGCGGCTCCGCCCCTGCGCGCCATCGTCATCGCCGCTGCGCCCACCGCGCTCGGAGTCGGCGCGCCTCCCGGCCTGATCGCTCTCTCCATCAGTCGCACTTAGGCCGGCCCCGGCACACAAAGGCTCGCGGCGCTGTGCCGCCGTCGTGCTCGTGCCGCTGTCCCCCGCGCCCCGATCACGCTCGGGTGCGCTCGACCTGATGTCCGAATGAGCTTGGAGAGAGCCCGCATGAACACCAATGTCAAAGTCGCCATCGCTTTCAGTGGCGCGATCGTCCTTATCGTGGTCGGCTTCCTTGTCGCCGCGATCCTGCAAGCACCACAATCCCGCGATCCCGAAACGGGCTCTACCCCGGGGGCCGCGCCTGCCGCCGCGATCCGGGACGACACTCACATCCTGGATGACGCCGGCGACGGCGCGGTCACGGTGGTGGAGTTCCTTGATTTCGAATGCGAGGCGTGCGGCGCCTTCTACCCGGTGGTGGAGGACCTTCGCGAGGAGTTCTCCGGCCGGGTGACCTTCGCCTTCCGCTACTTCCCGCTGCCCGGGCACGGCAACTCAAAGAACGCCGCGATCGCCGTCGAGGCCGCCGCGCAACAGGGGCAGCTGGAGGCGATGTACACCCGGATGTTCGAGACGCAATCCGAGTGGGGCGAGGCGCAGGAATCACGGGCACCGCTCTTCCGGCAGTTCGCCGACGAGCTCGGGCTGGACCTTGCCGAATTTGACGCCGCCGTTGCGGACCCGGCGACCCTGGAACGGGTGGAGTCCGACTTCGACGAGGGGGTCGCACTGGGCGTGGGTTCCACCCCGACCTTCTTCGTCAACGACCGAATGGTGCAGCTGACCTCCTTCGAGGACCTGCGCGCGGCGATCGAAGCGGAGCTGGGCCGGTGACACCGCCGCGAGACATCGCCGCTGGAGACGCTCTGGATGAAGCGAGTGATCGTCGTGGGCGTCGACCATGACGCGGAGCGGTCTGGCGGGCGGAGCGGCAGGGGTTGTCGTGGCAGCTTCTGTACTGCTATCGCCCACCGGGTGTTCGCGGTCGACGACGGAGGCGAGCCGATCGGCTTCACGGGGCAGACCGACACCGAGGAGACGATCAGCGCGGCGCAGTATCGCGGTGAGTTGCTCGTCGTGAACTTCACCGTCTCATCGGCTCCTTCACAACGGTGATCTGAACGTGATCGCCCCACCAGAGCAGCCCCGGGCGCCCTTCGGCGCGCGTCTGGACGTCTGCGCCGACCAAGGATGCCGTCTGGCAGAAGGAGAACGCCGGATGAAGAAAGTCTCCCCGTCGTGAATGAGGACTGGGCGATCATTCCCGATGCTCCACCGGACATCGGGGAATTCCTCGCGCTGAATCTCCAGCCGCTCCCCGTCATCCCCGTGATCGGGGTGGTGCTGGCTGGACTGTATTTGCTGGGCGCCGTCCGGCTCTGGTCGACCGGCCGGCGCTGGTCGATAGGCCGGGCGGTCATCTTCCTGCTCGGGTGCGTGGTGATGGTCCTGGTCACCGGCCTCGGGGTCGAAGGCTACGGGTACGTGATGTTCTCGGTGTTCATGTTCCAGCAGCTGACCCTGATGATGCTGATCCCTCCGCTGTTGGTGCTCGGCTCCCCGGGAACCCTGTTGCTGCGCGCGACGCCGCACCTGGGCTGGGGACGCGTGGCGTTGCGGCTGGCCCTCTGGGGGCTTCGCAGCCGGGTGGGCAGATGGCTGCTGCATCCGGCCTTCGCCGTCCCGCTGTTCCTGTTCTTCTTCTACGGGCTCTACCTGGCCGGCCTGGCGGACCCGATCCTCGCGCTCCCGCTGGGCCATCTCGGTTTGGAACTCGGCTTCCTCGCCGCGGGCGTGCTGTTCACCATCCCTATCCTCAGTAGTGACCCCCTTCCGATCCGAATGTCCTACCCGGCGCGGATCATCGACCTCGCGGCCGAGGTCGCCCTGCACGCATTCTTCGGGGTGTTCATCATGGTCAGCCCCTCGCTCATCCTGGACTCTTTTGCGAGCCCGCCGCTCTCGCTCGGTATCGACCCCCTCGCCGATCAGGGCGTTGCCGGCGGGCTTGCCTGGTCCTACGGCGAGGGTCCCACTGTGCTCATGCTGCTCTACATCCTGCACCGCTGGTTCCGCGACGACACTTCGAAAGCCGCCGCCGCCGACCGGCGGGCCGCCCGGGAGGGCGATCCCGACCTGGACGCCTACAACGAGTACCTAACGCAACTGCGACAACGCGATCAGCAACGGCCCCCATCGGGCACGCCGTGATAAGGCCGCGCCCCGTCAAAGAGGATATCCACCCTCTGCCCCGCGATCTTCCGCGCCGACCGGGCCGACCGTCCCGCCCGCAGTCCGGTCGAGATCGCTCACGATGAGAGAGAGTAATCAGAAGATTTGGAGATCCAATGAATGTCCCATCCGCTCGTCCCCGTCGCCGCACCATCGTGGGCGTCGCCCTGGTCATCGGCCTGGTCCTCGCGGTTCCGGCCCCGGCGGCAGCACACGAGGGCCTCGTGTCCAGCTCTCCGGCGGCGGGCAGCACCGTTATCGCACCGCCGGAGACCGTGTCGTTGGGCTTCAGTGACGAACTGCTCGACATCGGCGACTCCAATGGGGCGTTCGCCATCCAGGTGATCGGACCGGATGAGCTCTTCTACAACCGGGGCTGCGTGCAACGGCAGGGGTCGACCGCTTCGACAGCGACCGTCATGGGAGAGTCGGGCACCTATCGGGTCATCTGGCAGGTCATCTCTGCGGACGGCCATCCCACTTCCGACTCCTTCGACTTCGTGTACCAGAAGCCCACCGACGAGATCCCGACCGAGGGTGCTGCCACCGCGCCGTGTCGACCCGGCGACAGCATCCCTCCCGGCGATGGTGCGGACGACGCGGCTGGAAGGGAGAGTTCGGAGCAGGGTGGCGAGGACCTTACGTTCACGGGCATCTGGATCGTCGGCGGCGGACTGGTCGCCTTCCTCGTCCTGTGCGCCATCGTTGTGGCCGTGATCGGTGCCCGCAGTCGCCGCCGACACCAACCCTTCGATCAGCGGTCGCTCGATGAGCGGCAGCCCGAATGACGCGGACGACGGCGGCCATCCGGGGCAACGGCCCGGTCGGCCCTTCCACCACGAGGCCCCGTCATCGGAGCAGCGACGGATGAATGGTGATTTCGAACCGCCCACGACCGGCGAACGCCCACCTAGAACCGCGAGCCGGGGTGCGACCCGGGTGATATTGGCTGCCGCTGCGGTCCTCGTCTTCGTCGCAGGGCTCGCCGCGGACCAGCTCAGCAAGTCATGGGCGCTTACAGCATTGGTGGACGGCGCGACGATCCCGCTTCTGCCGACCGTCAGCTTGCGACTCGCCTTCAACCCCGGAGTCGCCTTCGGCCTCGGTGCCGACCAGGGCCCGGTAGCCGCGGTATTCATCCTCGTGATCCTCATCGTGCTTGGCTTCTGGATCTGCTGGAACCTGGTGCGCGGCACAGCACGACCCCACATCCTTCTGCTCGTCGCGGTCGCCGCGGGAGGGTCGGGGAACATGTACGACCGTCTCAGCCGCGCTGATGGCGCGCCCTTCACCGGCGCGGTCGTCGACTTCATTGCAGTCGACTGGTTCGCCGTGTTCAACGTCGGCGACATCCTCACGGTGGTCGGCATCCTGGCGTGGGTTGTCACGGGCCCGCTGCTGCACTCGAGAGAGACGACGGCGGCATAGCGATCGCGTCAGTCGTCGAGCGATGCCAAGGGTGCGGAAGGAACTGACCCCGCCACCGGCGCGTGAGTCTGTGAATCTGCCCGCCCGGATTACTTCCATCGTTGCCGATTTGTTACCCTGGGTGGATCGAGGCGGCAAGTATGCGCCGCCAGCCCGAGTAGTCCGGTTGCGTTTCGTGGTCGGTCGCCCCCCGAGGAGTTCTGCCCGTATGACCGCGGATCCACCGTTCTCGGCTTCCCGTGAGGTCGTCTCGCCACCGTTGACGAGGCGTGAGCTGCGGGAACGGGAGCTGCGGGGGCGTGAGCGTTCCGCCGAGGTCGCTGCGCCTACGGCGTCGCGTCGGGAATCGGCGTCGCCGACAGCTCGTGCGAAGCCGCGTCGCCGGGACAAGAGCACCCCCAGACGGGACGCCGTTCGGGTCGCCGCGGTCAACAAGACGCTCGGCAAACGTCTGCTCTCCTTCGGCGCGATGCTCTTCGCCGGCACTCTCGCTTTCGGCATGACCGTGCCGGCCAACGCGTTCAACACCCGTCCTGACGAGACCGCCCTCGCCGAGTCGCTCGAGCTGGAGGCACAGACCGTCGAGGTTGACCCCACCCTCGTGTCGTTCGCACAGCGCGACGCCTGGACCGTGACGTCGTGGGCTGAAATGCTCCGCCTGCGCTACGGCAACCGCAGCTTCGACTACACCATCGGCACCGGCCCGATCCGCTGGCCGTTCCCGTACGCCGTACCCATCTCGAGCGGATTCGGTGCACGAGCCGCTCCCTGCCGCGGATGCTCGACCGATCATTCCGGGCTCGACTTCGGCACCGGCTACGGAGCGGCGATCTTCTCCGTCGCTGACGGTGTCGTCGTCGAGCGCAGCACCGGCGGCGGCACCTGGGGCAACTTCATCGTCATCGAAAGCACCACCCCCGACGGTCAGGTATTCCAGGCCGGATACGCGCACATGGCCAGCGACTCCTCCGCCCTGGTGCTCGGCGACCAAGTCAAAGTCGGCGACTTCATCGGACTCACCGGCGCCACCGGACAGGTCAGCGGCGCGCACCTGCACTTCACGATCAAGATCGACGGCTCATTCGTCGACCCTTTCACCTTCCTCAAACGCTACGCAGGCTAGCCTCACGCTGGGCCCGACACGAACGTGGGGGTCGTCCTGGCAGACTGGAAAGCGTGTCGAAGCGCAAGAAGAGAACACTGGGCAACCCTGCCCGTTCCCGACCGCACGTGGGAGCGCAGGCCGTCATCCGCGGGTTCGCCCACTGGATGGGCGACTCCCCGGAGACGTTCACCGATCCTGCGGCCGCGCGCGCCGGGCTTGAAGCCCTGCTCGCGGTGACCGCGAGGTCGGGGCTCGACCTCCACGATCCGGATGAGACCGAGAACATCCTCGATCTGCTCATCGAAGGCGGCCATGAAGGCGGCCTGTTCGACGTTTTACACGACTACCTGCATTTCCGCCTGGACACGTCACCCGAGGGCGGATGGGTCGATGCACACGAGTTGCTCGAAGCGGCGCTCTCCTCCTCCGACGACGTGCTTCCCGACGTCGTTGCCGCCGCCCTGGAAGACGCGGGCCGGCTTGATCCCGACCAGCGCCGTCACGCGCTCGCCGAGGTTCCGATCGTCGCGCGCGTTCGGGACATGCTGGAATGGATCGGGTCAGGCCGAGCTATCACCGCATCGGGAGCGCTGCGTCGGGCCGATATCGCGCCGGTCGCCGCACTTCTGGGTATCGCGGCGCGTGGCGTCGCGAAGTCACCGCATTGGGGCGAGTTCCGCGACGGCGCGGTGGTGGTGGAGGGCGAAGCGCACGTGCAGTCGATGTGGGAGCTTCCGACCCTGGCGGCATGGTGGGAAGCGTTGAGGGTGGCCGATCTCATCGAGATCACCCGCACGCGCGTGCGGCGGGGGTCGGCGGCATCCGACTGGCTCGACGAAGCGATGCCGCAGCTCGACGACGCCACCGCGGTCGTGGCGGTCTTCGTCGCGCAGGAGCTCACCGGCGCGCTTCAGAGCGATCCGGATGACTGGAACACCACGATCTTGCGTCTCACCCTGGCCCACGCCGTCGCAGCGCTCGACCCCGACGAAGCGGTAGACCTCGCCGGGGGGCACACCGCGCTCGATGAGCTACTGCGGCCGCGTGCTGAGCGCACCCTCGAGCATCTGGCCGGGGCAGGCCTCGTGATCGTCGATGATGCCGGGCGATACCGTGTTCCCGACCTGTTGCGCGGTGCCTTCGCGCGAGGTGTGGTTCTTGCGATGACGTTCATTGCGGGACTGGTCGACGACGACCAGGAGGCCTTCGATCCTGGGGACGACGATGACTCCTCCCCGTTCGACGACCCCGAGGTGAGAGCGACGATGGCCAGGCTCGGCATCGTTCACACCCCGGGCATGGCCGCCGAAGTGATGAGCGAATTGGCCCCACTGCTGGCCGAGGAGGGAATCGACCTTGACAACCTCGTCGTCGAGGACCTGGATGTCGTCAACGCGGCGCTCGCGCGAGCGACGGAACGCCGCAACCTCGATCGGTTCACACCGGTCGGGCAGCATCGCGCGATGGCTCTGACCGTGCATCGATTGGTGACCGAGGCGCTCGCCGAGAACGGCGTCGAGCTGGCACGTGCCGTCATGGACGGCGTGCAGCCCGACCCGGTCGGGAACCTGCCGTCGGTGGCCCAGGTGATCGGCGTGGGACTGGGGACCCTCGACGAATGGCATCGCGACCCCGCCGTCGCTCGGGTGGTCGTGCGGGCGCAGGTGCCCGAGTGGGATGCGGCGGAAGTCCGCGCGGCGCGCGACATCCTCAAGGCGGCACGCAACGGCGCCGCGTTCGATCAGCTGGGCGCCTTGATCGGTCGCCATCGCGGCAAGTCGGTGTTGGAAGGCACCCTGCTGGCGGTTGCGGGGGCGGCCATCGCGCGTGCCGAGCACGAGGGCGTCACCGTGCGCGACCTCGTCGGTCGAGTGCTCACCGACGACTGACTCTTCGTCAGAGTCGGCTGTAGAGCTGCGCCGGATGCTCGATCGCATCGACGATCGTGCGCAGGAAGCCGGCCGCATAGCCGCCGTCGCAGACGCGGTGATCGAACACGAGCGACAGCTGCACGATCCGGCGCGGCACGATCTCGCCGCTGACCACCCACGGGCGCTCGAGCATGCGCCCGACCCCGAGGATGGCGACCTCGGGGTGGTTGATGATCGCGGCGGAGCCGTCGACCCCGAGGGAGCCGTAGTTGTTGAGGGTGAAGGTCGACCCGGCGAGCTGCTCCGGGGTCGCGGAGCCGGAGCGCGCCGACTCGGCGACCCGGCGTAGCTCGGCGTCGAGGTCCGCGATGCTCATCTCGTGGGCGTTGCGCACGACCGGCACCATGAGACCGCGCGGGGTGTCGGTGGCGACGCCGAGGTTCACGCCGGCGAACTCGATCAGCTCGGCGCCGTCGTCGCTCAGCCGGCCGCCGAGCGCGGGGTAGGCGGCGAGGGCGATGAGCACGTACTTCGCGAGGATCGCGGTGAACGACGGGCTCTTACCGTCGACGGCCATCGCGGCGCGCAGGGTCCAGAGGTCGGTGGCGTCGACATCCACCCACACCGTCGCCTCGGGGATCTCGGCGCGGCTGCGGCTGAGCTTCGCGCTCACCGCTTTGCGCAGCATGCCGAGCGGCTCCCGCTTGGCGACCGCGAGGCCGGCGATGAGTTCGCCCGACGCGGCGGGCTGCCGCACCGAGAGGGCGCGCAGCACGTCGCCACGGGTCACGGCGCCGTCGGCTCCGGTGGCCGGGATGCTGCGCAGGTCGAGCCCTTCGGCCTGCGCGAGGCGACGCACGATGGGCGACCGCACGGCGACCGGCCCGGTGCGGGTGGGAGGGGAGGCGACAGCGGATGCCGCGACAGCTGCGCGCACCGACTTGCGTCGCCGGGTCCCACCGGAGTGTCCACTCGTGCCGTAGCCGATGAGCACGTTGCCCGAGCCGCCCCTCTCATCCGTCACTTCCAGCAGCGGGGCGCCGACGGCGAGGGTGTCGCCCTCTGCGCCGTGCAACGCCGCAACGGTGCCGGCATACGGGGAGGGCAGCTCGACGACGCTCTTTGCGGTCTCGACCTCGGCGATCGGCTGGTCGACCCGCACGGTGTCGCCGGGCGCGACGAGCCAGCGGATGAGCGCGGCCTCGGTGAGCCCTTCGCCGAGGTCGGGTAGCCGGAAGACCTGGTTCCCCATCAGTCGTCACGCTCCATCAGTCAACCCAGTGGAGCGAGTCGACGGCGTCGAGTACGCGGTCGACGTCGGGGAGGTAGAACTTCTCGAGCTTCGGCGGCGCGAATGGAACGTCGAATCCGGTGACCCGGCGCACGGGGGCTTCGAGGTACTCGAAGCAGCGCTCTCCGACGCGGGCGGCGATCTCGGCGGCGACGCTCGCGAAGCCCGAGGCCTCGGCGATGACGACGGCACGTCCCGTCGACTTCACGGCGGCCATCACGGTCGCGTCGTCGAACGGGGTGAGGGTGCGCACATCCACGACCTGCAGGCTGCGACCCTCCTCCTCGGCGGCCGTCGCGGCGTCGAGGGCGACCTGCACCGACGTGCCGTACGCGATGAGGGTCCCATCCGTGCCTTCGCGCACGACGCGGGCCTGACCGATCTCGGCCGTCAGGCTGGTGTCGACCTCGCCCTTCGACCAGTACAGCTTCTTCGGCTCGAGCACGACGACCGGGTCGGGGAACTCGATTGCGGCCCGCAGCAGCGAGTAGGCGTCTTGCGGCGTCGCGGGGGCGACCACCGTGAGGCCGGGAGTGTGCACGTAGTACGCCTCCGACGAGTCGCAGTGGTGCTCGACCCCGCCGATGCCGCCGCCGTAGGGGATGCGGATGACGATCGGCAGCCGCACGGCGCCTTGCGTGCGGTTGCCCATCTTGGCGACGTGACTCACCACCTGCTCGAAGGCGGGGTAGGCGAACGCGTCGAACTGCATCTCGACGACCGGAATCATGCCGTTCATCGCCATGCCGACGGCCATGCCGACGATGCCCGACTCCGCGAGCGGGGTGTCGAAGCAGCGAGTCTCGCCGAACCGGGCGGTGAGCCCGTCGGTGATGCGGAACACTCCACCCAACGCGCCGACGTCTTCGCCGAACATCAGCACGCGCTCGTCGGCCGCCATCGCGTCGGCGAGCGCGCGGTTGAACGCCGCCGCCATCGACAGGGTCTGGGTGGTGCCGGTGGGGGTGGGTGCGGCCTCGAGCAGCGTCATTCGGATGCCTCCCTCGCGAGTTCGGCGGAGAGCGACTGCCACTGCTCCTCGAGCTGCGACGTTCGGGTCGCGTAGACGTGGCGGAACAGGTCTTCGGGGTCGGGGGTCTTCTCGGTGTTGAGGGCGTCGCGCAGGGCGGTGGCGACGACCTCGGCTTCGCCGGCGAACTGCTCCTCGGCAGACGCGGTGAGCGCCTTGCGGCCGACGAGGTGGGCGCGCAGCCGAAGCAGCGGGTCGCGGTCGAGCCAGTCGGTGACCTCGGCGCTGTCGCGATAGCGGGTGTCGTCGTCGGCGTTGGTGTGCGCCTGCATCCGATAGGTGTGGGCCTCGACCAGGCTCGGACCGCCACCAGTCCGAGCCCGGCCGACCGCCTCACCGAGAACCGCGAGGAGTGCGGCGAGGTCGTTGCCGTCCACCTGTTCGCCCGGCATCCCGTAGCCGATCGCCTTGTGGGCGAGCGACGGGGCGGCGGACTGGCGGGAGAGCGGAACCGAGATCGCCCAGGCGTTGTTCTGCACGAAGAACACGACGGGCAGGTGGAACACGGCGGCGAAGTTGAGGGCCTCGTGGAAGTCGCCTTCACTCGAGGCGCCGTCGCCGCACATCGCGATCACGACGGTGTCTTCGCCGCGGAGCTTGGCGGCGTGCGCGAACCCGACGGCGTGCAGCAACTGGGTCGCGAGCGGCGTCGCCTGCGGGGCGACCTTGTACTGGGTCGGGTCGTAGCCGGAGTGCCAGTCGCCCTTGAGCAGCACCATGGCATCCGCCGCCGGCACCCCGCGGGTGATGAGGGCGACCGAGTCGCGGTAGGTGGGGAACATCCAGTCGCCGTCACCGAGCACCATCGCCGCGGCGACCTGACAAGCCTCCTGCCCGTGCGACGACGGGTAGACGGCGAGGCGACCCTGGCGCACGAGGGCGTTGCACTGGTCGTTGATGCGGCGACCGATCACGAGCCCGCGATAACCCTCGCGCAGGCGGTCGACCGTTGGGGGCCGGTATCTCGCGTCAGTCACCTTGGCGCCGGCGGCATCGATCAGCTGCACCGGCTCTTCGCGCGGCAACAGCTCGACATCGTCGCGGGTCATCGGCGGCCCTTCATTGGGTGGCGTTCCGTCTTACCAGGATCGGCCAGTTGCGACACTTGGTGCAACGAATTCCCGTCGGTCGAGACAGGATGCCGTGCAGAGCCGTGATCGGTTACGATTCGTCTACACGGCAGCGGTGTCTGAGGAGGCGGCATGGATCTCGACGAGACCGATCGACGCATCCTCGCGGAACTGCAACGCGACGGCCGCACCTCCATGAGCGCGCTCGCCGAAGCAGTGCACATCTCGCGGGCGAACGCCTACGCGCGCGTCAACCGGCTGGTCGACGCCGGCGTCATCTCCGGCTTCGGCGCTCGGGTCGACCCGGTGAAGGCCGGGTGGCACTCGTCGGCCTACGTGACGCTGTCGATCGAACAGTCGTCGTGGCAGCTCGTGCGAACGCGCCTGCTCGAGATTCCCGAGGTCGAGCACATCGCGCTCGTCGGCGGCGACTACGACGTCATCCTGCTCGTGCGCGCCCACGACAACAGCGAGCTGCGGCGCGTCGTGCTGGAGCGGCTGCAGGCGATCCCCGAGGTGCGCACGACGAAGACGGCCCTCATCTTCGAGGACTTCGACCCCGTGCGAGCCGATGCGTGATGTGTGATGCTTGATGCATGCGCACCACCGCCAATATCGATGACGACGTCCTGGCGGCCGCGCGCCAGTACGCCGATGTACGCGGCCTCACACTCGGCGAGGCGTTGTCACAACTCGCGCGGAGCGCCCTCAGCGAGCGAGCGCCCGGTGGCACGCGAAACGGTATCGTTTTGCTGCCGACGCGCCCGGGTGCACGTTCCGCAACTCTCGAAGATGTGAACGCACTGCGCGACGAGTTGCCGTGACTCGACATCTGCTCGACGTCAACGTCGTGATCGCGCTGATCGATCCTCTTCACGTGCATCACGAGCGCGCACATCGATGGTTCGCCGCGCGCGGTGCAGACTCCTGGCACACCAGCCCGACGGTGCAGAACGGTGTTCTGCGCATCGTCGGCCACGCGAAGTACCCGACTTCGCAGCCCACTCCGGTGGTCATGGCCAGCGTAGAGAGTCTCGTCGCCCATCCGGGCCACGTGTTCCTACCCGACGCGGTCAGCCTGCTCGACAGCGCGGTGAATGCCGAGCGGTTGTTGTCGAGCGGACAAATCACTGACACTTACCTGCTGCACCTCGCGTCGTCGAACGGCGCACAGCTCGCGACTTTCGACGCCCGCCTGGTCACTTCGGCCGTGGCCGACGGTGACGCTGCCTTGTTCCTGATTCCGTGAACGACCCCGAAGGCTACTCGCGCCCGGTGAACACCGGCGGACGCTTCTGCTGGAAGGCCGCGAAGCCCTCCCGGTAATCGTCGGTATCGCACAGATCGGCCTGGGCGCGGTTCTCGTCGCTCATGCTCTGCCAGAGCCCGAGCCGCTCGTCGCGCAGCGCCGCGACCAGCTTCTTGCTCGCGAGGAACGCGAGGGTCGCCCCGGATGCCGCGGTACGCGCGGCGGTCATCGTCGCCTCCCCGACGTCGGCTGCGGGGAAGACCCGGCTGAACAGCCCGGACTGCACGGCCTCCTCGCCCGACATGAGCCGGGCGGTGTAGATGAGGTCGAGCGTGCGGTGCGCGCCGAGCCGTTCGACGAAGAGCGCGTGACCCCCGGAGTCGAGGGTCGCGCCGAGGTTCGCGAACGGCGATCCGATCTTGGCGGTGTCGGCGACGTAGACGACGTCGGTGGCGATGAGCAGCCCGAGGCCGACGCCGAGGCACGCGCCGTGCGCGGCAGCGAAGGTCGGCGCGGGGAACGCGCTCATCTTCTTGAGCAGCGGCTCGACGCGACCGCCGAGGAAGCCGAGCACGTCGTCGTCGCGCGGGTCGACCCCGGCGATGTCGCGGCCGGCACAGAACGCCCGGCCCTCGCCGCGGAGCACGAGGGCCCGCACGCCCGCCGCGGCGGCCTCGTCATAGGCGGCGTCGAGTTCGTCAAGGGCTGACTCGTCGAGGGCGTTGAGCTTGTCGGGCCGGTCGAGGGTGACGACGGCCACCCCGTCGTCGATCGTCAGGTTCGGCATCGTCGCTCCTCTGCGGCAGCTCGGTCGGTCAGAAGTCGTAGTCGACGGCGACGGCGTCGCTCGTCGGGTGGGACTGGCAGGTCAGCACGTAGCCGGCATCCAGCTCGTCGGGTTCGAGCGCGAAGTTCTCGGTCATGCGCACGGTGCCGTCGACAAGCTTCGCGCGGCACGTTCCGCACACGCCGCCGGCGCAGGCGAACGGCACGTCGGTGCGCACCCGCAGGGCGGCATTGAGGATGCTCTCCGCCTGTCGCTCCGGCAGCACGACGGTCGAGGTGCGGCCGTCGAGGGTGAACTTCACCGTCGACGCGTGGATGCCGGCCTCGCGGTCGACCGGACGACCCACCGCTCCGGCGGAGCCGTACTCGGGGCGATCGGTGGTGAACAACTCGAAGTGCACGGCAGATCGGTCGACCCCCGCGTCGCCGAGCTTGCTGCGGCACAGCTCGACGAGATCGAAGGGTCCGCAGAGGAACCATTCGTCGACATCCGCCGGGGGCACCAGGTATTCGAGGATGCCGTCGATCTTGGCCTCGTCGATGCGGCCCGAGAGCAGCTCCGAGGTGCGCTCCTCGCGCGACAGCACGTGGTGCAGGGCGAGGCGCTCGCGGTAGCGGTCTTTGAGGTCGGCGAGCTCTTCGAGGAACATCACGTCGAGCGACGTGCGGTTCGTGTACACGAGGCTGAAGCGCGCGTGCTCGGTCGCGCCGAGGATCGTGCGGATGAGCGCCATCAGCGGCGTGATGCCCGAGCCCGCGGCGATCGCGGCGAAGTGCTTATGCTCCGCAGCGGTGAGGTCGGTGGTGAAGGTGCCCTGCGGGCTCATCACGTCGATCTGCATCCCGGGCTCGAGGTGCTCGTTCGCCCACGACGAGAAGACGCCGCCGACATCTCGCTTGATCGCGACGCGCAGCTCACCGCGCACGGGCGGTTGGCAGATCGAGTAACTGCGACGTAGCTCGGCGCCATCGGGGCTGGCGAGACCCGACCGCAGGGCGACGTACTGGCCGGGCGCGTAGTCATAGTCGTCGGCGAGGTCCTCGGGCACCGCGAAGGTGACCTCGATGCTGTCGGCGGTGAGTCGACGCACCTCGCGCACGGCGAGGGAGTGGAAGCGGGCGCGCCGCCGCGTGCCGATGTTCAGGGCTGCCATGGTCAGAGCACCTTGAAGTAGTCGAACGGCTCGAGGCAGGCCCGGCACTCGTAGAGGGCCTTGCAGGAGGTCGAGCCGAAGCGCGAGACCTCGACGGTGTCGGCCGAGCCGCAGCGCGGGCATCTGGTCGCAAGGGTCAGCCGCACCGGCCCGCGGGTGACGCTCGAGTGGCCGCTCGGCGGGGCGATTCCGTACTGGGCGAGCTTCCGCTTGCCGTCGTCGCTCATCCAGTCGGTGGTCCAGGCCGGCGAGAGCACGAGGCGCACGTTGACATCCTCGATGCCTTCCCGGCGGAAGACGCCCCGCAGGTCGTCGCGGATGGCATCCATCGCGGGGCAGCCCGAGTAGGTCGGGGTGATCGTGACCGTCACGCCGGCGTCGGTCGCCGAGACGTCGCGCAGGATGCCGAGGTCTTCGATCGTGAGCACGGGGATCTCGGGGTCGACGACGGTCGCGGCGAGTTCCCAGAGCCGCCGCTCGTCGGTGAGTACGGCGCTCACCATGTCGCCCCCGGATGCTCGCGCGCGAGCACCTGCATCTCGGCGAGCAGCAGCGAGAGGTTCTCGGTGTGCATGCCGCGGCGTCCGCCGCCCCGGGCGGTGTCGGCCGCCGGGAAGACGATGCCGGTCTCGTCGGCGAGGGCGTCGATGACCGCGTCGAACCCCGGTAGAAGCGTCGAGGGCCGCACGGCGATGCCCTCGAGCCGGTCGAGCAGCGCCTCGTCGCGGAACAGGTCGCCGACGTACGGCCAGACGTGGTCGAGGGCGACCTCGAGGCGGCGCCGCGACTCGTCGGTGCCGAGCGCGAGTCGGCGGAACCACTCGACGCAGTGCTCGCGGTGGTACTCCACTTCTTTGACCGCTTTCGCGGCGATCGCGGCGAGGGTGGCATCCGTCGAGGTCTGCAGGCGTGAGTACAGGTCGTACATGTAGACGGCCGCCGCGAGTTGTCGCACAATCGTGTGCGCGTAGTCGCCGTTGGGCTGCTCGGCGAGCTGGCTCGAGCGAAAGTCGCGCTCGCCGCGCCAGTAGGCGAGGTCGTCTTCGGATTGACCGCTCGCGCTGCCCGCGTACGACAGCAGTGAGCGCGCATGCCCGAGCAGATCGAGGGCGATGTTGCCCAGGGCGATGTCTTCTTCGAGTTCGGGGGCGCGCGAGATCCACCAACCGAGCTGCTGGGCGAGCACGAGGGCGTCATCGCCGAGCCAGAGCGCGTACTCCGCGATGTCGGAGGTCGCGACGCCTTCACGACGAACGATCTCGTCGTCGAGGGTCAGCTCGTCGAGTTGGATGTCGCCGTGGTCGCCGTGTTGTCTAGAGGCTGTAGTCACAGGTGCTTCACGCCCTCGGACTTCGTGTAGTAGATCGCGTGCCGGTAGTTCTTGCCCGCGGGCGATTCGAAGTAGGCGCCCTTGGCATCCGGGTCGGAGGTCGTGATGAACTCGGCCGGCACGACCCAGATCGACACGCCCTCATTGCGGCGGGTGTACAGGTCGCGGGCGTTCTTGACCGCCATCGTGGCGTCGGGGGCGTGCAGCGAGCCGGCGTGCACGTGCGAGAGGCCGCGGTTGGCGCGCACGAAGACCTCCCACATGGGCCATTCCTCGCGGTCGTCGGCCGCTCCGGGAGTCGTCATGACGCGACCTTCTCGAGCGTGGCCTGCTTGCGGGCGTAAGCGGCGGCGGCCTCGCGCACCCAGGCTCCCTCTTCGAACGCCTGGCGCCGGTGGGCGAGGCGCTGGCCGTTGCACGGGCCGCGGCCGGCGAGCACCTCGTGGAACTCGTGCCAGTCGAGCTGCCCGTAGTCGTAGTGGCCGGTCTCGTCGTTGAAGCGCAGGTCGGGGTCGGGCAGCGTGACGCCGAGCGCCTCCGCTTGCGGCACGAGCATGTCGACAAAGCGCTGCCGCAAGTCGTCGTTGCTGAAGCGCTTGATGTTCCACGCCATCGACTGTTGCGAGTTGGGCGAGTCGCCATCCGGCGGCCCGAACATCATGAGGCTTGGCGCGTACCAGCGGTCGACGGCATCCTGCGCCATCGCCTTCTGCGCGTCGGTGCCGTTCATCAGCTCGAGCAGGATCTCGAAGCCCTGCCGTTGGTGGAACGACTCCTCCTTGCAGATGCGCACCATCGCGCGACCATAGGGGCCGTACGACGCGCGGCACAGCGGCACCTGGTTGCAGATCGCGGCACCGTCGACGAGCCAGCCGATCGCGCCCATGTCGGCCCAGGTGAGCGTCGGGTAGTTGAAGATCGACGAGTACTTGGCCTTGCCGTCGACGAGCGCCTGGAACATCTCGTCGCGCGGGGTGCCGAGCGTCTGCGCCGCGGAGTAGAGGTAGAGCCCGTGGCCGGCCTCGTCTTGCACCTTCGCCATGAGGATCGCCTTGCGCTTGAGGCTCGGGGCGCGGCTGATCCAGTTGGCTTCGGGCTGCATGCCGATGATCTCGGAGTGCGCGTGCTGCGAGATCTGCCGCACGAGCGTCTTGCGGTAGGCATCCGGCATCCAGTCGCGGGGCTCGATGCGCGAGTCGGCGGCGATCAGTTCGTCGAAGCGCTGCTCTTCGAGCGTCGGCATCGGTGCCTCCCTAGATGCGGCGGTTGCTGGAATACTTACCGGGCGTTCGGTTAGTATATCGACATGATGGATGGCGCGGTACCCCTCCGGCCCATGCTGCGAACCGACCGCGCATCCGAAGCGCTCGGAATGCGGGTGCTCGTCGATGACCCCGGGCACGCCGTCGTCGAGATGCCCATCCGGGCCGACATGCTCAACGGATTCGCGATCACCCACGGCGGGCTCGTCTTCGCGCTCGCCGACACCGCCTTCGCGATCGCCTGCAACGAAGACGACCGGGTGGCCGTCGCAGCCGGAGCCGACGTGACCTTCCTGAAGTCGACCACCGAGGGTGACCTGCTCACCGCGACGGCCGACCGCCGCATCCGCTCGGGCCGCACCGGTCTGTACGACGTCACCGTGCGCGACCAGACCGGGGATGTGGTCGCCGAGTTCCGTGGACGCAGCATTGCGACCGACCGCCCGGCGCCGTCGGGGATGCGACACTGATCGGATGACGACGGTCGGCGAGAGCAGGCGAGGTCGCCCCGGATACGACCAGGGCGGCATCCTCGAGATCGCGGTCGCCGCGTTCAACCAGTACGGCTACGAGGCCACCTCGATGGGTCTGCTCGCGGAACGCCTCGGCCTGTCGAAGGCCGCGATCTACCACCACGTCTCGTCGAAGGAAGAGCTGCTCTCCCTCGCCCTCGACCGCGCGCTCGGCGCCCTCGAAGGCGTGCTCGACGAGGAGGGCGCCCGCACCGGATCCGCCGTCGACCGCCTCAGCCACGTGATCGACCGCGCCGTGCACGTGCTCGTCGCCGAGCTGCCCTCGGTGACCCTGCTGCTGCGTCTGCGCGGCAACACCGAGGTGGAACGTCAAGCGCTCACCCGGCGCCGCGAGTTCGACCGTGCTGTCACCGCCCTCGTCGTTGCTGCCCGCGACGAGGGGTCGCTGCGCTCCGACATCGACCCGCGCATCGCCGAACGCCTCGTCTTCGGAATGATCAACTCGATCGCCGAGTGGTACCGCCCCGACGGCTCCGAAGATGTCGACCGCCTCGCCGCCGACGTCATCGCGGTCGCCCTCGACGGCCTCCGCAGCTAGGGCGCGCACTCAGCTCAGGGTCGGCCGGGGGCGTTCACCGGATGTTTCACTACGGACGACCGCAGCGGCGAGGTCGAGCCACTCGCGACGCAGCCGATCGAGCCACTTGCGATCCTCGCGATTCGTCGACCCGCGTTCGGCGACGAGCCTGAATGCGTCTTCGATCTGGGCCGGCAAGTCCCCATGGGGTCCATCGGCCGCCTCGGCGAGCACCTGCACTGCGGCGGCGGCATCCACTCCCTTTCGGAGGAGAGCGAGGATCTCGTTGGCGTCCTTGATGCCCTTCACACTCGACCAGCGGTCGAGCAGAGCGGCGATCTTCGAGACCGTGTGCGCTTCGATCGTGAGGAGGAGCCACCGCTGCGATTCGTCATCTGCCGGCTCGACGTAGCGGGCCAGCACCTCGACGCGGAGACGCAGCCGAGCGCCGAGCATCGATTGGTACGGGATGTAGATGTCCAGGTGAACGCCCTCGACTTCGCCGCTCCACTTCGTACCCTGCAGATGGGAGTTCGCGTTCAGCTCATCGAGGCGCTCGCGCAGCTTGGTGCGCACCGTGTCGTCGCCGATGATGAGGTCGATATCGTGGCTGATCTCTCCGCCGACCCGGAGGTACGTCGCCCAGCCCCCGATGAGGATGGATGGCTCGAGGTCGTGGCCGAGGTGGTCGACCAAGGCCCGAAGCGTTCCGTCGGGGTCTTCGACGAGGCTAGCCACGGAGGGCCTCCACGTTCTGTCCCCGGCTCTCGGGCGGGAACAGAACGCGGTGCAGAGCGCGCCGGAACTCTTCTGCCTGCCAGCCGGGGAGCGCGAACAGGTCGGCGTAGGTCTGCGCACGTGATGTGTAGCCGTCGTACCAGTCGAGCTGCGCGCGCTTGTCCATTCGCAGGATGATGACCTCGTCGCCTGCCGGCAGGTCGTGAGCGAGCGGTTCGTCCTTCACGTAGACCAGACGAGTGGGATGGGTCGCGATCGTGTTGCGTCCGGAGGCGCCAGAGACGTAGGTGATGGCGGCATTGGACCCGCCGAGGGCGTAGTGGCCGTTCGCACGCTCGATGAGCATCGTCGCCCCCCCGAGCGTGGTGCGGCCGATCTCGTCGGCCTTGAGGTTCCGCCATGCGGCGAGGACGAGAAGGATCTTCTCTGGGTTGACGGCGATCACGCCGCCGTTGCGCCGTCGCTCCGTAGCGCCGATGTCGTGCATCCTCTGGAGCGCGAGCGAGGCCGTGGATACCGGAGTTCCGGATGCGTGCGCGAGGTCGGCGACGCTGCTCCAGTCGCGGCGCCCGGTCAGGGCGGCGTCCGCGAGCGCGCGCCAAACGAGTTCGTTGCCCTTCACTTCTTGCCTCCCAGGATTTCCTGAGATCGATGCTACAGGTATTCCCGTGCTAGGCATCCAGGAATACCTGGCAGGGGCGCTACGTCGCCCTTTCGCGACGCCGCGCCGGACGGAGCGCGAGCCACTCCCGCGGCGTTGTGATCGCGATGCCCTGGTATTCCCCGAGAACGAGCAGATCCTTGTCCACGGAGACGATGGCGGCGGCCTCACCGAGGACCGCGGTTTCGAGCACGCGGTTGTCGTCGGGGTCGCGACAGACGTCGATCGTGATCGAACCGAGCGAGACGGAGTCGAGGTGATCTTGCATCACCCCGATGAGGGCTTCGACGTCATCGACGAAGCCCGGAAACTTCACCGCGACGACGCGACGGACTTCGGTGAGGATCTCGGCGCTCACGACGAGACGTGCCCCGTCGTGCACGATCCCCTCGAAAACGTGCCGAGGTGCTCCGCCGAAGACGAGGCCCGAGATCCAGACGTTCGAATCGACGACCAGCCGGCTGGGAGTGTCAGCGGTCGATGGCGTCATACACCTGCTGCTCGGATCCGTAGCCGAGGCGGCGACCCTTCTCATTCGCCCGATCCAACACGGCAGAGAGTGCCTGTTCGGTGCGTAGCTGCTTCACGACCGCGCGACGGATGTACTCGCTGCGCGACGAGAACTCGCGCCGCGCCTGATCGTCGATCTGCTCGACGAGCTCCTGCGGGAGTGAGATGTTGAAGGTCTGCGAGGCCATACAAGAAGTGTATGTAATCGGAGCAGGTCGCGCGAGCCCTCGACTAAGCCGCTTCCAGCTCCTTAGCAACCAGGGTGAGCACGTCGTAGGTGGCGACCACGGCATCCTCTTGGTTCTTCAGCACCGCATCCCATCGCACCTCGCCATACTCGTCGGTCTCGCGCGGGGTGATCTGCTTCGCCGTCAACTCGACGCGGATGCTGTCGCCCGGGGAGACGGGGGTGAGGAACCGCAGGTTCTCGAGGCCGTAGTTGGCGAGCACCGGCCCCGGCTCGGGGTCGACGAAGAGGCCCGCGGCCCACGACACCAGCAGGTAGCCGTGCGCGACGCGACCCGGGAAGAACGGGTTCGCCGCTGCGGCCTCCTCGTTCATGTGCGCGTAGAAGGTGTCGCCGGTGAACTCCGCGAAGGTCTCGATGTCTTGCAGCGAGACGGTGCGCGACTGCGAGATCACCTGGTCGCCGAGGCGCAGCTCCGCGAGGCTCTTGCGGAACGGATGCCGCCCGCCCGGTTGCGACGCGGCGCCCGTGTGCCAGACGCCGGTGAGGGCGGTGAGCATCTCGGGCGAGCCCTGCACCGCCGTGCGCTGCATGTGGTGCAGCACGGCGCGCATCCCGCCGAGCTCCTCGCCGCCGCCGGCGCGACCGGGCCCGCCGTGCACGAGGCCCGGCAACGGCGAACCGTGCCCGGTCGACGAGCGCGCGTCGTCGCGGTCGAGCAGCAAGATGCGCCCGTTGTACGCGGCGGCGCGGTTCACGAGGGCGACCGCAAAGGCGGGGTCGTGCGTCGCGACGCTCGTCACGAGCGACCCGCCGCCGCGCGCGATGAGGTCGGCCGCCTGGTCGACGGTGTCGTAGGTGAGCAGCGACGAGACCGGCCCGAAGGCTTCGGTCGAGTGCACGACGGCGTCGGGTCCGGGCGCGAAGCGCAACAGCAACGGGGCGACGAATGCACCCTCCGGCGAGAGGCCGCACGACCCGTCGGCGTGCGTCACCTCGGGGGCGTCGGTCGAGCCGAGCACGATCTCGCCGCCCGCGGCTTCGAGCTTCGCCACCTGGCGCAGCACCTCGTCGCGCTGCTCGAGCGACGCGAGCGGACCCATCGTGACGCCTTCGCCGCGCGGGTCGCCGAGCACGGTGCGCTCCGCGATGCGGGCGGCGACCGCGTCGACGACGGCGTCCGCGGATGCCGTGGGCACGATCGCGCGCCGGATCGCGGTGCACTTCTGGCCGGCTTTCGAGGTCATCTCGGCGACCAGTTGCTTGACGTACGCCTCGAACTCCGGAGTGCCGGCCACGGCATCCGGACCGAGCACCGAGGCGTTGATCGAGTCGGTCTCGCTCGTGAACCGCACGCCGCCGGTCTGCACGGAGTCATGCGAGCGGAGTCGCTCGGCCGTGGAGGCCGAGCCGGTGAAGGCGACGAGATCGCCGAGGCGCAGGTGATCGAACAGCGTCGGCACACTGCCCGACACCAGCGACAGGGTGCCGGCCGGTAGCAACCCCGACTCGACGAGGATGCGCACCCAGGCCTCGGCGAGGTACCCGGTCGGCGTCGCAGGCTTCACCACGGTCGGCACGCCGGCGAGGAACGCGGGCGCGAACTTTTCGAGCGATCCCCACACCGGAAAGTTGAAGGCGTTGATCTGCACGGCGACGCCGGGCAGGCGGGTGTAGATGTGACGGCCGAGGAAAGTCCCGTCTTTCGAGAGCACCTCGGTGGGTCCGTCGACGTACACCGTCGTGTTCGGCAGCTCGCGACGGCCCTTCGAGGCGTAGGTGAACAGCACGCCGATGCCGCCGTCGATGTCGACCCACGAGTCGGTCTTCGTCGCGCCCGTGCGAGCCGAGATCGCGTACAGCTCCTCCTTGCGCTCGGTGAGCGCGAGCGCCAGCTGCTTCAGCAGCAGGGCGCGCTGGTGGAAGGTCAGCGCGCCGAGGCTGGCCTGCCCGACGGTGCGGGCGTGGTCGAGCGCGACGCCGAGGTCGAGACCTTCCGTGCTGACGTGCGCCACCGTTTCGCCGGTCGAGGCGTCGCGCACCGCGGCGGTCTCGACGCCGGCGGCGGGCGTCCACCACGAATCAGAAACGTAGCTCGGCAGAATGGTGGTCATCGGGGCACTCCTCAGACGCAAGGCGGAACATGACGGACAAGTGGACGATCGAACTCGGCGAGCTCGACGTGAAGATGGGCGTGACGGTGCTCGAGCAGAGCGCCGAGCGCGTCGTGGCGACGATGCCCGTCGAGGGCAACCGCCAGTCGTTCGGCCTGCTGCACGGCGGCGCGTCGGTGGCGTTCGCCGAGGCCCTCGGGTCGTGGGCGGCGGTCATTCACGCCGGCCCCGGCCGCACGGCGGTGGGCGTCGACATCAACGCCACGCATCACGCGAGCGCCCGGTCGGGCATCGTCACCGGGGTTGCGACGGCGATCCGGCTCGGCCGCACGATGACCTCGCACGAGGTGGTCGTGACGGATGAAGACGGCCGGCGGCTCTGCACGGCGCGGCTGACGAACCTCATCCTCGACAAGCCTCACGGCTGATCCCGATCCCAGACGAAGAACCCTTCGCCCGTCTTGCGGCCGAGCTTCCCCGCCGCGACCATCTCCCGCAGCAGCGCGGGCGGCTCGAACCGCTCCCCGAGCTGCGCGTGCAGGTATTCGGCGATGCCGAGCCGCACGTCGAGGCCGACGACATCCGTCGTGCGCAACGGACCGGTCGCGTGCTTGTAGCCGAGCACCATCGCGGCGTCGATGTCTTCCGCACTCGCGACGCCCTGCTCGAGCATCCGGATCGCTTCGAGCGCGATCGCAACCCCGAGCCGGGATGACGCGAAGCCGGGAGCATCCCGCACCGTCACCGGCGTCTTGCCGAGCGCGCGCACCCAGTCACCCGCAGCCTCGACGAGCGCGGGGTCGGTCGCGGCGCCGGCAACGACCTCGACGAGGGTCGAGACGGGCACGGGGTTGAAGAAGTGCAGCCCGAGGAAGCGCTCGGGGCGTGCCAGGGGTGCGGCAAGGTCGTCGATCGACAACGACGACGTGTTGGTCGCGAGCACGGCGTCCGCACCGAGCAGCGCCTCGACCTCGGGCAGAGTCGCGGCCTTCAGCTCGGGGATCTCTGGGATCGCCTCGACGACGAGGTCGCGATCGGCCAGCACCGTGCGGTCGCTCGAGACCCGCAGCCCGTCGTCGAGCTCCGCCCGCGAGCGGGTGGCGGTGCCGCGTTCGACACTCGTGGCGACCGCCCGTCGGATGCCGGCCTCGGCCGCCCCGAGCGCGTGCGGCTGGTCGATCACGACGACCTCCGACCCGGCGAGCAGGAAGGCATGCGCGATGCCGCCGCCCATCCGGCCGCCGCCGAGTACCCCGACCTTCTGCGGCACGCTCACGACTTCTTCTTTCCCTCAAGGAACGCGGTCATCCGCCGGTGTTTCTCGGGGGAATCGAACAGCAGCGCCTGAGTCTGCTCGTCGATCGCCGGGTGCGCGCTCCGCGGTGCAGCGAGCACCGCCTTGGTGAGGCGGGTGGCGAGCGGGTCGTTGCGGGCGATGCGGTCGGCGATCTCGTGGGCCGCCCCGAGCAGCTCCGCCGAGGGCACCACCCGACTGACGAGGCCGGCCGCGAGCGCCTCGGCGGCATCCAGCGTGCGCCCGGTGAGCAGCAGTTCGGCGGCAAGCGCCGGCCCGACGATCGCCGGCAGTCGCCAGGTCGCGCCGGCGGCGGCGATGATGCCGAGCCCCGTCTCGGGGTTGCCGATCTTCAACCCCTCGCCGGCGATGCGGATGTCGGCGGCGTAGGCGAGTTCGCCACCCCCGCCGAGGCACCAGCCGTCGATCGCGGCGATGACGGGCATCGGGAGTTTCGCGATGCGGTCGAAGGCCCGGGAGTTGATTCCTTCGAGAGCGTCGGCTGCGGTGCGGTCGCGCAGCTCGGCGATGTCGGCACCCGACGCGAACACCTCCGGGCTGCCGGCGATGATGAGGATGCGGGGGTCGGCTTCGAGGTCGGCGCAGACGGCGTGCAGCTCGGCCGCCATCGCGCGCGAGATGGCATTGCGCGTCTCGGGCCGGTCGAGAATGACCTCGACGCGGTCCGCTGACGCGGTGACGCGTAGCTCGCTCATGACGCCCGCTCCACGATGAGGGCCTGCCCTTGGCCAACGCCGATGCACATCGTGGCGAGCCCGCGCGTCGTGCCGGCGCGCTCCATGCGGCCGAGCAGCGTGATGACGAGGCGGCTGCCGCTTGACCCGAGCGGATGCCCGAGCGCGATCGCGCCGCCGTCGGAGTTGACGATCGCGGGATCGAGCCCGAGGCGGCGCATGCTGGCGAGCGACTGCGTCGCAAACGCTTCGTTGAGTTCGACGGTTTCGATGTCGTCGATGCTCAGCCCCGCCTTGGCAAGCGCCTTCTGCGTCGCCGGCACCGGCCCGAGGCCCATGATCTCGGGCGCGAGCCCGGCGGCGGCTCCCGCGACGATGCGGGCGCGGGGGACCAGCCCGTACTTCTCGACGGCCGCGGCACTCGCGACGATGATCGCCGAGGCGCCGTCGTTGAGCGGGCTCGCGTTGCCGGCCGTGACGACCGTTCCGCCCGTGACCACGGGCTTCAGCCTTCCGAGGGCTTCGAGGTTCGTGTCGCGGCGGGGCCCTTCGTCGACGGTCACCTCGCCCGCCGGCGTCGACACCGCGACGATCTCCGCGTCGAACCGACCCGCGTCGATGGCGGCAGCGGCAAGTTGGTGCGAGCGCAGCGCGAAGGCGTCGGCATCCTCTCGGCTGATCCCGTCGAGCCGGGCGACCTCCTCGGCGGTCTCCGACATCGAGTACGTCGCCTTGTCGCGGGCGAGCAGCCGCGGGTTGGCGAACCGCCAGCCGATCGAGGTGTCGAACGACGCGCCGGGTTTCCCCCACGCCTTCTCGGGCTTGGCTTGCACCCACGGCGCCCGGGTCATCGACTCGACGCCGCCGGCGACGATGAGGTCGGCATCCCCGGCCCGCACCGACAGGGCAGCCTGGGTGATCGCCGTCATGCCCGAGGCGCAGAGCCGGTTCACGGTGTAGGCCGGGATGTCGTCAGGGAGCCCGGCCAACAGCACCGCCATGCGGGCGACGTTTCGGTTGTCTTCTCCGGCCTGATTCGCGGCGCCGAGCACGACCTCGTCGAGGTCAGCGGGGTCGATCCCTGCGCGAGCGACTGCCTCGGAGACGACGAGTGCGGCGAGGTCATCGGGTCGCACCGCGGCGAGGGCGCCTCCGTAGCGACCGACCGGGGTGCGCGCGCCACCGACGAGAAAGGCCTCTGCCACGTCGTATCGCCCTTCGAATTACTTACTTACCGTTCGGTCAGCATACCGATAGCCTCGGGGTGGCGCTACAGCGACCGATCCGCGTTCCGTGAAAGATGAAGACATGCCCGACCTCGACGGCACCGCCGCTCACTCCGTCTCGGCGCACGTCGCGCACGCGCTCGCCGGCCAGGTCGACCACGTGTTCGGCGTGATGGGAAACGGCAATGCCGCCTTCCTCGACGCCCTGATCCGCTCGACGTCGGCGGGTTTCACCGCGGTGCGGCACGAGGCCGGCGGAGTCGTCGCCGCCGACGCCTACTTCCGCGCCTCCGGACGGCTCGCCGCGGCGACGACCACATACGGCGCCGGCTTCACAAATACCCTCACCGCGCTCGCCGAGGCCGTGCAGGCCCGGGTGCCGCTCGTGCTCGTGGTCGGCGACGAGCCCACCTCGGGATCGCGGCCGTGGGGTGTCGACCAGATCGCCATCGCCTCCGCCGTCGGCGCGCGCACCTACACGGTGGGCCGAGCGGATGCCGCCGCCACGACCGTCATCGCGATCGAGCACGCCCTCGTCTACGCCGTTCCGGTCGTGCTCGCGATCCCCTACGACGTCGGCGGTCGTGACGCCGGCCCGTTTCCGCAGCTGCCTGCGCCGCATGCCCCGGAACCGTTGGCGCCGAGCGGACCCTTCGCCGACGGGGCGATCGACGACATCGCCGCGGCCCTCGCCGGCGCTCAGCGACCGTTCCTGCTCGCCGGTCGCGGCGCGTGGCTCGCGGATGCCGGCGGGGCGCTCAGCGAGATCGCGGATGCCGTGGGCGCCGTCACGGCGTCGACCGCACTTGCGCGGGGGATCTTCCGGCGCAGCGCGTTCGATCTCGGCGTCACCGGTGGGTTCGGCGCCGACGGCGCGATGGAACTGATTCGGCAAGCGGATGTCGCGGTCGTCTTCGGGGCGTCGCTCAACCAGTTCACCATGCGGTTCGGTGAGCTCTTCGCCCCCGGCACGAAGGTGTTCCAGGTCGATGTCGCTGCCTCGGCGACGCATCCCTATGTCGCCGGCTACGTGCGGGGCGACGTTGCTCTGGTCGCGCGTGCTGTCGTCGAGCGACTCGACCGGCACGCGACAGCACCGAGCCGGTGGCGCGACAGCATCGACCTCGCCACGGCGTTGAGCCGCGACACCGGCGACGCGCTGGCACCCGACGGTCGCCTCGATCCCCGGGCGGTCGCCCACCGCATCGGGCAGCTGCTTCCCGACGACCGCGTCGTGGTCTCCGACGGCGGCCACTTCATCGGCTGGGCCAACATGTACTGGCCCGTCGCCTCACCCGACCGCATGATCATGGTGGGCACGGCCTACCAGTCGATCGGCCTCGGCTGGCCGTCGGTGCCCGGTGCCGCCCTCGCGCAGCCCGATGCGACGGTCGTGCTGACGACGGGCGACGGGGGTGGGCTGATGGCGCTCGCCGATCTCGAAAGCGCCGTGCGAGTCGCCGCCGGCCGCGGAATCGCGGTCGTCTGGAACGACGCCGCCTATAGCGCCGAGGTGAACGTGTACGGGCGCAACGGCCTGGCTCTCGAGCCGATGCTCATCCCCGAGGTCGACTTCGCCGCGCTCGCGACGGGCGTCGGCGCCGAGGGCGTCGTCGTGCGCGAGCTCGCCGACCTCGACCGGTTGGCGTCGTGGGCAACCGAGGATCCCGGCATCCGTCGCTTCCTCGTGCTCGACTGCCGCGTCTCGGGCGACATCGTCGCGCCGTACCAGGAGGAGATCGCCCGGGCCAACGCCCGCTGACTTCTGGCCGGCCGGAGCGCTGATATAGTCGTCAGGTTGACCGCCGATCCTCAAGATCACAGTCGACCAGCCACGCGCCCGTAGCTCAACGGATAGAGCATCTGACTACGGATCAGAAGGTTGGGGGTTCGAATCCCTCCGGGCGCACTCTTCGAAGCGGCGCTACGTCGTCGCCTTGACGCGAGCTGCCGGATTGGGCTTCCCGATGTTCCTCCCGGAGGCGACATCGGCGTCAGTGGCATTCCCGACGCTGGTGCCTTCGCGCATGACGAGCAGCCCGCGCGGGCTGTTCGCCGACAGCGTGAGTTCTTCGAGCCAGTCGGTGTTGATGCTCGGCACCTTGCTGCCGGCGAACTTGAAGTAGAGGTTCTGCGCGGGGTGAATCCAGATCGCGCTGTGGCCGTCGCCGGTCTCTGCGGCGTCCCGCCACGACATGAGGAAGCTTTCGCCGCGGCGGATCTTCTGCACGATGACGATCTGCAGGTGCGCGAGCAGACGGTCTTCGAATTCGACCAGAACTCCGTCGTACTGAAGTGTCCCCACGCTGTCCAGCCCTTCACTCGGGCCTTCGCGTCGTGAAGGCCGCCCTCCCCGGGGAAGAATCGCCAGGACAAGTGTGGCACGTTGTCCCCCCGTTTGGGGGGCAGATTGTCGAGAGGCGTACTCCGTGCTACAGGGCGGGGTCGCCCCCCGGCTCCGGCCACGACAACGCGGCCGCCTCTTCGGGCGTGAAGGCGTGCGCTCGTCGCCAGGACACGGCGTGCGCCTTGGCGTCGAGCGCGAACGTCGTGCCGACTTCGACGAGCTCCTCGCCGTCGGAGATGCAGGTCACGGAGCGGGCCTCGTAGCGCCAGCCGATCGTGAAGAGGGCGCGCCGCACCCCACCGTCGCCCACGAACGGGATGTCGACGAGATCGATGTCACGACGCCTGGCGAGCGCGAGGCCGTAGCGCACGACCGCGTCGGCGATCTCGGAGCCGGTGAGGTAGGACCCTCCGCCGGCGGTCAACAGTTTCATAGCAGGCGTCCCCGGAGTCGGTGCGGCGGTCGCGCCACCGGGGTCCGGGGTGACGGAATGACTCTAGCTCTCGAATCCTCGCTCGTTCCAGGGGTGGACTTCCACGCCGTCGGCGTTCAAAATGAGCGTTCGCGCCACGAGCCGGGCTGCCACAACGCTGATGCCGAGGCGATGCGAGCGGGCGTAGCCGCGGATGATGTCGAACGACTCGTCGATCGACACCCCCGCCCCGTGGGCGACGACGCCCTTCGCCTGTTCGATCACGATGCGGCTGTTGAGCGCCGACTGCAGCTGCTCCCTGACGACGACGTTCTCGCGCATCGCCCGCTCGTGCAGGATGCTGATGGTCGCCACGTCGGCGAACGCCTGGGCTGTGACGAGGTCGCGGGCCGACAGTTCGCCAGGAGCCGTGCGAAAGAGGTTGAGCGTGCCGATGGTCGTCTCGCGAAGTCGCAGCGGCACCGCGTGGGTGGAGGCATACCCCTGCGCGAGGGCCGCGTCGCGGAACGTCGACCACTCCGTCGGGAGCCCGTCAAGGACGGGAACGGTGACCAGCCTTCCGGTGCGGAGGCTTTCGATGCCCGGCCCGGCCTCGGCGCCGACCTGCATCATCTCGACGAGTCTGCCGGCCTCGCTGGTCGAGGCCACGACCTCGAGCACTCCGGAGTCGTCGGCGAGCAGGATGCCGGCCGCATCGGCGTCGAGCAGCTCGCGGCACACCTCGACGAGCATCTGCAGCAGGTCGACGACGTCGTAACCGGCGACGAGGGTATCGGCGAGTTTCGCGAACGTCTGCAGCACGCGTTCTTCACGGGGGGTCTCGGTCATCCGATCGCCTCGATTCCCGCGTCGCCCTTCGCGAACGACAGCCGCCCGTCGAGAACGTCCTGGGCGACCTCCTCCATCGTCGTGCCGACGGCGAAGGCGTGGCCGTGGATGACGAGGCGCGCGTCGTCGGCCGAAAGTTCGAGCTGCGCGAGCACCATGCCGGTCGCCTGGTGGATGAGCCGGCGCGAGTACGCACTCACCGGGTGTTCGTCGACATCCACCGCGGCGAGCGCATCCCGCAGCACCTTCCGGCCGATGACATCCGCCATCGCCGTCGCCTGCCGGGCATGGGTTTCGTGCAGGGTCACCGGCTCGAGCGAGTACAGGTCGATCGCTCCGATGCGCAGCGACCCGACCTGCAGCGGGAACGCGAAGATCGACCTGACCTGATGCTCGCGAAGGGCGGGCGAGAACGCCGGCCAGAAGATCTGCGGGTGGTTCACGTCGGGCTCGAGCACGGGCCGCGAGGAGCGCAGCGCATCCCAGCACGGCCCTTCGCCCAGGTCGAATTGCAACTCGTCGAGACGCGCCGCCCGATCGTCGGTCGCCGACAGCGTCTCGCTGCCGAGGAGATCCCCCAGTGTCGAGACCGCCGCACCGGTGACCGGTAAGACGTCGAGGAAGGGCTCTGAGAGTTGTTGCGGGCCGCCGACGCCGCTCCGCAGCCGCGCCATCGCACCCGAGAATGCGTCACTCATGGAAAGCCCCCACCGTTCGAAGCTAGCCCCCGCGGCTGAGCCATACAACCGAGTCCGGTTCGACGCAAGGCCCTGTGGCGGCGCTGCGGGCCTCCTAGCGTGGCGTGCATGAAGCGACTGAGCGTCGGCAGCCAAGTACTCGTGACGGGCAACAACGTGGCCGAAGCGTTGGCGATCTACGTCCCGAGCGTCGAACGCATGAACACCTCGGTCACCATCGAAATTCCGGTGCTCGAAGACAACGGAGATATCGTCACACACACCCTGCTGATCGGCAGGAGCAACGACCTGGAGATCACCGACATCGACGGAGCCGACCCGGCTCTCGAGGGCCGCTTTCGGGTGCCCGACCTTCCGGCGGTGGGCGGAAAGGCGAAAGCAGCCGAGACCTCGGAGATCCCGATCATCAGCCCCGCGCTGCCGGACTGAAAGGACGACGCAGATGACCGAGCAGGACACCACGGGGCGCGCCGACGCTCTCGATGCCGACAGCAATGCCAGCGGCGACCAGGCCGGAAACTCGGCACAGACCGAGGATGTCGTCGACTCCGGGCAATCGGAAGACATCGAGAACAGCCTGACCGGTCAGGGAGTTTCCGACGACGAACTGTCGACGGCACAGATTAGTACGGCCGCCCTTGAAGGGGAAGCCCCTTGCCCGGATGCGGCATCGGTGCTTGAGGAGCCTAATATCTGCATGTGGGGACTTCGCTCTGGCCGATTGTCATCGCTGCCTCCGGGTTGCGGGTGGGATGACGCATGCCCGAACGCGAAGATTTCGAGGAGCTCTACCACGATGCTCCCTTCGGCTACTTCACGACCAGAATGGACGACAGAATCACCCGAGTGAATCGTCGGTTTCTGGAGTGGACGGGGTATAACGAAGCGGATGTCGTCGGTCGCCGATTCGTCGACCTGCTCGACCCGAACACCCGCGTGTTCTACGAGACCCGCCACGTGCCGATACTGCACCGCGAAGGCGAGACCCGCGAGGTTCTGCTGGGTCTGCGGTTGAACGACGGCGCCCTGTTGCCGATTCTGCTGAACTCCGTACTCGTGCTCGGGGATGACGACCAGCCGCGCCTCGTGCGATCGGCGGTCTTCGACGCCACGGAGCGCAGCCAGTACGAACGTGAGCTGCTCGCCGAACGTCGCCTCGCCGAGTCGGCGGCCGCGCGCGTACAGGTGCTGCAGAACGCATCCGTGCAGTTCGCTGGGGCGCAGGCCGAGCACGACCTCGCCGACGCCCTCAACCAGATGGTGGGGGATGCCCTCGAGGCCACCGTCTCGTGCGTCGCGACCGTCGACGCCGAAGGCGAGCTCGAGGTCATCGCCGGCGCCAACCCCCTCGAAGGCCTGTACGCCCAGGCCGATCCTCGTCCGGGCCCCGACTCGTTGCGTGACGGCACCCCGATAGTCTTCGCCGATACCGGCGAGCTAGAGGGGGGCTACCCCGAGATCGCCGCCGCGATGCGGCAGGCCGGGTTCGAGGGGCTCGCCTCCTTCCCGTTGCTGCGCGACGGCTCCCCGTTCGGAGTGGTCGCCGCCCTCTTCGAGCAGCGTCGGGAGCTCGAGCCGACCGCCATCGAACTGGTGCAGGCGATCTGTCGTCAGGCCGCCCAGGCCTTTGCCCGCATCCGCTTGCAGGAAGAGTTGGCGCACCTCGCGCTCTACGATCAGCTCACCGGCCTCGCCAACCGGTCGCTGCTTCGCGAGCACATCGACTCGGCGCTGGCCGCCAGCGCGCGCACGACTCAGCCGGTCGCGATGATGTTCCTCGATCTCGACGGATTCAAGCCTGTCAACGATCGACTCGGCCATACCACGGGCGATGACGTGCTGCGGGAGGTGGCGAAACGTCTTCGCGCAGTCGTGCGCGACAGTGATGTCATCGGCCGGTTCGGCGGCGACGAGTTCATCGTGCTCTGCCCCGAGACCGACGACGCGCAGGCGATCGTAATCGCCGAGCGGTTGCGGGAGGCGGTAGCCAGGCCGATGGAGTGGCTGCCCGCCGGTTTCGCCGTTTCGGCGAGCGTCGGCGTCGTCATCCACTGCGCCATCGACGGCCAGAAGACGACCGACGAACTGCTGGAGATCGCCGACGCCGAGATGTACCGGGCGAAGAACGGCGGGCGCAACCGGGTGAGCGTCGCCGAGACCGCGACGGCCGAGGCGAGCTAGGCCGAGACGGTCTCTTCCGAGAGCGGTACGGCGTCGGGGGTGCCTTCGCCCTCGGCCGAGATGCCGCGCTTGTCGAGCGCGCTCTCGACGATCGTGAGCCCCTCCATGCCGGGAAGCTTCGCGATGTGCGAGTCGATGCTGCGAATGAGCTTGCGCCCCTCGGCACCGGCGAACAGGTGACCCATGACGTAGGTGACCTCGCTGTCGGGGGAGATCGTCGACCCGACGGGAGCCCAGAACTTGCTCAACGCGAAGCGCGCGATCACCTGCGCCTTCTTGCTCTTCTCCAGGCGGTCGCGGGCCTGGGACGCGTAGAAGGCGACGTGCTTGGTCTCTTGCGCCGCGATGCGCTTGAGCAGTTCGGCGAGCACCGGGTGGTTCTCCTGGCGGGCCATGCGCAGGTAGGCGGCGTTGGCCGACCACTCGTTGGCGGCCCCCCACGCCATGTGCACGGCGACGAAGTCATGCCCGACGAGCCCGCCGAGCAGCGACTGCTTGATCGGGTCGAGCCGGTCTTTCCAGCCGAGCTTGAGGCGGGATGCCTTGAGCTGGTCGAAATCGACGGTGATGCCGTGCTTGCCGAGAACCGCGGCGAGGGCCTCGCCGTGCCAGAACTCCTCGCGATTCCACATCGTCATGAACGAGCCGACCTCGGGCTCCTTGTGCGACGGAGTGGTCAACAGATCGCGCAGGTAGCAGACCGTGTGGTACTCGACGTCGCACATGTAGCGCAGCACCCGCAGGCTCGACGCCGGCAGGGGGTGCTCGTCGAAGGCCTCGAGGTCGAGGTCTGTCCAGGTCACCGGCTCGGAATTGGCGGTGTACTTGTCGATGTCGAACGCCACGGGTTGCCTTCCTACGCGGGATTGCCGTCCATCAAAGCACGCTTCGGTGACCGAACGCCGCGCTTCCAGTGCTGCACAGCCCAGTGGCGGCGCTGGGCTTCCTTCGCCAGCTGGGGGTCGGCGTTGATCGCGGTCGGATGTCCGAGCATCTCGAGCCAGCCGAGGTCGGCGTGGCTGTCGCCGTATCCGTACGACGCGGCGAGGTCGGCGTTGTGCTCTTTCGCGTATCGGGTGAGCCACGCGGCGCGGGATTCGTCGACGATCGGGGGCTTCGTGAGGTAGCCGGTGAGCACCCCGTCGCGTTCGTGCATCGTCGTCGCGACGACCTCGTCGAAGAGGTTCTCGAACGGCTTCGCGAGCAGCCCGATCGATCCCGAGACGAGCACGGTGCGGTGCCCGGCCTCCTTGTGCAGGCGGATCTGTTCAAGAGCCTCGTGGCTGGTGTGCCGACGCATCGTGGCGGCGTAGCCGCCTGCGACGATCTTCTCCAGCCGGGCGACCGGCATCCCCTCGTACCGACGCAGAAATGAGCGGATGAACTCACCACGATTGCGACGCTCGGCGCGCAGGTAGCCGGGCACGGATCCGAGGATGCGCAGCACCTCGCCCGGCCACGCGGCCTTGCGAAGCCCGGCGGAACGAACCCAGAGGTACTGCTGCACGATGTTGGAGTCGACGACCGTGCCCTCCATGTCGAACACCGCGAGCACGTCGCCACGCGCGGGCAGATCGGCCTTGCGGGTGGGCTGGGCGGCGGCGCGCTCGGCCTGACGGGCCCGCGAAAACGCCTTCGTCAGTTTGGTGATGGCCGGGAAGTGCACGTTCTGCAGGTAGTCGTCCCAGTCGATCGCCGCGATGTCGAAGCCCTTGTCGGCCTTCTCCTCGGCCGGCAGCGCGTCGTGAAGGGCCCGCAGGTTGGTGTCGTCGAAGATCAGCTCGGTCTCGACGTAGACGCGGTAAAGCGAGACGAAGTTGCGCAGGGTCGCCAGGTCGGCGACCCCCTTCTGCAGCTTCGCGAGCGTCGCCTGGGAGCCCTTCGTCTTCGGCAGCAGGCGCAGCGCCCGCTCTCCGGCGCGCACCCGGCGCTCGAGCCGGTTGATGCCGCGCTCGACCTTGTCGGGGCCGGGAAACTTCCATACCGGCGCGACGATGGGCTTGCCGTTGCGGTCGGTGAGCGGGTTCTTCACGAAGAACTCGTGCACGTTCTCGTGCATCTGGTGGAACGGCACGGGATTCGAGGCGCCCGACGCGACGTGGAAGTACTCGGGCTCGCCCTTCTTCGCGGGGTTGGCCGCGGCGGCGATGATCGTGTTGACGACGTAGTCGACGGGGATGAGGTCGAGGATGCTGTCGGGCAGCCCGGGGAATTCGGGCAGCTGACCCTTGCCGTAGGCCATGATCAGCGGGTCGGCGACCTTGAAGCCGTCGATCCAACCGGGGTAAGGATGCTTGAGGGCGCTCTCGATGATCGCTGGGCGCACGATCGACAGGCGGTGATCGTTCCCCCACAGCTCTTCGGCGGCACGCTCCGAGAACGCCTTCGACAGGGTGTACACGTCGGTCCAGCCGAGGCTCTGCGCGCGGGTGCGGCCGGCATCCACCAGTTCGTTCCGTACCCAGGCCAGCCGAGCGAGCTCGCTCCACTTCGCGACGGCCTGCGGACCCTCCTTGCCGTGCTCGTCCTGCGCGACCTCCATGAAGCTGCGCAGCCGGTGCGGCTCGCGCGACTCGGTCTCGATGCGTCGGTGCGCGTCGAAGGCCGAGGCGTATTCGGCGCGCCAGTCGATGTCGTGCTTGAGGCTCGTCTCGGGGGCAACGCCCTTGCGCAGCCCCTGCACGTAGCAGGTGGAGACGTGCACGACCCGGGGGTCGCCGCCCGCCGCACGCAGGCTCTCGTAGAGGTTGACGACGCCGCCGATGTTGGCTTCGAACGACTCGTTGATGGGATCATCGAACGACACGCTCGCGGCGCTGTGGATGACGAGGTCGAGGTCCTTCGGCAGCGTCAGCGACGAGGTCAGTCCGCCCTCGACGACCTTGATGCGGTTCTTGACGGCATCCTCGACGCCGTCGGCCCCGACCTTGTCGCGCCAGGCGGCGAAGACGGGTTTCTTGAGCAGGTTGCGCACGCGGTCTTCGGCGCTCGCGCTTCCCTTGACCCGCACCAGGATCGTGACCGTGGTGCCGGGGTGGTCGTTGAGCAGTCGCTCGAGCACGGCCTGGCCGACGAAGCCGGTGGCGCCGGTGAGGAATACGCGAGCGCTGCCGAGATCGGTGGTCGCCTTCTTGGGGGTCACGGAACCAGTCTCGCAGCCACGACGGGCGCGACGGCACCGAGCCCCGGAAGCGCAGCGATCTGAGCGGCGATCTCGGCGCCGCGGGCGGCGCCCTCGGTTCCGCCGAACACGACCGTCTCGAAGGCGAAACGATCGTCGGCCGAGCGGTCGATCGCACCGAGGGGCCACGCGGAGCGCTTGACCTCCTTGAGCGCGAGCCGCCGGGCGCGAGCCGACCCGGTGAGGCGGCGTTCGGCATCCTCGGCGAGGAAGAGGATGTGGCGTTCCTTGAGTTCGACGATGAGGTCGGCGGTCGGGCGCAGGGCGGGAGCGATCTCGCCCAGGCGGCGGTAGGCGGCCGTCGTGACCCATTCGTCGATGAGTCCGGTCGTCACGTGGGCCGCGACGAGCTCCGGTCCGGCGATGTTGCCGACGATGGCCCGCGCAATCGGGCCGCGACGCTCGACGCGCTCAAGCCGCGACCGGCGGCGAGCGCCCGCTGGTGACGTGAGGTCGTAGCCGGTGGCCTCGAGCACGGCGTCGAGGGCGTCGGCGATCCAGAACTTCTCGAACGCCCAGGTGGTGAGGAACGCGGTGACGCGGGCATCCTTGTGCGTCGCGGTCACCAGCACGTTGCGCATCCGCTCCATCGTGTGGCGCTCGAGGTCGCGCATCGTGCGGATGAGGCGCGCGGCGTCGGGGTCGACGTCGGCGGCAGTGAGCGAGTCGAGGTCGAGTTCGCCGCGGTGGTTTCCCCGGGCGGTGCGGGCGAACTCACGGATGTCGAAAGTCATGGCGGGTCCTTCGGAACGGGTGGGAGGGCCCGTGCGCGGAGCGTTGTGCCCCGCACCGTATCGTAAAGCACATGGCTATCGCGCTCATCACGGGAGGCACGGCGGGCATCGGCGCCACCTTCGCCCGCCACCTGGCAGCCAAGGGCTACGACATCGTGCTCGTCGCCCGCGACCGGGAACGCCTCGACCAGATGGCCCATGAACTTCGGGGCATGGGTCGCGAGGTCGAGATTCTGGCCGCCGACCTGGCGAAGCGAGCGGATGCCGCCAAGGTCGTCAAGCGCCTGGAAGACTCGAAGAAGCCCATCGAGGTGTTGGTGAACAATGCCGGCTTCGGCATGCATCGCAGACTTTCGGATGCCGACTCCAGCGGTCACGACCTCGCGTTCGAGGTGATGGTGCGCTCCGTACGCGAACTCGGGGCGGCATCCGCTCGTGCGATGCGGGAGCGGGGAGCCGGGCGCATCATCAACGTCTCGAGCACCGCGGGGTTCGTAGCGATGGCGAGCGGCTACTCCTCGATCAAGGCCTGGGTGACCAACTTCAGCGAGAGCCTCGCGAACGAACTGCACGGCACGGGCGTCACGGTGATGGCGCTCTGCCCGGGATGGGTGCACACCGAGTTCCACGAGCGCGCGGGCATCTCAAAGAGCAGCATCCCGAATTGGCTGTGGCTCGACGCCGACACTCTCGTGCGCATCGCGCTGCGGGACGCCGAGAAGGGGAAGGTCATCTCGATCCCGACCGTTCGGTACAAAGTGCTCATGGGGATCCTGCGCCATCTGCCGAGATCGACCGTGCGGGCGATCTCCCGGGCCATCAGTTCCAGTCGCACAGCGTCGAGTCCAGTAGTACCGTGACCACGTGACCGAAGACGAGCGCGCGGAGAAGGAGCGATCCATGTCCGCGAGGGCGAAGCCCTTCACGTCACGCAGTCGAGCCGCCGCTCGCTTCATCGCCCAGCGCGGGTTGCTGGTGCCGGTCGCCTGGTCGACCGTGAAGGTCGAAGTGCACGGCGCGAAGAATCTGAGATCAGTCGGCAAGGCGTTCATCGTCATCGCGAACCACTCCAGTCACCTCGACGCACCCCTCATCCTGGGCTCGCTCCCGATGCGCATGTCGCGCTACCTCGCCGCCGGCGCCGCGGCCGACTACTTCTTCGACGTCTGGTGGCGGCGCGGCCTCACCGGACTGTTCTTCAACGCGTTCCCCGTCGACCGCAGCGGCGTCAACCCGCGCAGCGTCAGCGCGAAGGTGCTGTTGCAGAGGGGTGTTCCGCTGCTGGTGTTTCCGGAAGGGACCCGCGCGAAGGACTACCGCAAGCGCGGCCACTTCAAGCCCGGCGCCGCTGCGCTCGCGATCTCCACCGGCGTGCCGATCGTGCCGGTCGCTCTCGTCGGAGCCGGTCGCGCGCATCCCCGGGGCAGCAAGTGGCCCAAGCCCGGGCGCCTGGCGGTCGGCGTCGTCTACGGCGAGCCGATGTTCGCGCGCGAGGGCGAAGTGCCGAACGACTTCATGGCACGCATCAAGGCCGAGATCGAACGCCTGCTCGCCGAGCACAGTCCCCGTATCCTGGGGTCCGACAGCTCCCCCGCACCCGAAGAAGGACGTAAGTGATGACCGACGCCAGCAACAAGCAGGTGAGCCACATGAAGTGGTGGGGCTGGGGCCTGGAAGGTGTGGGGTTCCATTGGGAGGACAAGCCCGGCTTCGCGCCGTTCGTGCTGAAGGCCGTCGGCCTCGACCTGCATACCGCCCAGCCGGTGCCCGAGCCGTCGTTCGCCGACCTGAAGGTGCCGAAGTCGAAGGCCACCGCCACATTCACGGGAGCCCTCGCCGGCATCGTCGGTGAAGACGACGTCACGACCGACGACCTGGAACGCGTCGTACACACGTACGGCAAGAGCCTGCGCGACCTGGTGCGGATCCGCACGCAGAAGATCGAGCGGCTGCCGGATGTCGTGGTCTACCCCGACGACGAAGCCGAGATCCAGAGGATCGTCGACGCGGTGGTCGCGGCGGATGCCGTGCTCATCCCGTTCGGCGGCGGCAGCAACATCGCGGGTTCGCTCGAGCCGCGCGCCGATGAGAAGCGCACCGTCGTGTCGCTCGACCTCGGGCGCCTCAACAAGGTGCTCGACATCGACGAGGAGTCGGGGATCGCCCGCATCCAGGCCGGTGCCCTCGGGCCGCACCTCGAAAAGCAGTTGAACGACAAGGGCTGGACGATCGGGCACTTCCCCGACTCCTTCACGCACTCCTCGATCGGCGGCTGGGTCGCCACCCGGTCCTCGGGCATGCAGAGCGACAAATACGGCGACATCTCCGAGATCGCCCGCGGGATGCGCGTGGTGCGCCCCGGTGGCACCCTCGTCATCCGCGCCCTGCCGTCGACCTCGTCGGGCCCGAGCGTGCGCGAGATGATCCTCGGCAGCGAGGGTCGCCTCGGCGTCATCACCGAGGTGACCGCCCAGGTGCACCGCACCCCCGCCAAGCGCGACGTCTACGCCTACTTCTTCCCGAACATCGAGGCCGGCTTCGCCGCGATGCAGGAGATCGCCGAGTCGGATGCGACCCCGTCGATCACGCGCGTCTCTGACGCCCGCGAGACCGGCTTCTCGCTCGCGACGAGCAAAGACCGCAAGGGCATGGCCAAGTTCCTCGCCGGCACGGTGTTGCCGCAGATGATGAAGAGCAAGGGCTGGGCGAAGCAGCCCGGGGGGCTCGAGAACATCTGCCTCTCGTTCATCGGCTTCGAGGGCTCGGTCGAGCACGCGAAGCGCCAGAAGAAGCTCGTCGACGCGATCATCAAGAAGCACAACGGCATGGGCGTCGGCACCGGGCCGGGCGTGCTCTACGACCAGAAGAAGTTCGACACCCCGTACCTGCGCGACTTCCTGCTCGACCGGGGTGCGGCGGGCGACGTCTCGGAGACGGCCGGGCCGTGGTCGAAGCTCGCGGGACTGCACGCCGGCGCCTACGCGGCTGCCGAAGCGGCGTACGAGCAGATCGGCCGCAAGGGCTGGATCATGTCGCACCTCTCGCACTCGTACCACTCGGGAGCGTGCCTGTACTTCACCTTCGCCTTCGTCGGCGGTGACGACATGCTCGCCGAGTACGACGTGGTCAAGTCGGCCATCCAGCAGTCGTTCATCGACAACGGAGGAACCCTGTCGCACCACCACGGTGTCGGCCTCGAACATGCGCCCTGGTTGGAGGAGGACATCTCGCCGGAGGGAGTCAAGGTCATGCGCGGGCTGTTCGCCGTGACCGATCCGGGCGATAACCTCAACCCCCGCAAGATCGTCGCCGACGTGCGGGAGTCCATTTCTCGGTGACGTTCCTGCGCGTGCTCAGTCAGACCCGCGCGGACGCGATGGCGAGCGACCTGCGCGACATCCGTGCCGTGCTCGATCGGTTCGCCATCGCATCCCTGCTCGTTCGCGGTGACGACGATCGACCCGTGATCGCGGTCGATCGGGCCCGGCGCGCCGACCTCGAAGCCGCGTTCGCCGAAGGTTTCGCCGACGAGCCGTTCTACGCCCGGGTCGACGACGGCGGCAAGCGTTCCGAGCGACGACTGGGCACCGGGCGCCTCCCCGGTGACGACGCCGAGCTGTTCCTGCTCTACCGCCGCCGTCCCCGGGAGTCCCGCGCCGGGTGGAAGATCGCCGAAGCCGCCGTGCGCCTCGAGATGTGGGCCTTCGGTGAGGACGAGATCGTCGCGCCGCGACCCAACGCCCTGACCCGCAGCCGCATCCCTCGGGCCGACGCGGTCGAGACCTCCGTCGTGCGGGGCGGTCAGGAGTGGCCGACCCTCGCCGGCATGTTCGACGACCACGCCGACGATGTCGACTTCGACATCGACATGGTCTTCTCGTGGGTCGACGGCAGCGAGCCCGGGTACATCGAGGAGCGGCAGCGCTGGGGCGCCCTGAGCGGCCTCACCTCCGACTCGCCGCCGGCGCGCTATCGGCAGATCGACGAGCTGCGCTACGCCCTCCGCAGCGTGCATGCGTTCGCGCCGTGGGTGCGCCGCATCTTCGTCGCGAGCGACTCCCCGGCACCCGACTGGCTCGATCCCCGCCACCCCCAGGTGACGTTTGTGCGCAGTGAGGAGTTCTTCGCCGATCCCTCCGTGCTGCCGACGTTCAACTCGCATGCCATCGAGAGTCAGGTGCATCGCATCCCCGGGCTCGCCGAGCACTTCCTGTACTCGAACGACGACATGTTCTTCGGGCGGCCGGTGACGCCCGCGATGTTCTTCTCGCCGGGCGGCATCTCCCGGTTCGTCGAGGCCACCGTGCGGATCGGGCTGGGCGAGTCCGATCCGATACGCACCGGCCACGACAACGCGATGCGGGTGAACCGGGCGCTGCTGCGGCAACGTTTCGGGCGCACCATCACCCGGCACCTCGAGCACACGGCCGCCCCGCTGCGCCGCAGCGTGCTCGCCGAACTGGAGCGGGAGTTTCCCGACGACTTCGCCCGCACCGCGGCCTCGAGGTTCCGGTCGCCCGCCGACATCTCGGTCACCAACTCGCTGTACCACTACTACGCGCTGCTCACCGGGCGCGCGGTCACCCAGACCGCGCTCCGGGTGCTGTACGTCGAGACGACGCTGGCGCGCAGCGCCGACCTGTTGCGGAGTCTGGAACGACGTCGGCGCTACGAGATGTTCTGCCTCAACGACGGCATCGAACCCGAGATCCCGGAGGACGCGCGCGTGACGACGGTCACGTCGTTCCTCGATCGCTACTTCCCGGTGCCGGGCCCGTGGGAGCTGACCGAGACGCCTTAGGCGCCGACCAGCTCGATCGGCCGGGTGTTCGTGTCGTTGTTGGCCGAACCGCGCTCACGGGGTATCTCGATGCCGAGATCGGCAAGGACGCGGGCCGCCTCGGCGGGGGCGACATCCGCGAGTGTCTCGGTGGGTTCCAGCGGCACGACCGAGTGCAACACGGTCGTCGGGTAGACGTGCACGAAGTTGAAAGCCCGAGCCCCGTCCCGTGGCCGACTTCCCCCCGAGGGGGCGAGCAGGTCTTGGGTATAGCAACTCGCCGAGGCGACTGACACCGGGATGCCGGCGAACGTCGCGGTGGAGGAGTAGTGCAGGTGTCCGCCGAGGATCGCGCGCACGTCGCTGCCCCTGAGTACGTCGGCGAGCCGGGCCTGGCCGCGCAGTTCGACCGACACGGCGAGATCGAGCAGGCTCGGGATGGGCGGGTGGTGGAGCGCGAGGATGGTGCCGTCGATGGCCGGCTTCGCGAGTTCGGCGGCGAGCCAGACGAGTTGGGCATCGTCGAGCTCGCCGTGGTGCGCGCCCGGCACCGTGGTGTCGAGCGTGACAACGCGCAGCCCGTTGAACCAGTAGACCCGGTCGACCGGGGTCCCGTCGCCGGCCTCCCCGAGCAGGCCGCTGCGGAACGCTGCGCGATCGTCGTGGTTGCCCATCGCCCACACGATCTGCGCGCCGAGCCGGGCCGCCACGGGTTCCACGATCTCGCAGAGCTCGGCGTACGCGGCCGGCTCGCCGTGGTCGGCGAGATCGCCGGTGAACACGATCGCCTCCGCGCGTCGGCCGGTGCGCTCGAGTGCGGCGAGCAATTCGCGCAACCGCTCGCTGGCGTCAACACGGTCATACAGCCGACCCTCCTGCGCCAGCAGGTGGGTGTCGCTGATGTGAACGAGAACATGATCGGGCTGCGGGTACTCAGCCTCGAGCCGGGACATGTCTCCATGCAAGCAGATCTGGTGACGCGACACCGTGAAATCGCGCGGAACGTCACGCGAATGTTGTGCCACGTCAGATCGCTATCGTTGACCCGATGCCTTCCCCGATCCTCACGCCCGAGGTCGATGCGGCGCTCTCCACCGGTCGCCCGGTGGTCGCGCTGGAGTCGACGATCATCTCGCACGGCCTGCCCCGCCCCCGCAATCACGAGGCGGCGCTCGAGTTCGAGCAGATCCTGCGAGAGCGCGACGTCGTGCCGGCGACGATCGCGGTTCTCGACGGCATCCCGCGGATCGGGCTCGACGCCGACGGTGTGCGGCGCATCGCGGAGGAGGATCTCGCGAAGGCGAGTGTGCGTGACCTCCCCGTGCTGGCCGCGCTCGCGTTGTCCGGCGCCACCACCGTCGCCGCAACGGCTCGCCTGGCCGCGCTCGCCGGCATCCGGGTGTTCGCGACCGGGGGCCTGGGCGGCGTCCATCGCGGCGCGACGACGACGTTCGACGAGTCGGCCGATCTACCGACCCTCGCCGAGAACCCGGTCACCGTCGTGAGCGCCGGGGTGAAGAGCGTGCTCGACATCGCGGCGACCCTCGAGCGACTCGAGACCCTCAGCATCCCGGTCGTCGGCTACGGCACCCGGGAGTTTCCGGCGTTCTGGCTGCGGGAGTCGGGTTTCCAGCTCGACTGGGCGGTCGAGGCTGCCGCGCAGGTCGCCGCGATCATGCGGGCGCGTGATGAGCTGGGTGCTCGACAGGGGATCGTCGTGGCCAACCCCATCCCGCTCGAGCAGCAGTGGGACCCGGCGGAACACGATCGGGTGCTCGCCGAGGCGTTCGCGGCGGCCGAGTCGGCGGGGGTACGGGGCAAGGCGGTCACGCCGTTCCTGCTCGGCTACATCGTGGACGCCTCCGGTGGTCGCAGCCTCGAGGTCAACCTCGATCTCGCCCGCAACAACGTGCGCGTGGCGGCCGAGATCGCGCGGGCTTGGTCGTCGGGCGCGTGAGCGGCGACCGCATCGTGGTCATCGGCGATCTCATGAACGATATCGTCGTCGTGCCGCGCGGGCCGATCGTTCCCGACACCGACACCGAGGCGCTCGTGCGCCCGAGGCCGGGCGGCTCGGCGGCGAACACCGCCGCGTGGCTGGGGTCGCTCGGTGCGCCCGTCGACTTCGCCGGGGCGGTCGGCGACGCAGATGCCGAGCATCATGCCGAACTCTTCCGTGAGGGTGGGGTCACCCCGCACCTTCAGATCGAGCCCGGCCTGCCGACCGGCACCATCGTCATCCTGGTGCGGGGCGAGGAACGCTCGATGCTCACCGAGCGCGGCGCCAACGCGACGTTCAGCGGCGTGACCGTCACCGACCAGGTGCTCGACGACGCCGCGGTCGTGCACATGAGCGGCTACACGATCGTGAAGGACTACGGCCTAGGTTCACCGCAGCGCATTCTTCAGCGCGTCCGCGACCGCGGCATCCCGTTCGCGGTCACGCCGGGGTCGTACGGTTACCTCACGCAATATGGGGCGACGCGCTTCCTCGACGACATCCGCGGTGCCGAGATCCTCATTCCCAACCTGGCCGAGGGGCGTCTGCTGTCGGGCAAAGAGCGGCCGGCGGATGTCGGCAAGGCACTGCTCAAGCACGCGCCGATCGTGCTGCTCACGCGCGGTTCGCTCGGCGTCATTCTTTTTCGCCGCGATCACCCTGCGCTCGAGGTGCCCCCACCACCGGTCGCGAAACTCGTCGACCCCACCGGCGCTGGCGACGCCCTCGCGGCGGGCTTCCTCGCCCACTGGGTGGGCTCGCGTGACGCCGAGGCCGCCGTGCGCGCCGCGGTTCTCGTCGCGGCTCGTGCCGTGATGCTGTACGGCGGCCGGCCGCCCGTCTAGTCCGGCCGCCCCCGCATCGTCGCGTACGCGTCGAGTGCTTCGCGTCGCGACTCGGCGAGGTCCACGATCGGTGCAGGCAGTTCGTCATCGGGCACCCAACGCCGCACGTAGTCCCCGTCGGGGTCGAACTTCTTCGCTTGCAGCTCGGGGTTGAAGACGCGGAAGTACGGAGCCGCATCGGCGCCGCTACCCGCGACCCACTGCCAGTTGCCCGGATTGCTCGCCTCGTCGGCGTCGACGAGGGTGTCCCAGAACCACTCCTCACCGATGCGCCAGTGCCGCAGCAGGTTCTTGACGAGGAACGAGGCGACGACCATCCGCACCCGGTTGTGCATCGTGCCGGTGGCCATGAGTTCGCGCATCCCGGCATCCACGAGCGGGACGCCGGTGCGGCCCTGCTGCCACGCCTCGACCTCGGGGCCGCGGTCCCAGCTCCACGGGAACTCGTCGTACGCGGCGCGGTAGTTGCGCGTCGCGAGGTCGGGGTGGGCAAACAGGATGCTCCAGTTGAAGTCGCGCCAGCCCAGCTCGGAGAGGAACTTCGGCACATTGCGTCGGGCCCCGGGCGAGAGGTCGCCGTGCATCCGTTGCCAGATCAGCGCGGGCGAGACTTCGCCGAATCGCAAGTGCGGGCTCAGGCTCGAGGTGCCGATCGCCGGCTCGTCCCGGCGGTGGTACTCGGCGAGGCCCTCTTCTGCGAAACGCTCCAGCGTGCGCAGGGCGGAGGCCTCACCGGGTTCCCACGTCGCACGCAGTCCCGCCGCCCAGTCGGGACGGGTCGGCAGAAGCCCCCACGTATCGAGGGCATCGGATGCGACCGTTGGACCCGCCGGCAGCTCACGCGGCTCGGGTAGCGGCTCGCGCATCGGACGCTCCCGAGCCGCCCGCCAGAACGGCGTGAACACCTGGTACGGCGTGCCGGCATCCGTTGTGACCTCCCACGGCTCGACCAGCAGGTTGGCGGCGAAGCTGGCTACCTCGACGCCCGCGTCGCGCAGGACGATCTTGAGCCGAGCATCCACCTCGCGGCTCGCCCCGTAGCGGCGGTTCCAGAGCACGGCCCCGGTACCCGTCTCGGCGACAAGCCTGGGTATCTCAACCTCAGCGGCACCCCGTCGCAGCACGAGCCGTCCGCCCCGCCGCTCGGCCTCGCGGGCGTGCGCGGTCAGGCTGTGATGCAGCCACCACCGGGTCGCCCCGCCGAGTGGTCGGATGCCGGGGCTCTGCTCGTCGAGCAGGTACAGCAGCACGACGGGCCCGCCGCGCTCGAGCGCTGCGTGCAACGCGGGATGGTCGGCCAGTCGTAGATCGTCGCGGAACCAGACGATCGAGGTCACGCGATGAGCCTAGATCGGGGAGCGGAGAGAACGCCCGGACAGGATTGAAGGCCGGCCGCAGAGGCGAGCGGCCGGCCTTCTCCCTTGCACCAAGAGTGTCCTGCAATCACATTCCGCACCCTCCGCCACAGCAAACGGTGGGCGCTGGTATGAATGTATAACGGGAAGGTAACGGTGTCTAGTTACCAATCCGTTATTTTTCTGAGACTTCGCCTTGAGCGGTCGCCGGATCGTGCGGGGCGCCCGGCAGCGCGACCTGGATCTGCCGCGGCGACTCCCCGCGGCGCACCAGCCGGGCTCGACCCGGAACGCCCGGCGCAGCCCAGGTACCCGGCCAGAGCTGGCCTTCGCTGCGCTCACCCGAGAGCAGCACTCCGGTCGCGCCGAGATCCTTGAGCGCCTGAAGAGCGGGCTCGAACAGCGCTCGCGCACTGCCGGCTACCGGGCGGGTCACCACGAGGTGCAGTCGCAGGTCACGGGCCTGGGGCAGGTAGGGCACGAGTGGGTCGAGGGGGGAGGCGCCCCCCGCCGACAGGATGTCGAGGTCGTCGGCGATCACGACGATGCGCGGGCCGACATCCTCGCCCCCCTGTCGCGTTCGGGATGCCGGACGCGAGTCGGCCGCGCGACTCCATGAGGGCGATCACCAGCTCGTCGGAGGTATGCCGCGCGATGAGCCCGCGTATGAGCAGTTCCAGAAGCGAGCTCTTGCCGCTCGCGGGGTCGCCGAGCACGAGCAGGTTGCAGAGCCGCTGGGCTACGTATGGTTCTCTGAACTCGAATCCGCGGCTGGATACGTGGCGAATCAGGCCTTGAGCCCGGAGAGCGACAACCTCGGAATGGTGTGGATCGAGCATCTCGCTCGCGCCAAGGCCGAGGGCGCTGCCCCCTCCGCCGCTGTGCTGTCCTTCTGCACGCTGCCGGACGGACCCGGAGGGCATGTGAAGCTTGCGGAGCAGGCGACCGCCCCATCGTTGCGGGATCTCGCAATGCCGCTCGGGTCCGCGCACCGCCCGGCTTGCCCGCAAGTACGCGCCGGTGATCGAGGTATTGCGTGAGCGCGTCGCGGCTCAGGACGTTCGCGATGTGATGAGTGCCGACGGCCACCGCGACGTCACCGAGGCCCTCGCCGGAGGGATGCGCGGGACGGATGCCGCGGAAGTGCATCCATCCGGGGATGTCGGCGTTACGATGTAGACAATTGTCTAGGAGGTCGCGATGGCAAACATCATCAGCGTTGGCGAGCTGCGGCAAAACCCGACTCCTATGTTGCGTGAGGTCAGAGGCGGCGCAACCTACATCGTCACCGACCACGGTGAGCCGGTGGCCGAGATCTCCCCACGGCGGCGACAGCCGTGGGTTCGGGCCGCCGAAGTTGACACCTTGTTGCGCGAGCTGGGTCCCGATCCAACCTGGGAGCGCGAGATCGGCGACGCCCGTGCCGCCGAAGGCGCCGATGACCCGTGGGAGCGCACTCGGTGAAGGCCCTGCTCGACACTAGCCTGCTGGTTGCCGAATCCTTGTCGCATCCCGGGTACGAGGTGGCAGTGGCCTCGCTCTCGTGGGCGGAGCTGGGCTATGGGGTCCGCAAGGCGATCGACCCGGTGGAGCGCGCCCGGCGCGAGGCGAGGGTGTCGCGGCTACGCGCAGTCCTCGGAGCGGGTCTCCCCTTCGACGACGCGGCCGCCGGTGCCTACGAGACGGTGTGCGGGCTCGTGCTCTCCAACGGCCGCGAAGTGCGCGGTCGGGCGATCGACTTGATGATCGCGGCGACGGCTGCGGCGCACGGTGCCGCCATCATCACCCGGAATCCCGCAGACTTCGCCGGACTCGAGGCGCTGGTCCCGGTCGTTGCCGCCTGATCGCCCACGCAGCGAAGTCCTAGCGCTTGGTGGCCTTGGTCACGGCATCCGTGTTCTGGGCGGCGCGATCGGTCGCGGCGCGCTTGTCGGCCTTCGCGGTGCGCTTCTCTTTCAGCGTCTTCGAGGCCGCGGTCTTGCCGGATTCTTTACGTGCTGACTTCTCGCCCATGGGTCGTGCTCCTTACGAAGAGCCGAGGTGACCCTGTGGGCCTGAGGTTACACGGGTGCGTCAGGATGGAGCCATGACGGCCTACTGGGTGAACACGGTTCGAGAACTCAAGGATGCCGACAAGCTGGCGCGATACGCGGAGCTGGCGACCCCGGCGATCGCCGCACACGGCGGCCGGTTCATCGCCCGCGGACTGCCGGAGGCCGCCTTCGAGGAGGGCACGCTCGACCGCACCGCGATCATCGAGTTCCCGAGCGTCGAAGCCGCCGTCGCGGCGTACGAGAGTGAGGGCTACCAGGCCGCACTCGCCGCACTCGACGGTGGCGCAGTGCGCGACATCCGCATCATTCCCGCGGCGTAGCCACGTGCCTCAGAAGACGTCGGGTGACGGCGTCGAGGCGTAGCGGATGGTCACGTCGGCGTGCCGGTCGAACCGGTAGCCGGCCCCGCGCACGGTGCGCACGATGTCCTCGTAGGCGCCGAGCTTCGACCGCAGCCTCCGCACGTGCACATCGATCGTGCGCTCGTTCGGCGTCTCCTCGTCGTCGGTCTCGCCCCACAGCGTCGAGATGATCTCGGCGCGGTCGATGGTGCGGCCCTCGCGCAGCACGAGGAACTGCAGCAGCTCGAACTCCTTGTAGGTGAGCGGTGCGGTGTCGCCGTCGAGCAACACCCGCTTGCGCGAGATGTCGATCACGACGCCCCCCTTCGGCTCGGGCTTCTCGGCGACGGTCGCCTGACGATGCTTCGCGAGCGCCGCCGGATCCTGCAGGGCCAGGCGCACGACATCCACATCACGGCCGCCCGCGCCGACCGGGGCGAGCGCGACCGAGGCATAGGTCTCGGCGCCCGGCACGGTCTCGGCGAGAAGGCGTTTGACCGCTTCGACGATGCGAGGCAGGTCGGTTCCGGCGGCTTCGGCCTTCGCCTCGTCGATGCCGACGTAGAGCGCGAAGCCGCGGGCCTCGGTGCCTTCGGGCACGGCCCGGATGCGCGTGACCGGTGGGGTGGGCTCGGGCGTCGCTGCGGCGGGCGCTGGGCGCACGGCCGGGTGGAGTTGAGAGAGAGTGGCAAGAGACATGGTGTCGAATCCTTGGTCGGAAGGAGGCGGCGTGGGGTCATCCATCGCGATACCGCCTCGTGAAGTGGGAGTCAGAGCGAGAGCCACGGAACGGGCTCACGGGCGCTAGAAGCGCAGGGGCGTCTGTCACGCACACATTCGACAACACATGACCGCGCGCACATCCATCACCTCGGCGGAGGTCAGAGCACGCGTAGAACCGGTCATGCGCAGAAGTCTGACGCACCGCCGTAACGATTCGCAACCTTGCGACGTTGCGTTACGTCGTCAGACGAGCCCGTAGAGGCGATCGCCGGCGTCGCCGAGGCCCGGAACGATGTAGCCGAGCTCGTTGAGCTTTTCGTCGAGCGCGCCCAGCACGACGGTCACGTCACGCCCCTCGGTCGCCTGCCGCACGCGCTCGACACCCTCGGGGGCGCCGAGCAGGCAGATCGCCGTCACGTCGACGGCGCCGCGATCGAACAGGAACTGGATGGCGGCGCTCAACGATCCGCCGGTGGCGAGCATCGGGTCGAGCACGAAGCACTGCCGGTCGGAGAGGTCGTCGGGCAGGCGGTTCGCGTAGGTCGTCGGTTGGAGCGTCTCTTCGTCGCGCATCATGCCGAGGAAGCCGACCTCCGCGGTCGGGACCAGCTTCGTCATGCCCTCCAGCATCCCGAGGCCGGCGCGCAGGATCGGCACGACGAGCGGGCGGGGTTCGCTGATCGCCAGACCCGTCGTGGGCGCGACGGGAGTGGTCACCTCGACGGCGTGAGTACGCACGTTGCGGGTCGCCTCGTAGGCGAGCAGCGTCACCAGCTCTTCGACGAGCGCGCGGAACACCGGCGACGGCGTCTTCACGTCGCGCAGCACGGTGAGCTTGTGAGTGATGAGCGGGTGGTCGGCCACGTGCAAACGCATAGGGTCGATGCTATCGACCAGGCCCCGAACCCCGACCAGGCCGCGATGCGTCTCGCCCTCGCGGAGGCCGAACTCGCCCTCGCGACGGGGGATGTGCCGGTCGGGGCGGTGATTCTGGATGCCGACGGCACGGTACTCGCGCACGGTCGCAACGAGCGCGAGAAGCAGCAGGATCCGACCGCGCACGCCGAGATCGTCGCGATCCGCCGGGCCGCCGAGGTGCGGGGCGACTGGCAGCTCACCGGCACGACGCTCGTGGTGACCCTGGAGCCGTGCGTGCTGTGCGCCGGGGCGATCGTCGCCGCCCGCATCCCCCGCGTCGTCTTCGGCGCGTGGGACGAGAAGGCGGGGGCCGCCGGCAGCGTCTACGACCTGCTGCGCGACCGGCGCCTCACCCACCGGGTCGAAGTCGTACCCGACGTGCTCGCCGAGGAGAGCTCCGCGCTGCTGCGCGAGTTCTTCGCTACTGCCAGAGCACCGCGACCAGAACGTTGACGACCGCGAGCCCGCCTGCGGTGTGGAAGGCCGGCTTGACCTTGCCCCCGCGCCGACTTCGCACGTGCGCGATGATCGCCGCGACCAACACGACGACCGCGATGCCGAGCTTCACGGCGATCTTGACGTTGTTCACCCCGTGGTCGCTTGCCTGGCGCACGCCGACGAGCGCGAGGCCGGTGACCAGCTGCGTGATCGCACCGGCGAGCACGACACCGGTCGCGAAGCCGTCCTTCGCGCGCAGCTGAACGAAGAAGGCTCCGACGATGGCGGCGAGGCCGAGGATGTGCACGGCGAGCAGAACGAGGCGGATGATCTCGAGGGGTTCCATGAGGCGATTCTGGCAGGTAGGCCGTCAGTCGTGGCCGGGAATCACGATCGCATCGGTCGAGGTCTTCGTCCCGGCGACGTAGATGTCGGGCTCGATGTAGATCACCCGAGCGACGGGCACCGCCGCGCGCACGGCATCCTCGATCTCGTTGATCGCCTTCGCCAGCTCGGTCGCCTTCGTCGTCTTCGGCACCGCGACCTTCGCGGCGACCATCAGCTCATCCGGGCCCAGGTAGAGGGTCTTCATGTGGATGATCGCCTCGACGCTGGTGTGCGCTTCGAAGGCGGCGCGGATTTTCGTAACGTCCGCGCGGGAGGCACCCTCGCCGACCAGCAGGCTCTTCGTCTCGATGCCGAGGATGACGGCCACGCCGATCAGCAGCACGCCGATCGCGATCGTGCCGATGGCATCCCAGATCACGTCGCCGGTGAGCAGCGAGAGCCCGACGCCGGCGAACGCGAACACCAGGCCGGTGAGCGCCGCGATGTCTTCGAGCAGGATGACCGGCAGCTCAGGCTGCTTCGCATGCCGGATGAACGCGATCAGGCTTTCTGTGCCGCGCGCCTTATTCGCCTCGATGACGGCCGTGCGTAGCGAGAAGCTCTCCAACACGATCGCGACGCTCAGCACGATGAGGGGAATCCACGGCAGCTTGAGCTCTTCGTGCGACTCCAGCTTGTTGACGCCCTCGTAGAGCGAGAACATACCGCCGACCGAGAACAGGATGATCGCGACGACGAAGGCGAAGACGTACCGTTCCCGGCCGTAGCCGAACGGGTGGGTCTCGGTGGCTTCCTTCCTCGCGCGACGCCCCCCGACGAGCAGCAGCACCTGGTTGCCGGCGTCGGCCACGGAGTGCACGCCCTCCGCGAGCATCGACGCCGAACCCGACAGGGCGGCGGCCACGAACTTCGTGACCGCGATTCCGCTGTTCGCCAACAGTGCCGCGATGACGGCCTTCGTGCCGCCCTCAGTGCTCATGGGTTCAAACCTACACTCGGGGTATGAGCCGAAATCTTCCGCGCATCGCCATCCTCGGGGCCGGATCGATGGGCGGCGCGATCCTCGCCGGACTCGTCGAATCGGGGCTCGCGACCGAGGGGATCGCGGTCACGAATCGCACTCCCGCGAAGGCCGACGCGGTGCGGATGCCGGGGGTCGACTCGTACGCGTTGCAGGCGACTCCCGACGCCAACCGCCGCGCGCTCGAGGGTGCCCGGGTGGTCATCGTCGGGGTGAAGCCCGGGATGGTGCCCGACCTGCTGACCGAGGTCGCATCCGCCCTTCCCGCGGACGCGATCGTGGTGAGCGTCGCCGCGGGGGTCACGACGGCGACGATGGAAGCGCTCGTGCCGAATGCGGTCGCGCGCACGATGCCGAACACCCCGTCGCTCGTGCGCCGCGGGGTCACCGGTCTCGCGGCGGGGTCGCGCATCTCCGCCGAAGAGCTCGCGCTCGTGCGGGCGGTGTTCGAGACCGTCGGCGCCGTCATCGAACTCGAGGAAGACCGCATCGATGCGCTCAGCACGATCTCCGGCTCGGGCCCGGCCTACGTGTTCTTCCTCATGGAGCAGCTCACCGGCACGGCCCTGCGCCTCGGGTTCACGCCCGAGGAGGCGCGGCTCATGGTCGAGCAGACCTTCCTCGGCGCCTCGGAGCTGCTGGCGGCATCCGATGTCGACCCCGCCGAACTGCGCCGTCGCGTCACGAGCCCCAACGGCACGACGATGCAGGCGATCGCCGTCATGGAGCAGGCCGACCTCCCCGGCGTATTCGACCGCGCCACCGCCGCGGCCCTCGCGCGCGCTACAGAGATGTCCCTCGGAGGGTGAGGGTCCTTTCCGTTTTCAGGAAGTCTTGTGCCTGGAGTGGCTGAAGTCACCTACTGAGACCCCAAGCGTCACAGTGGGCGACTTCTGCCCCAGGAATTCCTGAAAACGGAAAGCCACCGGGGCCTCAAGACACCTAAGACTGAAGAGCAGAGAACTTGTCGAGGTCGTGGGTGTTGCCCGAGGCGATGATGAGGTCGTGGTTCGAGACCACGGTGTCGGCGGTGGCGTAGGTGAACTCTTTGCCGGGGCTCTTCACACCGACGACGGTGATGCCGTACTTCTGGCGCACGTGGGCCTCGGCGAGGGTGATGCCGCGGATCGGCTTCGGCGGGTACATCTTCACGATCGCGAAGTCGTCGTCGAACTCGATGAAGTCGAGCATCCGCCCCGACACCAGGTGGGCGACGCGCTCGCCGGCCTCTGCCTCCGGATAGATGACGTGGTTGGCGCCGATGCGAGCCAGGATCTTGCCGTGCGACTGGCTGATCGCCTTCGCCCAGATCTGCGGGATCTTGAGGTCGACGAGGTTCGCGGTGATGAGAACGGATGCCTCCACCGACGACCCGACGGCGACGACGGCGATGGAGAAGTCGCCCGCTCCGATCTGATTCAGGGCGTCGATCGAGCGGGCATCCGCCTGCACCGCGTGGGTCACCCGCTCCGCCCACTTCTGCACCAGACCCATGTCTTCGTCGACGGCGAGCACCTCGCGGTCGAGGCGCTGCAACTGGCCGGCGGTCGCCGCCCCGAACCGGCCCAGGCCGATGACGAGGACGGGGGCATCATGTGCGATCTTCTCAACCAACGATGGGCCTCTCTTCGGCTCGCATGAACAATTGTCTCCGCTGTCGGGCGGCAAGGCTCGCAGCCAAGGTGACCGTACCGACGCGGCCCGCCCACATGGTCGCGGCGAGGATGTACTTGCCCGAGTCGGGCAACTCCGCCGTCAGGCCGGTACTCAGCCCGCAGGTCGCGAACGCCGAGATGACGTCGAATAGCACCCGGTCGAGGGGTTCGCCGGTGATGTGCAGGATCGCGATCGACGCCGTCGCGACGATCGTGGCTCCCCAGAGCACGACGCTCACCGACAGGCGAAGCACGTCGACGGGGATGCGGCGCTCCATCACCTGAACGTCGTTGTAGCCCTTGGCCTCGGCGAAGGCGGCGAGGAACAGCACGGCGAGAGTGGTGACCTTGATGCCGCCGGCCGTCGACGCCGACCCACCTCCGACGAACATCAGCATGTCCATCACCAGCAGAGTCGACCCGTTCATCTGGTTGACGTCGACGTTCGCGAAACCACCCGACCGGGTCATCAACGACATGAAGCCCGCCGTCATCGGCCGCGCGACCGCATCCTGCCCGCCGAGCGTCGCGGGGTTCGACCACTCCAGCATCAGGATGGCGATGGCACCGAGGATCGCGAGAGCGATCGTCGTGAACAGGGTGAGCTTCGCGTGCAACGACAGGCGAGCGCGCACTCGCACGAGGCGCAGCAGACCGAAGATGACCGGGAATCCGAGGCTGCCGAGGAACACCCCGGCCCCCAGCACCGACAGGAACCACGGGTCGGTGGCGAACGGCTCGACGCCCTCCTCGGTCGGCACGAACCCCGTGTTGGTGAACGCGCTTGCGGCGAAATAGAAGCCCTTCCAGATCGCCGCCCACGGGTCCAGACCGGCGAGCAGCAGCCGAGGCACGATCAGCGCAGTGAGGAACAGCTCGATGATCAGGGCCGAAAGGGCCACCGTCGCCAGCAGGCTTCCGATATCTCCGAGCCGGATCGCCTGCGACTCCGAGACCGGGCCACCGTGGATGCGTGACGGATTCGTGTCACTCGCGGCGAGCAGGCGCTGCCGTAGCCCGAGCCGCCGCGACACGATCAGCCCGAGGATGCTCGCCATCGTGAGAACGCCGATGCCGCCGATCTGAAGGCCGAGCAGAATCGCGACGTTGCCGAACACCGACCACTGCGTCGACATGTCGACAGTCGTCAGGCCGGTGACGCAGATCGCCGACACGGCGGTGAACACCGCGTCGACGATCGGCACCGACTCGCCGGTGCGACTTGCCCACGGAGTCGCCAGAAGAGCCGCCAGAACAAAGATCAGGGCGGTGAAAACGACGATCGCGAACCGGGCCGGCGAGCGTTGGGCGAAGACCTCGAGGGCATCACGCACGCGCCCCGCGATCGAGGCCCCCTCGCGCGCTCCGCCGAGACCGGGGTTCGCTCGCACAGTCCGAAATGCTACTCGCGCCCCCGACACCCACGGCTACCCTGAGTAAATGGCCGACATCTTCGACGTACTCGCCGACGGAACCAGGCGCGACATCCTGCGACGTCTCCTCGACGGCGAGGCAGCCGTGGGCGATCTGGTCGAGGCGCTAGGTCTCACCCAGCCGACCGTCTCGAAGCACCTGGCCCGGCTGCTCGACGCGGGGCTCGTCACCGTGCGCGAAGACGGCCGCAACCGCATCTACGCGTTGCGGTCGGCACCGCTGGGAACCGTGGATGCCTGGCTCTCGCCGTTCCTCGGCGGTGCGGCCCCCGCTGCTCACGGCGACGACGACGAAGCCGGTCCGACGATCTACGCCGCCTGGGCGGGCACCGAAGCGGGCGACCGGGTCGGGCGAGTCGCCGCTGACGCCGCCCACAACGCCCGCGTCGCCCTCGAAGCGGCCCAGGAGAAGCTGCAGGGAGCGCAGAAGCGAGTCACTGAGAAGCTGCCGTGGAGCCGGGGCTACAACTGACCCTCCGCGCCACCCATAGACACCGGATGCCGTGACGGCCTAGTCTGATCGGTCGAACGCACTCCATTCACACCAGCAACATCACCAACAGCGCGCGACCGACGGCAGGAGCCGACATGGCAGGAGCACTCTCCGACATGCGCTTCCTCACGGTCGCCGAAGTCGCCGACATGATGCGGGTATCCACCATGACCGTCTACCGGCTGGTGAAGTCGGGCGAGCTGCCGGCCGTGCGATTCGGGCGTTCCTACCGCATCCCCGAGACCGCGGTCGCGGCCGCTGTGGAACTGCCGAACGCCCAGAGCAACCGGGCAGGGTAGACTTCCCCCTTGTGATTTCCGCGGTTCGATGAGGGCCCGGGTGGTCCTTATCGTCGAAGCGAGGTGAACATGGGTTCCGTCATCAAGAAGCGCCGCAAGCGCATGGCGAAGAAGAAGCACCGCAAGCTCCTGCGCAAGACGCGTCACCAGCGTCGTAACAAGAAGTGAGCTGCTAACTGGCTTTCGTCGGACCGGGCTGCATTCGGCGAGTCAAGAGCGGGGACCCCTACCCCGATTGACTCCCCGAACGCAGCCCGCTCCTGCTTTGCCTGCGGTCGCTTCTCGTTACGACGCTGCCGACGCGCCTCACTCGAAGCCGCTCAAGACTCGGTGGTCGAGTAGCGCCCGTAGGGCGCGTGTCGAGACCCGGGTCAGGCGGAGGGGGTGCGGCGGGCGGAGCGGCGGACTCGGCGGGCCTCGCGGCGCACGCGCCGACGGGCGTCGCGGATGCTGCGGGGGGAGAGGCGCATCATCGGCCAGCCGTTCTCTTGCGCGTGGTGGGCGAGCGCGGCATCCGGATTCACCACGACCGGGTTGCCCACCATCTGAAGCAGCGGGATGTCGTTGCGGCTGTCGGAGTAGGCCCAGCAGTCCTCGAGGCGGGCGCCCGCGCTGGCGGCGAGTTCGCGGGCGGCTTCGGCTTTGCGCTCGGCGTGCAGGGTGTGGCCGACCATGCGTCCCGTGTACACGCCGTCGATCGACTCGACGACCGTGCCGAGCGCGCCCGTCAGGCCGAGGTGCTTCGCGATGACCTCGCCGATCTCGACCGGCGTCGCCGAGACGAGCCACACCTCGTGGCCCTTCGCCACGTGGTCCTGAGTGAGTCCGACGGTGTCGGGGTAGAGCCGCTTGCTGATGCGGTGCTCCCAGATGTGCTCGGCGAGCGAGGTGATGTCGGCGACGGAGTGCCCGGCGGCGAGGCCGAGCGCCCGGTCGCGAGCCCCATCGAGGTGATCCTGGTTCTCGCCGACCGAGATGAACCGTCGCTGGTGCCAGGCGAAGCGCGCGATCTCGCGGAACCCGATGATGCCCCGCGCCCACGCTTCGGTGCCGAGATGAAAGAGGCTCGTGCCGCGCATCAGCGTGTTGTCGACGTCGAAGAACGCGATGATCGGGCGGTCGCTGGGAACCGGGCTCTCCAGCGGGGAGGTGGCGGTGTCGTCGCTCGGGGTGAGGGCGGGCTCCTCGGGCATCCCCCCAGGGTAGCTGCCGGGTACCCTGGACCGGTGCCTCACGTGCGGATGCTCGGCAAGCCCGGCTGCCACCTGTGCGACGACGCCCGCGCCGTCATCACGGAGGTGCTGACCGGATTTCCGGCGGTGACGTTCGACGAGAAGTCGATTCTCGACGACCCCGCGCTTCTCGACGAATACGCCGAAGAGATCCCCGTCGTGCTCATCGACGGCCGAGTGCACACCATCTGGCGAGTCGACCCCGACCGCCTCCAGGCCGCCCTGAGCTGACGGGTTTCAACGCAGCACGACGACCGACCGGCCTGCCCGATCTTCGAGGCCGCGGTGCTGCGGTGTCGCGACGACCACGACGAACATCGCCACCCAGAACACCAGCGGCAGAATCAGGGCGCCGAGGAACGGGTCGACGTACTCCGAGCCCGGGGTGGATCCGAGCTCGAGCAGCCGCAGAACGGCGACCGCCGCGAAGATGGGCGAGACGATCACCAGGCTCCGGAGAATGGCCCACGCTCCCGTCACCCGTCCCGTGACGACGTGCACCACCCTGAGGCCGGCCAGCCACTTGCCGGGGGTGACGCCGAGGGTGGCGGTGAGCACCGTCGCGAGCAGCGCCGAGGCGACGGGCACCCAAAAGATGGCGATGAGCGACTCCATCGAACCGAGGATGAGCCCGCCGAAGACCACCACGATGGTCACCAGCACCGTTCCTACTCCGTCGATGATGAAGGCGAGAGCCCGTCGGCCGGGATGCGCGACCCGCCGTTCGGGAATCTCGCCATAAGCCGGAACCTCGACGAGCGGTGCGGGAGGCGCCGGCGGCGGCTCGAAGATCCCGAGCCCGTCGGGGGGCGGCGGGGGAGCGTCGCTCATGCCCGGCAGCCTAACCGCGCGGCTACGGCGTCAGACGGTTCGGGCCGCGGAACAGGTAGGTCACCTCGCGGATCGAGGGCTGGTGCAACAGCAGCATGATGACGCGCGACAGGCCCATGCCGAATCCGCCGTGCGGAGGCACTCCGTAGCGGAAGAAGTCGAGGTAGAAGTCGAGCTCCTCCGGGTCGAGACCCTTCTCGCGGGCCTGCTCCTCGAGCAGCGCGACGCGGTGCTCGCGCTGGGCTCCGGTCGAGATCTCGACGCCGTTGAAGATGAGGTCGTACGAGTTGGTGAGGCCCGCATCGCCCTCGTGGCGCATGTGGTAGAACGGCCGGATGCTGGACGCGTAGTCGGTGAGGAACACGAACTCGTGGCCGAACTGCTCCTTCACGTAAGCCGCGATCTGACGCTCACCTTCGGGGTCCATGTCGGCATCCGCCCGGGGCACGGTGTAACCGCGGCCGGCGACGATCTCTTTCGCCTCGGCGAGCGGGATGCGGGGGAAGGGCGTCGACGGCACGGTTACCTCGACGCCGAACGCGGCTTCGATCTCGGCACCGTGCTTCTCCTTCACCGCGGTGAGCGCGGCGACGAGCAGCTCCTCGTGCATCTGCATGACGTCTTCGTGGGAGTCGACCCACGAGATCTCGGCGTCGACCGAGATGAACTCGGTCGCGTGCCGGGAGGTGAACGACGGGTCAGCGCGGAACGCCGGGGCGACCTCGAACACCTTGCCGAAGCCGGCGGGCTGCGCCATCTGCTTGAAGAACTGCGGGCTCTGCGCGAGGTACGCCTTCGTCTCGAAGTACTCGACCTCGAACAGTTCGGCGCGGCTCTCGGATGCCGACGCCATGAGCTTCGGGGTGTGGATCTCGATGAATCCGCGCTCGACCCACCAGGTGCGAAGCGCATGCAGGAAGGTCGTCTGTACCCGGAACACGAGGTTCTGTTCTGGGCGACGCAGGTCGAGGAAGCGCCAGTCGAGGCGCTTGTCGATCGACGAGTCCTCGGCGATCGGGGAGTCGAGCGCGGGGGCGATGACGTCGATCTCGCCGATCTTCACCTCGAGCCCGCCGAGCTTCACCCGCTCGTCGTGCTTGAGCTCGCCCTCGACGCTCACGAAGGTTCCGGCCGTGAGGCCCGAGATCTCCGCCGCGATCGGATCGGGCTGCGGGTCATCCCCGGCGTCGAGGCGCGGGTGCACGAGCTGGGCCGCGCCCGACTCGTCGCGCAGCACGATGAACTGCACCTTCTTCTGATCGCGCACCGTGTCGACCCATCCGGCGACCCGAACGGGTCCTGCGGCAGCGGCGGCGAGGTCAGCGATCAGGGTGCGAGATGTCACGGGGAGCGAGTCTACTTGCGGCACTTGGGCGCGGCGTCCGTGCAGCGCGGCATCCGTTCAGGGGCGCGGCTCGTAAGCTCTGATGTCGTGCCTGCCGAACTCGTCCATCTCGTGCGACACGGGGAGGTCGAGAACCCCACCGGAGTGCTCTACGGGCGCCTCGACGGGTTCGGGCTGAGCGCGCGGGGCCACCGGATGGCGGAGCTCGCGTCAGCCTCGCTGGCCGGCCACGACATCCGCAGCGTCACCGCGAGCCCGCTGCAACGCACCCGCGAGAGCGCCGCGCCCTGGATCGCCCGCTTCGGGGGCGAACTCCAGATCGACGAGCGGCTCATCGAGCCGACCAACCGCTTCGAGGGCATCAACATGCGCCGCGACCTGCCGCGCCGCCCCGACCTGTGGCGTCACCTCATCAATCCGCGGCTGCCGTCCTGGGGCGAACCGTTCCTGTCGGTGCAGGCGCGGATGACGGCTGCGATCGGCGACGCCTGGGCGTCGGCCGACGGCGGCGAGGTCGTGCTGGTCAGCCACCAGATGCCGATCGTCGTCGTGGCCCGCACCGTCGCCGGCTTGCCGCTCGCCCACAATCCGGCGAAGCGCCGCTGCGCGCTGTCGAGCATCACGACGCTCGAGCGCCGGGGCGACGCGTTCGTCGAGGTGTCGTACGCGGAACCGGCTGCCGAACTGCTCGCCGATGCGATCGACACCGGAGCGGTGTGATGCGCCGGATGCTGTGGTCAACCCGCGGCGGGGAGCTGTTCGGCGCAGCGGGCAAGGCGGGCGAGCCACCAGTCGCGCCGCTCGGCAGGGGCGGCCCACCGTTCCAGCAGCGCGGGGTCGGCGTCCACGCGGTCGACGGGGATGCGACCCTCGCGCGGCAGCAGTGGGTGCGCGGTGACGTCGGCGGCGAGCAGGGCGGCGGTGCCGAGGCCGCAGTCGTAGTCGAGGTCGGGTAGGGCGGCGGCGAGGCGGGCGCCCATCGCGAGGCCGACCGAGGTGTCGAGGGCGCTCGACACGACGGCGGGCAGACCGGATGCCGCGACGATTCGCAGCGCCGCGGTGATGCCGCCGAGCGGGGCGGCTTTCACGACGAGGAGGTCGGCGGCGCCGGCCGCGACGACGGCGAGCGGGTCGGCGGCCTTGCGCACGCTCTCGTCGGCTGCGATCGGCAGCTGCCAGTCGCGCAGGCGTTCCCGCAGCTCCGCGAGTTCGGCAACCGTCGCGCAGGGTTGCTCGAGGTATTCCAGGTCGAACGGGGCGAGGGCGTGGGCGGCGTGTTCGGCCTCGTCGACGTTCCAGCCGCCGTTGGCATCCACCCGGATCCGCCCCGCCGGGCCGAGCCGCTCCCGTACCGCGCGCACCCGGGCGACGTCGTCGGCGAGGGTCTGCCCGCGTTCGGCGACCTTCACCTTCACCGTGCGGGTCGCGCCGAACCTGTCGAGCACCGCGTCGATCTCGTCGGGGCTGACGGCCGGCAGGGTCGCGTTCACGGGGATCACGTCGCGCACGAGCGACGGTTCGGCGCCCCAGCCGTAGTCGATCGCCGCCGCCAGCCAGGTGGCCGCCTCGGCATCCTCGTATTCGGCGAACGGCGCGAACTCCGTCCAGCCCGACGGGCCGCGCAGCAGCACCGCCTCGCGCACGTCGAGTCCGCGGAACCGGGTCGCGAGCGGCAGCGCGACGACGTGCGCCACGTCGCGCAGCTCCCGACCTGACGGCAGACCCACGGCCCCAGTCTGCTCGCTAGAGTGACGTCATCCGTGACTTTTCGCGCGGATCGGGCCGTCTTCCGCACGAAAACTCGCGGATGGACAGGAAGCGAGGCGCAGCGAATGACTCTTCCCCCGCCGCCGCGCCCGCAGTACCAGGGCGAACCGAACCAGTACCGTCCGGTGCAGCAGCACCACGTGGCCGCGCAGAAGCAAGACAAGGCTCCGACGCTCGGGCAGTACTGGCGCAGTGACAACCGCACCGCCCCGGGGCGCAAGCCGGCGAAATGGGCCGGGAGAGCGGCGTTCTGGCTCGGGCTGCTCGCCGCGGGCCTGTTCTTCGGCAGCGCGTTCATCGGCCTTCCGGCAGTGCTCGCCGCCTACGCCGCACCCGTGAGCGTCGTCGCGATCTTCTTCGCGCTGATCGCGATCATCGCGGGCGTCGGACGCGGCCTCGGTTTCGTCGGACTGCTCTTCGCCCTCGCCGGCAGCAGCCTGTTCTGGGCCTGGCTCGACAGGACCGTCGGCTGACCGCCTCGCTTAGGCTCGACCTGTGACCAGCGCCGAGCCCGTGGCAACGCCAGCCAGCCGATCGGTGCGCTGGCCCGGACGCGCGGCGCTGGCGTTCGGCATCCTCACCCCGATCGCCGTCGTCGCGGGGGTCGTCGCGGTGACGTACGACGCGTTCCTGCCGGCGACGATTGCGGCGTGGACCGGCATCGGGGCGAGCGCACTCGCGGTGCTCGGCGGTATCGCGGCCGCCATCGGCAACTGGGATCGCGGCGCCGCGATCGGCGGCATCGCCCTCGGGCTGTTCACCAACCCGCTCGTACTCACCTACGGGCTCGACGCGGCGGGCAACATCTGATGGCCGTCTCGGAACTCTTCGACGCCTCCCGCTGGGGTGTGGCGCCCGGATTCGGCGACCTCACCGACATCACCTACCACCACGACACGACCGGCCGCATCGCCCGGGTCGCGTTCAACCGGCCCGAGGTGCGCAACGCGTTCCGGCCGCACACGGTCGATGAACTGGCGCGCGCCCTCGACGACGCCCGGATGAATTCCCGCATCGGCGTCGTGCTGCTCACCGGTAACGGGCCGAGCGCCAGGGACGGCGGGTGGGCGTTCTGCTCGGGGGGCGACCAGCGCATCCGGGGGCGGGGTGGGTATGAGTACTCAGACGGGATGGACTCCGTGGGGGATCTCGACACGCCCCCTGCGGGGGCTACTCGACCGCCGAGTGGGGGCAGGCTGCACATCCTGGAGGTGCAGCGGCTCATCCGCTTCATGCCCAAGGTCGTCATCGCGGTCGTGCCCGGCTGGGCGGCCGGGGGCGGGCACTCGCTGCACGTCGTGTGCGACCTGACGATCGCGAGCCGTGAGCACGGCCGCTTCAAACAGACGGATGCCGACGTCGGCTCATTCGACGGCGGCTACGGCAGCGCGTACTTCGCGAAGCAGGTGGGGCAGAAGATCGCCCGCGAGGTGTTCTTTCTCGCCCAGGAGTACGACGCGCAACGAGCGTGGGAGATGGGCGCGGTCAACGCGGTCGTGCCACACGCCGAACTCGAGTCCACGGCCCTGGACTGGGCCGAGACCATCCTCGGCAAGAGCCCGACCGCGATCCGCATGCTCAAGTTCGCGATGAACGCGGCCGACGACGGGATGGTGGGGCTTCAGGTGTTCGCCGGGGAGGCCACCCGCCTCGCCTACGGTACCGACGAGGCCGCGGAAGGTCGGGATGCCTTCCTCGAGAAGCGGCCGCCCGACTGGTCGCCGTACTCCTGGCCGTTCTGACCCGATGCGTTCGTTGAGGGTCATCCCGCCCGGGCCGGGCGTGCTGACCGAACTGCGTACCGCCTTCGCCGGTGGCGACGCGATCCTCGTCGGCTCACCGAGCGACGACCTACCCCGCGAGGTGGAGCAACGCGTCGCCCTCGTCGTCGAGACCAGCGGCTCGACCGGGCGCCCGAAGCGGGTCGCTCTTTCCGCCGACGCCGTGCTGGCCAACGCCGTCGCGAGCGAGTCGGCCCTCGGCGGCCCGGGTCAGTGGGTGCTGGCCCTGCCGACGCACTACATCGCGGGGCTCAACGTTCTCGCCCGCTCGCTCGTCGCGCAGACCGCCCCGGTGACGGTCGAGGGCGAGCACTTCACCGCCGCCGCATTCCTCGAGGCGACCGCCGGGATGACGACGCCCGAACGGTTCACCGCGCTCGTGCCCGCGCAGCTGGCGACCCTGCTCGACGACCCGGCTGCGGCATCCGCCCTCGCCGGATTCCGGCGCGTGCTCATCGGCGGGCAGGCGACGCCGCCGGCCCTGCTCGAACGTGCGGCCCTCGCCGGGGTGATGGTCACCCGCAGCTACGGGTCGAGCGAGACCAGCGGCGGGTGCGTCTACGACGGGACGCCGATCGGGCAGACCGAGGTTCGCGTGGTCGACGGCGAGGTACGACTCGGAGGCCCGACGATCGCCGAAGGCTACCTGGGTGACCCGGCGCTCACCGCCGCGCGCTTCGTCGACGAGGCCGGGATGCGCTGGTTTCGCACCGCGGACGCCGGCACGTTCGAGGCTGGTCGCCTCGCCATCACCGGTCGACTCGATGACGTCATCGTCTCGGGCGGCGTCAAGGTCTCGCTCGGCGCCGTCGAGCGACTGCTGCGCGAGAACGGCGTCGAGGATGCCGTGGTAGTGCGCGCGGATGACGCGAAGTGGGGCGAGGTGCCCGTCGCGTTCACGGCATCCGAAGCGCTCCCGGCATCTGCCCTCGCCGCGATCGAAGCCGCTCTGGGCCCGGCGGCACGACCTCGGATGCGCGGCGGGAGTGACATCCCGATGCTGCCGAGCGGCAAACCCGACCGGGTGAGCTTGGCGGCGCGGCTGAACAACTAAAGTCGCTCTCGTGGCGAAGCAGCAGCGACCGATCCCGCGCGTGAAGATGGACGGCAACCGACCGGTTCCCCCGAAGGCGAAGGTGAAGGGCGCGAAGCTCGCCCCGCCGAAGCCGGCTACCCTCGGCACCTGGATCGCCGGCGCGCGCCCCCACACGCTCGCGCTCGCCGTCGTGCCGGTGGCGCTCGGCACTGCCGCCGCCGCCCAGGTGATGGAGAACTGGTACGACCACTGGGTGCGCGCGCTGCTGAGTCTCGCGGTCGCCGTGTTCCTGCAGATCGGCGTCAACTACGCCAACGACTACTCCGACGGCGTCCGCGGAACCGACCGGGACCGCGTCGGCCCGCAACGACTCGTCGGCTCGGGCCGCGCAAAGCCGCGCACCGTGCTCGTCGTCGCGCTGGTGTTCTTCGCACTCGCCGCCGTCGCGGGTGCCGTACTGGTGTGGCGCACCGAGCAGTGGTGGCTGCTCGCCGTCGGCGCCGTGTGCCTCATCGCCGGGTGGTTCTACACCGGCGGCAAGCGGCCGTACGGCTATCTCGGCCTCGGCGAGCTCGCGGCGTTCGTGTTCTTCGGAGTCGTGCCGACGGCCGGAACGATGTTCGTGCAGGTGCTCGACGTCAACACCGAGGCGTGGCTCGCCGGTGCGGCGGCCGGGTTCTTCGCCGCCGCGGTGCTCGTCGCCAACAACGCACGTGATCGCGAACGCGACAAGGTGTATGGCAAGCGCACCCTCGCCGTGCTGCTCGGCGGGCTCGGCACGCGCATCCTCTACGTCGTGCTCATGCTCGCGCCATTCGGCATCCTCGCCTTCTTCGCGCTGTTCTACGAGCCGGGGTCGGGCAGCGGGTTCGCCCCCTACGTCTACTTCGCCGGGGTGGCGGCGCTGCCCGCGATCCTCATCGCGACGACCGCGCGCACCACCCGCGAGTGGGTGCTGGTGATGAGGCTGACCCTCGTGACGACGTTGTTGTTCGGGCTCGGCCTCGCGGTCGCTATCGTGCTGCCCGGCGCGCTGCTCTAAGCGTGCTGGTCTAGCCGGCGGGCGGGAGCGGAGCGTCTTCGGCTGCCTCATCGCCAGAGGCGGGCTTCGGGGTGCGCGCCTCGACGAGTTGCAGCGCGACCTTGTCGCGGAGCGGACGCAAGAAGATGTACGAGACGCAGAATCCGACGACTGCCGCGATCAGCGCCGCGGCCCACCACTCGAGCCCGATGGCCAGCAGGATGCCGAACGGAATCGCGAAGACCAGCACCCGCAGGGCAGAGAACAGAAGCACGGTGCGCACCCTCAGAAGTCTAGGTCGGGACGACTCTCATGCTGCGCGAAGCCGCGGAGCCTAGAATCAGGGCATGACGCGCCTCATCCCGGTCGTGGTGCTGATCATTGCATTCACGATCTTCTCGGTCGTGCACCTCGCGCTGACCCCCCGCGACCAGGTTCGCGGAATCGCCAAGCCTGCGTGGATCGTGCTCGTCATCCTCGTGCCCATCGTCGGCGGGGTGCTGTGGTTCGCCGTCGGACGGGTGCGAGCAGGGGAGTCGCCGCGTTCGGCGCGTCGAGGCCCCGTCGCTCCCGACGACGACCCGGACTTCCTGCGCAAACTCGGCCGCGAGAAGGCGATGGAAGACCGCATCGAGCAGCTCGAACGGGAGCTTCGCGACCTCGACGATGACCCGCCCAAGAGTTAGCGGGTCGCCGGCCAGCGACTTCGCCGTCGCGTTCTTCGCCCAGTTGACCCGCCTCGGCGTTCGCGACGTCGTGGTGTGCCCCGGCTCCCGGTCGCAGGCTCTCGCCCTCGCCGCGGCGGAGTTCGAACGCGCGGGCCTGCTCACTCTCCGGGTGCGCATCGATGAGCGCTCGGCGGGGTTCCTGGCCCTCGGGCTGGCGCGCGAGTCAGGCCTCCCGGCCGTCGTCGTCACGACCTCGGGCACGGCGGTCGCCAACCTGCACCCGGCGGTGCTCGAAGCCTCACACTCGGGGGTGCCGCTCGTCGTCGTGACCGCCGATCGTCCCGCCGAACTACTCGGGATCGGCGCCAACCAGGCCACGGTGCAGGCGGGAATCTTCGGCTCGGCGGTGCGACGGGAGTGGGATGTCGCGGCCCCGACCTCCGCCGAGGGAGCCGAAGGGCTGGCCACCGACGTGCTGGCGGGGATCGCTGGTCCGGTGCACGTCAACCTCGCCCTGCGCGAACCGTTGTCGGCCGTCGTGCCGCTTCCCGATGTTGAGCCCGGCGGGTTCGCCCCGCACCGCCCCGCCGGTGACCCCGTGACGCTCGAACCAGGGCCGCGCACCGTCGTGGTCGCCGGCACCGGCGCAGGGGAGCGTGCCGAGGAGGTCGCTCGGCAACTCGGGGCACCCCTGCTGGCCGAGGTCACCAGTGGTGCCCGGTTCGGGCCGAACCTGGTCGCGGCGTATCGCGAGTTGCTCGTCGAGCCGGGATTCGGCGATCTCATCGACCGGGTCGTCGTGTTCGGCCATCCGACGCTGAGCCGCGAGATCCCGGCGCTTCTGGAACGCGCCGACCTCGAGTCGTTCGTCGTGCGCGGCCCCGAGCGGGATGCGTACGACCCCGGTCGTTCGGCTCGCATCGTCGACGGGGTCACCGTGGCGGGCGAGCCGCACCCCGAATCCCGCGCATGGGTCGGGCTGTGGGTGACGGCGTCGCGCACGCTGCTCGCCGTCGACGAGGCGCCGGCGGCATCCCTCAGCGACGACCGGCTGGAGCGTGCCGCGTTCGCCCGCACGCAGCTCGAGCGGCTGCGCGAGCCGGTCACCCGGCGGATGCTCGCCGAAGCCGTGTGGGCGAACACGTGGCCGCACGACCGGCTCGTGCTCGGGGCGTCGCGGCTGATCCGCGACCTCGACCGGGTGGCGCCCGGCAAGAAGATCCCGGTGTTCGCCAACCGCGGGCTGGCGGGCATCGACGGCACGATCGCCACCGCGACGGGGATCGCTCTCGCGTCGACGGGTGACGGCGTCACGCGGGTGCTGCTCGGCGACCTCGCGCTGCTGCACGACGCCGGATCGCTCGCTCCCGCCCCCGGCGAACCGACCCCGCGGATGCAGGTGATCGTCGGCAACGACGGAGGCGGCACGATCTTCGACGCGCTCGAGGTCGCCGGCACCGCCGACTCCGCGCTATTCGACCGGGTGCTGTACACCCCGCACGCGGTCGACCTCGCGGCGCTCGCGGCGGCGTACGGGTGGCAACACCGCCGCGCGGCGACGCGGGCCGAACTGGATGACGCACTCTCGGCATCCGGAGATCGCGTGCTCATCGAGGTTCCCCTCGCCCGCTGATCGTTCTAGGGTCGGCCCATGGCTGATCTGCACATCAAGAGCTTGTTGCGCGCGGGGCCCGGTATCGACCTGTCGAAGATCGACACGTCGGCGACACCGGGGTTCGAGGGCGACAAGGATGCCGGGGCTGAGCTGCTCGCCGCGGGGGCCGACGAGGTCGCCGGGCTTCAGGAGCAACTCTTCGCGGCCAGCCGGTTCGGCGACACCCGCAGTGTGCTGCTCGTGTTGCAGGCGATGGACACGGCAGGCAAGGGCGGCATCGTGCGGCACGTCGTCGGGTCGGTCGATCCGCAGGGGGTTTCGATCGCGGCGTTCAAGCGGCCGACGCCCGAAGAGGAGGCGCACGACTTTCTGTGGCGCATCCGCAAGCGGCTTCCGGCGCCGGGCCTGATCGGCGTCTTCGACCGGTCGCACTACGAGGCCGTGCTCATCCACCGGGTGCGCGGGCTGTCGACACTCGAGGAGGTCGAGGGCCGCTACCCGGTGATTCTCGACTTTGAGAAGGAGCTCGTCGCCGCCGGCACGAACGTCATCAAAGTGATGCTGCACATCTCGCGCGACGAGCAGAAGGCCCGCCTCGCCGAACGCCTCGAGCGGCCCGACAAGCACTGGAAGTACAGCCCCGGGGATGTCGACGAGCGCGCCTACTGGGACGCCTACATGGATGCCTACCGCGTCGCGATCGAGCGCACCTCGACCGACGACGCCCCCTGGTACGTCGTGCCCGCCGACCGCAAGTGGTACGCGCGCCTCGCGGTGCACACCCTGCTGCTCGACGCGCTGCGGTCGTTCGACCTCGAATGGCCGAAGGCGGAGTTCGACGTCGAGGTCGAGAAGAAGCGCCTCGCCGCCACCTGACGTTTCGGGCGCTACTCGACCACCGAATTCAGCCGAAGGCTTCGACGATGGGGCGGAACTTGAGCTTCGTCTCGGCGAGTTCGCGGTCGGGGTCGGATTCGGCGACGACTCCGGCCCCGGCGTAGGCGGTGAGGGTGCCGTCGGCATCCACTTCGGCGGAGCGCAACGAGATCGCCCACTTGCCGTCACCTGCCTGGTCGACCCACCCGACGGGTCCGCTGTAGCGGCCGCGGTCGAACGGTTCCAGCTCTCGGATCACCTCGAGCGCCGTGCGCGTCGGGGTGCCGGCGACCGCTGCCGTCGGGTGCAGCGCGGCCACGAGGTCGAGCGCACCCGAGCCGTCGGAGAGCCGACCGTGCACATCGCTCGCGAGATGCCACAGGTTTGGCAGCTTCAGCGTGAACGGCAGTTCGGTCGACGTGATGCCGGGGCCGTGGGGGCGCAGGGCACGCAGCACGCTCTCGACCGCGAAGCGGTGCTCGTCGAGATCCTTCGACGACGTCGCGAGTTCCAGCGCGGCCGCAGCGTCGGCTTCGGCATCCGCCCCGCGCGCGTGGCTGCCGGCCAGCACGCGTGCCGTGACATCGCCGTCGCGCACCCGCACGAGGGTCTCCGGGCTGGAGCCGAGGTGACCGTCGACGGCGAAGGTCCAGGTGTCGGGGTAGCCGAGCGCGAGTTCCAGCAGCACGCGGCGCAGGTCGGCGCCTTCCGGCACGTGGCCGACCAGGTCTCGGGCCAGTACCACCTTTTCTAACGCCGGGGCCTTCTCGAGCGACCCCGAGAGGATGCGGCCCACCGCCGTGCGCACCGCTTCGCGGTAGGCGTCGGGCGGCAGCGCCCCCGGATGCAGCGGCAGCCGGTACTCCGCGCCGAGCGGGGAGGCGACGACCGCGTCGTCGGCGCCGTTCACCCGGGTCACCCAGCCGACGCCGTCGCGGCGGCCGATGACGACCCGCGGCACGATCAGCACGCTCGCGCGGGTCGAGTCGTCGTCGAACGTGAACGCGCCGCACGCGACCAGCCCGGAGCCGCCGATGCGCACCTCGTCGTCGACCCGGGCGCTCGCCGCGACGTCGCGCCAGGCCGCTGCGGCATCCGCCAACCGGGTCGGCCCGTGGAACTCGAGACGCAGCGCCTCGCCGATGCCGGCGATGCCGTCGCCGCGCCGCAGGAAGAGCAGAGGGTGCGCGGGATCGGCGAACGGGATGAGCGAAGGAACCGGGTCGATCCGGCGCGTTTCGACGGTGAGGTCCGTCACCCCTCCAGCCTACGGCGCGCGCCGACCGCCCCCCGAACCGCCCCTCACCGCCCCGCGTAGGATGGTCGCTTGTGAGCAGGGCGGATCTGAGCAAAGACCCGGACGACATGTCCGGGATGTTCGATCACGTCGCTCCCGGGTACGACCGCACCAACACGGTGCTCAGCGTCGGCAACGCCGCCCTGTGGCGCATCGCGACGACAAAGGCCGTCGACCCGAAGCCGGGGGAGCGCATCCTCGACGTCGCCTGCGGCACCGGCACCTCCACTGTGCCGCTCGCCCGATCGGGCGCGGCGGTCGTCGGCGTCGACTTCTCACCGCAGATGATCGCCGAAGCCGAGAAGCGGCATCCGAAGATCGAGTTCCGCGAAGCGGATGCCATGAAGCTGCCGTTCGGCGACGACGAGTTCGACGCGGTCACCATCTCGTTCGGGCTGCGCAACGTGCAAGACCCGAAGAAGGCGCTCGCCGAGATGTACCGCGTGCTGAAGCCGGGGGGGCGGCTTGTCGTGTGCGAGTTCTCGAAGCCGCCGCGGGCGATCCTGCGTGCCGGGTACTACGCGTACCTGAAGGTCGTCGCGCCGATGGTCGTCGGCATCACGTCGTCGAATCCCGAGGCGTACCGCTACCTCGTCGAGTCGATCCGCGACTGGCCCGATCAGGGAACGCTGAGCCAGTGGATCCGCGGAGTCGGTTTCAGCCGGGTCGCCCACCGCAACCTCACGGCAGGCGTCGTGGCCCTGCACCGCGGCCGCAAGCCCGAAGACCAGGCCATCCGAGCCGCCACCGCCCGCCGCACCGGGCGGTCCCGCAAGCCCGACACGACCGGCTGACTCAGCCCCTCCTTCATGCTCCGACAGATCGGCGAAACGTGAAACCGAGCCCCTCCCTCGCCCGCCGGAGCAAGACCCTCAGCTCCTCGCTGGGCCTCGGCGAGAAGCTGTTCGCCTCGAGCGAGGAGCGGCAGTTCGTCGCCGACATCGAGGCGGGTCTCGCGATCGTCGAGGAGCAGCTCGCCGACCAGGTGCGCTTCACCGATGAGATCGCCGACGTCACCACCCGCTACCTGCTGGATGCCGGCGGCAAGCGGGTACGGCCGGTGCTGACCCTGCTGACGGCGCAGCTCGGGTCGGGCGCGAACGACGATGTGCTCACGGCTGCGCAGGCGATCGAGATCACCCATCTGGCGTCGCTGTATCACGACGACGTCATGGACGAAGCCGAGATGCGTCGCGGGGTGCCGAGCGCGCAGACCGTGTGGGGCAACTCGGTGGCGATCCTCACCGGCGACCTGCTGTTCGCCCGAGCGTCGAAACTCATTGCGTCGCTCGGGGAGCGGGCGCTCAGCATCCAGGCGTCGACGTTCGAACGGTTGTGCCTGGGCCAACTGCACGAGACGCTCGGACCGCAGGCGGGTGAGGATCCGATCGAGCATTACCTCCAGGTGCTCGCCGACAAGACGGGGTCGCTGATCGCGCTCGCCGGCCTCGTCGGCGTGATCTTCTCGGATGCTCCAGAGGAGTACCGCGAGCCCGTCGAACTCTTCGGCGAACGCATCGGTGTCGCGTTCCAGCTGATCGACGACGTCATCGACCTGTCGAGCGCGGTCGAGCAGACCGGGAAGACCGCCGGCACCGACCTGCGCGCCGGGGTGCCGACACTTCCGCTGCTCTACCTGCGTCAGCGCGCCGCATCCGAACCCGGTGCCGCCGCGCTACTCGAGCGGCTGGAACGTCACATCGTCGGATCGACCGAGGATGCCATTCATCCCGACTTCGCCACGGCCGTCGCCGAGCTGCGTCGCCACCAGGTGACTGCCGATACACTCGCCGAGGCGAACCGCTGGGCCGATCGGGCGGTGGTGGCTCTCGGGCCCCTCCCCGACGGCCCGGTCAAGAAGGCGCTCACCCGTTTCGCGCAAGCGATCGTCGAGCGCTCCGGCTGACCCGCACCCGCGGGTCGAGTGCCCGCCGAGGCGGGTGTATCGAGACCCCGAGCACACAGTAAGGAACCCCCGATGACCCGCCTCCGCCTGGCCATCGTCGGCGCCGGCCCCGCCGGTATCTACGCCGCCGACATCCTGCTGAAGCACGAGCGGCCGTTCGAGGTCTCGATCGACCTGTTCGAGCAGCTCCCTGCCCCGTATGGGCTGGTGCGCTACGGCGTCGCTCCCGACCACCCGCGCATCAAGGGCATCATCACGGCGCTGCGCGACGTGCTCGACCGCGGCGACATCCGCATCTTCGGCAACGTCACGTACGGGCGCGACATCACCCTCGACGACCTGAAGAAGCACTACAACGCCGTCATCTTCTCCACCGGCGCCATTCGGGATGCCGACCTCGAGATCCCGGGCGTCGATCTGCCCGGCTCGCACGGCGCCGCCGAGTTCGTCTCGTGGTACGACGGGCACCCCGATGTGCCGCGCGAGTGGCCGCTCGATGCGGCGTCGGTGGCGGTGGTCGGCAACGGCAACGTCGCCCTCGATGTGGCGCGGATGCTGGCGAAGCACGCTGACGACCTGCTGCCGACCGAGGTGCCCGCGAACGTCTACGAGGTGCTGAAGAACTCGCCGGTCACCGACGTGCACGTCTTCGGCCGGCGCGGCCCGATGCAGGTGAAGTTCAGCCCGCTCGAGTTGCGTGAGCTCGGCGAGTTGACGGATGTCGACATGGTCGTCTACGACGAGGACTTCGACTACGACGACGCCGCGCGGGCGGCGATCGAGTCGAACAAGCAGATCTTCGTGATCGACAAGGTGTTCACGAAGTGGCGCTCCGAGCCGGTTGGCGAGGCGTCGCGGCGGCTGCACCTGCACTTCTACGCGAAGCCGCTCGAGGTCGTCGCCGGGGCCGATGGTCGGGTTGCGTCGTTCCGGTACGAGCGCACCGAGCCGGATGGCGCGGGCGGCGTGCGCGGAACGGGCGAGATCCGCGAGCTCGAGATCTGTCAGTTCTACCGGGCGGTCGGCTACTTCGGGTCGCCCCTGGACGGCATCCCGTTCGACGAGCGGCGCGGCGTCATTCCCAACCGGGAGGGGCAGGTGCTGGCGACGGATAACGAGATCCTGCCCGGCGTCTACGCCACGGGGTGGATCAAGCGCGGACCGGTGGGTCTGATCGGTCACACCAAGTCGGATGCGATGGAGACGATCTCGCACCTCGTGAATGACCAGTCGTCGTGGTGGAGCCCGTCGTCGCCGTCGGAGGCGTCGGTGGTCGAGCTGCTCGAGTCGCGTGGCATCGAGTACACCGACCTTGCCGGTTGGCACAAACTCGACACCCACGAGATCGCCCTCGGTGAGCCCGAGGGTCGTGCGCGCATCAAGGTCGTGCCGCGTGACGAGATGGTGAAGATCTCGCGCGGCTGATCCAGCGCTCGCACCTGGCCAACGCGCTCGTTCGCGCACCGAGCGAGCCTGTTCGCCGAAATGGGCTGAGTTCTCTTTCGAGCCTCGGGTTCAGGGTGTTCGCACGAGTTGCCGTTGTCGGAGGGGGTTCTTGGTGACGAGTTTCAGTGTTCGGCCGTCGGGGGAGGTCATGTTCCAGTCGGTGTGGCCACGGCCGGGTGGTCGGTGGATTTTCCAGTGGTTGTTGTGGAGGAGCATGTGGTGGTGGCGGCAGAGGAGGATGCCGTCGGCGATGTCGGTGCGTCCGCCGTGTGCCCAGTGGTTGGCGTGGTGGGCTT
>NZ_JBASCU010000022.1:0-70475 GCF_049651805.1 Pseudolysinimonas sp.
CCGCCTGACCATCGCCTCCGCGGAGGTCGCGCCCGTCGCCGAGCGCCGAGCTGCCATCGACGCGATCTACCGCGCCGCCGCGAAGAGCGCCTGGCCGCGACTGCAGCGCGTGCACGGCGACCTGCACCTCGGGCAGGTGCTCGCCGTGCCCGGCGGGGGCTGGCGCATCGTCGACTTCGAAGGCGAGCCGCTACGCCCCATGAACGAGCGCAGCAACCCCGACCTGCCGCTGCGCGACGTCGCCGGGATGCTGCGCTCGTTCGACTACGCCGGCATCGTCGGCGGCGGCCCCGACGGCACCGCGTGGGCCGCCGAGGCCCGAACCGCCTTCCTCACCGCCTACGCGGCCGAGCCCGGATCGCCGCCGCTCGACGACATCCTGCTGCGCGCTCTGGTGCTCGATAAGGCCGTCTACGAGACCGTCTACGAAGCGCGTAACCGCCCCGACTGGCTGCCCATCCCGCTCGCCGGAATCGACGCCGCCCTTACCTGACCGACTCCGCGCTGACCCCGCCCTCGAGCGTCAGGAACAGCGCGCCGTAGGGCGGCAGGCTGACCTCGAAGCTCAGCAGATCGTCAACCTGGCCGATCGTCGCCCCCGTCTCGGCCGACACGACGTCGGCCAGCGGCACGAGGTGCGCCGAATGCACGGTGCCCTCGACCGGTTCCGGCGAGAAGTTGAGCACCGTCACCTGGATGGGCGCCTCGATCGTCGGGTCGCCGTCGTCGAGCCGGTGCACCATGACGAGCATCGCCGGATCGGCCACATCGGGGATGTCGACCTGGGATGCTGTCGCCACCCCAAGCTCACGCCGCACCTCGATGATGCGCGCCAGACGGGAAGCGAACGAGTCGGGGTCGTCGAGCTGCGCCGGCAGCGGCCCGTAGAGCGACCGCCCCCGGGGCATACCGGCCGCCGACCGAGTCGCGGCGGGGTCGACACCAAGCAGGTCGTGGGCGCCGCGCGCGATCCACCGGGTGTCGCCCGTCGCGACCAGATCGGCCACCTCGTCGGCCGGCACGGTGAGCATTCCGGTGAGATCCCACCCCGACAGCGCGAAGACCCCCGGCTGCCACGCGTTGTACGCGCACATCAGCAGGTGGGCGTCCCGGATGCCCGGCACGTCGGCGTCGGTGATCTCGTCGAGCGTCACGAACCCTCTCGTTGCCGCGATGAGTGACGCGCTCGTGCAGGCGATGCCGTTCTGGGTGAAGATGCGGTTGTAGTCGACCGACCCCGTGATCTGGTCGGCCAGGTCGGCGCGGATCTCCTCGGCGAGCTGCGCGCCGGGCACCTCCCGAAGCCGGAACCGGTACTTGTCGTCGCGGTGGCTCGCCCAGTGCACGAGCTCGTAGGTGAGTTCGTCGTGGTTCTGCAGGCCGTGCACCAGCCCGACGGGGGCGACCCCGAGTTCGAGCGAAGTGGTGAGCGCGAGCCGCAGGAACTCGGTCTGCCCGGTCGCGAGCGCGTGCTGGTAGCCGGGCCGGCCGATGAAGTCGTACGAGAGGTCGGCACCGACGGCGCCGGTGTCGCGGATGTCCTCGATCGTGAGGTTGAGCTCTTGGAAGGTGAAACCGCCGACCTTGCGCACCATCCCGGCGATGATGTGGTTCGCCGCGTGCGACAGCGGATGCCCTTCCGACCAGGCCGGCAGACCCTCGGCGCTCTTTTCGACGCCCAGGAACCCGTTGGCGTCGAGGCGCAGGGCGCTCGTGCCGAGTTCGCCCAGCGAGTGCAGGGCGTCGCCGATCACGAGCCGCATGCCGGCGAACGTCGGGTCGAGCCAGTTGATCGAGGGCTGGCCCTGCTTGAAGTAGTGCAGGTAGACCCAGCGTCGGCTGATGCCGTCGGTGCCGACCGCCGGGGCGGTGACACTCCAGTTCGTCTCCTTGACACCGGGGGTGTAGAAGATGACCCGCTGGAGGGCCCCGATGATGTACCCGCGCTCGGCGAGCACCTGTTCGGTCGCGGGGTCGAGGTTGACCGCATCCCGGCCCTCGGGCACCTCGGGCAGCAGCCCCCAGTCTTCGTGCGGGATCTCGACCATGTGGTAGATGCCGGGGTAGTCCTTGTAGCCCATCTCGGCGAGCCGGAAGTCGGCACCCATACCGGTGTGGCCCGGAACGATGTCGTCGATGATGCTGCCGCCGTGGGGGTCAGCGACGTCGCAGAGGCGCCGGAACTCCTCGTCGGTGCCGAAGGCGGGGTCGATCTCGGTGCTGATGCGGTCGAAGTGCCCGTCGATGCTGGGGGTCTCCTCCCAGCCGGAGATGCCTCCCGCGCGCTTGACCGGGCCGGTGTGCACCGCGGTGATGCCGATGCGCTCGAACACGCTCCACAGTTGCTCGTCGCCGAGGGCGGCGAGGAACGACTCGCCCGGTCGCGTGATCAGCGAGATCGGGTAGGCGGTGAACCACACGTCGCTCGTCGCGATCGCGCGCCGGGCGTCGGGTCGGGCGTAGGGATTGCGCCACATCGCCGGCTGCCCCGAGAGCTGACGGGCGAGCACGTCGGCATCCTTCAGCATCGACTGGCGCTCGAGCCAGTCGACGTACGACGGGTTGGTGCCGTTGGCGAGCCGCGGGTCGGTGGTGATCCGGCGTAGGCCCCCGGCGCGGAATTGATCGCGCGGACGCAGCGGCCGCGGCCGCGCCGGATAGCGCTGCTCGTCGTAGCTGATCTCGGGCGGTTCCGAGTCGATCAGCGGGTCGGGGTCATGCCCGGGAAGACTGATGGGACCCGTGTAGAGGTGTTCGTGCTCGTGCTCATCGAGGGGCATGTTCCGACGCTACGGGGCGCGGGCGTCCGGTGCCATCTCGACTCCGTTCTGAAGCGCCTGCTCGTCTACACAGGCGCGTACGTCATCCTTGAGGCGTGCGTCCTTTCGCGGAGTGGCTGGTGGGCCTCGCCGCGCAACAACCGCGGGAGTACCGCCGCCTCCTGCGCATCCGGCGCCGCATCTATCGCAAAATCGCGCCGTTGCGTGCCGAGGTGGTGTCGAGTGTCGAACCCATCCCGTTCGGCGAGATCCCGCACGGTAGGTTCCGACCGATCCACGCGGGCGGGAGTTGGGGCGGCGTGCTCGACAGCGCGTGGCTGCATCTCACGGGTGACGTGCCCCCGGGTGTGCGGAATCCGATCGTGATGCTCGGCATCCGCGGCGAGGGCCTCGTCTTCTCACCCGCCGGCGAGATCCTCGACGCCGTCACCACCGTGTTCCAACAGGGCGACCTGCCGCACAGCGGGGGCAGATACCGGCCGGTGCGACGGGTCGATCTCAGCGGGGGCCGCGTCGACCTGTACGCCGACGTCGCCTACAACGGCTGGCTCATCTTCCCCGTGGGGCGGGGGCGGTTCCACGGCGCTCATCTGGCGACTCGCGACAACGAGGCCTTCGCCCTCTACTACGACTATCTGACGCTGACGGTGCTCGCCCACGCGACCGAGGATGCCGCGCTCGCGCGGGAACTGCGGCGCGCGCTCGACGCCGCCTGGTCGGACTTCGAGGCTGGCGACAGCCGCGCGGCCCGCGCCGTGCTCGCCGTCCCCCTCGCCCACCCCTCGACCGACGACTTCGTCTACAGCGCCGTCGGGCACGGACACCTCGACATGGCCTGGCTGTGGCCGATCCGCGAGACACAGCGCAAGGCGGCGCGCACCTACTCGCGCGCACTTGCCACGATCGACGACCGGCCCGGCTACATCTACGGCACCTCGCAGCCGCAACAGCTGCAATGGATGAAGGAGCGGCATCCCGACCTCTACCGGCGCGTGAAGGATGCCGTCGCCGGCGGACGCCTCGAATTGCAGGGCTCGTTCTGGGTGGAGACCGACACCAACCTGCCGGGAGGCGAATCGCTCGTACGGCAGGCACTCGTCGGTCGCCGGTTCCTCCAACAGGAGTTCGGCCTCTCCGACGACGACCTGCGACTGTGCTGGCTGCCCGACACCTTCGGCTACACCGGGGCGCTGCCGCAGATTCTGAAGAAGAGCGGCATGGACTGGTTCCAGACCATCAAACTCGCCTGGAACAAGTTCAACGACCACCCGTACCGCACCTTCCACTGGGCCGGGATCGACGGCTCGACGGTGCTCGTTCACATGCCGCCCGAGGGCGACTACAACTCGCGCGGAGCCGCCGACGGCCTGCTGCTCGGTCTGAAGCGATACCCGGAGAAGGAGCTCGGCGCGGCGCTGCTCGTCTACGGCTCCGGCGACGGCGGCGGCGGGCCGGGCGAGATCCACCTCGAGGTGACGAGCCGGGAACGCGACCTGCGCGGGCTGCCCCAACTCGAGTACTCGCGGGCGAGCGACTTCTTCCGCAAGCTCGAGACCCTCGACGTCACGCATCGGTACGACGGCGAGCTGTACCTCGAAGCCCACCAGGGCACCTACACGACGAACGCCGATATCAAGAAGTACAACCGCATCGCCGAGCGGAAGCTGCATGACGCCGAGGCCCTCGCTGCGCTCACCGGCCGGCCGACGCGCGACGATCTGGAACCACACTGGCGCGACGTGCTGCTGCAGCACTTCCACGACATCCTGCCCGGGTCGTCGATCGAGCGGGTCACGCGCGAGTCGGTGGAGACTCTTACCCGCGTCGGCGACGAACTGGATGCCTACGCCGCCGCCCGCCTCGCCGAACTGCGCCGTGTCGGCCACGAGCCGGCCGCCCTCAACCTCACCGGCATCCCGCGCGACGAACACGTGCGGGTCGGCGACTCCTGGTTCCGCGCACGGGTCGACCCCTACGCCGCGACGGCGCTCGAACCCGTGCCCGACCACCCCGAGCTCCAGGCGAGCGACGACACGCTCGGCAATGGCATCCTGACCCTGCGGTTCGGCCCGACCGGCGAGATCGCGTCGTGCGTCGATGCCGACGGGACGGAGCACGCGCGCGACGGGCTGGGCCGCCTGGTGCTGCACCGCGACCCGCGACAGTGGCCGTGGGATGCCTGGGACATCGGGCAGGGCTACCTGAAACGCACGCCTCGCACGCTGCGCCCGGCGACGGTGTCGAGTGAGGTCGACGGCCCGACCGCGGTGCGCACCCAGGTCTACCGGTTCGGCCGATCGCGCCTCGTGCAGCGGATCATCGTCGAGGCGGGCAGCGAGCTGGTGCGGTTCGAGACGCGCGTCGACTGGCGAGAGCGGCACCGGATGCTGCGCGCCGACTTTCGCCCGACGCACTACGGCGACACGTCCAAGAGCGAGATCCAGTTCGGGCACATCGTGCGACCGACGACCGAGAACGGGCCCGTCGAGGCCGCGCAGTTCGAGGTCTGCGCCCACAAGTGGATCGCAACCGAAACCCCCGACGGCGGTTTCGCCGTTCTGAACGACTCGAAGTATGGGCACCGCGCGAAGTCAGGGCTGCTCTCGCTCGCCCTGCTGCGCTCCCCGACGTTCCCCGACAAGACCGCCGACCGCGGCATCCACACCGTCACCTACGCGTTCCGCGCGTTCGCTCCGGGCGACCTGACGGCGGTCATCCGCGACGGCTACCGGCTCAACAACCCGCTGCGGATCGAGCCCGGGGTGTCACTGCCCTCCTTCGCCTCCGTGAGCGACCCGGGTGTCATCATCGAGACGATCAAGCCGGCCGAGAGCGGCGAGGGGGTGGTGGTGCGGATGTACGAGAGCCTCGGTCGTGCGACCGTGACGGCGCTGCGCCTTTCGAGCCCCGCGACGCGTGCCACGGTCACCGACCTGCTCGAGCGGCCCCAGCATCCCGCCGACCTCGACCGCCTCGAACTCGGCCCCTTCGAGATCCTGACGATCCATCTGGAGACCTGATGACTTTCCCGCCGGCAACGACGCCCCGCACAGTTCGCCCCGACCCGAGCCGCCGCGCGCAGAGCGTCGCGATCGTGACGGCGGCGTTCGGGCAGAACCTCGTCTATGCCACCGTCACCACCTTCCTGCTGTTGTACCTGGTGCAGTACGCGAAGATCAGCACCGCCGGCATCGCGGTCGTCACGGTCGTACTCACGGTGGCGCGCATCATCGACGCGATCGCCGACCCGGTGGTCGGCAGCCTCATCGACATGACCCGCACCCGTTGGGGGAAGCTGCGGCCGTTCATCCTGTTCTCCGCAGGTCCCGTGGCGATCTTCTCGGCCCTGCTGTTTGCCGTGCCCGACGCCGAGGAACCGGTGCAACTCTGGTACTTCGCGATCGGTTACCTCATCTGGGGTCTCGTCTATGCGGCGTGCGACGTGCCGCTCTGGGGGCTCATCGGGTCGGCCTTCCCTGAGAAGAAGCAGCGCGCGCGGGTCATCGGCAACGTGCGCGCGCTCGGGGCGATCGCGCTCGGGCTCACCACGCTCGGGATGCCCTATCTGGCCAAGGCGCTCAGCTTCGCGCCCGAGACCACCGGGTCGGGATGGTCGCTCGCGGTCACCATCGTCGTGGTGATCGGCATGGGCCTCTTCCTGCTCGCGTTCTTCGTGCCCCGCGAGAAGGTCATCACCACCGACCCGCTGAGCTTCCGGCAACTGTTCGCGGCGCTGTTCGACAACAAGCCGCTGCTGTCGGTGCTCGCGGGTTCGGTGCTCGGTGCCGGCCGCTACGTGGTGCAGGCCGGTGGCGCGGTCTTCGTCGTCATCGCGTACAACGACGAGACCGTCTTCACGATCGTTGGCGCCGGAATCATCGGCGGCATGGTGATCGCCTCGCTGACCACCCCGCTGCTGATGCGGCGCTTTTCCGGGCGCACCCTCATCCTGTTCAGCAGCTTCGCCGGCGCTGCCGTCTACATCGCAATGTACGTCGTGGGTTTCGAGAACCTCCTGGTGATGACGTCGTTCATCTTCCTCACCGGCCTGCTGCTCGGCGTGTTTCTCGTGTCGCAGACCACGATGATCGCGGATGCCGTCGACCGCGCCGAAGAGACCACCGGCGTCCGCAACGACGGCATCTCGTTCGCGACGCTGACCTTCGTGACGAAGGTGATGAGCGCCCTCTCGGTGCTGCTTTTCGGCATCTTCGTCGTGCTCGCCGGGTACGAGGAAGGGGTCGTCGTGACCCCCGAGATGCAACACACGGTGTGGATCGCGATCACCCTCGTGCCTGCGGCATCCTGCCTGTTGTCGGCGATCCCGTTCTGGCGCTATCGGCTCGAAGCAGAAAGTTACTCAACCGTTACCGAATAAGTTCGCTCTCACGACAAACTGGGATCACCTCGCCGACGACGACGAGGTACCACGAGGGGTCACCTCACTTTCGATGAAGAAGGGGAGAACCGTGAAGCGTGCTTCATTGATCTCCGTCGTTGCGATGGCAAGCCTTTCGGCCATCGCTCTGGCTGGCTGTGCGAGCGGGAACGGCGGTGGCGACGCGACGGCAACGCGCGCCTGCGTCATCCTGCCCGACGCCGCGTCATCCCCCCGCTGGGAGACGCTCGACCGCAAGTACCTGCAGGAAGGCCTGGAGGCCGCCGGCTTCGAGGTCGACATCCAGAACGCGCAGGGCGACACCAACAAGTACGCGACCATCGCCGACCAGCAGCTCACGCAGGGCTGCGGCGTCATGCTGCTCGTCGACCATCAGGGGGCCGGTGCCGGCGTCGCCGAGAAGGCGTCCGCTGAAGGTATCCCGGTCATCGCCTACGATCGTCCGATCGCCGGTGCCGACTACTACGTGTCGTTCGACAACTTCCAGGTCGGCGCGCTCGAAGGGCAGTCGATCGTCGACGGCCTCGAGGCGGCCGGCAAGGATCCCGCCACGGCGGTCGTCGTCTACATGGGCGGTGACCCGGCCGACGGCAATGCCGCGATGTTCCGCGCCGGTGCCGTGAGCGTCATGGAGGAAGCGGGCATCACCGCCGCCGCCGAGCCGCCCGGAATCTGGGATGGCGACGTGTCGGCGACCAACTTCGAGCAGGCGCTGACCTCGCTCGGTGGCCAGGTCGACGCGGTCTGGGCTGCCAACGACACCAACGCGGCGGGCGTCATCACGATCCTCGACAAGAACGGCCTCACCGTTCCGGTCTCGGGTCAGGATGCGTCGATCGCCGGCCTGCAGAACGTGCTTCTCGGCAAGCAGACCGCCACGGTCTACAAGCCGGTGAAGCTCGAGGCCGACGCCGCCGTCGAGACCGCGGTCGCACTGCTCAAGGGCGAGACCCCGGAAGCCGACCAGGAGCTCGAAGACGGAACGCCGTACATCGCGGTCGACCCGGTTCTCGTCGGACCAGACCAGGTGAAGGACGTCGTCGACGCCGGTGACGCCGCGGTGGCGGAACTGTGCACGGGCGACGTCGCCGCGAAGTGTGAAGAATACGGGATCAGCTGATCTAGCTGGACTCAGTGAAGTACCGGGGCTCCGGGCTAGGCCACACGGCCGAACCCGGGGCCCCGGCTACATCCCGGCAGGTGTACGGTCGCGTCAGGCGCGAACACAGACGTTCGAAAGGAACAACAGGCATGGATGTGCCGATCATCGAGTTGACCGGAGTCATCAAGAGCTTCGGGCCCGTGAGCGTGCTCAAGGGAGTCGACCTCAAGGCCTACCCGGGCAAGGTCACCGCCCTCGTCGGAGACAACGGTGCCGGCAAGTCGACCCTCATCAAGGGGCTCGCCGGTGTACAGCCCTACGACGCGGGCAGCGTGCGGTTCGACGGCGAAGAAGTGGTGCTGCACACGCCGCGTCAGGCCGCCGCCCTCGGCATCGAGGTCGTGTACCAAGACCTGGCGCTGAGCGACAACCTCGACATCGTTCAGAACATGTTCCTCGGTCGGGAAGAGACCAAATGGGGCACCTTCGACGAAGGCCTCATGGAGAAGGAAGCCTCCGACACCCTGCGCTCGCTCTCGGTGCGCACCGTCAAGTCGGTGCGGCAGAAGGTCTCGTCGCTCTCCGGCGGCCAGCGGCAGACGGTCGCGATCGCCCGCGCCGTGCTCAAGAAGGCGCGCGTCGTCATCCTCGACGAACCAACCGCCGCCCTCGGCGTCGCCCAGACCGAGCAGGTGCTCAACCTGGTGAAGCGACTCGCCGAGCAGGGCGTTGCCGTCATCATCATCAGCCACAACCTCGCCGACGTCTTCGAGGTCGCCGACTACATCAGCGTGCTCTACCTGGGTCAGATGGTCGCGGAGCTCGAGACCGGGAGGACGTCGCGTGACGACGTCGTCGGCTACATCACGGGAACGAAGACCTTCGAGGGAGCCCCGGCATGAGCCACCAGCACGACGGCACGGCGACCGGTCACCTGCCGGCGGCAACCGACCTCATCGGCAGCGGCCAGGAGGGCTCGCTCGGCGACCAGGTGAAGGCTTGGTTGCAGCGCGTGCGCGGCGGCGACATGGGCGCCTTGCCCGCAGTCGGCGGCTTCATCGTCCTGAGCATCATGTTCTCGATCCTCAGCCCGTTCTTCCTCACTGAACGCAACTTCGCCAACCTCATGACCCAGGCCGCGACGCTCGTCATGCTGGGCATGGCGCTGGTCTTCGTCATCCTGCTCGGTGAGATCGACCTGTCCGCCGGGGTGACCGCCGGCGTCTCGGCGGGCATCTTCATCGTGCTGATCAACGTGCAGGGCATCAACTGGATCGTGGCACTCGTCGTCGCGTTCGCCGTCGGCCTCGTGATCGGCACGTTCATCGGGTTCTTCGTCGCGAAAGTCGGCATCCCCTCGTTCGTGGTCACCCTGGGTCTCTTCCTCGGCTTGCAGGGCGTGCAGCTCATCGTCATCGGATCGGGCGGCCTGTACCGCGTGCAGGTTCCTGAGATCCTGGCGATCCAGAACAAGAACCTGCCGGGTTGGGCAGGCTGGGCACTGCTCGCGATCGTGATCGCGATCTCTGCCGCGACGTCCTTCTGGGATCGCGCCCGGCGGGCCCGCGCGGGGGTGCCGAATCGCACCGTCGCGCTGGTCTTCGCCAAGCTCGGCGCCATCCTCGTGCTCGGTGGCCTCGCGGTCTTCCTGCTCAACCGCAACCGCGGTCAGGCCGGCACGGTGCTCAACGGCGAGACGATCGGCGGCAACATCGTCGTGGGCGTGCCGATCGTCGTGCCGCTCGTGCTCGCGATTCTCTGGGCGGGCACCTTCGTACTCGACCGCACCAAGTACGGCCGCTACATCTACGCGATCGGCGGCAACGCCGAAGCCGCACGACGCGCGGGCATCAAGATCGTGTTCATCCGTTGGACCGCATTCATGGTGTGCTCGACCCTCGCCGTCGTCGCCGGCATCTTCTCGATCTCGAAAGTGGGATCGGTGGATGCCACCACCGGTCGCGATCTCGTGCTCTCGGGTGTGGCAGCAGCTGTCGTCGGCGGGGTGAGCCTGTTCGGCGGACGCGGCCGCCTCATCCACGCCGCCGTCGGCGCGCTCGTGATCGCCGTCATCACCAACGGCCTCGGCCTGCTCAACTTGCCGGCCGGCGTGAACTACGCCGTCACCGGTGGCGTGCTGATCCTCGCGGCGACCGTCGACGCGGTCTCGCGCAAGCGCGCCGGCGGGTCGGTTCTGCGAACCTGACCCTATTCGTCGGTCGAGTAGCCGCGCAGCGGCGTGTCGAGACCATCGCCGCAGGTCTCGACACGCGCCCTTCGGGCGCTACTCGACCACCGAGGGATCGGGGCGCCGAGCTAGCCTCGAAGGATGAGCACGAACGAGAAGGCCCTGGCGCTGGGGGCGCTGCACGAAGCCCCCGAGATCCTGCGGGTCGTCAACGTCTGGGATGCCATCAGCGCGAAGGTCGTCGCCGACCTGCCCGGCACGAAGGCACTCGCGACGGCGGGACATTCGATCGCCGCGAGCCGCGGATACAAAGACGGCGGGATGCCGCTCGACGTGGCGCTCGATGGAGCGCGCATCATTGCCGAAGCGGTCGACTTGCCCGTGTCAGCCGACCTCGACGACGGGTACGACGACCCGGCCGAGACCATCCGCCGCGCGATCGGTTTCGGCATCGTCGGGGCGAACGTCGAAGACCGGATGCGACCCTTCGACGAGTCGGTCGCCCGCGTCGCCGCGATCACGGCCGCCGCCGAGAAGGAGGGGGTCGCCTTCCAGCTCAACGCCCGAACGGATGCCCTCACGCCGCGCAGCGGCGACATCCCGCTGGAACAGAAGATCGCCGAGGCCATCGCCCGCGGCAAGGCGTTCCTCGACAACGGCGCGGCTCTCGTGTTCGTGCCAGGGGGCCATCCGGGGGAGGTCGTGGAACAGCTGGTCGCCGGTATCGGTCGAGGCAGGGTCTCGGTGATCGGGTCTCCGGGGGCGCTGCCTGCCGCCGAGTACGAAGCCCTCGGGGTGGCGCGCATCTCTTACGGGCCTTTCACCCAGCGCGTGGCGCTGCGGGCGCTCCGCGATCTCGCCACCGACCTCTACGGCACCGGCGTCATCCCCGAGGACACCCCCGCGCTCAACTGAGCCCGCGGAGGGCATCCGCCAGCCAGCGTGCGTGTACGTGCCACGGGTCGCGGCCACCGGCGAGCGCCTCGATGTGCGTGCGCAGCGGTGGGGTGAGCGCGAACCACTCGGAGGTGCCGAGCCGGTCGTCGGCGAACTCCGCGTGACGGGAACGCTCGACCGTGCGATCCCCGAGCTCGAACGCGAGCACCTCTTCGTGCAACAGCGCGCCGAACCGCTGGCGCGGGTTGAACGTCGTGCCGATCTTCACGCGCTCGCCGAACCGCAGGTAGTAGACGACGTCGACGCGCGGCAACGGCAGCCCGGGGTCGATGTACTCCCCGACCCGCCAGCCGCACACCGCGCACACCCACCCGGTCGGGGTGCGCACGCCCGAGCGCGACCCGCACACGCGACACGGGGACTCGAGGGCATCCACCCCACCATCGTCGCCCCGTCCGCCGACGATGCAAACCGTGCCGCGCTCGTCAAGCCCTCAGGCCCCATCGGCGGTGCGGCGTAACGTCGAGGCCTACCCCAAGGAGGATTCCATGTACGGCAAATTGCTCTTCGTCGCCGGGCTCGGCGTCGGCTACCTCGTCGGAACGAGCCGCGGGCGCAAAGACTACGAGGTGCTGCGTCGCCGGGCGAGCGAGATCTGGCTCGATCCCCGCGTGCAGCGAGCCGCGAAGCAAGCCACCGACGCGGTCGAGAAGAACGTGCCGATGGGCGAAAAGGTCACCGAAGCCGTGGATGCCGCCACCACATCGGCGCGCGCGAACGTCAGGCCTTCTGGCAGCGCTGCCGCTTCGTGACCGATCCCGCCCTCGCCCGCCGATGGATCGACGCACGTCGGCGGGCGGTGCGGGAACGGCTCACGGATGCCGAGACGCGCCTCGCCGCGGTGCACGATGTGCGTCCCGTGCGCCGACGGGCGGGGCTGACTTCAGGCGGCGGCGTCGCCGGCCTCGGCTTCGCGATACGACGAGGTCACGACAATCGGCAGATGATCGGACGCCCCGCGCGGCAGCGTCTCGATGCCGTGGATCGTCATGCCGGCGCTCGTCGCGAAGTCGAAGTGCCCGCGCACGACCTTGTACCGGGTGTAGGTACGCGCGTCGCTGAGGGTGAGGTCGTAGCCGCCCTTCAGCATCCTCGTTCCGAGTCGCGCCTTGCCGAGCGGGTAGTTGTAGTCACCCACCATCAGTGTCGGCAGCCCGGGACCCAACACGCGAAGCAGCTCGTGCGCCGAGGCGATCTGGTGTCGGCGCAGCGAGTTGAGCGCCGTGAGCGGTGAGGCGTGGAACGACGCCACGAGCAGTTCGCGGTCGTGCTCGACATCCCGCAGCCGCACCGCGAGCAACCGCTCGTGCGCGGGAGAGGCGATGCGGTCGTGCCACCCCTTCTTCAGCGCGAACGCCTTCGTCTCGAGCGACTCGAACCGATCGCGGCGGTGGTAGATCGCGAGCCCCAGCCGGTTGCGGTGCGTCGAGTCGGCGAGATGCAGCGGGCCGAGCTCAGCGGGCAGCGCGGTGGTCAGCGCCTCTTGAAGGCAGAGGATGTCGAGGTCGAACGCCTTGGTGAGGGCGACCAGCTCTCCCGCGGCCTTGTGCTTCTCGAGGTTGTAGCTGAGCGTGCGCACCCTTCGACGCTACCCCTCGTCGATCGTCGCCCGTACGTCAGAGACCGTGAAGCCGTACCGCGCAGCGACGCTCGGCAGTTCCTTCAAACCCGCATCCACTGCGGCCTGGATCGTTGCCTTGTCGGTCGCGTCGCCGCTCACGGTGAGAGTGGCGTTGACGGTGTACTCGGTCATCGGTGTTCTCCTTCGTTTCTCGTACGCGTCGGTTCACATTCAGATCCAGTAGTCGACGAAGATCGCGACGATGCACAGGGTGGGCGCGATGAGGAAGAGCAGGATGCCGGCGCGGCTGAGCGCGGTGATGATCGCTGCGGAGCGGCGCGGTAGGGTCGCGAGGCCCAGGAGCGCCAGCGCGAGGCCGCCGAGGATGGCGCCCGCCCAGAACAGCGGCTCGATGCGGTTGTCCAAGGTGCCGCCGCCCCAGCCGGCGATGGTGATGCCGGCGACCACGACGGCCGCGGCGACCACTGCGGCCGCGAAGAGCACGACCGCTTTGCGTTCAGCCCGAACGACGTCGTCGACGAGTTCATCGCCCATGGCTACTGCTCGTCGGAGCCGTCGTGCAGCGGCTCGGCAGGGCCGCCCGAGGCGGTGTCCTGCTCCGTCTCGGGGTTGTGGCTTTCTTGCTGGTTCGGAGGTTGGCGAATGTCAGACATGCCTCCACGGTAGGTCGGCCCGCCGTCCGTCGCGCAGGGGTTGACGCCAGTGGCTTCGCGGTGTCAGCGCGTCAGATCGTCGAGCCGGCGTCGGGGTCGCTGATTTGACGCAGCCAGAACAGCAGCCCGGGCGTCCGTCGGATCAGTCCTTCAGTGCCCCGCCGGTCAGGCCGCTGGCGATGTAACGCTGCGCGAAGACGAGCAGGATGAGCGCCGGCACCGAGGCGATCACCGCGGTCGCCATCACGCCGTTCCAGTTCGTCGACTGCGCGCCGATGAATCGGAACAGCGACAAGGTGAAGGGCACCAGCTCGTTTCCCGTGGTCAGCGATCGGGCGAAGATGAAGTCGCCCCAGGCGAACAGGAACGAGAACAGCGCGCTCGTGACGATCGCGTTCCGGCTGAGCGGGATGACGATCGCGACCAGCACCCGCAGTGGGCCGGCGCCGTCGATGCGGGCCGCTTCGAGCAACTCGTCGGGGATGCGCGAGATGAACGCACGCAGCACGATCACCGACAGTGGCACGGCCGCGGTCGCGTTCGCCAGGATCAGGCCCGGGTAGGTATTGATGAGGCCGATGCGCGCGTAGAGCGCGAAGAGCGCCATCGTGAGCACCACCGCCGGCAGCAGTTGCGCGATGAGCAGGGTGAACATCACCACTCCGCCGCCGCGCACCCGCAACTTGCCCATCGCGTAGGCGGCTGGGATCGAGATCAGCAGCGCCAACACGGCGGTGCCCAGGCCGATGGCGATGCTCGTCATGAGGCTGGGCACCTGGCTCGACAGCGCGGACGTGTAGCCGGCGAGCGTCGGGTTCGCGGGAAATAGCGCCGGCCAGGGGCTCAACAGCTCGTTGCTCGGGGTGAGCGAGACGTTCACCATCCAGTAAAGCGGAAAGAGCATGATCGCCAGGATCGTGACGCCGAACACCGTGTTCATCGCCCGCCGCAGCCGGCTGTCTCTCACGAGTTCGCCTCCCGTCGCACGACGCGCAGGTAGATGAGGCCGAAGATCAGCGCGACGACGACGAGGATCTGGGCGACAGCCGAGCCCATTCCGAGGGCGCGATCACCTTCGAACGCCCACTGGTACGACCACGTCGCGAGGGTGTGCGAGCTGTTGACGGGGCCGCCCCGCGTGATGATCCAGATGATGTCGAAGGCCTTGAGGGTGTAGACCAGCCCGAGCAGCAGGGTGACCGCGGTGACCGGCCACAGCAACGGCATGGTGATCGAGATGAACGACCGCCACGAAGTCGCGCCGTCGATCGCCGCCGCTTCGTAGACGGTGTCGGGGATGTTCTGAAGCCCGCCGTAGAGCATCACCATGTTGAACGGGATGCCGAGCCAGATGTTGGCGATGATGACGGCCACCAGGGCGAGCTGGGGGGTCGAGATCCAGCCGATGTCGGTGCCGGCGAACAGGCCGGCGTTGATGATGCCGTAGTCCTGGTGGAACATCCACCGCCAGGTCGTCGCCGAGACGACCACCGGCAACAACCACGGCACGAGCACGAGCGATCGCAACACGATCGAGAGCGGGAACCGTCGGGTGAAGAAGACGGCGAGCGCCAACCCGACCACGTACTGCACCGCGAGGGAAACCACGGTGAACACGACCGTCTGCCAGGCGACGGCGGCGAAATCCGGGTCGGCGAAGATCTCGAGGTAGTTGCCGAAGCCGATGAACGGCGCTTCGCCGGTGACGAACGAACGGGTCGTCCAGTCCTGGGTCGACAGGATGGCCGCGCGAACCAGCGGCACGATCAGGAAGATCGCGATGAAGATCACGACCGGGAGCAGGAACGCCAGCCCTGCGACCGTCGTCGCGGGTGCCACCGCCCGGCGCCGGGTGGGACTCATGTGAGCCTCACCCGGCGTCGGGCGTTGGGGGACTACATGCGTCATCGGCGCATGTTATTCGACCGAGGCCTGGGCAGCCTCAAGTGCCTCACTGGGCGACTTCACGCCGGAGAGGGCTTCCTGAATTGCGGTCGACAGAGCGCGCGACACGGTCGGGTAGGCGGAGCCCAGGTCTGCCGTGCGGCCTTCGGCCACCGCGATGGCGTCGACCCACGGAACCAGCGCCTCGTTCTCGGCTGCCTGCTTGTCGGACTCGGCCGGGTACGGCGATACGTAGCTCTGAGCAGCGATCCACTCGCCCAGATTGCTGGGCTCGATGAGGCACTGCGCGAACTCGGTGCTCGCCGCGACCCGGGCTTCGTCACCCGCGACGATCTGGATGAACTCGCCACCGAGCGGGCTCGGGGCGGGGCCGCCGTCGATCGCCGGAATCGGCACGACCGCGTACGGGATGCCCGACTCGTTCAGCGCGTTGAGCTGCCAGGTGCCGTTGATCATCATCGCCGCGTTGCCGCTCGCGAACTGGTCACGGATGTCCTGCTGGTTGGCGCTCAGGTTCGACTGCGAGGCCTGCCCATTGGCGACCCAGTCGGTCCACAGCGTGAGCGCTTCGACCGCCTCCGGCGAGGAGAGATCCTCGAGCGAACCACCGGCCCCCCACAGGAACGGCTCGAACTGGAACGACGCCTCTTCACCGGCGATCGCCGAGAACGCGATGCCGTACACGTCACCGACGGTGGTGGCGGCGACGGCAGCCTTGAACTCGTCCCAGTTGGTGGGCGGCTCGACACCCGCGGCGGCGAGCATCTCGGTGTTGTAGAACAGCGCCAGCGTGTTCGACCCGATCGAGCCGCCGTACTCCTCGCCACCCGACTGGGCGGCGGCGAGGATGTTCTCCCGCTGTTCGCCGACGTCGAGACCCGAGTCGGCGTTCGAGACGAGGAGCCCCGTTTCGGCGAACTCGGCGACGTTGGGGTTGTCGAGGATGACGAGGTCGGGGGTGCTGCCGCCGCTGGCTGCCTGCAACAGGCTGTCGGCGAGGGCGGCGTCGGCGGTGCGCTCGATCGAGATGCCGGTTTCTTCTTCACACGCTTCGTAGAGCCGCGCGAGGTGCGATTCGCTGTCGAGGTGGGTGAAGTAGTCCCAGATCGTCAGGCTGGTGACTTCGTCGCCGCCTCCGTTGGAGGGGGAGCATGCTGCGAGGGTGAACGCGACGCTTCCGGCCAGCAGGCCGGCTGCGATACGGGTGTGCTTCATGTGTGCCAATCCATTCTTCTCTGAAGGGATGCGTCGGTAGTCAGTGGCTCGGGAAATTCTCCACGGATTGGTATGATGTTACACAACACATGTCCAGTAGGCTAGTGGGCGGCCCAAATTCGAGGGACGAGGCCACGCCGGATGAGCGGTCCGCCGGCCGGGTGCTTCAGCCACATCTCAAGAAAGTATCGCGACGGGACGTTCGGCCATCTCGCGCGCACCCTCCTGCTGCAGGCGTGACCGCGGTCACCCATCGGTGGTCCGAACCAGAAGAGTTCGACATGACCGCCACCGTCAGCGCACCCGTACCCGCCCAAGGTGCGACCGCATTCGCCACTCCGACCGGACTCGTCCGGCCCGCCGGCCGATCTGCTCTTGCCATCCTTCGTCCGCCCAGCCGCTTCACCTTGTTGTGGGCCCTTATCGACAGACGCTCGGGCTCGGATTCTCGACCCGGCGGAGCGCGCCGGGGCCGACCGCGGCACCCCGAGTCAGGGCCTCCGCAACAGAGACTCCGTGACCAGACCGCTCAAGCCCTCCTTCGCGAGCATCGCCAGCCCCGCGAGCGACGTGCTCTTCATGCTCGAGATGCTCGGGATCGACGGCGTCGTGGTGCTCGGCATCGGTCTGCGCATCAGTGCGGTCACCGGCACGATCCTCATGGTGGCGATGTACCTCGCCGAATGGCCCTTCGCGGCGGATGGGTCGTCGACCAACCCGGCCGTCGACTACCACATCATCTACGCGCTCGCCCTCATCGTCGTCGCCGCGACGGCTGCCGGAGACACCTGGGGCTTGGGCACCTGGTGGAAGTCGCTGCCGTTCGTGCGCACCCAGAAGTGGCTGCACTGAGCGCTAGGTGAGGGAAGCCGACGGCAGGTCGAACCAGCGCAGCCGTTCGAGATCGTCGCCGAGGTCGGCATCCGTCGCCTGCGGAACCGTGTCGGCATCCGGCAGTGACGCGAACAGCGCCCGCGCATGCTCGAGGTAGTCGGCGAGCACCGACTCGGGCGCGGTGTCGTCGTGCCGCGGGAACGTCATCCGCCCGTCGGCGTCATAGCCCACATCGCTGAGCCGCAGCGGGGGCTCGACCGGGCCGTTCTCGTGTCGCCACAGGCCAGTCTCGAGTGAGAACCGGTATTGCGGCACGAGCTTCCACCCGAAGTCGGCGACCAGTTCGACCGCCTGCACGATGTAGCGGAACACCGTCTCGCTGATGAAGTAGTTGAAGTTGACGCGCACCCAGCCGGGCTTGATTCCCTCGCAGCCGCGGGCGATCTCGCGTTCGTACTCGTGCGAGGTCTCGATGTCGATGCCGAGCAGCCGGTGTCCGTACGGCCCGGCGCACGAGCATCCGCCCCTCGACTGGATGCCGAACAGGTCGTTGAGGATCGCGACGACCGCGTTGTGGTGCAGGTACTTGCCGCCGGGGCGCTTCACGACGAACGAGATGATCGACAGCCGCTCCGCCTCGGGATTGCCGAGCACCTGGATGTTCGGGTGCTGCTTCCACGACGCCATCGCGCGCGCCAAGAAGTCGTCTTCGACGGCGCGGATCGTGTCGACACCGACGGCATCCTTGAGCCCGAACACCAGGCCCGCGCGGATCGACTCGATGATCGCCGGCGTTCCGCCCTCCTCGCGATGCGCGGGGTCGGCGAGGTAGCGGTGCTCGAGCTGGTTCACGTAGGCGACGGTGCCGCCGCCCACGACATCCGGAACGGAGTTGGTGAGGATGCGGCGGTGCGCGATCAGCACGCCGGGGGTTCCCGGCCCGCCGATGAACTTGTGCGGCGAGAGGAACACCGCGTCGAAGTCGCCCGCGGCGACGTCGATGTCGACGTACGGGGCGGCGGCCGCGAAGTCCCAGAGGGCGAGGGCTCCGTGATCGTGCAGGATGCGGGTGACGAGTGAGGTGTCGGTGATGATGCCGGTCACGTTGCTCGCGGCGCTGAACGAGCCGATCTTGAGCGGGCGCTCTGCGTACTGCTCCAGGGCCGCAGTCAGCGCGTCGATGTCGACGTGCCCGTCGGCATCCTCGGGGATCGTCACCACGTCGGCGATCGACTCGCGCCACGGCAGCTCGTTGCTGTGGTGCTCGAACGGGCCGATGAAGACGACCGGCTTCTCGGCGGGCGGGATGATGGCGCTCAGCCCGTAAGTGCGGTCGAGGTCGGCCGGGATGCGCAACCCCAGGATGCCGACCAGCTTGTCGATCGCGGCCGTCGACCCGCTGCCGGTGAAGATCACCACGGTGTCGTCGGTGCCGTGCACGCTGCGGCGGATGGCGGCGCGGGCATCCTCCCGCAGGCGCGTCGTCTGCAACCCGGTGCCGGAAGATTCGGTGTGGGTGTTCGCGTAGCGCGGCTGCACCTCGTCGCGGATGAAATCCTCGATGAAGGTCAGCGACCGGCCGCTCGCTGTGTAGTCGGCGTACGTCACGCGGCGGGATCCGAACGGCCCGGGCATCACCTGGTCGTCGCCGATCACCGATTCCCGGATGCGGTCGAGCAGAGTCATGGCGTGCCCTCCAGGTCTTCGGCGGCGGTGCGCAGCTGGGCGACTTGTGCGGCGAAGGCTGCGACGTCCTTCTCAAGGATCGTGCGCAGCACGTCGCGGTCGACGAAACCGTACTCGTGGGCGATCCGGTTTCGCGTCCCCTTGATCCTGCGCCAGAGCGGATCGGGAATCACGGACGCGCGCAGGGGCTCGCTGACATGGGCGACGCTGTCGATCGCGGCCGAAAGGCGCAGCGCAGCTGCGTCAAGGACGAGTTGGCTGTCGGCGGTCGCCTGCAAATGAGCCGCGACGATCTCGAGGTGGCTCGCTGCATCCGCGATCCAGTCCCGGTCTGTGCGTTTCATAGCGGCACCGACCGGGCGACGAGTTCCGGCAGCACATCGGCCTTGACCAGGTGCTCGGGAACGACGTCTACCGGAACGCCCAAGAGGTCGGAGAGCTCGAGCCCCAATCCGGTGATCTCGAAGAGACCTGCAGATGGCATCCGCACCAAGAGGTCGACGTCGCTGCTGTCGTCGTCTTCGCCGAGGGCGACCGACCCGAACACGCGCAGGTTCGTGGCGCCGGCTCCACGCGCGATGTCGCGCACGTCTCGGCGATGCGCGATCAGACGCCGCCCGATCGGCCCGCGAGCGAGTCGCGCTCGAGCCCGGGCGGTGCGAAGCATCTGCGAGACGGCCGGTTGGGTGACGCCGAGAACCTCGGCGATTTCGCTCTGGCTGTGACCCTGTTCTACCGCGCGGACGACCGCTCGCTGCAGTTGTTCCGCGGCGCGATCACGTTCGCGGTCGGCTTCGGCCAGCTGGAGCAGTGCTGGATCTGCGGGCGGCATCCGATCCTCCTTGCCATAAGCAAGGTTATACCTGGCCGGTCAGATGCACACCCCGTGCGGACAAGTGCGAGCAGTCGCGGCCCGGGCAGATAGGTGAGCCACGGTGGGCGGTGCTCAACGCCAGGCCCGTACGGTCGGCGACGTAGAAGCTGCCGCCGAGCGAGACGCGAGCATCCACGTCGCTCGCTGGCAGCCACTTGCGGAAGGCCGCGTCCGTGCTTCTTGCCCGCTTCGAAAGGATTGCACCCGGGCATCATCGGCGACAGCCCGTTCTGGGCGGGCCGGGCGGCGAGCTCGCGACTATGGCCGACGTCGTCGACGCCGTCCTGTTCCTCCTGCGCAATCGAGGAGTCTCCGGCACGCAGCTCTACGTCGACCGCGGATGGGCACTCACGTAGCGGTACGGGAAGGATCAGTTGCGCACCCGAAGATGCGTCACCCCGCCGTCGACCTCGAGTGCGGTGCCCGTCGTCGCGCTCGACCGCGGGCTCGCCAGGAACACGATCGCATCCGCCACCTCGCGCGGGGTGACCATGCGCCCGATCGCCTGGCGCGCATCCATCGCCGCACGTTCGGCCACGGGGTCGTCGAAGGTCTGCAGCAGGCGGTCGACGAATTCGGTCGCGACGGTGCCGGGGCTCACCGCGTTCACCCGGATGCCCTCGCCGACGTGATCGGTCGCCATGGCGAACGTGAGCGACAGCACGGCGCCCTTGGATGCCGAATACAGCGCCCGACGCGGCAGGCCGTTGAGGGCGGCGATCGAGCAAACGTTGACGACCGCGGCGTGGTCGGACCGCCGCAGCCACGGCAGCACGGCGGCGGTCACCCGAGCCATGCCGGTGACGTTGACGTCGAGCACGCGCGCCCAGTCGGCGTCGTCGTTTTCTTCGACCGTGCCGACGGCGGCGATCCCCGCGTTGTTGACGAGGATGTCGAGGCCGCCGAACTCCGCGGTCAGCGCCTCGACGGCAGCCGCGATGGAGGCCCGATCGCGCACGTCGACGGCGTACCCGTGCAGCCCGTCGGGCAGCTCATCCACCGACAGGTCGAACACGCACACCGTCGCACCCTGGGCGGCGAGGGTGCGGGCGGTCTCCGCGCCGATACCCGCCGCTCCCCCGGTGACGACGGCGACGAGACCGTCGAGGTCCCGTGTCATGCGGCCACCAGCGTCTGGCGTGCCCGGCCGAGTCCGTCGATCTCGAGCTCTACGACATCCCCCGCTCGCAGGTAGGGCTGATCGGCACGCCCGAGTGCGACGCCCGACGGGGTGCCGGTGTTGATGAGGTCGCCGGGGTGCAGCACCATGAACTGGCTCAGGTACCAGATGAGGTAGGGCACATCGAAGATCATGTCGGAGGTGTTGCCGCTCTGCATCTGCCGGCCGTTGACCCAGAGCCGCAGCTCGAGGGCGCGGGGATCTTCCACCTCGTCAGCGGTCACCAGGTGCGGCCCGAGCGGGTTGAAGGTCTCGCAGCTCTTGCCTTTGTCCCACTGGCCGCCGCGCTCGAGCTGGAACTCGCGCTCCGAGACATCGTGCGACACGACGTAACCGGCAATGAGGGCTTCAGCCTCGGTAGGGGATGCGAGATAGCGTGCCTCACCCGCCAGCACGACGCCGAGTTCGACCTCCCAGTCGGTCTTCACCGAACCACGCGGGATGAGCACGTCGTCGAACGGGCCGACCACCGTCGAGGGGTCTTTGAGGAACAGCACCGGTTCGGCGGGGATCTCGGCGCCCGTCTCTTCGACGTGCCCGCGGTAGTTCAGCCCGATGCAGACGATCTTCCCCGGCTGCACCGGCGCGGCCACCCGCATCCCGGCCGCGCCGGCCAGTTCGGTCAGTGTCCCGCGGGCGAGTGCCTCCGAGACGGCACGGATGCCGTCGGCGGCGAAGAAGGCGCGATCGATCGCAGGGGTGATGGGTCGCAGATCGAAACTGCGCCCCACGACCTGCACCACCGGGATCTGAGCGGTCGGGTCTCCGAGCTGTCCGAGGATCACACCGCGTCCTTGCGAGTGCGCGCCAGGTAGACGCTCTCGGCGGTTCCGCTCCACACGGCGGCGGCATCCTCGGCGCTGAGGGCGGCGAGCACCTCGGTCACGATGTCGAGCCACCGCTCGAACCCACCTCCGAGGTTGAGCACGGGCCAGTCGCTGCCGAACATGCAGCGGGTCGGGCCGAACGCCTCGAGGGCGTGGTTCAACCAGGGGGCGAGCGCGACGCCCGTGCGCAGGCCTGGTGCGGCCTCGGTGAGCAGGCCCGACAGCTTCACGACGACGTTCGGCAGGGCCGCGAGGCGCGTCATGTCAGCCGCCCACGACGAGAAGGCGTCGGCCGCGATCGTGGGCTTGCCGAGGTGGTCGAGTACGAACTGCACCTCGGGGCACCGCTCGACCAGATCGATCACCGCCGGAAAGTGCAGCTGGCGGATGCACAGATCCATCGTGAAGTCGTGGGCGGCGAGCGCCTGCACGCCCCGTACGAAGTCGGGGGAGGTCGCGACCTCCGGCGGCTCGTCCTGAAGCAGGCGACGCACACCTGCCACGAGCGGCAGGTCCGCGAGCGCCGCGAGGTGCGGGGGCAACGCGACGGGCACCTCGAGGGGGGCGAACGCCACGATGGCTTCGACGCGGGCGCTGTCGGTGGCCAGCCCCGAGAACCAGCGCGCCTCGGCGAGACCCTGCTCGGGCAGGCAGTCGGCCTGCACGGCGACGATCGCGTCGGCGGCCCATCCCGTCGCCCCGAGATCGCGCGGCAGGTGGGAGGGCTGAAGCAGCGCGTCGGCTTCGTCGAGCCATGGGTTGCTGAGGCCTTCGCGGTCCCAGAAGTGCACGTGGCTGTCGATAATGCGGGGCTTGTTCACTCGATACCTTCAGAAATTCGTCAGTACGCCCGTACGGCCGCCGTGTCGGTCGAGGTGGGGGAGACTCGACCGACACGACGGCGCGTGTCGGGGGATACCGGCCGGTGTTACTGGAAGTCGGCCGCGTTCTCGATCGTCACCATTTCGGTACCGGTGTCGATGAGGTCGGGGATGTCCACTCCGCTTGCGGCGTCGAACGCCGCCTTCACGCCGAGTTCACCCATCTTTGCCGGGAACTGCGCGACGGATGCCGTCTGGTCACCCGCGAGAATCGCAGCGACCTCGTCGGGCGACGCGTCGAATCCGACGGTGATCAGACCCGAGAGACCGGCCGACTTGACCGCCTCCAGCGCGCCGAGCAGCGGGGGTCCGCAGGCCGCGTAGATGGCCGTCAGGCCCGGGTTGGCCGTGATGATGTCCTGACCGGCGTCGAGACCCTTGGTCTGGTCGCAGTCGGTCGGAACCGTGGCCACGACCTCGGCAGCGTCACCGAGCGTGTCGAGCATGCCATCGACGCGGGCGTCGAGCGACGGGTTGCCCAAGACGCCTTGGAGGATGGCGATGGTGGCGCCCTCCGGCAGGTTCTCGGAAAGCCAGGTGCCGGCGAGCTGACCACCGACGTAGTTGTCGGTCGTGACCACCGCGGTCTTGCCGTCCCAGTCCGGAATGTCGTTGTCGATGAGGATGACCTCGATCCCGGCGTCGACGGCCTTCTGCAGCTCGTCGGCGAGCGCGGGGCTCGTCGGCGTGATCGCGATCGCGTCGACACCCTGAGTGACGAACGACTGGATCGCGGCGATCATGCCCTCGTCGTCGGTTCCGCTCTCGCCCTGGGCGAAGATGACCTCCGCGCCGGGTTCGGCTTCGTCCCACGCCTTCGCGGCATCGGCCATGATGTCGAAGAAGTCGACCGGGAACTTGGTGGCGAACCCGATGAGGATCACATCGTCTTCACCTTCGGTGGCGGGCGTGTTACACGCTGTCAGCGACAGCGCAACGGCTGCTGCAGCGACAGCTGCGGCAACGCGCAAATAACGCATCTTCTTCATCGCATTCCTTTTCTTGGTTGAGGTGGTTGCCGGGGTTCTGGGGTCGGGCGTCGCTAGTCGTCTCCTCCGACGATGAGCGAGACCAGACGAGATCGATTCGCTGGGGTGGGCACTTCTTCACCGACCACGCGGCCCCGGCGCATGACGACCGCGCGGTCGGCGAGTTCCATCACGTGATCCATGGCGTGCGAGATGACGATCACCGCGCACCCTTCGTCACGGAGTCTGAGGATGAGGTCGAGCACCTGGCGCGACTCCCGAAGGCCGAGCGCGGCCGTCGGCTCGTCGAGGATGACGACGCGCGACGCGAAGGCCGCTGTCCGTGCCACGGCGATCGCCTGCCGCTGACCACCCGACATCATGCCGACTTGCGCCGAGCGGTGCGGAAGGTTGATCTTCAGCCGCCCGACCAGTTCCGACGAGTGCGCCACCATCTGCTTCTGCCGCATCCAGCGCAGCCCGCGGGGCAACCAGGTCGGCACCGCCTCTTCGCGGCCGACGAAGAAGTTGGCCGTCGTGTCGAAGTTGTCGAAGAGGGCGAGGTCCTGATAGACCGTCTCGATGCCGGCGGCGCGGGCGGTCGCCGGACTCGTCATGGTGAGCGGCTCGCCGTTCAGCTCGATGCTGCCGGTGTCGAGCCGGTGCACGCCGCTGATGCACTTGATGAGGGTCGACTTGCCGGCCCCGTTGTCGCCGAGCAGGGCGAGGATCTCGCCGGCGTTCACCTGCAGCGACACGTCGTCGAGGGCGAGCACGGCGCCGAAGCGCTTCGTCGCGTTCGTGATGGCGAGGGTCGGGGTCATGCCGCGGCCGCCTTGAGCACTCGGAACCGCGCCTCGAGGCGAGTGCGGATGACATCGGATTCGACGGCGAGCACGATGACGACGCCGATCACGATGAGCTGTAGGAAGGCTTCGACGTTCAGCAGGTTCATGCCGTTGCGGATGACGCCGATCATGAGGGCACCGATGAGCGCGTTGCCGACGTTGCCCCGGCCGCCGAGGAAGCTGGCGCCGCCGATGACGACCGCGGCGATCGCGTCGAGTTCGGCGAGCTGACCGAAGGTCGGCGAACCGGCGTTCAGTCGTCCTGCGGTGACGATGGCCGCGACGCCGGCGAGCAGGCCGCTCATGATGTACACCGACACGATCACGCCGTTGCGGGGTACGCCGAGCCGGCGCGCGCCTTCGGGGCTGCCGCCGACGGCGTAGATCCAGCGGCCCCACACCAGGTTGCGCAGCATGAGGGTGACGACGATCGCGACGCCCGCGACGAGGAAAGCCGCGTTGGGGAACCAGGATGCCAGCCAGGCCGCCGAGCCGCCGCCCATCGTCGTGACGATCTCGGGCATTCCCGAGACCGGCTGACCGCCGGCGAGACCGAGGGCGAGACCGCGCGCGATGCTCAGGGTGGCGAGGGTGATGATGAAGGGATGCGGCAGACGGCCGTACACGTAGCCGAAGCCGTTGACCGCGCCGACCATCGCACCGGCGAACAGCATGGCGAGGATCGTGGCGAAGCCGGAGTTCGTCTCGGCGTAGACCAGCGCCCCCACGACTGCCGAGAGGGCGAGCGTCGACCCGACCGACAGGTCGATGCCGCGGGTGAGGATGACGAGCAACTGTCCCATGGCGAGGATCGCGATCGCGGCGCTCTGCGTGAGCACGTTGCCCAGGTTGCCCGGGGTGAAGAACACCGGCGACAGTCCCGCGAGCACCGCGATCATGATCACGAGGATCAGGAAGGGGCCCAGGCGCAGCATCCACAGCAGTGCGCCCACCAACCGGGCGCGTGCAGCCTCCGGTGCCGTGTCGGCGACCGGCGGCCGAGCATCCTCGGTCGGTGTGAGAGTGGGGCGGGGGTCAGACACTCGAAACAGCCTCCTTGCTGAATGGGGCGACTCTAACCACAAAATCATCTGATGTCTAGCGCCGTGGCGCCTCAGTTTCCTGTCGCCTTGCCGGGTTTCCTCGGTAAAGGTCAGATTTATCGACCTGTACTCGTCCGACGAGTCGGCCAGATTTCATCTGATCTATCGGCGGAACGTGCCTATCATGGCGACGTGACCCGTGCCGATACCCCCGCCACCGACGGCGCCCTGCCGAGCGGCCTCTCTCAGACCGACGTCGTGGTGCAGAGCATCAAAGCGATGATCACGCGGGGTGACCTGAGCGCCGGATCGCGCCTGCCCGTCGAGAAGGATCTGGCCGAAGTCCTGGGAGTCTCGCGCGGCTCGCTCCGGGAAGGGGTGCGCGCTCTGTGCATCATGGGCGTGCTCGAGACCCGGCAGGGCGACGGCACCTACGTGACCTCGCTCGACTCGACGCTGCTGCTGGCGCCGATGGCGTTCATGGTCGATCTGCAGGGGCCCGAGCACCGGCACGACCTGCACGCCGTGCGGCGGGTGCTCGAGTCGGAGGCGGCCGCTCGCGCCGCGCTCCGGATCACCGACGACGACCTCGGTGCGGCTCGTGCGACGCTCGACGGCGTGCGCGCCGTCGTGTTCGCGGGACCGGTCACCGACCACGAGGCGGTCATGAACGCCGACCTGACCTTCCACCGCATCATCGCCAAGGCGGCCGACAACGGCGCCCTCGCCGCGCTGATCGACGCGCTCGCCGACCGCACCGCCCTCGCCCGACGAACGATCGGCGTTCAGCACGAGGAGCAGGTGCGCACCGCGTTCCACGACCACGAGAGCATCCTCGCGGCCATCACCGCGCGCGAGCCCGATCGTGCGCGGCTACTGATGAGCCATCATCTGCTGGCGATCGAGGACTTCGTCCACGACGACGACTCGTTGACGACGTCGGCGCCCTAGTCGACGAACTTATGGAGGAGAACCCGATGTCCGCAATGGACCTACTGCAACCGCGACCGCTCGGGCGCACGTCGCTCTCGGTGACCGGTGTCGGCGTCGGCGCCAGCCCCCTGGGGGGCGGCGGCGGGATGACCCGCATCTACGGGCACGACACGACCTACGACGACGGGGTCGCCACGGCGCGGCGGGCGCTCGACAGCCCGCTCAGCTTCCTCGACACGTCGAACGCCTATGGCGACAGCGAGCGCCGCATCGGCGCCGCGATCGCGGCCCGCGGGGGACTTCCCGCCGGCTACGTGCTCGCCACCAAGGTCGATGCCGATCCCGAGACCCGTGCCTACGATGGTGCGCGAGTACGCCGGTCGTTCGAGACCAGCCTCGAACGGCTCGGGGTCTCACGCATCCAGTTGCTCCACCTGCACGACCCCGAGTTCGATGTCTCGTTCGAGGATTCGATGGCCCCGGGAGGGGCTGTCGAGGAACTCCGCCGCCTGCGCGACGAGGGTTTTGTCGACTTTCTCGGCATCGCGACGGGCAACCTGACCACGACCGCGCGATACCTCGAAACGGGGGTGTTCGATGTCGTGCTGACACACAACCGCTACACCCTCGTCGACCGGTCCGCGGAACGGGTGATCGCGCGAGCGGCCGAACTCGGAATCGGCGTCATCAACGCCGCACCATTCGGGGGCGGCGTGCTCGCGCGGCGGCCCGGGCCGGGCATCGGCTACTCCTACGGGTCTGGCTCGGACGCGCAGCTGCAGGCGGTGCACCGGATGTGGGATGTCGCGGAGGCCGCCGGTGTCCCCCTCGCCGCCGCAGCCCTCGCCTTCGCTGCCGCCCGCCCCGAGATCGACAGCGTGCTCGTGGGCTGTTCTCGGCCCGACCGGATCGACGAGCTCGTGCGACTCGCGCAGACGCCTCTCCCCGACGGACTGCTCGCGGAGCTGGATGCGCTGTGTCCGCCACGCGAGGACTGGCTCGAGCCTTGACCTTGCTGTAGTGCCCTAGCCTGCGAGCTTTCGCACGTCGCTCCCCGCGCCGGCCCAGTAGTCGCCGTCGGGAAACCGGAACCGCTCGATGGACGCGGGATGCATCTCGGCACTGTAGCCGGGCGCCGTCGGCAACCGGTAGGCGCCGTCTTCGACGATGCACGGATCGACGAAGTGCTCGTGCAGGTGGTCGACGTACTCGGTGACCCGGTTCTCGAGCGTTCCCGAGACGGCGACGTAGTCGAACACCGACAGGTGTTGCACCAACTCGCACAGGCCAACGCCCCCGGCATGCGGGCAGACCGGCACATCGAACTTCTTGGCCATCAGGTACACGGCGAGAATCTCGTTGACGCTGCCGAGCCGGGCGGAGTCGAGCTGACAGAAGTCCAGGGCTTCGGCCTGGAACATCTGCTTGAACAGCACACGGTTCATGCCGTGCTCACCCGAGGCGACGCCGATCGGCGCGACCGCGCGACGGATGGCGGCGTGACCGAGGATGTCGTCGGGGCTGGTGGGCTCCTCGATCCACAGCGGATTGAACTGCGCGAGGGCTTTCACCCACTCGATCGCCTGGGGAACGTCCCACACCTGGTTGGCGTCGATCATGAGGGCCGCGTCAGGCCCGATGACCTCGCGGGCGATGGAGAGTCGACGGATGTCTTCGTCGAGATCGGCGCCGACCTTCAGTTTGACGTGGCGGTAGCCGGCATCCACCGCCTCTTGGCACAGGCGGCGCAACTTGTCGTCGGAGTAGCCGAGCCACCCGGCACTCGTCGTGTAGCAGGGGTATCCGCTCGCGGAGAGCTCGGCGATGCGCTTCTCGCGCGTCGGCGCGTGCTCGGCCAGGATCGCGATCGCCTCGTCGCGGGTGAGGGCGTCGGAGAGGTAGCGCAGGTCGGCGGCATCCACCAGCTGCTCGGGAGTCATCCCGGCGAGCAGACGCCAGAGCGGCAGCCCGGCCGCGCGCGCGGCGAGATCCCACACGGCGTTCATCACCGCGGCGAGCGCGAGGTGGATGACGCCCTTGTCGGGGCCGAGCCAGCGCAGTTGCGAGTCGCTCTGCAGGTCGCGGTAGGTGGCACCGAGGTCGCCGATCACCTCGGCGACGTCGCGTCCGATGAGGGGAAGTGCCCGCTGCCGGGCGGCTTCGACGCAGAGATCGTTGCCACGACCGATCGTGAAGGTGAATCCGAAGCCCGAGAGCGCGGGGTCGTCGGTGACGATGTGCACGTAGGCGGCGGAGTAGTCGCCGTCCTTATTCATTGCATCCGACCCATCCATGCTCAGTGAGGTGGGAAACCGGATGTCGGTGACGGTGACCGACGTGATCGTGGTCATGGCGGTGAGCGCTCCTGTTCTGCCACGCCTCCGGAAGGTCTCCCAGCATGCGCCCGCGGCCGGGATGAGACGCGATGGTCAAACATTAGATGTTTCCGCCTCTTTCCGCCAGTTCTGACCTCAGATGACAGTAAGATCGCTCGAAACATCTAGTGTTTACGGCTCGGCGAACGATCGGAGCGAAACATATTATGTTTGGCGCGAGGAGGCTCCAATGTTGACAGCCCGCTATGTGGGAGACCGCACCATCGAGACCGCCGAACTGACGGCTGCGACCCCGCCCGCCGGCCACGTGCAGGTGCGGGTCGCGTACAACGGCCTGTGTGGAACCGATCTGCACATCCTGCACGGCTCAATGGATGGCCGCGTCACCCGCCCGTTGATCTTCGGCCACGAGGCGAGCGGCGAGGTCGCCGCCGTCGGCGACGGGGTGACCGGATGGGCGGTCGGCGACCCGGTCGTCGTCATGCCCCTGGACTGGGACGGCACCTGCCCGGCCTGCCTCGCCGGCCATCAGCACATCTGCCAGAACCTGACGTTCATCGGCATCGACTCCCCCGGTGCCCTGCAAGAGCTGTGGAACGTGCCCGCCCGAACCCTCGTGCGACTACCCGCCGGCCTGCGGCTCGACCACGCCGCCCTGGTGGAGCCGGTCGCCGTCGCGGTGCACGACGTGCGGCGCGGCGAGGTCACCACCGGTGACAAGGTCGTCGTGATCGGGGGCGGGCCGATCGGGGTGCTCATCGCCACGGTCGCCCGGGATGCCGGCGCCGATGTCGTCGTCATCGAACTCGACGCAGGCAGGCGCGGCCAGATCGCCGATCTCGGCTTCACGACCCTCGACCCGGCCGCCGCCGACCAGGTCGCCTGGGTCGAGGAGTGGACCGGCGGGGCCGGCGCGGATGTCGTCTTCGAGGTCTCGGGCGCCGCCGCCGCGGTGCTGGGTGCCACGGCGCTCGCCAAAGTGCGCGGCACGATCGTCGTCGTCGCCATCCACCCCACGCCGCGACCCATCGACCTGCAACGGATGTTCTGGCGCGAGCTGCGACTGCTCGGCGCGCGGGTCTACGAGGCGACCGACTTCGAGGCGGCCGTCGACCTGCTGGCGCGGGGCGTCATCCCGGCCGAGCTGCTGATCACGAAGATCGTGCCGCTGAGCGGTACCGCCGGGGCGTTCGCCGATCTCGAAGCGGGTCGGGCGATGAAGATCCTCGTCGACGTACGGGACCACTCGTGAGCGCGTTCGAACTGCACGGCACTACGGCCCTCGTCACCGGCAGCCGCCGGGGAATCGGGTTCGCCATGGCCGAAGCCCTCGCCGCCGCGGGCGCCGACATCATCGGGGTGAGCGCCCAGCAGGAGGCGTCGGGCAGCGCGATCGAGGTCGCCGTACGCGCGCACGGCCGCGAATTCGAAGGCGTCTCGTGCGACTTCGCCGACCGCGACGCCGTGCTCGCTCTCACGCAGAAACTCGAGGGTCGGCAGATCGACATCCTCGTCAACAATGCCGGCGCGATCGAACGCGCGCCCGCTGCCGAGCACCCGCTCGAGTGGTGGGACCGGGTGCTCGCCATCGACCTGTCGAGCCCATTCGTGCTGACGCAAGCCGTCGGCCGCGGGATGCTCGAGCGTGGGCGCGGAAAGGTGATCTTCACCGCCTCGCTGCTGAGCTTCCAGGGCGGCATCAACGTGCCCGGCTACGCCGCCGCGAAGTCGGGCATCGCCGGACTCACCCGGGCCCTGTCGAACGAGTGGGCCCCGCACGGGGTCACCGTCAACGCCATCGCGCCCGGCTACATCGCCACCGACAACACCCAGGCTCTGCGCGCCGATCCCGACCGCTCCGCCGCGATCCTCGGTCGCATTCCGGCCGGGCGATGGGGATCGGGCTCCGACCTCGCGGGCGCGACGGTCTTTCTCGCCGCGCCGGCATCCGACTACGTGTCGGGGGTTGTGCTTCCCGTCGACGGTGGTTGGCTGGGCAGATGATCGCCCTGCCCCCGACACTCGCCGGGCATCGGATCGTGCCGGTGCTCGTGATCGACGACGCCGGCTTCGCCGTGGATGCCGCGGCCGCGCTGGCAGCGGGCGGCATCGGCTGCGTCGAGATCACCCTGCGCACCCCGGCGGCGCTCGTCGCGATCACCGCGGTCGCCGACGCGGGAACGACCCTCGTGGGCGTCGGCACCGTCACGACGCCCGACGACGTCGCCCGTGCGGCTGACGCCGGTGCCCGCTTCGTCATCACCCCTGGGGTCGACCGCGACGTCATCGAGGCGTGCCTCGAGCGCGGCCTCGACGTGCTGCCCGGCGCGGCGACAGCGACCGACGTGATGACGGTGATGCGCACCGGGTTGCGCGCGGTGAAACTCTTCCCGGCCGACCTGCTGGGCGGGGTCGACATGGTCGCGGCGCTGGCCGGGCCGTTCCCCGGCGTCGCGTTCGTGCCGAGCGGTGGGGTGTCGCCGCTCAACCTCGGCGCCTACCTGGGTCACCCCAACGTGCCGGCGGTCAGCGGAAGCTGGATGGCGAGCCGACAGCTACTGGCATCCCGCGATGTCGCGTCGATCGAGAGGCTGAGCCGAGAAGCCACCTCGGCGGCGGGTGCCGCGTGACCGGCGCGGTCGTCACCCTCGGCGAAACGATGGGGCTGCTGCGCGCGACATCCATCGGTTCCCTCGAGCACGTCTCCGACTTCGCCCTGCACATCGGCGGCGCCGAGAGCAACGTCGCGATCGGGGTGGCCCGGCTGGGGCGACCCGCGGTGTGGATCGGTCGCGTCGGTGACGACGGAATCGGCCGCCGGGTGCTGCGTGAGTTGCGCGCGGAGGGAGTCACGGTGGATGCCGTGGTCGACCCATCGGCGCGCACCGGGCTGATGCTCAAAGAGACCCCCAGGAGCGGGTCGACGCGGGTGCTGTACTACCGCGCGGCGAGTGCGGGCAGTCGCCTCGACGTCGCCGATGTCGACCTCGTGGCGATCGCCCCCGCCGGCGTGCTGCACGTCACCGGCATCACGCTCGCGCTGTCGGCGTCGGCCGAAGCGGCGGTGTTCGCCGCGGTGGATGCCGCCGCCGCCGCGGGCGTTCCGGTCTCGTTCGACGTCAACCACCGGGCAGCGCTGTGGGCCGACCGGGATCCGCGTGACCTCTACCGGCGCGTGGCCGAACGTGCCACGGTCGTCTTCGCCGGAGCCGACGAAGCCGAGCTACTGGTCGGCGCGGGTTCGCCAGAAGAGTTGGCTGCCGGGATCGCCGACCTCGGCCCGGCGCAGGCGATCGTGAAGCTCGGCGAAGACGGCTGCGTCGCCTCGATCGACGGCGAAGCATTCTCGATCCCGGCCGAGAAGATCACCCCCCTCGACACCGTCGGAGCCGGGGATGCCTTCGTCGCCGGCTACCTCGTCGCTCTGCTCGACGGCCTCGCCCCGGCCGACCGCCTCCAGCAGGGCACCCGCTGTGGCGCGTTCGCCTGCCTCGGCCCTGGCGATTGGGAGAGCCTGCCGCGCCGCGCCGATCTCGACGCCTTCGACTCGGGCGACCCCGTCATCCGCTGACGACGGAAATGCGGCGACCGGTCTCGTGGGAGCTGATCGCGGCGTGGGCGAGTTCGAGCGCGCGACGTCCGGCTGAGGCGTGTACCGGGGGCGGCCCGCCAGCGCGCAGGGCGGCGAGCACGGCATCCACGTGCCGGTCGAAAGTGCCGTGAAAGTCGCGCGCCTCGTCGTTGAAGTAGCCGGCGCGCCAGACCTGAGCCGTTTCGTCGCCGACGCGCTGGATGCTCAGCTCGCGCACGGTGTCGTGAATCATCAGACGACCTTCCGTGCCGTTGATCTCGACGAGCTGCGAGTCGGGGTAGGCGTACGAGGAGTCGTAACTGCCGAGCATCGTGCCGACCGCGCGGTTCTGAAACTCGAGCGCGAGGGCGACGGTGCTGAAGTCGCCGTAGGTGGCATCCGTCATCTGCGCGGCGACCGACGCGATCGGGCCGACCAGGTGCTCGAGCATGTCGAACCCGTGGCACTGCGTCTCGATGAGGTTGGCGTGCCGCGAGGTGCCGTGATTCGCTTCGCCGCCGAACCGCCAGGTGGCGAAGACGGGCGTGCCGATGACCCCGGCCCGGATCGCCGCGTGCGCCCGGGCGACCGGCTCGGCGTAGCGGTGGTTGAAGTTGATCGCGAAGAACAGATCGCGCGCCGCCGCCTCGGCGAGCAGGATGTCGGCCTCACCCAGGTCGAAGACGAGCGGCTTTTCGACGAGCAGCGGCACGCCTGCTGTCACCAGCCGCAGGGTCGTCTCGAAGTGCTGCTCGTTGGGCAGGCACACTGTGACCAGATCGGGCGTCGTCTGCTCGAGCATCCGGTCGAGATCCGTGAACCCTGTCGTGCCGTAGGCGGCGGCGCGGGCCGCGGTGCGCCCGGCGTCGCGCCCCAGGATGCCGACGAGTTCGGTGTCGGGGCGACGCGAGAAAATGCGCGCGTGCTGCTCGCCCCACCCTCCGGTTCCGACGACGGCGACCTTCATGACGCCGATCCTACGGCGGGGGCCGAGCGGGGGTACCGTGGCCCCATGGATGCTCGCACCGCGATCGTCACAGGAGCAGCCCGCGGCATCGGCGCCGCGGTCGCCCGACGACTGGCCGCCGACGGATTCCAGATCGGCGTGCTCGACCTCGACGTCGCGCACTGCGCCGAGACGGTCGAGAAGGTCACCGCCGCCGGGGGCCGGGCGCTCGCCCTCGGCGCCGACGTCGCCGATGAGGCGAGCGTGTCAGCGGCCGTCGACCAGTGCGCGGCAAACCTCGGCCCGCCCGTCGTGCTCGTCAACAACGCCGGCATCCTGCGTGACGATCTGCTGTTCCGGATGACCGCCGACACCTGGGATGCCGTGATCAACGTGCACCTGCGCGGTGCGTTCCTGATGACGCGGGCCTGCCAGCGGTTCATGACCGAGGCGAAGTGGGGCCGCATCGTGTCGATGTCGAGCATCTCGGGGCTCGGCAACCGGGGGCAGGCGAACTACTCCGCCGCGAAGGCCGGCATCGAAGGGTTCACCCGCACCGTCGCGATCGAGCTCGGCCCGTTCGGCATCACCGCCAATGCGATCGCCCCCGGCTACATCAACACCGAGATGGTGAGGCAGACCGCCGAACGCATCGGGAAGCCGCTCGACGAGTTCATCGCGGCGCTCGCCGCCGAAGTTCCGGTGCGGCGGATGGGGCAGCCCGACGACATCGCCGCGGCGGTCGCCTTCTTCGTGCGCGACGATGCGAGTTTCGTCACCGGGCAGACGCTCTACGTGTCGGGTGGATTGGCGCACGCCTGATGGCGGCATCCATCGCCCAGATTCCGGCCGCGCGCCGCATCCAGCGCATCTACCTGACGCTGCTGCTCGGCAACACCCTCGCGGCGTCGTTCATCTGGGGCGTGAACACCCTCTTTCTGCTCGACGCCGGCCTGAGCAACCTCGAGGCGTTCGCGGCGAATGCGTTCTTCACGCTCGGCATGGTGATCTTCGAGATCCCCACCGGGGTGGTCGCCGACACCGTCGGGCGCCGGGCGTCGTACCTGCTCGGCACGATCGTGCTCGCCGGAGCGACCGCCCTCTACTGGCTGATGTGGCTGTGGAGTTCACCGTTCTGGGCGTGGGCGCTCGTCTCGGTGCTGCTCGGACTGGGGTTCACCTTCTTCTCGGGTGCGGTCGAAGCGTGGCTGGTCGACGCCCTGCGCGCGAGCGAGTACACGGGGGAACTGGAGCCGGTGTTCTCGAAGGGCATGATCGTCGGCGGTATCGCGATGCTGGCCGGATCCGTTCTCGGTGGTGTCGTCGCGCAGCTCACCGACTTGGGCGTTCCCTTCTTGCTGCGCGCCGGCATCCTCGTGCTCATGTTCGTCGTCGCGTTCCTCGCGATGCGCGACATCGGGTTCACGCCCGACCGCTCGGAGGGGCCGCTCAAGGCTGTGCGCACCGTGTTCCGCGGCTCGGTGAAGCACGGGCTCGGCAACGCCCCGGTGCGCTACCTCATGCTCGCCGCGCCGTTCACTGCCGGAGTCGGCATCTACGTCTTCTACGCCCTACAGCCCTACCTGCTCGAACTCTGGGGCGACCCGAAGGCGTACTCGATCGCCGGCCTCGCCGCGGCGATCGTCGCCGGGTCGCAGATCGTCGGCGGCATCCTCGCGCCCCGCGTGCGGCGACTGTTCAAGAAGCGCACGACGGTGCTGATCCTCGCCGGCGCCATCGGGGTGGTGCTGCTGCTCGTGCTCGGCATCGTGCCCAACTTCTGGGTCGCCCTCGCGCTGCTCACCGCGTGGGGAATCTCGGCGTCGATCGACGACCCCATCCGCCGGGCCTACCTCAACGACCTCATCCCGTCGAAGCAGCGGGCGACGGTGCTGTCGTTCGAGTCGCTCATGGGCAACGTCGGCGGAATCGGCATCCAACCCGCCCTCGGCCGCGTCGCCGACCTCAGCGGCTACGCGTTCTCGCTCGTCATCGGCGGCGTCATCAGCGCCGTCGCGGTGCCGTTCATGGCGCTGAGCCGGGCGCAGAACGCGCCCGCGGATGCCGCCCGCGGCGAAGAGGAAGAGACCGAACCTCCCGCGTGAGGTAGCTCAGCCGTCACCAACCGTGCGATCGGACGTGATCAGCCACCGCTTCGGCGATGCGAGTGCCGATTGCGCGTTCGGAGTCTCCCGGGATGCCGTCCGCTGCAGCCGCGTACGCCGCCGCCAGCCCAGAGCGGATCTCCTGTACACGAGACTCCGCCTCGTCACGGGGTAGCCGCAGCCGTCGAGCCACGCCGAGGAAGTCGGACACGCCGATCTTGTCGATGCGGTACTCATCGCCGACCTTCATCGCCGACGCGAGTGGTTGCGTAGCGGGGTAAGCGAGGTGGGTACCCAAGTCGTAGAGCGGGGCCAGCTCGGCGGTCTCGGCGTTCAACACGACCGAGTAGTTCTTGGCGTGCGCATCAGTGTTCGCGGCGCTGACGTTGAACACGAGCGCGTCGAACAGGCGCCGCTGGGTGAGTCGGCGATTCTCGAGACGTTCGAAGGTGTCGATGAGTCGCGCCATCTGGGCGACACTCGGCCCGCCATCGGCCTGGTACTTGCGCGCCGGGGCCACTGACAGCGCTTGGCAGAAGTCCTCCTGATGCAGACGCCGCCATCGCCCGTCACGCTCAACCCGGTCGTAGCGCGCGGCGACGAAGACATGATCGCCCCGAGTTGTGGTGAGAAGCGACGCGTCGGCGACGTGGAGTCCCAGCCGCCGTGCCGCGGTCATGGTCACATATTCGTTGATGTGGTGCTCGAGGTAGGGGCGCACTGCAGGCTTCAGGATGTGAGTCGTCGGCGTGGCACCGTGGGGCACGCCCCAGACGCCTTCGGCGTCGCGGTAGAGCGCCACTTTCGGCTGGGCTCCGGGCAGGCTCCACCGCCCCGACGAGCCGCGGGTTCCCCAGGTGTCGGCGTTCGCGATGAGGTCGTCGATGATTCCGGCAACGTCGGACTCGGAGAGCACGTCGATGTCGGCACGCCCGCCGGCATCCGAGGCCGGTTCCCCCGACGGGAGAATTCGCACGGCACCCGCTGCGTCACGCCCGACGTGGGCGAGAAGGCGGAACGGGTTCAGGGCTGAGGTGTGGAACTCGCGCGACAGCTCATCGAGGCGACCGGGGCTGTCGGGAAGCAGCCCCTGAAGATAGGGAACGACCGCACGCTGCGCGTGGAGCGCGCGCGAGACAGGCATCGAGAGCGAAAGCGGTGTGGCATCCGGCCGGGTGCGGTACTCGTCGTCGTATCGAAACGTGGTGGTGCCGCTCGGAGTCTGTTCGAGCACGCCGACGAAGGTGCCGTCGAGGTGCACGTCGAGCGCGGCGGGCGCGGGACTCATGGCTCGCCACCGCCGGTACGGGTGGCGAGTTCGACTCCGAGTCCCAGGACGGTGAGCACGTCGAACACCCGGTCGAGCCGTACCGTTGCCTTGCCGCCCTCGAATCGCACGACCCACTCGCGCGTGACCCCGGCGGCGTCCGCGAGCGACTGTTGCGACCAGCCGAGATGCTCGCGTCGCTCACGCACGGCCGCGCCGAGTTCGAGCACCGTTCTCACCCGCATGCCGACCCTCCCGCACGTGCGCGTTCGCGCACACTCCTCAGTGTGCCCGATCGCGCACAGGTTGGGAAGTGCGCGATCGCGCACTCAGCCGGTGGCGTTCTTCGCGTCGCGCCAGGCGAGCCAGTCCGCGACGCGCTCGAGATTGTGATTCGGGCCGGTGACGGCGACAGTGAAGAGCCGCGCGCCGAGGGCGTGCAGCTCGTCGGCATCCTCGAGTCGCTTCCTGCCGATCTCGACCGAGACCTCGATCTCGCCGGTGTCGCGCCCAACGGCCGCGCCGTGCTCTGCGAGGATGCCGAGCTTGCGTTCCAGGGTCGGGGCGTCGCTGAAGCTGTGCCAGATGTCGGCGTGCTGCGCGACGATGCGGAGGGTCTTCTTCTCGCCGCCACCGCCGATGAGGATCGGGATGTCGCGGGTCGGCGCAGGGTTGAGCTTGCCCCAGCGCTCCTCGATGACGGGCAGGTCGCGGGCGAGGGCATCCAGTCGGCTGCCGACGGTGCCGAACTCGTAGCCGTACTCGTCGTAGTCGCGCTCGAACCAGCCCGAGCCGGTGCCGAAGATGAACCGACCGGTGCCGGTGCCGTGCGCGCTGATGTGGTCGATCGTGCGGGCCATGTCGGCCTGCAGGTGGGCGTTGCGGTAGCTGTTGCAGTTGACCAGGGCGCCGATCTCGACCCGACGGGTCTGCTCGGCGAGCGCGGCGAGCATCGTCCACGACTCGAAGTGCAACCCGTCGCGCTCGCCGCTGAGCGGAAAGAAGTGGTCCCAGTTGAACAGGATGTCGACGCCCATCTCTTCCAGTTGGGCGGCGGTGTCTCGGATCTGCTCGTAGGGAGCGTGCTGCGGGGCGATCTGCACGCCGATGCGCACGTTCCGATGGGTCATGTCACTGGCAACACGCGGCCGTCGGGATCTCTTCCCGCAGCATCAGCGTCGAGGCGTATCGTCGCCGGCATGGGTGAGGGCGCGACGAGGTCGGCCGCAGTGACGACGTCGGCACCGGCATCCCGCAGCGCGGCGAGGAAGGCGGTGTGCACCGACAACCCGTCCACGACACGTTCGCCGTAACTCAGGTCGGGGGCCGCACACGCGTCGGCGACGACGACGGCCTCGAAACCGAGGTCGAGGGCGGCGCGCACCGACGCGTCAACACACATGCTCGTCATCATCCCCATCACGACGAGCCGCTCGGCATTCAGTTCGGCCAGCTTCGCGGCGAGGTCGGTTTCGAGGAACGAGTTCGGATGCTCCTTCTGGATGAGCGTCTCACCCCCGGCGGGCTGCACAAGCGGATGGATCTCGATCCCCGGCGTGCCCGGTCGCATGAAGGCGGCATCCGGGGCATCCCAGACGTGCTGCATGTGCACCACCGGCGCCCCGTCGGCCCGGAAGCGATCGAGCACCGCGCGAGCCACCGCGACCGCATCGTCGGCACCGACCAACGGGTACGCGCCGCCCGGAAAGTAGTCGTTCTGCAGGTCGATCACCAGCAGTGTGGTGGTGCTCACGATGCCTTCGCTTTCAGCCTGTCGCCGCGAACTGGATCTCGCCACCGACGACCGTTGCGAGAATTGCGGTACCTGCGAGTTCTTCCGGTGGGATGGCCAGGGGATCGGCGGCCAGGATCGTCAGGTCGGCGACCTTACCCACGGTAATCGAGCCTTCCGTGTGCGCGACCCCCGCCGCAATGGCCGCGCCGATCGTGTATCCCTCGAGCGCCTGCAGAGCGGTCAGACTCTCCTCCGGCAGAACCGGGTCGTCGTCAGGTTGGGCGACATCCCGACGCAGTTGGGCATCGGCCATGATGGCGAGCGGTTCGAAGGGAGCAACCGGCCAGTCCGATCCGAGCGCAAGAGTGACGCCGGCTTGCGCGAGAGCCCGGGTTCGCCAGGCACGCCGGGCGCGATCGGGCCCGAGCCGTTCGGACCAATTGTCGGTCAGGTCCGCCCGCACGAAATGGGTGCAGTGGGTGGGTTGCATGCTCGCGACCGCTCCGGATGCAGGGAAGACATCCACGAGGTCGTCGGGAAGAGTCTCTGCGTGCTCGATGCGATGCACGGGACCGCCCGGCACCTGTAGCTGCGCGATGGTGGTGAGGGCGAACCGGATGGCGGCATCCCCGATCGCGTGGGTCGCGGTGCCGATCCCGTTCTCCGCGAAGAAGCGCATGGCCGCCACATAGTCGGCCGGATTGCTCCACACCGAGTTGGTGGACTGACCGTGCGTGTCGGGGGCGTCGAGCCAGGCCGTGCCGCCGTCGATCGTTCCATCGAGGAAGAACTTCACCCCGTGCACCTTCCAGCGGCGCCCGCCTGTTCCCTGCCACTCGAGAAAGCGCGCCCAGTCGTCGGGACTGTGCTTGGGCTCGATCCACGGCGAGAATCGCAGGCGCAGCGGCAGTTCACCCTCGGCTTCGATGAGCCGCAGAAGATCAAACGGCTCCTCGAGGAAGTCCATCACCTGCGACGACGTCAGCCCGCTCGCAGCCATGTCGGCCAACAGCTGCTTCACGCGGTTCGCATGGTTTTCGATCGGCTCGCGCGGCAGCACCTCGAACACGGGCTGCATGGCCTCGGCCTCCAGCAGGAGCCCCGTCGGGATGCCGTGGCTGTCGGCATCCACGCGCGATCCGGTCGGGAAGGTGCGCGGCCCCGAGATGCCGGCCGCCTGCAACGCCGCCGGGTTCGCGAGAGCCGAGTGGGCGTCGAAGAAGCGAAGGAACATCGGCACGGTGCCGACGACCTCGTCGAGGGGCGCAGACGTCACGCGCTGAGATCCCCACACGTTGGGGTCGAGCCCCCACCCTCGCAGCCAGTCACCCGGCTTGAGGCTCGCGAGCGCCGTGGTCAGCTCCCGCCGGAGTTCGGGCATCGACGTGACCCCGCGAAGGTCCATGCCGACCGCGAAGCCCGCCCCCGAGACCGGATGCGCGTGGCCATCGCTGAGGCCCGGAACGATGGTCGCCCCCGGGTACCGGAGAGAGCGAGTGCCGGGTCCGATGAACCCGGCCATCTCGCTCTCTCCTCCCACCGCGACGACCACCCCGTCGCAGATCGCCACCGAGGTCGCCCCCACCACCGCCGACATCGTGTGGATGCGGTCGGCGGTGAGGACGAGGTCGGCGGGGGAATCAGTCATCCCGGTCGCCGCCGCCGATGCGCTCGTAGGTGGCCGGCCGGGTCCGCTTGTAGATGACAGCCAGAACGACTCCGACGAGGAAGGCGACCGGCACGACCAACAGGATGACCACGTTGGCTGCAGCTCCCGCTCCCGTGAGGACGTCGATGTTGATCACGATGAGAACGGCGAACCAGGCCAGCGCGACGGTGGCCAAGATGGCCGCCGGCAGCACGTACCACCTGCGTTCCAGGGTGCGGTTGCGCACGAAGAACACGATGACCGCAATGGATGCCAGCAGCTGCAGCACGAGGATTCCCACGACACCCGGGGTGTTGACCCAGATCAGCAGGTTGAGGAACGGGTCGGCGCCGGCGATCACGAAACCGCCGACGATCAGCACCGACAGGATGGTCTGCACGAGCCCCGCGATGTGTGGTGAACCGTTGCGCCGCGTGCTGGCGAGGGCTGCCGGCAGGATGCCGTCCCGCGCCAAGGCGTAGGTGTAGCGGTTGATCGTGTTGTGGAACGCAAGGAGCCCGGCGTAGACACTCGTGACGATGAGTGCCAGCATCGCGAGGTTCGCCCACTGCCCGAGGAAGGTTTCGGCCGTGATGAACGCGAACGGGGTGACGCCGTTCTCACCGATGAAGCCCTGCACACCGCTTTCGCCCCACGCCTGCACGAGCAGCCAGACGATCACCGCGTAGAAGACGGTCAGGAACCCGATGGCGATGTAGGTCGCGCGGGGGATGGACGTGTTCGGGTTGCGCGCCTCGGACCGGTAGAGCGCCGTCGCCTCGAAGCCGAGGAAGGCGCCGAGCGCCAGCCCCAGCACGACGCTGAGCTCCGGCGTGAACACGAACGTCGGGTTGAACAGGCCGAACTGGAAGCCCTCAGGACCGCCCTGAATCGCGATCGCGATTCCCAGGATCAGAAGGATGAGCGTCTCGGCGACGAGCAGCACGCCGAGCACCTTGGCTCCGACGTCGATGCCGAAGAAGCCGAGTGCCCATACTCCGGCGATGGCGAGGAAGGCCAGCACACCCCACGGCACCGTGATGCCGAAGAAGGTCTCGAGCATGGCGCTCGAGGTGATCGCGAAGAGGCCGTAGATGCCGATCTGCATGGCGTTATACGAGACGAGCGCCAGGATGCCAGCGCCGAGGCCCACGGTCTTGCCGAGCGCGTGGGAGATGTAGGTGTAGAAACCGCCGGTCTGGCGCACGTGGCGGGTCATCGCCATGAATCCGATGGCGAAGACCACGAGCGCCGCACCGGCGATCAGGTAGGCCGTCGGGGCCGCGGGCCCCGCGATGAGGATCGCCAGGGGGGCGACTCCCGCGATGGCCGTGAGGGGCGCGGCGGCGGAGACCACGAGGAAGACGATTCCGCCGGTGCCGAGGGCACCCTTCTTGAGTTGTCCGGGCTGCGCCTCGGAAGGTTGCGCTTCGGCGCTCTTCTCGCTGACTGACATCTGTACCTCCGGGTGGACTGCGTTGTCGATCACCAAAACTAACAGTGTTCACTTAGTATGGGAGATACGAGGTTCGTGGTGCAATAGGCAATCGATCGTGACCGCGGTCGAGCGCATTCTGACGAGAGTTCGAGGTAGCGGTGGGACGACCCCTTACTCCTCTCCTCTCGGTCGAATTGATTGCCGAGACCGCCCTCGAGATCATCGACAGCGGAGAACCGTTCAGCATGCGACGCCTGGCCAAGCGCCTGGGGGTGTCGGCGCCCGCGCTGTACAACCACGTCGACGGCAAGGACGCGCTGGTCGAGCTCATTCGTGGCGTGATGGTGGCCGAGCATCCGGTGCCGATGGAGGACGGCGGAACGTGGGTCGACCGGGTCACTGTGATCGCGCGAGCTCAACGCGCCGCCTACTCAGCGCATCCGAACGTCGTGCCGCTGCTCATCGGGGTGCCCCTCGCGCAGCCCGATGTGTTGGAGATCTACCGCGACCTCGCTCGAACCCTTGCCTCCGCGGGCTTCGATGACGCCGAGGTCGGCGTACTCCTTGAGGTGATCGACAGTTTCGCGATCGGCAACGCCCTTGAGCAACGGGCACCGCAGCAGATCTGGGTGGACCCCGACGATGAAGGTGCGCTGGCGCGAGCGATGGGAAGTTGGAACAGCCCACAGGCCCTGCTCGATGAAGCCTTCGAGACCGGCCTCGAGTTCATCCTCGGCGGGATGCAGGCGAGGCTCAGCAGCCGCCCGCGCACGGTCGACTGAAGGGGATCGACTCATGATCTCGCTCCTCGACGGACTCGCAGAGCCGTTCGACCACCTCGACTCCGCGGGAGCACACGCGGCGCTACGGCAGCACTGGGACATCGAGGCACCCGATCCGGTGCGGCTCGACACCGAGCGGGATGACACGTTCCGCGCGGGCGACGTGCTGCTGAAGGTCGCGCACCCCCGTGACGACCCCGCCGTGATCGAGATGCAATCCGCCGCGTTGGCACACGTCGCGGCGACCGACCCCGGCATCCCCGTGCAGCGCGTCGTCGCGACCCTCGACGGGTCGTTGTCGGCTACGGTCGCCGGTCGTCACGCGCGCGCTCTGACCTGGCTCGACGGCGACATCGTCGTCGGCCGAGAACTGCCCGTCAGCTTTTTCGAGACGGCGGGCCGGATGGTGGGCCGCCTCAACCGCGCGCTCGCCAGCTTCCGGCATCCGGGCGCGCACCGCGACCTGGCCTGGGACCTGCCGCAGCTGCCCGACCTGCGACCCCACACCACCACCCCGCTGCACCTCGAGGTCATCGACCGCTTCATCGCCGAGACGCTGCCCGCCCTCACGACGCTGCCCCACCAGGTGATCCACAACGACAGCCACCCCGGCAACCTGCTCGTGCGCGCAGGTTCCCTCGAGGGCATCCTCGATTTCGGTGACGCGGTCTACTCGCCCCGAGTGTGCGAGCTGGCCGTCGCCCTCGCCTACCTCGTGCCCGACGGGCCGCGGCCGTGGCCCGAGGTCGACGCGTTCACGGCCGGATTCCTCGACGAGGTGCCACTCAGCGGGCCTGAGCTCGCGCAGCTGCCGATGCTGATGGTGGCTCGCACGATCATGCGCAGCGTGATCAACCAGGCGCTGCAGCGCCACGCGCACTCCGACCCGTCCGGCTTCTACGCCGCGAACGACCGCAAACTGCACCTGATCCTGAAGGAGGCGTGATGGTCGGCCCGACCACCTACTTCGACGAGAGCACCGTCGACCGCCTCGACCCGCGAACCGCGAGCCTGGTGCGGCGACGTGCCGCCGCGCTCGGTCCGTCGTACCGGCTGTTCTACCGCGAACCGCTCGAGTTCGTGCGCGGCGAGCGGGCCCACCTGTTCGACGTCGACGGTGTCGACTACCTCGACGCGTACAACAACGTGCCCTCGGTCGGGCACGCGCATCCACGGGTCGTGGCGGCGATCGCCGAGCAGGCCGCGCGGCTGAACACCCACACCCGGTACCTGTCGGAGCCGACCGTCGCCTATGCCGAGCGGCTTCTCGCGACGATGCCGATGCCGGGCGAGGTGATGTTCACCTGCACGGGCTCCGAAGCGAACGATCTGGCGCTGCGGGTCGCGAAGGCGGCGACCGGCGGCGAGGGCGTCATCGTCAGCTGGAACGCGTACCACGGCATCACCACCGAGATCGCCGGTATCTCCCCGTCGCTAACGGGCTTGGATGGCATGGCGCCCTGGGCCCGCGCCGCCCGGGGTCCCGTCACCGATGTGCCCTTCGCCGAGGCGGTCGCCGCGTCGCTTCGCGAGTTGGACGCGGCGGGCATCCGGCCGGCGGCGCTGATCGTCGACACCGTGTTCGCGAGCGACGGCGGGCACCCCGATCTCGAGGGACTCGCCGAGGCGGTCGCCGTGGTGCGCGCCGCGGGTGGCCTGTTCATCGCCGACGAGGTGCAGCCCGGCTTCGGGCGTCTCGGGCACGGGATGTGGGGGTTCACCCGCTACGGGATCGAGCCCGACATCGTCACCATGGGCAAGCCCATGGCCAACGGGCATCCGGTCGCCGCGATGGTCGCCCGCCCCGACGTGCTGGAGCCGTTCGGGCGCACCATGCGCTACTTCAATACCTTCGGCGGCAACAGCGTCTCGATCGCCGCCGCCTCGGCGACGCTCGACGTGATCGAAGACGAGCAGCTCATCGAACACGCGCGGATCGTCGGCGGGCGACTGGCCGAGGGGATCCGGGGCTTGCGTGACGAGCGCATTCTCGCGGTGCGCGGGGCGGGGCTGTTCCTCGGCGTCGATCTGGTCGACGAGGCGTTCACCCTCGACGTGGTCAACGCGCTCCGCGACCGGCGCGTGCTGCTCGCGGCGAGTGGCCCCGACAACACGACCCTCAAGATCCGCCCGCCCCTGGTGTTCGACGACGCCGACGCCGACCGGCTGCTCACCGAACTCGCCGCGGTGCTCGCCAGCTCGTGACCGAGGTCAGACGGCGCGCTCTTCGTTGATCGAGTTGGCACCGTCGACCACGATGAGCTGACCGGTGATGTACGACGCCTCGTCGGCAGCGAGCATGGCGACGACGTACGCGACCTCGTCGGGCGTGCCCGGGCGTCCAACCGGCGTCGCGGCGCCCATGGCGCGCTCGCGCTCGGTGGCCGACCCGGTGTCGATCCAGCCCGGTGCGACCGCGTTGACGGTGACGCCGGATGCGGCGGTGTCGACCGCCGCGGCGCGTGTGAGGCCCAGCAGCCCGGCCTTGGCAGCGTGATAGGCGACGTCGCCGCGGTACGCCTGCACCGGGCCCGATAGGGAGGACACGGTGACGATGCGCCCAAACCCGCGGGCGGTCATGCCGGGCACCACGGCGCGGATCATGAGGAACGCCGTCGTGAGGTTGCGCTCGATGGCCGCGTGCCACTGGGCGGTGGTGATCGCGTCGATCGACCCCGGACCCGCAGGCGTGGCCTGCGAGGTCATCCCGGCATTGTTGACGAGCACCGTGATGTCGCCGAACCGTTCCTGCGCAGCTCCGACGACGGCGTCGACACCGGCCTGGTCGGTGAGGTCGGCCACAACCCCCTCGGCCTCGATGTCGTCAGCGCGCAACTCGGCGACCCGCTCGAAGATGCGGTCGGTTGTTGAGGTGATGACGATGCGGCAGCCGTCGGCCCCGAGGCGGCGGGCGGCCGCCATCCCGATTCCGGTGGGGCTGCCAGCGCCCGTGATGACGGCGACCGACGCGGGTGAGGTGGTCATGCGTGCAACTATCGCACTCTGATCTCGTCGTGGGCTGCCTTCGGGTCGGGGCGGCTGGTACGATCGATGCATAACCACCCGGATGTTTCGACTACCGGGCGCGGCCCCCGACTCGTCGGGGGCCTGCTTCTTTCTACGGCCAGCTCGGCGGCTTCGTGATCGTTCGTCCTTCGGCGTCAATCAAGCGACGAGCGAACTGAGACGCGCGCAATGTGCCTTCCCGGATCTGTCGGACCGTCTCGATTCCCGTTCCCTCGAACGCCTTGTTGTAGTGCGGGCCGGCGACTGACACAAGGGCCACCCGGTACCCGCGTGCGCAGAGCATGCCGACTGGTGGGGCGAGATCGGAGTCGTTGGTGATGATCGCATACGAGTCAGCCACACCATCCAGCGCGTCGAGGATGAGGTGGGACGCCAAGGCGACGTCCGAGCCCTTCTCTTCCGGTCGCTTGACCCGCGCGGTCACGACCTTGCCGTTGTCTCCGACCTCCTCTGGGTGGATCGGCAAGTACTGCTTCACGAAGGAAAAGTTGCCTTCGACGATTTCGACATCGGTGGTGCGCAGTGCTCTCCAATAGATCTGTTGGCGCTGGCCGACTCCCGGATCCTTGGTCAGCGGCTTGAGTCGCGCAGAGAAGTACTTGACCTGCACGACGTCTCGGTGAGGAAACAGCCGTGCACACAGCGCAATGAGATCGAGCCACTTGTGCTGCGGGTGCCGATACTGCAGCAGAGCCTTGTAGAGCGCGAACCCATCGACGTACACCGCAACGGTCCGCCGTGCTCGCATGGACGGATGCTAACCCGCGCGACGAACCGTACAGGATCCCCAACGGGATTGGTGGATAGCGTCACTCATGCTCGGGCAACAGCGGAGTCGACCACCCCGGATCGCGACCGAGCTGTGCCGCCCTCGCGACCGACGCCGCGCCGAACTTCTCGCGCACGGCATCCAGCACCGTGTCGAGGCGCACCCCCTCGCCCCAATCGATCGGCAGCTCCGGCTGCAGGTCGCCGGCCCGACGCAGCTGCGACAGCGAGACGCCGATGAGGGTGATGCCCCGGTCGGCGATCTCGGGCAGGGCGCCAGCGAGCAGACCCTGGGCGACGGCGAGCAGCACGGCGGTGCGATCGGTCGGGGCGCCGATGGTATGCGACCGGGTCGCCTTCGCGAAGTCGCCGAAGCGCAGCCGCAGCACGACCGTGCGGCACGCGCGATCCCCGTCGCGCAGACGGCGTGCGAGGCGGTCGATGATCTGGGTGAGCATGAGGTCAAGCTCTTCGGGGGAACGCGGGCGTCGGCCGAGAGCGCGCTGCGATCCGATCGAGCCGCGACGCCGCGTGGTGTCGACCGGTCGTGGGTCGCGCAGGCGGGCCAGCGCGTGCAGGTGGGCTCCGGATGCCTTTCCCAGCAGCCGCTCGGCCGTCGCCTCTTCGAGTTCGGCGAGTTGACCGACAGTGCGGATGCCGAGCCGGTGCAACTTCGCGGCGGTCACCCTTCCGACGCCCCACAGCCGCTCGACCGGCAGGGGGTGCAGAAACTCGCGCTCCCTGTCGGGCTCGACCACGAGCAGCCCGTCGGGTTTGCTCACCGCGCTGGCGACCTTCGCGAGGAACTTGGTGCGCGCGATGCCGACCGAGATGGGCAGCCCGACCTCCACCCGCACCCGTTCCCGCAGCCGCACGGCGACCTGCTCGGGCGTGCCGACGATGTGCCGCAGCCCGCCGACCTCGAGGAACGCCTCGTCGATCGAGATGCCCTCCACGAGCGGGGTCGTGTCGCGGAAGATCGCGAACACGTCTTTGCTCGCCTGAGAGTAGGCATCCATCCGCGGCGGAACGACCACGGCATCCGGACACAGCTCGAGCGCCTGCCGGCCGCCCATCGCGGTGCGCACCCCGCGGGCCTTCGCCTCGTAGCTCGCGGCGAGTACCACTCCGCCGCCGACGATCACGGGGCGACCGCGCAGCCTCGGCGCATCCCGCTGCTCGACCGAGGCGTAGAAGGCGTCGAGGTCGGCGTGCAGCACGGTCGCCTCGCCCCGCATGCCGCCTCCCGCCGCTCGATGGCCGGATCGTCGCACGCACGTGCGACACGAGAGTCCCGGGATGCCGCGGCCCGGCCGGGCAATGCTTCAACCTGCCCCGAATGCGCGGGCAGGAAAAACCCGCCCTCCACCCATTGCCTACTTGAAGCCCTATCGCGATGCGCCTGGGTCTTCATTGAGGTCGGTGTTGCCGGTGACCGCCGCCCAGACTTCTGTGGCGATCCAGCGTTCTTTGGCTCCTCGTCCCCACCGCCCGGCCGAACGCAACCATCCGCGCCGCTCGGCCTTTCGGAGAGCGGCTGAAGCGGTCGGCTGACTGACTGAGAGCGCCCGCATCACCGAGCTCACCGTGACAACCGGGTTTCGGAAGATGATGTCGATCACCGCGGGGAGCGCTGACCTATCGCCCGCCGACTCACGGCGGTACCGCTCCCGAGTCTCGACCAGTGCACGAATCCGCGAAGCACTCAGGTTCGCCTGCTCTTCGACCGCAGCGCAGAAGAACTGAACCCATTCCTCGATCTCGCCGCGTTCCCGCACCGCCTGAAGCCGGTCGTAGTAGGCATCGCGGTGGCGTTCGAAGTACCCGGAGATGTGCAGGATCGGCGCCGTGAGAATGCCATCGGCGATGAGCTGGAATCCGATGAGGAGCCGCCCGATCCGACCGTTGCCATCGAGAAACGGGTGGATCGTCTCGAACTGGTAGTGCGAAAGGGCACACCGGAGCACCGGTGGCATGCTCGACGGCTGGTTGACGAAGCGTTCCCAATCGGCGAGGAGATCGCCGAGGTGGTCCTGATGCGGGGGAATGAACTTCGCAGTCTCAGGGCGGGCATTCGGTGAACCGATCCACACCGGCGAGGTGCGGAGGCTGCCCGGGGATTTCTCCTCGCCGCGCACATCCGTAAGAAGGGTCGCGTGCAGGGCGCATAAGAAGCGTTGGGTCAACGGCAGGGATGGAAGCAGCTCGGAGCCCTGCCGCAGCGCACCCAGGTAGTTGCTGACTTCCCTCAGGTTGTCGTCGAGGATCGGCGCGTCCTCGTTCGCGACCGAGAGCACCTCGCTGAGGGATGCCTGAGTTCCTTCGATCCGGGAGCTAGAAAGTGCCTCCTGAGCCATCGCCGGTCCGAGGAGAAGGTCGGGGTCATCGACGAGCAGCGCGAGGCCGGACAGGCGCCCGAGGGCGAGGTCGGCGCGAGATACCGAGGCCACCGTCTCCGGCCTGAGCTCGAGTTCGCGCGGCATTGGCTCGGGCAAGAAGTAGCTGTGCGGCCACGCGCTCAGCGGACGAGTGGTGAGCGATCCGAACCGGGTGCTCGTGAACAACTCCGCACGCATCGACTGCTCCTCAAACCTTGGGAAATGGGTCGGTAGTTATAAGACGGATGCGAATTAGCTTATAACTTCACCGGCTACTTCCATGGCTGACGCCCACGCGTTGGAACTCGGCCTCGGTGTCGGATGCTCACGTCGTCGGGTGGGAACGCCCAGAGTGATTGCGCGCTGAACTCTGCCGCTCAGGTCACTCGCACGCCCGCGTCGGCAAGCAATTCTCGCGCGCGACCCCACCTTCGGTCGTCTGAGAACACCCGCCACGCCTCCGCGATTCCTTCGTCATGCACGGTGTCGCGGAATCTCCGGAACGCACCCCTGCCCTCGGTCGCGCGGGCCAAGCGATGGCGAAGGTCGTGATCCTGCTGGCGTTGAGCGAACGCCGCCATGTCGTTCCATGCATCCCGTGACGCAGTGCGCTCGAGCCGAAGCCAGCGCTGCGGGTCGGCGTCCACATCGATCGCGGCATCCATACCGACGGTCATCGGGTCGGTGTCATCCTCGTGGTACACCTCCCCGTTTTGGAGATCGACGTAGACCTCGCCTGCCTGTTCGTCTTCCAGGTGCGAACTGAGCATGTCGAGGTCCACGGCAACCTGCCGTGCGGGCGGCGACTCTCTCCTGAGCCGCCCCAACAGGTCGTCGGCGAGCACCCGGTCTCCGGCAGCCCCGCGCGAGGTCAGACGATTGATGATCGACAACGCGATGGGCTCCGCCCGCTGCCGTCGGCGTTCCAGCGCCATCACGATTCCCGCGCCGAGCTGCTGCAATGCATCATCGACGTCGCGTCCCGCGATAGCGTCGAGGAACGCGTCGGCATCACCCGCCACTGTCGCGGCCCGGACGACGCGCAGGTCGAGCTCCGGAACCGCGGCCGCGTCGGGCCACGTTCGCAGAAGCATCGGATGCGGGCGGCTGGGCCGCTTCGGCACTGCGCCGGTCGAGTCGTCGTCCTCCCACCGCCGGCCGTACTGATCCGGTATCGCACCCCACCCCCAGTACGGGAGTGGAACCGGGGGCACAATCCCCAGCTCGTCCATCGGGTCGAGCTTCTTCTCACCCACGACGCACCGGTGCACCCACTCGTCGCCGAGATCGAAGGTGTACTGAAACTCGGCACCGAGCGCCACCGTCCTGGCGACCTTCGCTTCAGTCATGTCGACCGGAGCCAGGATCGGCCCGCCGGCGCCACTGGCCATCTCCGCCCCCGTCTCACCATCCGTGACCACCCGACCATCGGCCAGCGTGAACATCGAAAGATGAGCACGGTCCCAGCGCGCGAAAGCGGTATCGATCGCCTCCGCCAGGTCGTGAAACGTGTGCGACGGCCCCACAGCGAACACTCGCCCTGGCGGCGGCCACAAGTGGTCACCCCGCCCACCCAGCAAGTGAACAGTTACCGACAGCCACGTGCGCGCCATGCAGTCGAGAATGCCAGGTTCCGCTACCGGGATCGACTTCGATCCCGGTACGGAGCGACGGAGCTCAGCTCTCGGTGACCGGGTCGAGGGTCGGGTAGCCCATGGCGACCGCAGCGGCGATCATGCCCGCGTCGTGCGTGACGATGGTCGCATCCAGGCCCGCGGCGATCACTGACCCGAGGTGGATCGCGTCGAGTGTCTTCACGTGCGGTCCGATGGCTTCGGCAGCAGCAAGCACGCCGTCGGTGACCGGCACGAAGCTGAGCACGTCGAGGAGTTCATCGCGACGGCTGACCGGAAGCCCTTCGCGGCGCAGCACCCGCGTCAGTTCGGTGCGAAGAACCCGGGAGGATACGAGTTGGTGCCGGCCGTCTGCTGTCGCCTGATCGATCCAGGCTGCAGATGAAGGCGAGTGCCCGAGCAACGCCCGGAGTGCGACCGAGGTATCCAGATAGTACGTGGTCACCGATCGCGCTCGTCAGCAAGTAGCTGGTCGATGGAGCCTGCGGACTGCAGCTCGTGTCGATCGATTCCGGCCAGATGCGACCCGCCGGCCCGCTTCCGCGGCAACAGGACGCTCGACGGGTCGCGCGGGACGACCCGGGCGATCTCGCGATCATGCCGGGTGATCCGGTAGACCTCGCCCGCCTCGACCTCGTCGAGCATGACGGTCGGGTTCTGCCGAAGCTGTCCCACGGTGATGGTCTTCATGTTGTGATCATACTCGCGAAATGTCTACTCATGTCTACGCAGCCATCACCGTCTCGTCGGGGGCGTGTCGATATGATCGACCTATAACCACCCGGATGTTTCGACTACCGGGCGCGGCCCCCGACTCGTCGGGGGCCCGCTTGTCTCTACGGCCAGCTCGTGGGCTTCCCGATCGTTCGGCCCTCGCCGTCGGATAGACCTGCGACAGAAGTTCCGACACGCTGAGTCACGCCGCGGGGCGTGACGAGCGTGAGCACATCCACGATGCCGGCCCGCAGCGCCTGCCCACCCAGATCGGCACCGCCGATCGCGACATCAGAATCGGATGCGGCGGCCAGCGCCCGCGCGGATGCGGGGTCGAACTCCCGCTCGATCCGCGCATTCGGACCCACCTCGTCGATCGACCGCGAGTAGACCACCTTCTGCGCCGGCGCCCACGCGTGTTGGAAGTCCGCCTCGACCTCAGACGCGCCCTCCTGCGGCTCGTCCCAGTAGCGCATCACCTCGTAGGTGCGCCGGCCGAGCAGATGGATGCCAGTGCCGGCAGTCGCCTCGTTGGCGGCGCGATGCACGTCCTCGGGCGGGAAGGCCCACGAGAAGTCGCCCGCCTCATCCGCGATGAGTCCATCCAGCGAACAGTGGGAGTAGGAGAACACGAGGATGGAGGTCGACTCCAGGACACCCTCACTCGTGCTCGGGCCAACGATCACGGGCCGTCCGCGCAGCCTCGGCGCATCACGTTGCTCGACGGAGGCGTAGAACGCGTCGAGGTCGGCGTGCAGCACGGTCGCCTCGCCCCGCATGCCGCCTCTCGCCGCTCGATGGCCGGATCGTCGCACCTACGTGCGACCCCAGGCGCCTAGGGATGCCGCGGCCCGGCCGAACGCTCGGGCAAGAAAAAACCCGCCCTCACGTGGAGGGACGGGTTGGTATGACTAGTCTGCCACAAGTCGGCCAGGAGCGTCACCGACTGCCTAGTCGCGGATAGACAAGGTCTTGGTTCTACCAACCCGACGGGCGCCGATACTTGCCGACAGGATCTGACAACTGACTGCGCCTGAAGTCGGCCGGTGACAACTGCTTCCACCAGTGCCGACCAGGACCCTCAGTCGCCGAACCCCGAAGCGCCCCCGCCAAGTAATTCATCTGCGGGTTGACTGTCCCCACCGGGACAACCGCGCGTGCGTACTTGAGAGGTAGTGCGAGATCCGAATCGTTGGACACCACGATCGCTGCATCAACCTCGCCGCTGAGCACGTCATGGAGGAGATGGGTCGCGACATTCACATCGGAACCCTTCTCCTCGCGCTTCCTCACCGTCGCAAGGATCGCCCCGCCCGAAGCGCGCCTGAGCGGAAGGGACGAATCCCAACGCTCGTTGCCCGTCGACGCGATGAGCGTCGGGGACTTAGAACCAGCAGGCGAGCTGACAAGCGGCGCTTCCTTTGACCACGAGTCGTAGCGGCCCTCTTCGATAGCATCCACAGACCCGGCGTGCAGCAAGGCGCTCAGGTAGATCGACTGATCGGTCGAGGCGCTCGGGCTGTCATTGGGGTCAACCCTGGCCGTGCAGTAGACGATCCTCTGGAGCGATGCGCCACTCCATCCGGCGAAAGGAAGAACCAGGGCACGCACGTCGAGCCAGCGCCATCCCGCCGTGCCGCGACCACAATGAGCTCGACCTCCGTAGTAGAGGTTGTAGCCGTCAACGTAGACACCAACTCGCACGGCAGCACGATAGCGGCACCTGGAGACGACGCAGTGACGAGAAGTCACTTTGTGCATTGCGCTGCCGCGAGAGGCGAAGCGGGGGGAGCCGCCATGGTCAGACCTTGCGCGCTCACGCCACCCGGTAGCTGAGCCGCACGATGCCCCCGCTGAAGTCGCGGCGCTCGATGAGGTCGAGATCGACCCGCACGTCGTCGGGGATCACCCGCTGCCCGCGCCGATGATCACGGGGAACAGCACGAGCGTGAGCACATCCACGATGCCGGCCCGCAACGCCTGCCCGCCGAGGTCGGCGCCCCCGATCGCGACGTCGGCACCGGATGCGTCGGCCAGCGCCCGCGCGGATGCCGGGTCGAACTCCCGCTCGATGCGCGCGTTCGGACCGACCTCGTCGATCGTGCGGGAGTAGACGACTTTCTGCGCCGGCGCCCACGCGCGCTGGAACTCGGTCTCGGTGTAAGGTGCGGCGGCCGAGCAGATGGAGTCCGGTGCGGGATGCCGACTCATTCGCGGCGCGATGCACATCGTCGGGAGGGAACGCCCACGCGTGAGCGCCCAGTCTGTTCAGACGCCGTAGAAGCGCGACGCCGTGCGCCAAGACAGCTGTTCGCGCTCCGCGGGGCTGGCGGCCAGATCATCCAGCACCATCGACAGCCATCGGCCCGGGGCCAGCCGGCGGGGCGCCAGCGCCGAAACCGGCCAGTCGCTGCCCACCATCGCCCGGTCCGCGCCGAACGCATCGAGCGCCACCTCGAGCCACGGGCGAGTTGCGGAAACCCACTCCTGGTCGTCGCCCAACTCCGGCGGCATTCCCGACAGTTTCACGCTGACCTGCGGCAGGGCGGCCAGCGCGCGCAGGTTGCGCTCCCAGCTTCCGTCATCGCCGGTTGCGACCGGCGGCTTGGCGAGGTGATCGAGCACGACGGGCAGCTCGGGAACCTTCTTCAGCAGCGCGGTCAGGGCGCTGAGCTGGGGATGCCGGATGCACGCATCGAACGGTAGCCCCGTCGCCGCGAGGGCGCGCAGGCCCTCAAGTAGGCCGGGATGCTCGAAGAACGACAGCGGCTCATCCTGCAGCAACCGGCGGATGCCGACGGTGCGGCCGGCCTCGCGCAGCGCCGCTAGCTCGGTCACGACCCCACTGCCCTGCTCGAGCGGCGCGTGGGCCACGACGCCCAGCAGCTCCGGCCAGCCGAGAGACTCGGCCCAAGCCACCTCGCCCGTCTTGCTCGCCGGACCCGCCTCGACGAATATGACACCCGTGGTAGCCGGCGCTCCGGCCTGGTACTCGGCCGGAAGGTAGGGGCGATCCAGCTCACCCTCCAGCCAGGAGTACTCCAGAACCGTGGGATCCCAGATGTGCACGTGGCTGTCGATGAGACGTGCGGTGTAGTTCATCGGTCGACCGTACCCGCTGGCGCATCGGCGACGAGGCGGAGACCCGCACGGTGCGACCGCACCTGCGGCGCCTCGGACACGGCCCAACTGTCCGAGCGCTGGTTGACGGCGATGGCATCCTCGTCGATCGTGATTCCACTGCCGGGCTGGTCGCCGAGGACGACCCCGCCGTCGATGAACTGCTGGTCGACCGACACGCCGAATGGCGACCCGAGATCCTGCACTTCAGAGGAGAGGTGATTGGGTACAGCGACCGCGGCGTGCGCGACCGCCGGGTTCGCCGTCAGGCCGACCGGGCTGATCGGGAGGTCGCGGGCGTGCGCGGCGTAGGCAACCCGCAAGAAGTGCGTCACGCCCCACACGCACCCGACCTGCACGATGTCGACCGCGCCGCGATCGAAGAGCGGGGTGAACTGCTCGAGACCGGTGAGGTTCTCGCCCGTAGCCACGGCTGCACGGATCGCGGTGCTGAGGCGCGCGTGACCGGCAGCGTCCCAGCGTCGCAGGGGCTCCTCGATCCAGGTCAGGTCGCGGTGCTCCTCGATCGCGGTGACGTATCGCACGGCCTGCTTGAGGTTCCACGATTCGTTCGCGTCGAGCATCACCGCCGGAGTGACCCCGTTGCCGCTCAGCGCGTCGGCGACGATCCCCAGGCGTCGGATGTCGGCATCCAGATCGCGGCCGCCCTTGAGTTTTCCGCTGGTGAAGCCGCGTTCACCCATCGTGCGGTACCAGGTCGCGAGCTGGTCATCGTCGAGGGCGATGTCGAGACCGGAGGCGTAGCCGCTGACGAAGCGGTCGCGGGCACCGAGCAGCCGCCACAACGGTTCGCCGGCGAGCTTGGCCTTCAGATCCCAGAGCGCCGCGTCGAGTGTGCCGATTCCCCCGAACGTCGCACCCGAGTGACCCGCCTTGAACACGCGGGCGAGCATGCGGTCGTAGAGCGCGGTCACGGCGCGGGGGTCTTCCCCCTCGATCGCCGGGAAGAGCCGGTCGATGTCGTGGTGAGACCCCATGCCGATGCCTTCGATGCCCTGGTCGGTCTCGAGCACGACGATCGGGACCGCGCTGATACCCGGATCGGTGAACCCGTTCACGTCTCCGACGGGCCGGCCCCAGTCACGGAACGTCCGCAGACAGCGGTAGCCGGTGATCTTCATATCTCGCCCCTCGTCGGTGGTGCTGCCAGAGGATGCGGTCGGCGGTGAACCTCAACCACAGTCACCGCCGACCGGTCCTTGGGTAGCTAGTGCGGCCTGCTCGCGGGCGCGAAGAGAGGCATCAGGGGTACCCAAGTCAATTGGCCCGGTCGTCAATTGAGACGGTCTGCGAGCCGTGATCGATCGCGAAGCGGTACCGGCCGCGTTGCACGCGTTCGACGGTGCCAGCGGGATCGGTCGCGACGTCGGCGGATGCGAGCACATCGTCGAGCAGCTCGCCCGTGAGGGTGCGGTCGGGCAGCGTCGCGACGTACCAGGCGTTCAGCCGCCGCGTGATGGCGGCACCGCCGGCGAGGTCGCCGGAGCCGAACACCGAGAGCACGTCGGCATCCGACACCCGCACGTGCTCGCTCCACAGCGTTCCCGTGCCCGCGAGCTCACCCTCAAGTGCGACCGTCGGCGGTGTGCCCGTACCCTCTCTCCGGAGGTCCGGCGGCGCGAGCGGAGCGAACTCTTCGACGCGCACGCCGAGGGTCGCCTGCAGCGATCCGAGGTAGCCGTCCGAGGTGATATGCATCGCTTCATCGACGATGCCGGTCTGGAAGGTCACGACGAGATGGCCACCCCCATCCGCGTAGGCGGCGAGGTTGTCGAGCGAGGCCTCGCTCGCGCAGAAGAGGCTCGGCACGATCACGACGTCGTACCCCGACAGGTCCGCATCGGCGCGCACGAAGTCGGCGACGACGTTCCGCTCGAAGAGCGGCGTATACCAGGCGAAGGCGTGCTCGAGGTAGCTCAGCCTCGCAGGCACCGCCTCCTGCTCGAGACTCCACCAGCTATCCCACTCGAAGACGATCGCGACCCGCGCCTCGACGCGGCTGCCCTCGATCTCCGCGAGGCCGGCGAGGTCGGCACCGAGTTCGGTGATCTCGCGCCACACCCTCGTGTCGGTGCCTGCGTGCGGCACCATGCCCGAGTGGAACTTCTCGGCGCCGGCCACCGACTGCCGCCATTGGAAGAACAGGATGCCGTCGGCACCGCGCGCGACCGCTTGCTTCGACCACGCCGCCATCTGACCCGGCGCCTTCGGCGCGTTTCTCGCCCGCCAGTTCACGGCGCTCGGCGCCTGCTCCATGAGGATCCAGGGCTGGCCGTGGCGCAGCGAGCGCATGAGGTCGCGGGTCATCGCGGCGTACGCGGGGCTGACCGGATCGGCGGGGTCGGGGTATGAGTCGTCGGAGACGACATCCACCTCCTGGGCCCACGCCCAGTAGTCGGCACCCTTGAAGAAGCCCATGAAGTTGGTGGTGACCGGGAGGGATGGCGTCGCCGCCCGCACGATCGCCGCTTCGGCCCGATAGAGCTCGAGCAACTGATCGGCGCTGAACCGATCGAAGTCGAGGAGCTGCCCCGGGTTGGTGAATGTCGGCGTCGCTCTCGGGGGCTGCACCTCGGCGAACTCCGCGTAGCGTTGCGACCAGAACGCCGTGCCCCACGCCGCGTTGAGGGCGTCGACCGTTCCGTAGCGCGCCTCGAGCCACGCCCGGAACGCGTCGGCGCTCGTCTCGCAATAGCAGTGGCTGACGTGGCAGCCGTACTCGTTGTTGATGTGCCACATCGCGAGCGCGGGATGGTCGGCGTAGCGCTCGGCGAGCTTCGACGCGAGTCGTGCAGCCAGTCGGCGGTACACGGGCGAGCTCGGGCAGTATTGCTGGCGGCTGCCGGCCGACAGGCGCACGCCATCCTTCGTGACAGGCAGCACCTCGGGGTAGCGATGCGTGAGCCACGGCGGCGGTGACGCCGTCGCCGTCGCAAGATCGACGCGCACACCGGCTGCGTGCAGCCCATCCATCACGCGGTCAAGCCAGCCGAAGTCGAACTCGCCTTCACGCGGTTCGAGCATCGCCCACGAGAAGATGCCGACGCTCACGAGGTTGACGCCCGCCTCCTGCATGAGGCGTGCATCCTCGGCCCAGACCTCTTCCGGCCACTGCTCGGGGTTGTAGTCCCCGCCGTACCAGATCACGTCATTCCTTCACGCCGCCGGTCGCGAGACCGGTCTGCCAGTACCGCTGCAGATAGAGGAACGCGATGATGATCGGGATGATCGACACGAACGATCCCGTGATCACGGTCGAGAACAGTGCTTGCGCACCACCACCCGCGGCCGACGTCGCCTGTTGCTGCGCGAGGCCGACGGTGAGCGGCAGGAGGTCGCCGCTGTTGAGCATGATGAGGGGCAAGAAGTAGTTGTTCCAGGTCGCCACGAGCGTGAACAACATCACCGTGACGATGCCGGGCCCGAGCAGGCGGATGGCCACCTGCCAGAAGATCCGGAACTCGCCCGCGCCATCCACTCGTGCGGCCTCGATGAGCGAGTCCGGTACGGCGTCTGCCGCATACACGCGCATGAGGAACACGCTGAAGGGACTCACGAGCGACGGCAAAATGACGGCCCACGGCGTATTGGTGATGCCCCCCGCTGAGAACAGCCGATAGGTGGGGATCGCGAGTGCCGTGAGTGGGATCATGATCGCGCCCAGGGTGATGCTGAACAGCGCCTTGTCACCCGGGAACCGATACTTCGCGAACGAGTACCCGGCCATCGTCGCGAGCAGGCTCGCGCCGATGGCGCTCACGCCCGCGTAGAAGATCGTGTTCAGCGTCCACCGGGCGTAGATGCCGTCCTGGTACGTGAACACCTCGACGATGTTCGCGAACAGGTTGAAGTCATCGCCGAACCACAGCCCGAACGTCGTGAACAGGTCGCTGTTGTCTTTCGTCGACGAGACGAACAGCCAGATGAGCGGCACCACGAAGTAGAGCGCGCACAGCCACATCACCACGGTGAGCAGGTTGCTGCGGCGCTTGTCGCGGTTGTACGGCTTGCGGCGCGGCGCCGCCGGGATGATGACCTGGGCGGTCACGACTGGAACTCCCTTCTCTGGGTGCTCAGTTGCACGACGTACGAGACGATCATGATGACGATGCCGAGCAGGAATGCGATCGCCGCCGCGTAGTTGATGTCCTGGTTCACGAATGCGAGGTTGTAGGCGTAGAAGTTGGGCGTGAACGACTGCGTGATCCCGGTCGGCGCGATCTCGACCAGCAGTTTCGGTTCGCTGAAGATCTGAAAACTCCCGATGACCGAGAAGATGACGGTCAGGAGGATGGCGGGCCGGATCAACGGAATCTTCACGCTCCAGGCCAGTCGCCATTGGCTCGCCCCGTCGATCTCGGCGGCCTCGTACAGTTCGGTGGGAATCGACTTGAGGGCCGAATACATGACGATCATGTTGTAGCCGACGTACGCCCACGTGATGATGTTCATGATCGAGTACAAGATGAGATTGTCCGACAACAGATTCATTGTCGGCAGGCCGAGTGCGCCGGTGATCTGCCCGATCAGTCCGAACTGCTGCCCGTAAAGGTAGCCCCACATGAGCACGGCGACGACGCCGGGCACCGCGTAGGGCAAGAAGATGAGCAGCCGCAACAACTTACTGCCGCGAGCAAAACCGGAGTCGAGCGCGAGCGCGAAGAACAGCGCGAACCCGATCATGATGGGCACCTGGATCACGAGCACCAGGGCGGTGCGCCCGAGTCCGGCGAGGAAGCCGGGATCCTGGAACGCGCGCAGGTAGTTCTCAAACGCGACGAAGCTCACGCCGCCGATGAGCCGGTCGACGAAAAAGCTCAGGTAGCCCGAGTAGACGAGCGGTGCGATGAGCATCGCCACGAAGATGACGAAGAAGGGGAGGATGAATCCGTAGGCAACGAGATGCTGCTTCCGTTGGATCCTGCTGGCCATCTCGAGCTCCTTCACTCAGGCGGGGTCGGGTGGGGCGGCCCGGGGTGGATCCCCGAGCCGCCCGGGTACTACTACTCGTTGACCGTGAAGCCCTGCTGGGTCGCGTAGTCGACGAGCGCGGCCTGCCACGCATCCAGGCCCGCTCCGAGATCGCCGTGAGCCGCAACCTCGGCCCCGAACGTCTCGTTGAAGTTCGTGTACGCGAACTCCATGAACGGCAGCCACTGCCAGTCGGGGTCGACCGTCGTCGAGATCTCCGCGAACAGCTCGTTGACCTTCTGTCCGCCGTAGAACTCGGGCTCAGCGCCGGCGAACGCCGGGTCCTCCAGCACCGAGTTCGCAGTCGGGAAGAAGTTCTGCTGGGTCGCGAACAGCAACGCCGGTTCCTGCGCGTTGTTGATCCACTTCGCGAGCTCGTAGGCCGCGATCGGGTTCTCCGAGGTCTTGACGACAGCGTCGGCCGAACCGCCCCAGTTGCCCGAGGCCGGGTTGTCGGCGTCCCACTGCGGCAGCGGCGCGGCGCGCCACAGGCCCGACGTGTCAGCCGCGGCACCGGAGAGGAAGACCGGAGCCCACGCCGCCGTCAGCCAGCCGGCGTACTTGCCCTGGTTGAGACCCGCGTACCACTCGTCGGTGAAGTCCGGGTCAGTCGTGACCAGATCGCTCTGGATCATGTCCTGCCAGTAGGCCATCACTTCCTTCGCCTCGGGGCTGTTCACGTTGATCGTGACGTTCTCCCCGCCATCGAAGGCGAACGGCTTGACGCCCGCCTGCCACAACAGCCCGAGCCATCCGGCGCCCTGGTTGGGCGCCATGTTCCCGATGTAGGACGTCGTGTTCGCGCGCACCGCCTCCGCGGCGGCCCGGTAGTCCTCCCACGTGGCCGGGGCCTCGGTGACACCAGCAGCGGTCAGGATGTCCTCGCGGTAGAGGTGGCCCAAGGGACCCGAGTCCTGCGGGATCGCCAGGATCTCGCCGTTGTGGACGCCCTGGTCCCAGACCCACGACACGTAGTCGCCCGCGATGTCTTCGGCACCGTACGGCGTCAGGTCGAGCAGCTCGCCACTCAGGGCGAACGACGAGAGGAACTGGTATTCGAGCTGCACCACGTCGGGACCGCCGCTACCGGCTTCCACAGCGGTGCGTACCTTGGCGTAGTGATCCAGGCCCTGGCCGACGTTCTCGACCGTGACGTTGATTGCCGGGTACTCCGCCTCAAACAGGTCGACCTGATCCTGGATGTTGGGCACCCAGGTCCAGAACGTCAGTTCGGTCGGGGTGTTGAGCGCCTCTTCGCGCTCCTCCTCCGTGATCACATCGGTGTCGCCGCCCGAGCCTGTGCCGGGCGTGCAGCCGCTGAGCGTCAATGCCGCCACGGCAGCGATCGAGGTGATCGCGAACGCGGCTTTGCGTGCTCCGTGCCTCATGATTGCTCTACCTTCTCTTGTTTTGGGGTGGGAACGGCCCCGGATTCGGGGTCGCGTTGCTCGACCAGGACGGTGACGTCCCAGGGTTCGAGAACGATCGGGGATCCGCCGAGCCGCTGCGGCGGGTGAGCGGTCGCCGGCTCGGGCGACCAGTTACTGATGAACCAGATGCGCCCGACGGTGCTGCTGCCGGAGGTGACCGTGACGGTGGGATCCCACCGCCATTCGCTCACGCTCGTGGTCGGCACGGCCCAGCGAAGAACGGATGTCGCAAGGGCGAGGTCGGGCAGCGTGCCGATGTAGGTGACGCGGCCGGCGCCATGCTCGCGCGAGGTGACCGCCGGCCGGCCCGCGTAGATGCCCGAGGAGTACGCGGCCACCACGTCGGCGCCGTCGGCGACGAGCGCGTCGGCCCACCCCTCAGCCTGGCCGCCGCCGAAGGTGGTGCCGTCGATGCCGACCGGAGCGTCGAGCGTCGAGTACTCGTCGTACCAGACCCCCGCGGCGTCGGCGAGACGCCCGGGCGCTCGCTCGGGCCGGGCCCGGGCGAGCTGGTCGCCGTAGCCGGTTCGCATGCCGACAACGAGATGCCCGCCCGCCTCCGCGTAGCGCACGAGAGCGTCGAGTAGCCGATCATCGGCGATGTAGAGCGTCGGCACGACGAGGGTCGGGAACTCGGCCACGAAGTCCGCGGCGTCGCGCTGCCGGAACTGCTCGGCGTGCACGATCCGACTCTGAACGCCGGCCTCAAAGGCTGCGCGGTAGTAGCGATCGAAGATCCGCAGGTACGAAGCGCGATCCGGGCCGCCCTCGGCGTCGGCGAGGGGTGGGTAGAACTGGAAGCTGTGCTTCGTGTCGATCGAGTAGAGCAGAGCGACATCGGCGTCGGGCGTGAACCCCTCGAGCTGTGGCCCGAGGTCGCGCAGCCGGTGGCCGAGCTCCGCGATCTCACGGTAGATGCGACCGGGTCGACCGCTATGCGGCAACACTCCGCCCCAATAGGTTTCGATGCCGAGGTGCGGTGTCTGCCACTGCCAGTACTCGATCATCCGCGCGCCACGGGCCACGAGCGCGAGGCCCGCGAGCGCGATCTGGCCCGGGTACGGCGTGTGGTGCTGCCAGTGGGACTGCCCGATCGACTGCGCGTTCGTCTCGGTGACCAGGAACGGGGCCTGAGCCGAGCTGAACATGCGGTCGCCCTGCTCGTAGAGTGCCCACACTCCGCTCGTCCACCACATCGCGGTTCGCGGCACCTCGACCCCGATGCGGAGCGCCTCCTGCATCATGTAGTACGGGTTGCCGGCCGTGACATCGAGCGCCTGCACGAGCTTCTCGTCATCGATCGGCGGGCGCTCGTACGAGATGCAGGTCGTCACGAACTGGTGGGGATCCGCGTACTCGCGCACGATGCCGGCCTGCCACGCGATGAAGTCGGTGACGATCTCGGCCTGGTAGCGGCGCCACTCGAGCTGGTACTGCGGCGAGTGGTTGCCATCGGGACGCCAGAGCTCGTCCCAGCTGCGCAGGCGGTGCGACCAGAAGGTGAGCCCCCACTCGCGGTTGAGCGTCTCGACGTCTCCGTAGCGGCCTTCGAGCCAGCGCAGGAAACCGTCGAACACGCGCTGGTTGTGCAGCAGGAACGGGCCGGGCTCGTTGTCGACCTGGTAGCCGATGATCGCGGGGTGCTTGGCGTACCTCTCGGCGATCGCCCGGATGACGCCCTCCGCGTACTGCCGGAACAGGGGATGCGTGATGTCGACCTCCTGGCGCCACCCCCAGGGATGGCGCACCCCCGTGGCCTTCTCGCCCGCGAGGTCAGCATCCAGCGCGCGCAGCCACGGGGGCACGGCATAGGTCGGCGTGCCGAGCACCACCGAGATGCCGCGGGCGTGCGCACCGTCGAGCACAGGCTGCAGCCAGTCGAGGTGATACACGCCCGGCTCCGGCTCCCACGTCGCCCACACCGACTCGCCCACGCGAATGACCGAGAAGGACGCATCGGCCATCAGGTCGAGGTCGCGCTCGAGGTCACCGTTCACGCGGTACTCGTTGTAGAACGCTGCCCCGAACAGGATTCGGTCGGGTAGCAGGTGCGCGTCGGCCAAGGGGTTTCACTCCGTTGTGGCTGGGGGTGCCGGAATGTTTCCGACAACATTGCGGGGCGCGGCTGTCGGAATGTTTCCGGCAACATGTCGAGGGCACCATCATGTTGCCGGTAACATCGTCGTGTCAAGTCATGATTGCGTCGGAGGAATAAATGACCGAGACGCAACCCAGCGTCCAGCGGGCCGCCACGATCTATGACGTGGCGCGGGCGGCCGGGGTGTCCCACGCGACGGTGACCCGGTTGCTCAAGGGCTACCCCGGCATCCGCCCCGAGACCCGCGACCGCGTCACCGAGGCGATCCGCGAACTCGGCTACCGGCCCAATCTCAACGCCCGGTCGCTGACGACGGGCCGCTCGCACCGCATCGCTGCGCTCACGCATGACATCACGCAGGTCGGTCCGAGCAAGATCCTTGAGGGCGCCAACATCGCGGCCCGCGACGCCGGATACTTTCTCGACGTCATCACGCTGGATGCGCACGACCCCGCAGCGATTCGCGAGTCGATCGACCTCGCACTGCAGTTCGACCTCGCAGGTGTGCTCGCGCTCTCGTCGACCGACGAGGTGACGCATGCGCTGGAGACCGCGACGTTCCGGGTGCCGCACTACCTGGCCACCGGCCACGACAAGCTGCCGACCGACTCCACGCCCGGCGTCAACGGTCTGCTCGCCGTGTTGCGTCACCTCGCCGACCTCGGTCACCGCGATGTCGTGCACATCGCGGGCCCGCCCGGCTGGGTGGGGGCGCGCAACCGCACCCGCGAGTACGAGGCCGCGGTCGTCGAGCTCGGCCTGCGCTCTCGGGGCGTCATCCACGGCGATTGGTCCGCCCGCTCCGGCTACGAGGCGATCGCAACGCTGCCGGAGCAACTGCCCGCGACGGCGTTCGTCGCAGCCAACGATCAGACGGCGCTCGGTGTCATCCTCGCCCTCAACGAGCGGGGCCACCGGGTACCCGACGACGTGAGCGTGACGGGAGTCGACGACATGCCGGAAGCGGCGTACTTCTCGCCGCCGCTCACGACCCTGCGGCTCGATTTCGCTGCCCAGGGCAGGGATGCCGTGGAGCAGCTGCTCGCGCTCGTCGACGGCGGAGCGCCCCCGCCACTGCCGGCACGACGCCCTGAGCTGATCGTGCGTCGCTCGACCGGCCCAGTCCGGCCTCGCGAGTAGCGACCGCGAGTCGTCTCATGACTACGAAGAAGGCGCTGATCGTGCGAGGCGGCTGGGACGGCCACCAGCCTGTCGAGACCAGCCAATCGATCATCCCCTTTCTCGTCTCCAACGGGTATGAGGTGCGGGTCGAGGAGTCGACGGGGGTCTACGCCGACCGCGACTACCTGCCCACGGTCGACGTGATCGTGCAGGCGAACACGATGAACGTGATTGCGAAGGACGAAGTCAACGGACTCATCGCCGCCGTGCGATCGGGAACGGGACTGGCCGGGTGGCATGGCGGCATCGCGGACTCGTATCGCGACAGCGTCGACTATCTGCACCTGATCGGTGGCCAGTTCGCTCACCACCCGACACGCACACCTCACGATCAATTGGGCGGGCGACCTGACGACTATTTCGTCGCCCACACCATCAACATCGTGCCCGAAATGGCGGGCCATCCGATCGTGGCGGGAATCGGCGACTTCGAGCTCACCACCGAGCAGTACTGGGTTCTGTCCGACTCCTACAACGAGGTGCTCGCCACGACGACCGTGGCGGCGCGAGAGTTCGACGCCTGGACCCGGCCGGTTGTCGTCCCCGCGATCTGGACGCGCCAATGGGGGCTCGGCAGGGTCTTCGTGGCGACCCCGGGGCACGGGTTGGACGTGCTCGACAACCCCGATGTGCGAACCATCGTCGAACGGGGGATGCTGTGGGCGAGCCGCTGAGGGTCGGTGTGATCGGCTGCGGGGCGATCTCGGGAACCTATCTCGAAACTCTCGCGCGCCTCTCCGCCGTGGAGGTCACCGCCGTCGCGGATCTCGACCCCGCGCGAGCGCAGGCGGTCGGCGACCGGTTCGGGGTGCCGAGCATGTCCGTCGACCAGATCCTTCTCGATCCTCGGGTGGATCTGATCCTCAACCTGACCATCCCTGCCGCACATGCCGACGTGGCCCTCGCAGCGATCGCTGCCGGCAAGTCGGTCTATGGAGAAAAGCCTCTGGCCTCGACCACTCGCGAAGGTCGCGCCGTGCTCGATGCGGCGCAGGCGGCCGGCGTGCGAGTGGGCTGCGCGCCCGACACGGTGCTCGGCACCGGCATCCAGACCGCACGCAAGGTCATCGACGACGGCGTCATCGGCACACCGATCGCCGCGACCGCGACGTTCGTGAGCGCGGGCCACGAGTACTGGCACCCCAATCCCGACTTCTACTACCAAGCGGGCGGCGGCCCTCTGCTCGACATGGGGCCCTACTACGTGACCGCACTCGTCACCCTCCTGGGGCCGGTGTCGTCGGTGATCGGCAAGGCGAGTCGCACGCGTCCCACCAGAACGATTCACTCCGGCCCACGCACCGGCGAAGTGGTGACCGTCGACGTCGACACCCACGTGACCGGGGTACTCGAACACGAGTCCGGTGCCCTCTCGACACTGGTGATGAGCTTCGATGCGGCGGCGACCCACGCGTCGCGCATCGAGGTGCACGGCGATCTCGCGACACTCGTCGCCCCCGACCCCAATCGCTTCGACGGTGAGGTGCAACTCATCCGACCGAGTGCCGGCGAATGGACGACCCTGCCAGCAAGCGCCGGCTACATCGGAAGCGCTCGCGGCTACGGATTGGCCGATCTCGCCACGACCCCGGCCGGGGAAACGCATCGTGCCAATGGCGAGATCGCCCTCCACGTACTCGACGCCATGGAGTCGATGCTTCGGTCAGCGCAGGAAGGACGGTCAGTCGCGGTGAGCACCAGGTGCGAGCGCCCCTCTCCGGTTCCCCTAGCTTCCCTGAGCTGAACTCCACATCGCCCACTGCGTCGTCCTCAGGCGCCGAGGCTGCTGCAACGTGAAAACAATCGCGGCGGCAATATCTTCGGGGCGCATGTATTCGTCCAACTGAGGGTCACCCGCCGTCCTCCCTCTCCCCAGCGCGAATTCAGTGCTCACCGCCGCCGGGCACATGGTCGTCACGCGAATTCCTTCGGTGCGCAACTCCCGGTCGACCGCGCCGGCGAAGACAACCTGGGCGGCCTTCGTACCGGCGTAGACAGCTTCGTTCGCACCACCCCTGAGCCCCGCCACAGACGCGACGACGACGATGTCTCCTCCGTGCTCGCGAAGCTTGGGGACCGCTGCTCGCACCGACCAGACGGTTCCGAGAAAATTCGCCGTCACCATGTCCGACAGCTCTTCATCGGAGCCATCCATCACGGAACCGTACAGACCTACCCCGGCTGCGGCCACCAACGAATCCAACCTGCCGAACTTCGAGATCGCGGCCTCCACGAGGGACTGACTGGTTGCAGAGTCACGGATGTCGCCGGCGACAGCTACGACGTTCTCGTCCCCCAGTTCGCTCACGAGTTCGTCGAGGCGGTCCTGACGCCGAGCGGTCACCGCAACTTTCGCGCTAGCCGCAACCAGTGCTCGGGCTGTCTCGCGACCAATCCCCGAACTGGCGCCCGTGATGGCAATGACCGTGTTCTCAAGAGAACGGGTTTCCATAGTCAATCCTTCTTCGTCGAAGTAGAAGCCAATTGTTGGCTATCGATTTGCGCCGGTGGAGCGCAGCATACTGTTGGAACGTTGCACGACCGCGGGTGCGGAGCACACGTCGGCAGTCGAAGAGCACACGCCAGAGACCAGAAAAACCCCTGATCAACAGGGGTTTCTCTTGGCGGTACCGGTGGGATTTGAACCCACGGAGGCTATGAACCTCACATGTTTTCGAGACATGCTCCTTCGGCCGCTCGGACACGGTACCGCCGACGATCTTAGCCCAGCTCGCGTGCGGGCTTTCGCGGCTGGTTCATAGGTTCGCCCAACACTTCCCCGAGGCGACGGCGCGACTGTCGTACACATGGCAGACAAAGAGAACACCGAGGTGCCCCCGGCTGCTGAAGCCCCGGCACCTGTCACGACCGCCGCTCCGGTGACGGTCGTCCGAGAGAGGGGCAGCTGGGTGACGCCGCTCATCGCCGCTCTCGTCGTCGTCGTGACGCTCGTCGTCGGCGGCGTCAGCGGGTTCGCGCTCGCCGCCGCCACCCACGCCGGCGCCCGGCCCGCGATCGAGCAGAGCCAGCAGGGTCCCGGCGGGCAGGGCGGACCGCAGCAGGGTCCCGGCGGGGAGGGCGGCCCCGGCCGTCCCGACGACCGCCCCGAGCGGCCGGAGGACGGCGACGAGTCGACCGACGAGACCGAAGAGGGCGACTCGACCGAGGGCTGACCCTCACCCGCTGCCCGCGGCATCCGAACCCCCAACCGGATGCCGCGGGCCTCTGCTGTCAAGGGGCACCCCCGCAACCTCCCCCTGCCTATCGTCGAAGCATGCGATTGAGCGTCGCGATTCCCGTACTCGACGAGGAAGAACTCATCGGCGAGTGCCTCGAAGCTCTGCGGCAGCAGTCGGATGCCGTCGACGAGATCATCGTCGTCGACAACGGCTCCACCGACGGCACCGTCGACATCGCCCGCGCCGCCCCCGGGGTGACCGTCATCCAGGAGCCCCATCGCGGCATCACCTACGCCCGCAACACCGGGTTCGCGGCGGCGACCGGCGACATCCTCGCCCGCATCGACGCCGACACCCTCGTGAGCCCCGGCTGGGCCACCGCGATCCGCCGTGCATTCGCCTCCGACCCCGAGCTCGCCGGACTCGCGGGACCTGCCGGCCTCACCCGCCTCTCGCGCGGCGATCGGATCGTCGGCCGCACCGCGTACGAGGCCTTCCGCATCGTGCACCAACTGACGATCGGCGAGGGGCCGCTGATGTACGGGCACAACATGGCGCTGCGCCGGTCGGCCTGGCAGCGCATCCGCGACCTGGTCACGGTCGGCGACGATCGCATCAGTGAGGATGTCGACATCGCCCTCGCGCTGCACCACACCCACCAGCGGGTGGAGTACGAACCCGAGATGCTCGTCACCATCGCCGCCGAGCGAACGATGCGTCCGGCGAAGCTGCGGCGCTACAGCCGCGCCGACCGGCTCACGACTGCGAAGTACCGAGAGCTACGCAGTACTCGAGCGTCATGATCCGCGCGATGACCTGGAACACCTGGTGGCGCTTCGGCGGCAACTGGCGGCGGCGCGAGCCGGGATTTCTGGATGTCGTGCGCCGCGTCGATCCGGATGTGCTCGGCATCCAGGAGTGCTGGGGCGGCGCGCAACGCACCCAGGCGAGCGTGATCGCCGACCACCTGTCGGCGCACTCGGCTCTCTGCAGGAGCCGCTCCTGCCGTCGAAAGGCCGGCTGCTGCGGGCGCTCGTCGCGACGGTCCAACATCCGCTCGGTGAGCTGCGGGTGGTCGTCGGCCCTACCAGCTGGGAGCCCGACCGCGCCGACGAGACGGCCGCGCAGGTGGACGAGCTGCAACGGCTGGTCACCGACGGCGCCGCCCACCGGGTGCTGCCGAGCCTGCTGCTCGCCGACCTCAACTACGACCGCGACCAGCCGCCGCTCGCCGGGTTCGCCCTGCACGACGGGTGGGAGAGCGCCGACCCGGGCGGCATCCCTCCCTCAGACCACTACCCCGTCGTCGTCGACGTTGAGATCCTCGGCTGATCGTCGGTGGACGCCGGTACCATCGCCGCATGATTGAGATCTCCCCTGAGGTCGCGGCGATCATCGACCAGCGCATCGCCGAGGCCGACGCCAACCCGGGCGATTTCGTGCCACTCGACGAGTTCGAGCGCGAGGTGCGGGCTCGGCAAGGCGAGTAACCTTCTCCCTCCACCCGATCAGCTCCACAAGCTCGATCTACTCACACTCGAGCGTGGGCGGGGCAGCAGCGTCGGCACCCCCGCCTAGGCTGACCGCATGGCCCGCCCGACGACCCCCGGATTCGCGTGCCGGGAGTGCGGCTGGACCTCCGTCAAGTGGCAGGGCCGCTGCGGCGAGTGCCAGGTGTGGGACTCCCTCGTCGAGCAGGGCGCCCCGACATCCAAGGTGACGGCCGTCGCCGTCTCGGCCGCCCGCGCCGCCCGGCCCATCACCGACATCGGCACCGAGTCGAGCGTGCATCGCCCGAGCGGCATCGGCGAGTTCGACCGCGTGCTCGGCGGCGGCATCGTTCCGGGCGCCGCCATCCTGCTCTCGGGTGAGCCGGGCGTCGGCAAGTCGACGCTGCTGCTCGAAGTCGCCGCGCGCGTCGCCCAAGCCGGAGCCCGCGTGTTGTACGTGAGCGCCGAGGAGTCCGCCGCCCAGGTGCGGCTGCGCGCCGAACGCACGGGAGCCCTCAGCGACGAGCTCTACCTCGCCGCCGAGACCGACCTCGCGACGATCCTCGGCCAGGTGGATGCCGTGAAGCCCCGCCTGCTCATCGTCGACTCGGTGCAGACGGTGTCGTCCGCGATGAGCGACGGCGCCCCCGGGCAACCCGCGCAGGTGCGCGAAGTCGCGGGAACCCTCATCCGCATCGCCAAAGAGCGCGACCTGCCCCTGCTGCTCGTCGGGCACGTCACGAAAGACGGCACGATCGCCGGGCCGCGGCTGCTGGAACACCTCGTGGATGTCGTCTGCAGCTTCGAAGGCGACCGCCAGACCGCGCTGCGCTTCGTGCGCGCCCTGAAGAACCGGTTCGGCCCCACCGACGAGGTCGGCTGCTTCGAGATGACCGGCGACGGCATCGCGGAGGTTCCGGATCCGTCGGGGCTGTTCCTCTCCCGCTCGTCATCGCCCGTGAGCGGCACCTGCGTCACCATCGCGCTCGAAGGGCGCCGCGCCATCCCGGTCGAGGTGCAGGCCCTCATCGTCGGCACCACCGCCCCGCAGCCGCGGCGAGTCGTGAACGGGGTCGACTCGGCGCGGGTCGCGATGATCCTCGCGGTGCTCGAACGGCGGTGCGGGTTGAAGGTGTCGACATCCGATGTCTACGTCTCGACCGTCGGCGGCATGCGGCTCACCGAACCAGCCACCGACCTGGCCATCGCCCTCGCGATCGCGTCAGCCGTGAAAGATGTCGCGCTGCCGCAGACCTTCGCGGCGGTGGGTGAGATCTCGCTCGCCGGCGAGATCCGGCCGGTGCCGCTCGCCCGCCAGCGTCTCGGCGAGGCGAAACGCCTCGGCTACACCCAGATCGTCGACGGCGACGCGGGTTCCGTGCACTCCGCGATCGGCATCGCCTTCGCGGCCGCCCCCGCCGAGCGAGCAGCAGTCCCCGCGTTCTAACCCACCTCGGTGGTCGAGTAGCCCGCGAAGCGGGCGTGTCGAGACCCCGCCCCCGCCGAGCGAGCAGCAGTCCCCGCGTTCTAACCCACCTCGGTGGTCGAGTAGCCCGCGAAGCGGGCGTGTCGAGACCCCGCCCCCACGTCACTAGCTGGCGGGGTCTCGACACGCGCGCCGCTTCGCGGTGCGCTACTCGACCACCGAGTTGGCTAGACGGTATGTAGTGGCCCTCTTCTGGTGAGGGGGTCGCGGGACGGGGCCTCGCTCACAAAACTCGTGGGTTACCGGGTGGAGGTGGTCCGCCCGGCCTATCCGACAGTTGTGGGAGGCCCCGTG
>NZ_JBASCU010000023.1:0-7794 GCF_049651805.1 Pseudolysinimonas sp.
ACCCGCGCCCGCATCGCCAACCCCGCACGGATCACCGTCGACCGAGTCCACGACATCAACTCGTCCCGATCACCCTCACGAAGCACCAACGCCGCAGCAGGAGAATTCGCCATAAGCAATTCTCCCAACACGCCAACCATTTAGGAACTAACGACACGCGACACTAGCGATGTCGGCGACCTGCTTGATCGTCGGCTCCTTCTGCCCGGCCACCCAGTACGGCCAGGCCGGGAACTTGCTCTCGTAGGCACCGTCATCGCGTTTGGAGCGCTCCTGAGCCCAGCGCAGAACGGACGGTGCGACAGCTACGCGCGCGCTCATCTCCGCACCTCCCTTTCTTGGCTCGTCGTTGGCCTTCAGCCTAGGAGGGGCCGGCGTCATGGCGCAGTGGCACACAACACCCCGAAAGCGGGTCTATCCTCACCTCCCCAACCACGCGACCCTTCGGTATGGGGAATGCGGGGGAACTGAGCGCGATCTCGCCCAGCGGGCGCCCGGCCACTCACTCATCGAGAAGCTGCTCGACGAGTGGAACCAGGGTCGCATCCACTTCGGCGGCCAGCCCGACACAGTCGAAATCGACGAGGATGCGCGCGGCTGGTACTGGGGTGCCCTCGCTGGTTGAGTAGCCGCGAAGCGGCGTGTCGAAACCGGCCCCGAGTGGACGGTGCTGCACTCGGTACCAGTCGGCACGGGCAGCACCGACATCGACCACATCGCGATCGGACCGGCCGGCGTCTTCACGCTCAACACCAAGCCCATCCCCCTCCCTTCGGTGGTCGAGTAGCCGCGAAGCGGCGTGTCGAGACCAAACCCGCGGGCGGCCGAGCCCACTACCTGCGCAACTCGATGGCGGAACTGCAGCGAGCATCCACCGCACTCTCGCAGGCGGCGGGTTTCGCGGTGCCGGTCTTCTCGGCTCTCGTGTTCGTCGACCCCGCGTCGCTGACCATCAAGGCGCCCCCAGGGTGGGACGGCACCGACCTGCACGCGCCTTGCGAGCGCGGGCTGCTCCCCCTGCTCACGAGGCGCCGCGAGCCCCGCGACGAGCAGCTGACAACCGTGATGGATGCCGCGCTTCGCGCGGAAACCTGCACTCAGGGTCGTTCGGGCAGTTGACCTAGGAAGCCTTCTTGATCGAAGACCGCACCTCAATACGGCCGGTGACTTTCGACTCGGTGACGAACTTGCCCGTGGTCGCACTCTTCGACACGTGGACGGTGTAGGAACCGGTCTTCGCGTTGCGCGTGACTGCGGTCTTCTTGACGGCCATCGGGTGCTCTCCCATTCCTTAGATCAAAGTTACTCGGGCTGGTCACCGAAGGCGACCCCTGCGAGGCGTGTTCCCCAGGCCGCACTCAGTTCGGATGCCGCATCACGCCACCCGGCCTCGCGGGCGACCACAGCCGCGGCAGTTTGCGAGAGCCCGAAGGTGACGACAGCGGTTGCGAAGTCGGGGTGGATGCCATCCCCGACGAAGACCGGGACGGCGAGTACGGAGCGCCAGGCCGGGGTTACTCCGGGGTCTCGTTCGGCGTCCTTCAATTTCACTTCTTCGGCGCCGATCGCCTCTCCTGCGATCCATGGGCTGTCATGTCCTGTCGGCAGAAGCTTGAGCTGGCGGACTGCGGCGAACTGGCCCGACTCGGACGCCCACCGGGCGAGCTTCCCTCGGGCGTTTGCGAGCCAGAGCGTTGCGCGGTGCGTCGTCACTCCGAGCGCCTCGCCGATAGCGTCGGAGTCCGTTGCCAGACGAACGGAGTAGTCGCGCTGCAGCTCCGCAAACCGTTTGGTGTGTGCATCCCAGACCCGCCGCGCGCGTTCTGCGGGCGGCTGATATCCGGGATCGGCAGCATGCTTCAGTTCACGAATAACGAGAGCGACGTCAGCGAGATCCTGCACGGCGAGGGCTTGCAGACCGATCGACTCCCATTCGGATGCGAGCGCCGATTCGATCGTGGCAAAGGTTTCGCGATCGAGCGCGAGTCCTTCCCGGATGATCGTGACGAGCGCCGGAAATGTCGGCTTTTCGTCACGCATGATGAGGTGAAGCCAGTGCCGGATGTCAGGGTCACGATACGAGGTGCCCGCAAGCAGCAGCGGGCCGCGCTGCAGAGCGGACGAGAGAAACTCCCTCTGCCATGCCTTCGGGTCAGCCACAAGTTCGGCGAAATCGCGATAGCCGACCACCGCGGAGTATTCCTGGCCGTTGTACACCGCGCCGTGGAGGTGGTGAACCGTGGGCGCTTCCGGTTCGTCGTCACCGTCGGTGTCGATCACAACCAACGGGCTGCCCGTGCTTCGAAGGGCCAACTCGAGCAGAACGTCGAAATTAAGGGTCGCAAGCGTCGTCGCCTCGGGCGCGCCCGCGTAGTGACCCGCCGCCGCGAGGTGAAGTGGTGACGGAGTCGCTGCGACGGTAGGCAGCCCGTACAACGCCTCGTTGAGGTGTGCGGGCCACGCGTCACCCGAACGAGCATGGGCTGCCTCGAGCACGATCGTCTGGTCCTGTTTGCTGAGCAAGACGGCGGCGGCCTCACGCGTTGCGACAATCCCGCTGCGCACTGCCACGCGAATCGCGAACTCATCCCAGGTCGGCAGACCCGATGGTGCAGACGCGCCAGCGCCCAGAACGATCGTCATGTGCTCGTCGCCGGCGAGCGCGGCGAACCCCTCCATCACCTTGCGGTCGATGTCGGGTGCGCTCATGGGCACACGTTAGCGACCATCGGCGACATCGAGAGGCGAGCCCCCACGGCGAGCCGCGCGAACTCGCCGCCTGCCGATCAAGCCACGCGAAACCGTCCCGCAAGCAGTGCGGCGGCTGCGTCCACGTCGACTGGACCGGTCGACGAGGCACTGAGTCGTGCAACGAGCTTCTTCGGCCACAGCACCTCGACATCGCGCACGCTGAACGACCCTCCGATCAGCGGCCATTCAGCTTCCACGAAACACAGAATGCCGAACACAGGAACACCGCCGACAGCATCCTCAACCCGCTCGACCTGCCACTCGACACCTTCGACGAGTTTCGACTTGTCTCGGCCGCCGACTAGGAGTTTCTCGACCCGAGGGCGAAAGAGCCCACCGTCGATCTGAAGGCTCGGGCGACCTTTGTACTTCTTCGTGTCGACCACCCAGATCGCCTGCGGAGTCACAACGAGGTGGTCGATGTTGGCGCGGGTCCCTGGGATGCGGCGGTCGTGAAGCACCCGCACGCTCTCCGACGCGAGCGCGTCGAGACGCAGCCCGACTCGCTCCTCTCCAGACGCCCCGACACTCCACGCCTGCGTGCTCTGCCGCTCCCCCGAGAGGGCGACCGCGATTCCCCCGAATCGGCCCCACTCGTCGCGAATGCGCGCTTCGTCTTTCGCCCGACGGCGCTCGTACTCGCGGCGGGCCGAAGCCCCCGCGATCCCCTGATCCTCGTGCAACGAGTTCCCCCTCGGTGGTCGAGTAGCCGCGGAGCGGCGTGTCGAGACCCCACGTGATCTCGAACCTAGCGACGCGCGGAGCGTGGCCGCGACCCCGCCTCCTAGGGTCATCCGAGCGGCGGGTTTCGCGGTGCCGGTCTTCTCGGCTCTCGTGTTCGTCGACCCCGCGTCGCTGACCGTGAAGGCGCCCCCAGGGTGGGACGGCACCGACCTGCACGTCATCTCGGACGACGAGCTGCTCCCCCTGCTCACGAGGCGCCGCGAGATGAGCGACGAGCAGTTAGCAACCGTGATGGATGCCGCGCTTCGCGCGGAAACGTGGCCCCGCTCCCCGCAACCCTCCCGCCCGGGTGCACACCTCACCCAGGAGTTCCAGGCACTCCGCGACGCCGTCGGCCCGGCACTCGAAACCACGCGCCCCGCCGCAGCCGCGACATCGCGACTAGCACCTCGGCGTCCCGCGCGCACTCGCACCCCGTCACGGCGCCCGGTTCGGTCGTCGCGACGCCGTCGTCGGTCACTCGGCGAAGAACTCTTCCGCCTCGCGGTGCCCTTTGCCGGGCTGCTCGCCGCCTGGTACTACTTCGCCAACGTCTACGGCCGGTAGCGACCAAAGTTTGCTCGCGCGGCGCGGCGACTCGTGATGCCACGATGTAACGCTTATATTCGTTACATGCGGCTCGGTGCAAAGAGTGATGAGACACTCGTCCTACTTGCCAGCGAGGTACGAAGCGAGCTTCTGCGGCGTCGCGGAAGCATCCACCGTTGCACCGCCTGCGGGCGCGAGTTCATCGCGAGAGCGGGCGCACGCACCTGTTCGACTACTTGCCGGGTGCGTGCTCTGCGCGCGCGGACAGCGCTCCACCGAAGGGACCATCACATGATCGGCATCGGATATGAGGGCCTCCAGCTCTCTGAACTGATCGAACGCCTTCGGGATGAGGGTGTGAGCGTGCTCGTCGATATCCGACTCAACGCGATCTCCCGCAAGGCTGGCTACTCGAAGCGAGCGCTCTCGGCGGCGCTTGAGGCCGCCGGCATCCGCTACCTCCACGATCCCCGGCTGGGCAATCCGAAAGAGAACCGTGCCGGCTATGCCGAAGCGCACTCACCCGACGGCACCGCGGCCCGTGAACACTTCCGCGGACTTCTCGCAAGCGAGCCAGGAGCCCAGGGCATCCGCGGACTGGCAAGCCTCCTGGAGCAAGAGACAGTGGCGGTGCTCTGCTACGAGGCCGACGAGGCGCACTGCCACCGCGAGCAGGTCATCGCTGCGGTGCGAGAGTCTCGGCACTCACTCGTCACCGTCTAGGTCGAAGAGCCCAACGCTGGTCGCCACGCCCTCGGGCGGGTAGTAGACGCCGAGCACGCTGAAGCTCGCGCGTTTGCGTGCATCTTCGAAGTTGCCCATGAAGAAGGATGTCTGCTTGCCTGGCGCGAACATCCGCTGATGGAAGTTCTTCTCGATCGCGGCCCTAACGACGTCGTCGGAATCCCGGTTCAGACGGTTCTGCAGAGCCGTGAGTTCCCAGTCGAGCACCTGCCCCACGTGACCCGGGCACCCGTCCGCAGTGCAGTGGTATTCGTAACGGACAACAAACCGTGGTGCCTTCAGCTCGGACGGAGTCTTCTCCAGATCCCCAAACAGCGATAGCGGCGAAAGGCTCGCGGCAGCCGCAATACGCTCCTGCTGCGCATCTGACCAGCCGTCGAACGGCTCGACCTTGATGCGGTCCAATGACCTCACCGACACCATCCCCAATGACGGGGCGTCGTGATGTTCCGAACCGGCGCCGCTCAACGCGCACGTCGTCGTTCGTGGCACCTTGCTCATGATCGGCTGACGTTCCTTCCAATCGTCGAGGTGCCCAACGACGTCGATCGTGTCGATGTCGGGCCGAAAGCTCTCTGGCCGTGAATCTCCTGTCGCGCGTCGAACCTCCACGTCGATGAGGTCGAACTTCTTGAACTGCTTCTCGACACCCATCCACCTGAACGGCAGCGGATAGAGCCGGATCCACTCCGATCGACCCCCATCGACTCGGATGCCGGCAACGCAGACAGTGTCGCCGTACAGCTTCGACGGTTGCGGCGAAGCCTTCACCGTGATCAGTACCCGAGCCGTCTCGGAGCGCACCTGCATGCCGTGAAACTAGGAGGCACCACCGACAGACTCGATCAACCCTCTCGCAGGCAGCGGGTTTCGCGGTGCCGGTCTTCTCGGCTCTCGTTTTCGTCGACCCCGCGTCGCTGACCATCAAGGCGCCCCCAGGGTGGGACGGCACCGACCTGCACGTCGCTTCGGAGCGCGGGCTGCTCCCCCTGCTCACGAGGCGCCGCAAGCCCCGCGACGAGCAGCTGACAACGGTGATGGATGCCGCGCTTCGCGCGGAAACGTGGCACCGCTCCCCGCAACCTTCCCGCCCGGGTGCTTACCTCACCCAGGAGTTCCAGGCACTCCGCGACGCCGTCGGTCCGGCACTTGAAGCCACGCGACCCGCCGCCGCCGTGTACTCGTCGCGTCCGGTGGCTCGGCACCCCGTGCGGACCCGCACTCCGTCACGGCGTCCGGCGCGCTCGTCGCGATGCCGTCGTCGATCGCTCGGCGAGGAGCTCTTCCACCTCATCGTGCCGTTCGCCGGGCTGCTCGTCGCCTGGTACTACTTCGCGAACATCTACGAGCGGTAACGCCGAGCAAACCTGCCCGCACCTTCGTAATCTAGAAGTGATGCTGTCCCCACCAGGAAGTTCGTCGCGCTCGGCAAACATGCGAGCGAACCGCAGGCGAGACACCACGCCAGAGATGGAGGTCCGACGCCGGGTCCACTCTCGTGGCCTCCGCTATCGGTGCGATCTCCGGTTCAAGGTCGATGATGTGGCAGTGCGCCCCGATGTCGTGTTCACAAAGCAGAAGGTGGCGGTCTTTATCGGGCTCTTCATCATGAAGCGGGGTGAGCGGGTCGTTGCGGGGTGAGGGGCCGGGGTCTTCCAGGATGGAAGTTCCTACTCCTCCTTCGAGAAAGACCCCGACGTGTCTCACCCTATTTCGGGGTGCGCTTCGTGCGCGCCTGCTTGTTCCGTGTTCGCCGTTGACGGGTTCCATGTGACGGGTGTCGATGCTCGTGCCGAGGTGCTGGTGCTCGATATCGAGACGGCTGCCGACACGGTCGGTTGCCCAGGCTGCGGAGTGTTGGCCGAGAGTCGCGGCCGTCGGGTGCACGAGCTCGCGGACGCGCCGGCGTTCGGGTTGCCGGTGCGGGTGCGCTGGTCCAAGCGGCTCTGGCGGTGCCGCGAGGTCGGCTGCCGGGTCATATCGTTCTCTGAGACGCATCCGTTCGTATCGGCTCGCGCGAAGCTCACCGCTCGAGCAGTCGGCTGGGCGACGAGCATGCTACGCACCGATGACACCACCGTCGCGGCGTTGGCCCGGCGGCTGCGGGTCGGCTGGAACACGCTCTGGCGGGCGGTCGCCGCTCACGCCACCGACATGCTCGACGAGCCAACCCGTCTCGACAGGGTGCTCGCGCTCGGGGTGGACGAGCACATCTGGAAACCCTCACGTCGTGGTCACGACCGCGCGGTGACCTCGATGGTGGATCTGACCCGCGACGAACACGGGCAAGTGCGGGCACGCCTGCTGGACGTGGTGCCGGGCCGGTCCGGGACCGCCTACGCCGCCTGGCTGCGCACGACGCCTGCGGGGTTCGTGCCCGCGGTCGAGCATGCCGCGTTAGACCCGTTCCGCGGCTACGCCAACGCGATCCGCGACGAACTCCCGGACGCGGTCGCGGTGCTCGATGCGTTCCACGTCGTCCGGCTCGGGGTGAAGGCCCTCGACGAGGTTCGACAACGTGTCCAGCAAGACACGCTCGGGCATCGAGGCCGGAAGGGCGATCCGCTCTACGGAATCCGCGGGCTGCTGCGCCACGGGGCCGAGCACCTGTCCGAGCGGCAACACGCCCGCCTCCGCGCCGGACTGGTCGCCGGGGACCCGACCTGCGAGGTCGAAGTCGCCTGGCACTGCTACCAGCAGCTACGTTCCGCCTATCACCAGGAACGGGCCACGGACGGTCGCGCCATCGCCGAGCAGGTCCTCGACGGCTTCCACAGCTGCCCGATCCCCGAGATCGCCCGCCTCGGCCGGACCCTCCGCGCTTGGCGGCAACAGTTCCTCGCCTACTTCGACACCGGCGGGGTGAGCAATGGCGGCACCGAGGCGGTCAACCTCATCATCGAGAAGACCCGACGGCTCGCCCACGGGTTCCGCAACTTCGACAACTACCGGCTCCGCATCCTGCTCGCCGCCGGCGGCCACAAGCCCTGGCGAACCCGAGCCGCCCCCGCTTCATGATGAAGAGCC
>NZ_JBASCU010000024.1:0-49778 GCF_049651805.1 Pseudolysinimonas sp.
GTCGAGCACGAACTGGCCGAACTCCGCACCGCCGCTCAGCGCGAGGTCGCGGATGCCCGCGAAGCCGCCGCCGCCCTCGCCCGCGAGACGGAACGCACGCGCGCCGAGTTCGAGGCCGAGAGCTCCCGCCTGCGGTCGGATCTCGAGCGCGAGCTGGAGGAGGCACGCACCAACCTCGAACGCGACACCGCCGACGCCCGCATCGCCCTCGAGAACGACACGAAGGCCGCGAACGAAGCACTGGATGCCGACACCCAACGCGCCCGCGCGGAACTCGAGGCGTCGACGAAAGCCTCGCAGGCGGCGCTCACCGCCGAAGCTGCCCGGGTTCGCGCCGAACTCGAGGCGGAGATCACCAGCGGCCGCGCCGCGCTCGACGCCGAGCTCAGCGGCGCCCGCGAGGCGTGGGATGCGGAGTCGAGCGGGGCGCGCAGCGCGCTCGAGGCCGAACTCGCGCACACCCGTTCCGAGGCCGAGAACGAGATCGCCCAGGCGCGCGCCACGCTCGCGTCGGAGGTCGAGAAGCAGCGCACCGACCTCGCCCGCGAAATCGCGAAGCAGCGCGCCCAGATCGCCCAGGAGGTCGAAACGACCCGGGCGCGCATCCAGCACGACACCGAGGGTCTCCAGGCGAAACTGCTGGCGACCGCCGAGCAGGCGCGTGCCGACCTCGAGGTCGAGCTGACCGCGCGTCGCGACGAGGCCGAGAAGGAGTACGTGCGCAAGCACCAGGAAGCCGCCGAGGCGACCCAGAAGTACCTCGATGAGGCCCAAGCACAGCTCGCCGAGGCGACGAACGCGGCCGCCGAGCAGCGCGCCGAGGCGCAGCGACTCGCCACTACGAGCAAGGCCGAGGCGAAGGCCCTGCTCGACGACGCGAAGGCGAACGCCAAGAGCCGCGTCGATGAGGCCGAGAAACGCGCGAAGGATCTCATCTCCGACGCCGAACAGCGGGCGTCGAAACTGTTGGGCGACGCCGAGGAGCGTCTCGTGCAGATCCGCCTCGAGCGCGAGTCGGTCGCCGGCTACATCCAGAGCCTGCGCGGTGTTCTCGCGTCGGCCGAGAAGATCGCCGAAGACCACGGCTTCCCGGCCGGGGTGCCCGACGACGAGCCGCTCGCCGTCGAGGCGGCGGATGCCGACGACACCGCCAACGACACCGCCAACGAGGCGGACGAGGCGGATGCCGGCGAGGTCGACGAAGACACGCGCGAGCGCGAGCACGCGGGCTGACCCGCCGCCTTCGTGGCGCGGCCGGGGTAGGGCCAGGAGCCGCTAGCCTTGCGTTCGTGAAGATCCAGAACGCGTTCCGGTTCGGGCTGTTCGGCGGCCTCGGCGTCCTTGTGGCGATCGGCATCGGCGCCGCGCTCGGGTCGCTCGCGACCATCCTCACCTACGTCGGCGCGGCACTGTTCCTGGCTCTCGGTGTCGACCCGCTGGTCTCGTGGCTCGAGAAGCACGGCTGGAAGCGCCCCGTTGCGATCCTCGTGGTACTCGCCGGAATCCTCGCGATCGTCGCCGGTTTCGTGCTCGCCATCATCCCCGTCATCGCCGATCAGGTGAGCACCCTGATCGAGCGTGCCCCGGGCATCTTCGACGAACTGGTCGGCCAGCGTGCGCTCGAGATCTGGTGGGACCAGACCCTGCCCTGGCTGCCTTGGGCCGACGTCGTCACCAACATCACCGACTTCTTCAACGACAACCTCGCAACGATCACGGGCGGCGTCCTGACCACCGTCGTCGGAATCGCGGCGGGCGCGTTCGGCGCCGTCATCGTGCTCATCCTGATGCTGTACTTCGTCGCTTCGCTGGCGAGCATCAAGCGGGGTCTCTACCAACTCGTACCGGCGACGAAGCGTGAGAAGTTCATCGATATCGCCGAGCAGATCATGGACTCCGTCGGGCGTTTCGTCGTCGGTCAGGTGTCGATGGGCCTCGTCAACGGCATCCTCTCGATCATCTTCCTGACCGTGCTCGGCTGGATCCTCGGCGACCCGATGGAGTACGCCGTGCTGCTGGCCTTCCTGGCCTTCCTGTTCTCGCTCGTGCCGCTCGTCGGAACGATCACCGGGTCGATCATCATCACCCTCGCCGTGTGGGCGTTCGACGGCTGGCCGGCCGTTCTCGTCGTCGGCATCTGGTACCTCGTCTACATGCAGGTCGAGGCGTACCTGATCAGCCCGAAGGTCATGAACCGCGCGGTCAAGGTGCCCGGCGTCGTCGTCGTCGTCGCCGCGCTCTCCGGCGGCACGCTGCTCGGCGTGCTCGGGGCCCTCATCGCGATCCCTGTCGCGGCGGCGATCCTGCTCATCATCAAGCAGGTCATCATCCCGCGGCAGAACGAGCTGTAGGTCTCGATACGCGCTGCGGCGCTACTCGACCAACGACGAGGCCTTCTTCAGCAGCACGTCTCGAGCGTCGACCCGGCTCCGAGCGGAGCGCGGGCGGCCCACTCGAGCGATGAGCCTCCTACTCAGGACGCGAACGACGACAGCCGGGATCGACTTCCCCCGAAAAGGACCTTCGGGTCACTCGCCCCAGGTCGTCGGCAGCGGCAGCGCGGCCGGGTTCACGCGCTGCACGATCTCGCTCAGCACTCGCGCGGTGTGGGTCTCGCCCACCCAGAGGTGCTTCGCGTCATCGACGGCGACGAGCTGCACATCCGGCAGCACCGCGAACTTCTCGCGCGCCGCGTCGGGTTTGAGGAAGTCGTCGAGTTCGGGCACGAGCGCGACCACGGGAACACCGCGGTCGGCCCATCGCGCCAGCTCCTCGGGCGTCGTGCGCCGCAGCGGCGGCGACAGCAGGATGACGCCCTCGATCGGGAACGGCAACCCGTGCTTGAGCGCGACCTCGGTACCGAACGACCACCCGACGAGCCAGGGATGAGGCAGGCCCCGCTCCGCGACGAACGCCATCGCCGCGGCGAGGTCGAGCCGTTCGTCGATACCGTCACCGAAACTGCCCTGCGACGTGCCGCGCGGCGACGTGACCCCGCGAAAGTTGAAGCGCAGGACGGCGAGGTCGGCGAGAGCGGGCAGCCGGGCCGCCATCTTGCGGATGACGTGGGAATCCATGAAGCCGCCGTGCGTCGGCAGGGGGTGCAGGCAGACGAGCGTCGCGACCGGGTGCGTCTCGAGCGGCAGCGCCAACTCGCCGACGAGTGTGAGCCCGTCGTCGGTGTGCAGTTCGATGTCTTCCCGGCGGGCGGGCAGCTCGACCCCGGCCCGGATCTCGATCGTCACGCCGCGCCCCTCAACTGCGGATCTTCCAGCAGTGCGAGTGCCAGTGTCGCCGGGCGGCGAGGTCGTCGGCCTCCCCCATGATGCCGTCGGCGCGCCAGGTCACGAGGTGGGCGGTGCCCGGTTCGATCTCCAACCCACAGCCGGGGCAGAGATAGTTCTTCATGGCCGAGGATGCCGACTGCGGCTGCACGTTCCACGCCCCGTCGCGCTTGACCTCGCTGCGCAACCGGCCCGCGAGTGCCCGCTCGAAGTCGAGCTCTGCCTGCTCCTCGCGACGGCGGTTGGAACGAGGCATGACCCCACCCTAAAACGACCGGTGGCGGATCAGCACCAGCGGCTCAGTACCAGCGGCTCAGTACCAGCCCCTGCGTTCGCTGTGCTCCCATGCGCCACAGGGCGTGCCGTAGCGCCCGGCGATGTAACCCAGGCCCCAGGTGATCTGCGTGACCGGGTTGGTCTGCCAGTCGGCGCCCGCGCTGGCCATCTTGTCGCCGGGGAGGGCCTGCGGAATGCCATAGGCCCCGCTCGACGGGTTGTTGGCGTAGACGTTCCACCGCGACTCACGATTCCACAGCGCGACGAGACACTCGTACTCGCTCTCATCCCAGCCGTAGGCGAGCACCATGTCGTAGGCGATCGCCTGCGCCGTTCCGGCATCCGGCACACCGACAGCCGGGGCGGTTCGGATGCGGCTGACGCTGAAGCCGTCGCGGGCGGCCCCGGGGTTCTCGGGGTCGCCGAGCGCGAAGCCCTGGCCGGGCTGAACGGATGACGCGGGAGCGGCCTGCGCACCCTCCCCTTGGGTGAACGACGACACCGCCGACAGCGACGAGACTGCGAGAAACGCCAGCGTCACGATCGACGCGAATGAGGGCAGCGACCAGCTGGAGCGCACATGGCGCTCCACGATCTGTTCCGGCACACGGGGACTAAACGGTGCCCCCCGCCGGCGATAGCCGCTCACAGTTGGCCGAGCTTACGCGGCGCACCCGACAAAAGGCAGAACCCAACCCGGGGGACCGGCCACCGCATCCTGGTCGCGGCATCCCGCTACGGGGTCTTGACCGCCTGTAGGAGGTCGACGACGGCGTCGAGCACGACATCCACCTGCGTCTCGAGGTAGCCGCCCCGCTGGGCCGCGAAGACGACGCCGCGCACGTCGGCGACCGTCAGCGGGGTGCCCTGCTGGAGGTAGCGCACGATGCGGTCGGCGAACGCGTCGACGTCGCGCACCGAGTAGCCACCGGTGAGGATGCCGACGCGATCGAAGCGGTGGCCGCGCGGCCGGGTGCAGCGGTCGAGAAGCACCTGCGCCTCGGAACGCGCCCGCTGGTAGGCGCCCTGGTTGCCGAGTTCGGCGAGCGCTCGATCGCGTTCCCGGGCGGCGAAGGCGTCTTCGAGCCGTTCCAGCGCGGAGTCGACGTCGGCCGGCGAGTAGCCGCCGCGCTTCATGGTGAAGCCCATCTGGCGAATCGAGGCGGCCGTCACCACCTGAGCTGATCCCCGGTCGCCGGTGTACGCGCGACGCGCGTCCTCGAGAAAGTCCTCGACCTCGTCGATGTCATACCCGGAACCGCGCTTCACGCGGGGAAAGGTCGTGCTCACGACCTCCATGCTACGGGGCGCTCGGATGCGAATTCGCCTAGGCGAGGCTGGTCACGACGAGGTAGATCACATAGGCAACGGCGGCCGACGGCAGGATCGAGTCGAGGCGGTCGAGGAACCCGCCGTGTCCCGGCAGCCAGGTGGAGATGTCTTTCACCCCGAGGTCGCGCTTGATGAGCGACTCGGTGAGGTCGCCCATCGTGCCGACGAGGGCGAGCAGCACCCCGATCACCAGGCCCACCCACCAGGGCTGGCCCAGCATGAGCCACCCGAACAGGATGCCGGCGACCACGGCGGCGACGACCGAGCCGGCGAAGCCCTCCCAGGTCTTGCCGGGGCTGATGGTCGGCGCCAGCTTGTGTTTGCCGAAGGCGAGGCCCGACGCGTAGGCGCCGATATCGGTGACGACGACGATGACGATCGACGCGAGCGTCCACCACTCGCCGCCCTCGAGTCCGACGAGCACGACGTACAGACCCGCCATGAAGGTCACGTACACCTGCACGAAGGCGCCGGCCCCGATGTCGCCGAACAGGCCGCTCGCGCCCGCCCGGTGGCTGGGTCGCAGCTGCTCGCCCAGGCGCCACAGCGAGACGATCACGATGCCGGCGAGCAGCGCGAGCCAGAGCCCTTCGACCCCGAAGAAGAAGGCAACGGGCACCGTCGCGACGGCGACCACGGTCGACACCACCCGCGGCACGTCGCGGCCCGCATACCGCAGGGCGCTCGCCAGCTCGAAGACGGTGAGGGCGATGAACACCGCCGCGAGGATCATGAACAGCCACTTCAGGAGGATGAGGCTCACCAGGAAAAGTCCGCCGAGGGTCAGCCCGATGCCGATCGCGGCGAGCAGGTTGCGCCCGGTACGCGCGTTGATCTTGGCGTTGGCTTCATCGAACTGGGCGCGCGCCTCTTCGACGCGATGTTCGAGGTCGTCGAACGGGGTGGGCCTTTTGGCCGGCGGAGTCTGGGGAGGCGGAGTCTCAGCCATCAGACCTCGAGCAGCTCGGCTTCCTTGCGCTTGAGGGCGTCGTCGATCGCGTCGACGTGATGCTTCGTTGCGGCGTCGAGTTCCTTCTCGGCGCGCGCGATTTCGTCTTCGCCGACCTCTTTGCCGAAGGCATCCAAATCGTCCTTCGCCTTGCGACGCACGTTGCGGATCGCGACCTTGGCGTCTTCGCCTTTGCCACGCACGATCTTGATGTACTCCTTGCGGCGATCTTCGGTCATCTCGGGCATGGTCACGCGAATGATCGCGCCGTCGTTGGTCGGCGTCGCGCCGAGGTTGGGGAAGGTGGCGATCGCGCGCTCGATCTCTTTGAGCGCCGACTTGTCGTACGGTGTCACGATGAGGGTGCGCGCCTCGGGGTTCTGCAGGCTCGCGAGCTGGGCGAGCGGGGTCGGAGTGCCGTAGTACTCGACGAGGATCTTCTGGAACAGGGCGGGGTTGGCACGCCCCGTGCGTACCGTCGAAAAGTCGTCTTTGGCGACCTCGACCGCTCGGTCCATCTTGTCGCGGGCTTCGGTGAGGACATCGGCGATCGTCACGGCACACTCCTTCGCATCCGTTTCCCGAGCTTAGGCGTTCGCGCGGATGTCTAGCGCGCGACGGCCAGCACGGCGATTCCGGCCAGACCGACGAACACGACGCTGATCTCGCGCGCGCGAGCGACGACGGCGACCGGCGCGAGCTGTAGGGCGAAGAGGATGCAGGGATACGCCGTCGGCGGCAGCACGGCGACGACGAGTACCTCGCGCCAGTGGGTGCGCACGGTGGCGCGTACGACGCCCCACGGCCGCCCGGCGGGGATGCCCGCAGCACAGCCTCGACGAGGTTGGTTCCGGCGTGCAGCAGGATCGGGATGAGCGCCAACCCGGCAGCCCCCACGGAACCCCCGCGCCGCAGTCCAATTCGTCGGGCCACGAAGCGGGTCGAGCAGCACGACCACGACTGGCTGGTCATTCCGGGGCCGTCACGAAGTCGATGAGCAGCTCGACGCGACCGAGCAGCTCGGGTTCGAGGTCGCCGTAGCCGCGCACCCGGTCGAGGATGCGCTGCCAGGCCGCCGCGACCGCCGCTGGATCGTCGTGCGGCCAGCCGAGGGCTGCACAGACGCCGTGCTTCCACTCGACCTCGCGCGGGATCACCGGCCACGCCGCGAGCCCGAGCCGTGCGGGTTTGACGGCCTGCCAGACGTCGACGAACGGGTGCCCGACGACGAGCACGTCGGGGCTCGCCACCTGCGCGGCGATGCGGCTCTCCTTCGAGCCGGCGACCAGGTGGTCGAGGAGCACGCCCGCGCGGCGGCCGGGCGCCGGCTCGAAGTCGGTGAGGGCATCGGACAGGTTGTCGGCGCCGTCGAGGAGCTCGACGACGACGCCCTCGACCCGCAGGTCGGCGCCCCACACCTTCTCGATCAGCTCGGCGTCGTGGCGGCCCTCGACGTAAAGGCGACTCTCGCGGGCGACGCGGGCACGCTGCTGCGACACCGCGCGACTTCCGGATGCCGTACGGGCTGTCGGCGCGGGCGCGGCACGCGGGGCGACGAGGATGACGGGCTCGCCATCTACGAGGAAGCCGGCGCCCAGCGGGAACGCCCGCACGCGCCCCTTGCGGTCTTCGAGTTCGACGGTCTGCTTCGCAACGCCGACGACCGCGCCCACGAAGCCGTCGGCACGTTCGACGACGAGATCGCGGTCGGCCGGCACCTCGGGAACGACCGGGCGGCCCGCGGCGCGCCAGTCACCGGCGAGAACGTCCTCGCCGTAGCGATCGGTCACGCGCGGACCAGTGTCCCCAACCGATCGCCCTTGAGCGCCCTCGTGATGTTGCCGGCGGGCTCCATGCCGAACACGACCATCGGCATCCCGTTGTCCATGCAGAGGCTGAACGCGGTCGAGTCGACGACCTTGAGGCCCTGCACGAGCGCCTCTTGGTACGAGATCTCGTCGAGCTTCTTCGCCTTCGAGTTGGTGCGCGGGTCGTCGTCGTAGACCCCGTCGACGCCGTTCTTCGCGACCAGCACGGCATCCGCGCCGATCTCGAGTGCGCGTTGGGCGCTCACCGTGTCGGTCGAGAAGTACGGCAGCCCGGCGCCGGCGCCGAAGATCACGACGCGGCCCTTCTCAAGATGCCGCTCGGCCCGCAGCGGGATGTAGGGCTCGGCGACCTGCGTCATCGCGATCGCCGACTGCACCCGCACGCCGGCTCCGGCCTGCTCGAGGAAGTCCTGTAGAGCGAGGGCGTTCATCATCGTGCCGAGCATGCCCATGTAGTCGGCCCGGCCGCGGTCCATGCCGCGCTGGCTGAGCTCCGCGCCGCGGAAGAAGTTGCCGCCGCCGACGACCACCGCGATCTCGACCCCGCCTTCGTCGGATGAGTTCTTCGGCGCGGCTGCGGCGATCTCGCGGGCGATCGCGCTGACGACGTCGGGGTTGACCCCGAGCATCCCCCCACCGAACGCCTCACCCGACAACTTCAGAAGTACGCGACGACGCTTCTGCTTCTTCTTGGGCACGATCCCCAGCGTAACGGGCGCGCGTTACCAGAAGATGTCGACCCCGGGGAGCGTCGAGAACGCCCGATCCGCGGTGACGAGGCGAGCACCTTCGAGGATGCTCTGGGCCGCGAGCATCCGGTCAAACGGGTCACGGTGCTCCCATTCCAGGCGACCGGCCAGCAGGCCGTGGCGACTCGCGATGGGCAGCTCGACCATCCCGAGCTTTGCGACACTTTCTGGGAACGTCGCGACGAGCGTCGCCGCCTCAGGGAATCGCCCGATCCGATGCTTCATCGCGATCTCCCATGGCGTGACCGGCGAGAACACAAGGTCATTGCTCGCATCGCTGATCGCGTCGCGCGCCGTTGCTGAAAGGCGCGCCGAATCGTAGAGCGCCCACCACACGACATGGGTGTCGAGCAGAAGCCTCATAGGCCGCCGCCCTCCCAGAGCTCGAGTTCGTCGTCGGGCAGCGGGTCGAAGAAAACTGAATCAGGGACGGGGCCAAGCTTCAGAAACCCCAGCTCGCGTCTCGGCGGTTCCACGATCGCGATCAGCCGGGCGACGGGACGACCCGCGCGCGCGATGGTGATCTCTTCGCCCCGCTCGACGCGGGCCAGTAGCTCGGACAGTCGGGTCTTCGCATCCTGCACATTCACCTGCTCGGCCATGTTGACCAAGTTTACTTGGTTCACCTCGTGCCGGCCAGGTCTTCAGGCGCGATCCACCGGAACCCGTCGTCGTGCGCCAGGATCGGCCCGCGCCGCACCACCCCGGCCGCGCGGCATGCCCGGTCGACGACGGCGAACCACTCCCGATCGCCCGGGGTCAGTTCGTGGCGGCCGGGCCGCTCAAGCACGACGACGATGCTGCGAGGTCGCACCTCGTCGACGAGATCGGCGACAAACGGATCGAGCCGGTCGTGATGCTCCTCGTCCGGGCGATCCGGCACGTCGAAAGGGATCAGGAGCGGCAGCTGGCGGTCGCCCGCATCGAGGAACATGAACCACAGCTGCTGGCGATAGGCGCCCTCAACCAGATCGCGCACCCTCTCGAGCAGCGCCTCGTCGGTAGCGAGCGAAATATCGGCCACGTCATCAAACGGAGAGATCGGCATCCCCCGACTCTCCAACGCCCCGGATGGCTCGGCCCGAAGCGCAGTCCCGGATTGTGCATCCCGGCGCCAAGGAGCAGCTGGGGAGGACAAGCCCCCAAGTCTCAGCAAAGACGAGGGAGGCTGGTGGCCTTTCTGAAAGTCAATCGGGGGAGGGGTCCCCGCTCTTGACTTTCAGAAAGGCCACCAGCCTCCCGTGCCGCGTAAAGCTAGGCGCCCACCTTGAACCGGGTAAACCCACTGATGGTGAGCCCGGCATCCTTGGCGACGTTCGCGATGATCAGCTTGTTGTCGCGGGCGTACTCCTGCTCGAGAAGCGACACCTGCTTGAAGAAGGCGCCGAGGCGACCTTCCACGATCTTCGGCAAGGCGGCTTCGGGCTTGCCTTCGTCGCGGCTGATCTGCTCGACGATGCGGCGCTCGTTCTCGACCTCGGCCGGCGGCACCTCGTCGCGCGTGAGGTAGATCGGCGCGGCGAACGAGATGTGCTGGGCGATGCCCCGCGCGGTCTCGGCGTCGTCACCGGTGTAGGCGACGACGACACCGATCTGCGGCGGCAGGTCCTTGCTCGTGCGGTGCAGGTAGACGGCGAACTTCTCGCCAGCGACCCGGGCGACCTGACGCAGTTCGACCTTCTCGCCGATGATGGCGGCCTGGTCTTCGATGAGCGAGCCGACGGTGCCGCTGCCGGTGGTGACGGCGAGCGCCGCATCCACGGTCTCGGCGCCGGAGTCGGCGAGCGCCCGCACGACCTGGTCGGCCAGCGCGATGAACTTCTCGTTCTTGGCGACGAAGTCGGTCTCGCACGCGAGTTCGATCATCGTGACCGCGGTGGCGGATTCGACGACGGCGATGAGGCCTTCGCTCGTGGAGCGGTCGGCACGCTTCGCGTTGCCCTTCGCACCCTTGAGCCGCAGGATCTCGACGGCCTTCTCGATGTCACCGTCGGCTTCAACGAGCGCGTTCTTGGTGTCGACCATTCCGGTGCCGAGCCGTTCGCGCAGCGCCTTCACGTCTTCCAGGCTGATGGCCATGGATGTTTCCTAACTTCTCGTGCTTGTCGTCTGGTTATTCGGCGACCGGAGCCTCGGCCTGGTCAGCCGGCTCCTCGGTCTTCTTCGCGGCGGGCTTCTTCGCTGCCGGCTTCTTGGCCGGCTTCTCGGCTTCAGCCTCAGCGGGAGCTTCGGCCTCGGCCTCGGCGGGGGCCCCAGCGGGCGCCTCGGCAACGTCAGCTTCGGCGGCAGGCTCCTCAGCAGCGGGCGCGACGGGCTCCTCGGCAGCGGTCTCTTCGACGGCGGCGGGCGCCGCAGCTTCGGAGGCGCCGAGCAGTTCGGCTTCCCACTCGGCGAGCGGCTCGACGGCCGACACGTTGCCTTCGGCGGCCGGCGCGGCGTGACGTTGCACGAGACCTTCGGCAGCGGCATCCGCGATGATGCGGGTGAGCAGGGCTACCGAGCGGATCGCGTCGTCGTTACCCGGAATCGGGTACTGCAGCTCGTCGGGGTCGGCGTTGGTGTCGAGGATGCCGATGATCGGGATGCCCAACTTCGTGGCCTCGTCGACCGCGAGGTGCTCGCGCTTGGCGTCGATGACCCAGATCGCGCTCGGGGTCTTCGTCAGGTTGCGGATACCGCCGAGCGACTTGTGCAGCTTGGTGAGCTCGCGCTTCTTGATGAGCAGTTCCTTCTTCGTGAACCCCTTGGTGGTGTCCTCGAAGTCGACCTCCTCGAGCTCCTTCATGCGCGCGAGGCGCTTGGAGACCGTCTGGAAGTTGGTGAGCAGCCCGCCGAGCCAACGCTGGTTGACGTAGGGCTGGCCGACGCGCTGCGCCTGCTCGGCCACGGTCTCCTGCGCCTGCTTCTTGGTGCCGACGAAGAGCACGGTGCCGCCGTGGGCGACCGTCTCCTTGACGAACTCGTACGCCTTGTCGATGTACGCGAGCGACTGCTGCAGGTCGATGATGTGGATGCCGGAGCGCTCGGTCAGGATGAAGCGCTTGACCTTCGGGTTCCACCGGCGGGTCTGGTGTCCGAAGTGAACGCCGCTGTCGAGCAGCTGGCGAATGGTGACGACGGCCATGGCCGTACTCCTTTTTCTCAGTTGTCTGATCATCTGGCGGATGCCGTGATCCCTAGTGCCCGGGCGCGCATCCGCCGCTCTCTTCCGAGAGAGGACTGAAGGAATTGGGCCGGTGTCTCGCAGCTAGCGCTGCGTGGGCACGCGAAGTCACTCCCACAAGGGAAGTGCGGGTTCGAGTGTAGCAGCGCGGGCGATTGAAGGACTACGCTGGGCCCCTGTCCGGGTACCGGCCCTGATGAGATTGGAGGATCCGATGAACACCGACTCTGTCGTGACCGCGATCCGACCCCTCATCCTCGAGGCCACCGCCTGACCTGACTCGGCGTGGCCTCCTCATCCGGAAGCCACTTCATTGAGCCATATCTTCGGCGACGATTTCGTCGTCCCCACTTTCACCTTTGCCGACGTCGAACCCGGTGTCGGTCAACGCTGGTCCACGTGGCCGGCGATCACGCCGAGCGAGCGCGGTCCTCAGCCGTGGCCCGACTGGGTCGTCACGGCGCGGGCGGCGATGGACACCGAACTCGGGGTGCTGAAAACCGGCAAGGAGGCCGACGTGTTCCTCATCGAGCGGGCGATTCCCGGGGAACCGGGCGTCATCCTCGCGGCGAAGCGCTACCGATCACCGGATCACCGCGACTTCCACCGGTCGAGCGTCTACCGCGAGGGCCGCAGCGTCGAGAAGAAGAGCCGCGACCAGCGAGCCGTCGAACGCGGCAGCAGCTACGGGCGGCGGGTGGCGGCGGCCGCGTGGTCGTACGCCGAGTTCGAGGCGCTGTCGCGGCTGCACGGGATCGGGATACCGGTGCCCTACCCGGTACAGGTCAACGGCACCGAGCTGCTCATGGAGTTCATCGGCGACGGGCTGTCGGCGGCGCCGCGACTGTCGGCATCCCCCGCCACCGGCACCGAGCTCGCCGACCTGTACGCGCAGGTCGCCGCGATCGTGCTCGCCCTGGCCCACGAGGGGTGCGCGCACGGTGACATGTCGCCGTACAACCTGCTCGTGTACGAGGGGCGCGTCGTGGCCATCGATCTGCCGCAACTGGTGGATGTCGTGGCCAACCCGAACGGGATGGCTCTGCTCGAGCGCGACTGCCGCAACGTCTGCGACTGGTTCACGCGGCGCGGCCACCGCTGCGACGGAGGCGAGCTGTTCGCGCAGGCGGTGGCGGAACTGCTGTGAGGTCAGCGGCCCGGTGACGTTGCCGACTCGAAGAGTTCCTCGACCGCGACCCCGGAGGTCGACCCCCACTCGCGCAGCGTGTCGATGACCGGAGCGAGGGAACGTCCGAGGGGGGTGAGCGAGTACTCGACGTGGGGCGGGATGACCGGGAAGACTTCGCGGTGCACGATTCCCTGCTGCTCCATCGTGCGGAGGCGTTCGGTGAGGGTCTTCGGGCTGACCCCCGGGAGCGCATCCCGGAGTTCGCCGAACCGACGGGTGCCGCGCTCGAAGAACTCACGCAGCACGAGCAGCGTCCACTTGCCGTCGAGGATGCGCACGGCGCGATCGATCGGGCACCCTGGTGAACCCATGGATTCCACCCTTCTTAGTTTCGTGGCGGAAACTACTCCACTATTTTGTAACTACTTTACTTTGTGAACTGCCGGTGGTGAAGCTGGTCTCCGCTCCGACGGTCGGAGCCCTCGAAGGGAGACGCCATGCGTCGCACCATCCTCCGCATCACCCTGGTCGTCGTGACCGCGTTCCAGGTCGCACTCGCCCTCATCTTCACGTTCGCCTCGGGTCCGTTCGTCGCCGCGGTCGGCCTCGACCCCGTGCCCGCCTGGGTGCCATGGATATTCGCCATGTTCGGCGCCCGCGCCCTGGGGTTCGCGTACGGATTGGTGCTCGCCTTCCGCGATCCCGTCCGTCACCGCTCGTGGATCGTCGCGATGATCGGCGTGCAGGCCATCGACTGGGTCACGACCCTGGCATTCATCGCGACCGGCCTGCTGACGGTGGCGCAAGCATCCACCGCCTTGTTCCTGCCGCCGTTGTTCGTCGTGGGGCTTCTCATCGGGTTCCCGCGCGGCGGCGCCTTCGACGTCGCGCCCGTCGCACCGCGGCCGGAGCACGCCGCCGCCTGACGTCCTCCCCAGCCTGACAGTGGCGGGTCGCTCCCCCGTCCGAGGCCGTCGCCGTGCGCGGCTCGGACGGGGGCGACACCCTGAACGGATGCGACCGCCTCGCCTTCTCGCAGCCCTCGCGGTGGTTCTCACCCTCGGCTCCTCGCAGCTGTGGGCGTGGCCGGTACCGGCACCGCATCCGATCGCCCGGCCGTTCATCGCGCCCGAGACGCCGTACACGGCGGGTCATCGCGGGCTCGACATCCGGGCGGATGCCGGGGTCGAGGTGCGTGCGCCCGCCGCGGGAGTCGTGCACTTCGCCGGGTTCGTCGTCGACCGACCGGTCATCTCCATCCGGCACGCCGGCGGAGTGCTGTCGTCGTTCGAGCCGGTCGAGCCGGTCGTCGCGACCGGCGATCGGGTGGCACAGGGGGAGGTCATCGGCACCCTGCTGCCCGGACACTGCGCCACCCCGTGCCTGCACCTCGGCGCCCGCGTCGACGGGGAGTACGTCAACCCGCTGCTCTTTCTCGGCGGGATCGAGCACGCCGTGCTCTACCCGCTCGAGTGACCCGCCTCTGTCGCGAGCCGCGCGGTCAGGGCGTCGAGGATCAACTCGAGCCCGTGATCGAATTCGTTGCCGTACGCGTAGTCCTGCCCGACGATCATCTCGTTGACCATCTCAAGCATGTAGGGGTAGCGCTCGTCGAACGTCGGGAGTTCGGCCACGAAATCCTCGACCCGCTCGCCCGGCTTGAACGGCAGGTTCTGCTCCGTGAGCACGAATCCGTACACGTACGCGTCGAGGACCGAGAATGCGTGCGCGGCGAGCACGACACTGAAACCGTTGCGGCGCAGGCATCCGAGCACGGCGTCGTGGTGCTCCAGCAGCACGGGCCCGGCGGCGCGCCGCGACTCGACGAGGGTGAGCCCCCAGGGATGCGCCGACAGCACCTCGCGGGCGGAGTGGGCTCGCGCGCGCATCCCGTCACGCCACCCCGCCTGCGGCGACGGCGATCCGATACGGCCGAACACCCAGTCGGCCAGCTCGTCGAGGAGCTGCTCTTTGGCCGCGATGTGGTGGTAGAGCGACATCGCCTCGACGCCGAGTCGCTTGCCGACGCTGCGCATACTGACGCCGGCCAGGCCGCTCTCGTCGGCGACGGCGGCTGCCGCATCCACGATGCGCTCGCGCGTGAGGGGGGTTCGTGCCGCCATGCGCCCTCCCGAGTTGCACTCTTACGTCTGTAAGGCTACGGTACCTCAACAGTGACTTACAGGCGTAAGGAGAAGCGAATGCGTGCAGTCGTCGTCGAGCGGTACGGCCCCCCCGAGATCGCGCAGATGCGCGAGGTGCCCACCCCGAGCCCGCGGGCGCGTGAGGTGCTCGTGCGCGTGATGGCGGCTCCCGTGACGAGCGGCGACGCCCGTCTGCGCTCCGGCCGCTTCCCCAAGGGTTTCGCCGTGCCAGCCCGCGTGGTGATGGGTGTTCGCGGGCCGCGCCACCGCATCCTCGGTGTCGCCTTCTCGGGTGAGGTCGCGGCGCTCGGTGAGGGCGTGCGCGGTTTTGCCGTGGGCGACCGCGTGTCGGGCATGACCGGATCGCGGATGGGCGCCCACGCCGAGTTCTTCGTGACGACGCCCGCGAAGCTCGTCGCCACCCCCGCGTCCGTCACGCACGATGCGGCAGCCGCGGTGCTGTTCGGCGGCATCACCGCCCTCGACTATCTGCGCGACAAGGCGGGGCTCACGGCCGGTGCGACGGTGCTCGTCAACGGCGCCTCGGGCGCGGTCGGCACGAGCGCGGTGCAGCTCGCACGGCACTTCGGGGCGAAGGTGACCGGAATGACGAGCGCCGCGAATGCGGAGCTCGTGAAGCGCCTGGGGGCCGAGCGCACGATCGACTACCGCCGAACGTCGCTCGACGTGCTGCAGGCCCGGGGCGAGCGTTTCGACGTCGTGTTCGACACCGTCGGCAACGTCAGCCCGGCGTCCGGCCGCGCGCTGCTGGCCGAAGGCGGCGTGTTGCTGCTCGCCGTCGCGGGGCTTGGTGAGATGCTCGCGGCGCGCGGGCCGGTGAAGGCCGGCCCGGCATCCGAAAGTCGCGAGGTCATCGAAACGGTGCTGGAGCTGACGGCGGGCGGGGTGCTCGACCCGCTCATCGAGGCGTCGCATCCGCTCGGGGGAATCGTCGATGCGTACCGGCGGGTCGACTCGGGCCGCAAGGTGGGCAACATCGTCGTGCGGCCGGGTGCCTGATGGACCCGACGCGCATCGTGCTCGCCGCCTGCTGGGTTTCGCTCATGCTGATCTACCTGTTGGGCGACGTGCTGCGCATCTTCGCAGGGCACTTCACGCCGGGTCGCATGGCGGGCCGGGAGGCCGCCGGGTGGATGTGGACGGTCGCCGCGGTCGTGATGCTGCTGCCGATCGTGATGATCCTGGTCTCGCTGCTCGTGCCCGCGACGCCGCTCGTGTGGATCACCGTGATCGTGGCCGGATTCCTGGTCATCTTCAACCTCTCCGGGCTACCGTACGAAGGCTTCTACGACAACATGCTCATCGTTGTCGGGATCTTGCTGAACGGTGTCACGATCTGGCAGGCCCTCGCGTGGCGACCCGAGGCTACGGTGGCTGGATGACCGACGGCGTGCGCAACCTCATCGAAGCCCTCTCGCAGGTGACCGACCACTGGTCGGCCCACCGGGTGGTGAGCATCAACGACTACGACGTGAAGGTCGTGAAGGTGCAGGGCGAGTTCGTCTGGCACACCCACCCCGAGACCGACGAACTCTTCCTCGTCGTATCGGGGCGACTGACGATCCAGCTGCGCGACGCTGACGTCGAACTCGGCCCCAACGACCTCTATGTCGTGCCGCGCGGGGTGGAGCACTGCCCACGCGCCGACGAAGAGACCCACGTCGTGCTCGTCGAGCGGCGGGGCACCGTCAACACCGGCGACGCGGGCGGCGACCGCACCGTCGAGGTGCGCGAGCTCTCGTGAGCGTCAGGCCCGCGGGTGGGCGAGCTGGTACGACTCCTTGAGGCGTTCGGCCGAGACGTGGGTGTAGATCTGTGTCGTCGCGAGACTCGCGTGGCCGAGTAGCTCTTGCACCGCCCGCAGGTCAGCTCCCCCGTCGAGCAGATGCGTCGCGGCGGTGTGCCGGAACGCATGCGGGCCGGCCGGACCGGAGCCGGGCAGGTCGGCGAGCAGCCGCGCCACGAGTTCGTACACCGCTCGCGTGCTGAGCGGCCGGCCGCGGGCACTGACGAAGATCGTGCCCGGGTCGTCGCGACCGTCGAGCAGCGCGGCCCGCGCGTCGTCGAGGTAGCCGTCGAGCGCACGGCGGGCTGGGATGCCGAACGGCACCACGCGCTGCTTGTCGCCTTTGCCGGTCACCCGGAGGGTCATCCGCTCCCGGTCGAGATCGGCGACCCGCGCTCCGACGAGTTCGCTCACCCGCAGCGCGGACGCGTAGAGCAGTTCGATCAGGGCGAGGTCGCGTACGGCGTTCGGCTCGGTGGTGCTCGCTCGGGCGGCGAGGTCGTCGAGCAGTTCGTCGACCTGGTGGCGGGTGAGCACGCGCGGTAGGTGCCGATCGGGGCGCGGGGCTTTCAGGCGCACGCCGGGGTCGGCATCCGCTGTTCCGGTCGTCGCGAGCCACTTGGTGAAGCCGCGGGCGGCGGCGCTACGCCGGGCGAGGGTCGACTTCGCGAGGCCCGCCGTGGAGCCACGCCACAGCCAGCCGCGCAGCAGCTCGAGGTCGAGGCCGCCGGTGTCATCGACGCCGGTGCTCTCGGCGAAGCCGGCGAGGTCGGCGAGGTCGGTGCGGTAGCCGCGGATGGTGTGCACGCTGAAGCCGCGATCGAGTTCGAGGTGTCGGGCGTACCCGTCCATCGCGGCGCGGAGATCCACAGGGCAATCGTCGCGCCAACCGGTGACGAAGCCGGAGTGCCCCGCCGCCTATGCCCCTGCCGCGCTCGACTCCACTTCGGCGAGGTTGAACGTCGAGGTCTTGCTCGAGAACGCCGCGATGCGCTCGTCGTGGGTCAGCTGGGCGAGGCGCTCGAGCACCGAGTCGGGGAACCCCGACACCGGCCGGGTCTCGCTGACCGGCACGACGGAGTGCAGAATCTGGTCGTCGTAGACGTGCACCAGGTTGATCGACTGCGCCCCGTCGACCCCGAGCAGGCTGCCCACCGGCGCACTCGGATCGATCGTGTAGCAGGTGGCCGCCGCGACCGACACCGGGACGCCGGCGAACATCCCCGACATCGCATGGTGCAGGTGTCCGGCGAGGATGGCGCGCACGTCGGTGCCGCGGATGACGTCGGCCAGCCGGTGCATGCCCTGCAGTTCGAGGATGGCCATGATCTCGACCGGCGAGGGCAGCGGCGGGTGGTGCAGGGCGAGGATCGTGCCGTCGGGCGCGGGTTCCGCGAGCACGTCACACAGCCAACTGAGCTGGCTGTCGAGCAGGTCGCCGTGGTGGTGACCCGGCACGGTGGAATCGAGCGAGATGATGCGCAGCCCGCCAACCGTCTCAACGCGGTCTTGCGGGGCGGTGGTCTCTTCGCCGAACAGACCCGCCGAGTATTCGGGGCGCTCGTCGTGGTTTCCCATGACCCAGACGATCTTCGCGTCGATCTTCGCGGCGGCCGGTTCGACGATGCTGCGGAGGCGCGCGTAGGCGTCGGGCTCGGCGAGATCGGCGAGGTCGCCAGTGAAGACGAGGGCCTCGATGGGCAGATTCGACCGGCCGAGCAGTTCGAGTGCGTGCACGAGCGGCGGGTCGGTGTCGACGCTTCCGTAGAGCGGGCGGCGCCCGCCGAGCAGGTGGGTGTCGGAGATGTGCGCGATCACGTGCCGCGCCGGGGGGAATTGGCCCAGTTGCACCATGCGCGCACTCTACGCGGTGGGGTCCGTCGCGGGGATCGTCAGGATGTTGTCGAGGTTGACCACGGAGCCGTGTTCGAGACCGTTGCGCGCGCCGACGACGACCTCGGTGGACAACCCCCGCACGATCGAGGTGATCGGCGCGACCGTCACCCGGCGAAGATGTGGCCGCACGAGTTCGCGGGTGAGAACGAGCACCGGACGGAGCCACCCGTGCGCGTCAAGATCTCGACATCGGCGAGGGCGAGACGCCGTCGCCGATCGCGCTCCAGGGCGCGGGTCACGACGGCCGCTCGACTCGGAGCGCGACTGTGATGCCCAATGCTCCCATGGTGACCCTCAACTCGACACCCGACGCCAGCCGGTCGGACCCGCGACGGCGAGCCCATCGAGTTCGAGCATCCCGAGCTCGGCGCGCACCGCGTCGATCGACATCCCGCAGATGGCGGCGATCTGGGGCACGAAGCGGCCGGAGCGAGTGAGGGCGTCGAGCACGCGGATGCGTTCGGGGCTCGGGTCGCCCGTGAAGAGCGTCGGCGCGCCCGAGGGGTCGACGAGTTCGGCCATCTCCTGCGCGGTGGTGACGCAGACGGCGTCGTATTCGCGGATGAGGCGATGACATCCCGCGGATGCCGACGACGTGACCGGGCCCGGCACCGCGCCGAGCGGGCGGCCGAGCTGGGCGGCGTGCCCGGCGGTGTTGAGCGACCCCGACCGCCACCCCGCCTCGACGACGACTGTGGCGCTGGCAGCGGCCGCGATGAGCCGATTCCGCTGCAGGAACCGCCATTTCGTCGGAGCGGTGCCGAGCGGCACCTCGGAGACGACCGCACCGCGCTCGACGATGCGGGTGAGCAGCGTCTCGTGCGCGCTCGGGTAGAAGCGATCGACTCCCCCGGCGAGGAACGCGATCGTCGCCCCACCACTCGCGAGAGCCGCGCGATGGGCGGCACCGTCCACCCCGAATGCCGCCCCTGAGATGATCGCGAATCCCCGGTCGACGAGCCCGCTCGCGGCCTCGATGGTGACGTGTTCGCCGTAGCCGGTCGCCGCACGCGCTCCGACGATCGCGATCGACCGTTCGAGTCTCCCGAGCAGAGATGCGTCGCCGCGCACCCAGAGCGCCGGCGGCGCGTGGACCCCGAGATCGTGGAGGCCCACCGGCCACTCCGGGTCGCCCGGGATCACGAGTCGCGCCCCGAATCGGGCGGCCTGCCGCAGGTGCAGCGCCGTGTCGACTTGGCGGACACGCGGACGCCACCGGTCGAGTGCCTCGGCAAACGAGCCGCCCGCGACCTCGTCGAGCGTGGTTGCCGCTGTGCCGATGGCGAGATGCTCGACACTCTGCGTCACACCGGTGGCCGCGATCAGACGCCCGGCGTCGGCATCCCCCGGTTCGGCGATCGCCGACCAGCGTGCCCGCGCGAACCGTTCGGCGATCGCGTCGCGGTCGAGCTCGCGGTCGGGCGTGACGGCACGCACCAGGGCAGCTGCCTCGGCGGCGGGAACCCGGGCGATCATGCCGCCGCCCTCCGCAACAGCAAGGCACGGCCCACATGACTTGCGTCGGGGCGCGCGGCGTCGTCGAGATCCGCGAGCGTCCAAGCCATCCGGAGCACGCGGTCGTACCCGCGCATGGTGATTCCGCCGCGCTCCAGCGCCCTGTCGAGTACGGCCGTCGCGCCTCGAGCCGGAACCCCGGCGGGCGACCGCAGCCAAGTGCCGGGAACCTGAGCGTTGAGCCGCCAGGGTGTCGCCGCGAGCCGCTGCCCGGCCACCGCCCGCGCGCGTTCAACCCGGCCGCGCGCGGTAGCCGAGTCGACCCGCTCCCCCTCGTCGGCGGTGCGCAACTGGGCGGCCGTGATGCGCTCGACGCGCAGGCGGATGTCGACCCGGTCGAGCAGCGGACCGGACAGCCGACCGAGGTAGCGGCGCTGCGCGAACGGCGTGCATAGGCACTCCTGATCACGCGACCCGGCGTTGCCGCACGGGCACGGGTTGGCTGCGAGCACGAGCTGGAACCGCCCAGGGAAGCGCGCCGTGCCCGCCGCCCGCGAAACCGTGATGACGCCCGACTCGAGCGGCTGCCGCAGGGCGTCGAGCGCGTGCGGTGAAAACTCCGGCGCTTCATCGAGGAACAGCACGCCATGTGCGGCGCGAGCAGCGGCACCGGGCCGCAGCATCCCGCTGCCTCCCCCGACGATAGCCGCGGGTGAGGCGGTGTGGTGCGGCGCCTCGAGAGGTGGACGGGTCACGAGTCGATCGCCGACCGGCAGTCCCGACAGTGACCGCAGCGACGAGACTTCGAGCGCGGCTTCGGTCGGCAGATCGGGAAGGATGCCGGGCAGCCGGCTCGCCAGCATCGTCTTGCCGGCCCCGGGCGGCCCCAGTAGGAAGAGGTGGTGCCCGCCCGCGGCCGCCACCTGCAGTGCCTCCACGGCATCCCGATTGCCGACGACATCCGCGAGGTCGCCTTCGTCGGTCGCCGCCGCAACGGCGAGCGACGGAAGCAGTAGGGGGTCGACCTCGAGCGGCTCGAGTGCCGCGCCGTGCCAGATCGCCGCTTCGCGCACTGACGCGACCCCGACGACCGCAATGCCGTCGACTAACGCCGCCTCGGCCGCATTGCCCGCCGGCACGAGCACGGTGCGGAACCCCGCCCGGGCCGCCGCGAGAACTGACGGCAGGATGCCGGGGGTCGGTCGTAGCCGCCCGTCGAGCGCGAGTTCACCGAGATGCACGACGCGATCGACGCTCTCGCGCGGCACGATCCCGTCGGCGGCAAGTGCCGCCATCGCGATGCCGAGATCGAACGTCGTTCCGTGCTTCGGCAGGGCGGCGGGCGAGAGGTTGATCGTCAGCTTGCGGTGGGTGATCGGACATCCGGCGTTCGCCGCCGCCGCCCGCACCCGCTCGCGCGCCTGCCCGAGGGCGAGATCGGGCAGCCCGATGAGCACGAATCCGGGCAGCTGATTCGAGATGTCGGCCTCGATGTCGACGACGGTGCCGTCGAGCCCCAGCAGGGCGATCGCGTGGGTGCGGGCGACGCGCGTCAGGCTGCCACTCATCAGAAGATCCCCTCGAGGTGCTCGATGCTGGCCGGGGCGTTGCGCGGCGCGATGACGCCGATCGCGTCGATACGCAGCCGGGTCGCTCGTCGCACGGGGCCGCGCGCCGCGAGCCAGGCCGCGGCGAGCCGACGCAGCCGCGACAACTTGCCGGGCGTGATCGCCTCGAACGGATGCCCGAACGCCGTGGACGTGCGGGTCTTCACCTCGATGAAGACGAGAGCCTCGCCGTCGAGCGCGACGAGATCGATCTCGCCCTCGGGGCAGCGCCAGTTACGGTCGAGGATCTCGTAGCCGCGCCCCGTGAGAGCGCGTTCGGCGATGCGCTCACCGCGTCGGCCGAGGTCGTCTTTCGCTGCCATGCCGTAAGGGTCGCGGATGACGTGAGGCTCGGGTCGACGTCGGCCCGTCGGGTGCGCACAACCGAAACTGCCCACCGCTGGGAAGGACGCAAAAGATGAGAGTGCTCTCATCTGTCTACCCCCGAACGGGGGGCGCGGGTGAGACTCAGACCGAAGCATCCGGACATCCACAAGAGCCGTCCGGATATCCACGAAGGGGGAATCCATGAACAAGCGCCTCATCGCCGGTCTCACCGGACTGGTCGCGATCGCGAGCCTCGGGCTCGGCGTCGCACCCGCGAACGCGACGACGGGAGGGGAGCCCGACGGCGACCTGCACCCGGATGTCGGGCTCATCCTGTTCTACGCCGAAGACGGCCGCTACCGCTGTAGCGCGACACTGGTGTCGCCGACGGTCGTCGTCACCGCCGCCCACTGCACCGAGGGAACCCTCGGGTCGACCCTCGTCACCTTCGAATCGGTCATCGCCGAAGAGCCGCCGTCGGGGTTCCCCCTCGCCGCCGACCCGACGGTCGGCTATACCCCGGCTGAGCTCGCTGCGGCGGGCTACATCTCGGGCACCGCGTACACGCACCCGCAGTACTCGGGCTTCACCGACCTCGACAACTGGAACGACGTCGGCGTCATCGTGCTCGATGAGCCGGTGGCCTCCTTCGGTGACGGGTACGCCGACATCGCCGCCCTGGGCACCCTCGACGCCATCAAGAAGAGCGATATCTCGAAGACGCTGTTCACCGCCGTCGGCTACGGCACCGAGATGCGCAAGCCCGACTCGGGCCCGCAGAAGCCGCAGCCGATGACGTACCCGTTGTTGCGCCGCTACGTCGAGATGCCCGGCCAGAAGCTCACGCCGCAGATTCTGCAGACCAACGGCAACCCGAACGATCAGCACGGCACCGGTGGCACCTGCTTCGGCGACTCGGGCGGACCGGTGTACCTGAACGGTGAGATCGTCGCCGTGACGAGCTACGGCTACACCGCCAACTGCCGCTATCTCGGCGGCTACCAGCGGCTCGACATCCCCGTCGTCGCCGACTGGCTCGCAACCTTCGGGGTCTGACCCGAAGCGGTGGGACGGCCCGTCCTCGGCGCTCAGTGCCGGGGGCGGGCTTTACTCGTCGAGCGCGAGTTCCTTCGGCAGCTCGAGATCTTTGTCGGCGCGCTCCTCGACGTTGACGTCTTTGAAGGTGAGCACGCGCACGCTCTTCACGAAGCGGTCGGAGCGGTAGACATCCCACACCCACACGTCGTTCATCGTGAGCTCGAAGTAGAAGTCGTGCTCGGTGTCTTTGCGCTCGAGCGTCACCTCATTGGCGAGATAGAACCGTCGCTCGGTCTCCACGACGTAGCGGAACTGGCCGACGATGTCGCGGTACTCCTTGTAGAGCGCCAGCTCGACCTCGCGGTCGTAGTCTTCGAAGTCGTCCTCGTCCATTCCGACGAGTCTAGCTTCGCTGGGCCCGACCCTCGCGGCGCGCTTCGTCGGCCATGTTCGCACTACGTCGAGGGAACGGGAACCGTCCTGGACATCCGCCGCACCGACAGCACGACGTCGAGCACGAACAACAACCCGACGAGGACGAGGCATCCCTTCGTGACCGAGTCCGCGGCCGGCGACACGAAGATGGGTCCGGCGAGCAGCCACCACAGCAGGAGCGCGAGCCAGGCGACATTGGACGCGAGCGCCATCCTGCGGGTCACGGTGCTCCAGCGACCGGCGATCAGCACAGCGATCCCGATCGCGAGGATGACGAGCCACAACAGGATCACCCAGCCCGCCCTTACGGCGAGGAAGGTTCCATCGAAGGCGAACGCGTCCACAACGGGTTGGGGAAGACCGGGCGCCCATCGCGAAAGAGTCGGCAGCGCGAGCGCGATCGCCGCCCCGAGCACGCCGAGCGCAATGTAGAGCGCCACCACGGGCCGCTTGACCCGGTCGCGGTCGATGACCGCCGTCTTCGGCGGTCGAACCGCGTCGGTCTGCTTGCGGCGCGAGGCGATGAGCGCCGCGATCATGGTGATCGTCACGATGAAACCCGGCCACCAGAATGCGCCGAGACCCCAACTCAGCCACCAGCTGCCGAGACGGCTCAGCCAGTCTCCGCCGGGCGCCGAGGCATCCATTGGGGTTGCGAAGGTGGCGATCAGCGTCAGGATCCATTGCACCCCCACCCCGACGAGGGCGACCCAGGCGAACGTGGGAGCGTCGGCGGGACGGATGATCGTGAAGCCCGCCGGCCGGTACCGGTCAGCCACGTCGACTGGAGCGCCGAACCCCTTCAGCAGCTCGTCGGCCATCGCGGCGTCGGCCGGTCGGCCGGCATCGGATGCCCGTCCCTGCAGCTCCTCGCCCAGCAGCGAGCGCAGCTCGAACGCGACATCAGCCCGCTTGCCTCGCGGGAGGCGGCGGACCACGTCGTCGACGTACGTGTCGATGATGGCTTCGGGGTTCATGAGGTCGGTCCTTCCAACAGGTGATCCATGACCGTCGTGAGTGAGCCCCACGCGGCGGTGAGTTCGCGGAAGAGCTCGGTGCCACCGGCACTGAGCTCGTAATAGCGGCGCGGCGGTCCGCCGTCGGCCTGCCAGCGCGAGTCGAGCAGCCCCTGCGCCTCGAGCCGCCGGAGCAGTGGATACAACGTGCCCTCCTCGATCGGCATGCCGCGCTCGCCGAGCGCCTGCCGTAGCGAGTAGCCGTACTGCGGGGTGCGCAGCTGCGACAGCACGGCGAGCACGAGGACGCCCTTGCGGAGGTCGTGCTCGTGCTTCGCGGTGTCGGCCGGGGTTACCATGTCGTACACAGTACATAGTCTCGCACAGTAACGCAAGCAGAGCTGGCATCGTCCGGACTCGGGTGCGCAGCATTGACCCGTCCGGCCGCTTGCGCGACCGCATCGACCGTGGCCGCGAGACTGAACACGCTGCCCCTCACCGCGCAGTTCACGCCCGCGGGGAGGGTCGAGCAGCAGATGGCGGCTATGCGCCGAGGGCGTCGAGCGCGAACAGTCCGGGCTGCTTGAGCCAACTCCACCGGTGGAGGGGGCTTGCCCCGACCCGCTCGATGCCCGCGTAGTGCTCGGCGCTCGCGTAGCCCTTGTTCGACGTCCACACGTACCCGGGGTGCACGAGGTCGTTGTCGATCATCAGCCGATCGCGTTGCACCTTCGCCAGAACGGATGCCGCGGCGACAGCAGCGCAAGTGCGGTCGGCTTTCACCTTCATCGTCACCGGGATCGCCCCGCCGATCGCCGGCGACAGCCAGTCGTGCGAACCGTCGAGCAGGACCACGGCGCCGCTCAGGTCGACGCCCTGCTCGCGGATCGCGTCGATCGCACGGCGAGCGGCGAGTCCGAGCGCGGCGATGATGCCGATCTGCTCGATGCGTTCGTTCGACGCCATGCCGACGGCGGCGTACCGCGACCACCGGGCGACCTTCGGGTGCAGCTCCTCGCGCTTCGGCTCGGGCAACAGCTTGGAATCCTTGAGGCCTTCCGGCGCGGTGCGGGTGTCGACATCCACAATGCTCAGCCCCACCGCGACCGGGCCGGCGATCGCGCCGCGACCCACCTCATCCATGCCGATCACCAGCCGCGCGCCCTCCCGCAGCAGGATGCGCTCGTGCCTCAGCGTCGGAACGGTGGAGGTCATCCGCTGGGGCTGGGAGTCGATTCCGGGGTGGGTTGCGGCGTGCCGTTGCCTTCGTCGACCCCCGAGAAGACGATCGGGTAATTCTCGAGCCAGGTCCAGCGGTCGATCGGCCACGAGACGACGATGGCGCGACCCACGACGTGGTCGAACGGCACGAAGCCGTCAGTCGGTCCGTCTTGGTTGTACCGCGAGTCGGCGGAGTTATAGCGGTTGTCGCCCATCACCCAGAGCGAATCCTCGGGCACGGTGACTTCGAAGTCGTCACGCGACACCTTCGTGACACCGTCGGGCAGCAGCACATACGCGCCGACCTCGTCGAGCGGCACACCGTTGACCGACATCTGGCCGAACTCGTTGCAGCACTCGACCACGTCTCCGGGCAGGCCGATGACCCGCTTGATGAGGTGATCGTTGGAGTCCGGGGCGGTGAGCCCGATGATCGACAACAGCCAGTCGACCGCCGCCACCACCGGGTTCTGTTCGACCTCGGGCACCGGGGCGAGCCAGCCGCCCGGGTCACGGAACACGACGATGTCGCCGCGCTCGATCGGCATCACGTTGGGAACGAGCTCGTTCACGATGATGCGGTCGTTGATGAGAAGGGTGTCTTCCATCGACTGCGACGGGATGTAGAACGAGCGGATCAGGAACGTCTTGATCAGGAACGAGATGACGATCGCGGCGACCAGGATGAGGGCGACGTCGCGCAGGAACGCACGCCAGCCCGTGAGCTTCTTGCGCTTCGGGCGCGCCCGCGTCTGGTCGGTCGCACCGGCCGCGGAGTCGGCGTCGGAGGCCGAGTCGATCTGGTCGGGCACGGTGCCCTCGCGCGCCAGCGGCGCTTCCTGCTCTGTCATGTCACCCCTGGGTTCCGTGACAGCATATGTCGCCCGACGGTTCCTACAACGCGACGCGCTCGACGCTCAACAGTTCAGATCTGAACGCGCACGCGCGACTCAGGCGTCGCGCTTTTCCTTGATCTTCGCCTTCTTGCCGCGAAGGTTGCGCAGGTAGTAGAGCTTCGCGCGGCGCACGTCACCGCGGGTGACGATCTCGATGTGGTCGATGACCGGCGAGTGCACGGGGAACGTGCGCTCGACGCCGACCTGGAACGAGACCTTGCGCACCGTGAACGACTCACGCACGCCCTCGTTCTTGCGAGCGATCACGACGCCCTGGAACACCTGAATACGCGAGCGCGTGCCTTCGACGATGTTCACGTGCACCTTGACGGTGTCGCCGGGGCGGAAGTCGGGGATGTCCGACCGAAGAGAAGCGGAGTCGACGTCGTCGAGGATGTGCATGGGATTTCGCTCTCTGCGACCGCCTCAGATCGGGCGCGGTTCAATGTGGATTCTTCGAGATCGTGCCCTGACCCGGACCGGGTAGGCACTGACGGTTCCTCTGAGGCAGAACCGTGCCGGGCACAATCGACCATCTTGCCACAGCGCGACGGTTCGGGCCAACCGAACGGGTGTCGGCATCCAGCTAGGCTTCTGCGGTGATCGAACTGCGCACCCCCGCCGAAATCGACGAGATGCGGGCCGCCGGCTCGTTCGTCGCGAGCGTTCTCGAAGCGACGCGGGATGCGGCGGACGTCGGCGTGAACCTGCTCGAGCTGGATGCGCTCGCCCACGACATGATCCGTGCCCGGGGGGCGGAGAGCTGTTACATCGACTACCACCCGTCGTTCGGCGGCTCACCGTTCGGCAAGGTGATCTGCACGTCGGTGAATGACGGGGTACTGCACGGGCTGCCCCACGACTACATGCTGCGGGACGGCGACCTGCTGTCGCTCGACTTCGCCGCCAACGTCGAGGGATGGGTCGCCGATTCGGCGCTGTCGATCGTCGTCGGGACGCCCCGGGATGCCGACCTTGCGCTGATCGCGACGACGGAGAAAGCGCTCGCCGCCGGGATCGCCGCGACGGTCGTCGGCAACAAGATCGGCGACATCTCGGCGGCCATCGGCGACGTCGCCCACGCCGCGCGACTGAAGGTCAACCTCGACTTCGGCGGGCACGGCGTCGGTCGCATCATGCACGGCGACCCGCACATTCCCAACGATGGGCGGGCGGGTCGCGGGCTCGTGCTGCGGCCGGGGCTGGTGTTCGCGATCGAGCCGTGGTTCATGCACAGCACCGACAAGATCTACACCGACGCCGACGGCTGGACGCTGCGCAGCAAGGACGGCTCGCGCGGCGCCCACGCCGAACACACCGTCGCCGTCACCGAAGCCGGCCCGGTGGTGCTGACCGCTCGCTCGGCTTAGGCGGGCGGAGGCGGCGGCGGTGGGGCCGCCACTGCAGGTCTCGAGGTGTTGCGCGCTGCGGCGAGGATCGCGATCACGATCGCGAGGATGATGACGACCGGCCAGGTGATGATCGCCAGGCCGAGCGCATCGCCCGAATGCGACCAGAAGTGCAGCACCAGCAGCCACGCGACGAACGCGAACTCCACGCCGAGCAGCCACTTCTCGGTGAGCGACAGCCCCAGCTCGCGGTGCGCGCGCATGATGAGGGCATTCACCACGAGCGAGACCACGAGTCCGGGGAACACCGCGAACGCGTGAATCGCCCCGGCGAACGAGAACGCCAACTCCGCGGCGTCGAACACCACGACACCCAGAATGCCGACAAGGCTCAGGGCGGCGAGCACTCCGGCCACGGCGAACTGCGCCCACACCCATCCTCGATCACGCATCATCGGCATCCTCTCTCGGCAGCAGGTCGGGGCGCGTGCTACGGGTTCGTGCGAGTTGTTGCTCACGGCGCCAGGCGGCGATCGCGCCGTGGTTGCCGCCGAGCAGCACGGACGGGGTCTCGAGTCCGCGCCAGACGGCGGGCTTCGTGTAGCTCGGATACTCGAGCAACCCGTCTTCGTGGCTCTCCTCGACGAGGCTCTCGGGATTGCCGACGACGCCCGGAACGAGTCTCCCCGCCGCCTCGATCATCGCCATCGCCGCGACCTCGCCGCCGTTGAGCACGTAGTCGCCAAGGCTCAGTTCGAGCACCTCGGCACGGCTGCGGGTGTGGTCGATGACGCGCTGGTCGATGCCCTCGTAGCGGCCGCAGCAGAACACGAGGTGCTGCTTCTCGCTGAGGTCGCGGGCCGTGCCCTGCGTGAAGAGCGCCCCGGCCGGTGTCGGGAAGACGACCGTGCTCTCGGGCGTGAGGATGGCATCCAATGCTTCACCCCACGGTTCGGGTTTCATCACCATGCCCGCGCCGCCGCCGGCGGGGGTGTCGTCGACGGTGCGGTGGCGGTCGTGCGTGTACTCGCGCAGGTCGTGCACGCGGAAGTCGAGCACTCCCCCGCTGCGTGCGCGGCCGAGGAGGGAGACGTCGAGCACCGAGAAGAACTCGGGGAAGATCGTCACGACGTCGATGCGCACTGTTTCAGGCTATCGGCGCGGCGGCGCGTCCCTAACTCTCGGACATTCCCGAGAGTTAGGAACCCGGTGCCGGGTCTGTCGGCGCGGCGTCGTCGTCGGGAAGCTCTTCGAAGAGGCCGGGCGGCGGGGTGAGGGTGACAGTGCCGGCCGTGATGTCGACCGTCGGCACCATCGCCGACACGAAGGGCACCAGCACCTCGCCGGAGCCGGTGTCGATTGCCAACAGGTCCTGCGCGGGCAGGTGGTCGACACGGATGACGCGACCGACCTCGACGCCGTCGCGGAGCGCCCGCAGCCCGACGAGCTGGTGATCGTACCAAGCGTCGGATTCGGCGGGCAGCTCGGTGACGTCGTGGTCGACCCAGAGGATCGCGCGCACGAGCGTCTCGGCCGCTTCGCGAGTGTCGATGCCGGCGAAGAACCCGACGGCGTGGCTGTTGTACCAGCGCAGCTCCGAGAGTTCGATCGTCTTACCGTGCCACGGGGATGACGTGGGCACCTGCAGCGTGAACGTCGCGCCGGGCACGAAGCGGCGCTCCGGTTCGTCGGTGAAGAGTTCGAGCTTGAGGGCGCCCTTGAGTCCGTGCGCCTTCGTCAGGCGTCCGACGCGTAGCTGCGTCGTGCCCGGGGGCGGAGCCTTCGCGGCGCTCACGCCTCGTCGGTGTCGACGACGTCGACCCGGATGCGCTGACCGTCGGCGAGTGCCGTCACGAGCGTGCGCAGAGCCTTGGCGGTGCGCCCCGACCGGCCGATGACGCGGCCCAGGTCGTCGGGGTTGACCCGCACCTCGAGCAGCTCTCCGCGTGAGGAGGTCGACGACTCGACCCGAACGTCGTCGGGAAAGTCGACGATCCCCTTGACGAGATGCTCGAGGGCGGAAGCCAGCATGATTACTTGTCGTCGCCTTCGGCGGCAGCCTCGGCGGCAGGAGCCGCGTCGGCAGGCGCGGCGACAGCCTCGTCGACCGCTGCCTCGGCCTCGGTGACGGCGGGGGTCTCTTCGACCGGCGCCTCGACCTCGGCAGCAGGCGCCTCGGCAGCGGGAGCCTCAGCAGCGGGGGCCTCCTCGACGGGAGCCTCCGCCTTCGGGGCGGGCTTCTCAGCCTTCGGCTTCAGCACGGGCTTCTTCTTGTCGTCGATCGAGAAGACCGGCTTCGGCTCGGCGACGCGGATGGTGCTCTTCGCGTTCTTGTCGCCCTTGAACTTGCCCCAGTCGCCCGAGAGCTTCAGCAGCGCGGCGACCTGCTCGGTCGGCTGCGCGCCGACGCCGAGCCAGTACTGGGCACGCTCGGAGTTGATCTCGATGAACGAGGGCTCCTCGGTGGGGTGATACTTGCCGATCTCTTCGATCACGCGACCGTCGCGCTTGGTCTTCGAGTCGGCGACGACGATGCGGTAATACGGGGCGCGGATCTTGCCGAGCCGCTTGAGGCGGATCTTGACAGCCAAGAGTTTCTCCAGAGTGTGTGCGTGACGGACGAACTGCTCCCGTGCGCGTGGGGCACACTCGGCAGGAAAGTTCTAGATGGAGGTCATCGGCATCGGATAGAGGGTCGGATGCCGGGACCCAAACCACCATTCTGGCAGATTCTCGCCGCCGCGGCGACCATCCGGTTCAAGCCGCGACAGGCACCCGGGCCTTGCGGCGCGAGATCGCGACCCCGAGCAGGCCCACCACACCACCGGCGAGTGCGAGCGGATGCGGGATCTCCCCGAACGCGAGCAACCCCATGACCGTCGCGAGCGGCGGCGACAGGTAACTGGCGATCCCGAGCTGGCCCGCCGGCATCCGACCCAGCGCGTACGCCCACGTGGTGAAGGCGAGCGCGGTCGGCACGACGCCGAGATAGACCGTCCCCCACCAGGCGGATGCCGGGGCGACCGCCAGCTGCGCGACCAGGAGACCCGAAAACGGCAGGCACACGACGAACCCGATCGCGCAGGCGAGGAATGTGGCTTGGATCGCCGGGATGTGGCGCGTCACCGGCTTCTGGGCGATGACCCCGATCGCGTAGGTGACGGCGGCGATCAGCGCGAGCACCGCTCCGACGAGGTCCAGGGGACGCGCCCCGCCTTGCGCAAGCATCGTGCCGACCCCGATGAGGACGACTCCGGCGAACGCGACGGCGGCGCCGATCGACAACCACTTCGGGATGCCTTCGCCGAGGAAGAGGCCGGCGCCGAGCGCGATGAGGATCGGCCCGATGCCGACGATCATCGCGGCGGTGCCGGCATCCAACGTCTGTTCCGCGGTGTTCAGGGCGACGTTGTAGGCGCCGAACCAGGCGACACCGACGATCACCAGTTGGCCCCACTCGCGCTTTGTCGGCCACACCCAGCTTCGGGCGAGCAGGACGGCGGTGCCGAGGGCGAACGTGCCGATCGCGAGGCGGCCGAGGGCGAGCGGGCCACCGTCGAGATACGGCCCGACCCCGCGGATGACGACGAACGCGCTCGCCCAGGCGAGGAAGGTGAAGATGACCGCGCCGAGCAGCAGCCAGCGCGAGGACGTCACCCGCTCAAGGTATGGCGCACCACCGCCCCCCGCCCAGGGCCGAGGCGGTCAGCTCTCGACGGAATCCCGCCAGGCGAGCAGCGCGCGCACCGGGGCCAGGTCATCCCCGGCGTTGATCGCCGTCTCGAACAGGCGGACGCCGAGGGCGTGATATTTCTCGAGGGACGCGTGGTCGAGCGACCCCATTCCGCGCACCGTCGTGCCGGTGGAGAGTTCGACCTCGGAGCAGTCGCGCCCCGCCTCCTCACACCAGTGCCGCAACACGTCGAGCTTCCGCACGAGCGTGTCGGGGTCGGCGAACGAGTGCCAGATATCGGCGTGCTCGGCCACGATCTTGAGGGTCTTCTGCTCGCCACCGCCCCCGATGAGGATGGGGATGTCGCGCGTCGGCGCGGGGTTGAGTTTGGCCCAACGCTCCCGAATGCGCGGCAGGTCGGCCGCGAGCGCGTCGAGGCGGGAACCCGCCGTGCCGAACTCGTACCCGTACTCGGTGAAGTCGCGCTCGAACCAGCCCGACCCGGTTCCGAAGATGAAGCGGCCGCCCGAGATGTGGTCGAGCGTGCGGGCCATGTCGGCTTGCAGGTCGGGGTTGCGGTAGGCGCTGCAGTTCACGAGAGGGCCGAATTGAACGCGGGAGGTCTGCTCGGCGATCGCCCCGAGCATTGTCCACGCTTCGAAGTGCGACCCGTCGCGGTCGCCGGTCAACGGGAAGAAGTGATCCCAGTTGAAGATCACGTCGACCCCGAGGTCTTCGAGTTCGCGGATGGTGTCTCGGATGAGCGGGTAGGGGGCGTGCTGGTTGGAGACCTGTACGCCCACGCGGACGGGGTGACGCATCCCTGGTGCGATCATCCCGTCAGCCTAGAGGGGCGGACGGAACTTTCTGTCACTTCTTGTGGGGGCCGGTCAGCGACCGAGCATCTTCTGCAGGGCCGCGAGCTCTTCGGGCGTCGGAGGGGTCTTCGCAGCTCCGGCACCACCGAGACCGAAGCCGGTACCCCCGGACGCTGGCTTCACGCCCTGCGCGCGGGCGGCATCCTCGGCGGCGCGCTTCGCGGGGTTGCCGCTGCGCGAGCCCTTCTTCTGCGGCTTAGCCTTGCCCTTGCCGCCGTAGGACCCGCCGGGGATCGGGCCCATTCCGGGCACCTGCGGCACCCCGCCCTTGGCGACGGTCTTCATCATCTTCGCCGCCTGCTCGAAGCGGATGACGAGCTGGTTGACGTCGGTGACGGTCGTGCCGGAACCCTTCGCGATGCGCAACCGACGTGAGCCGTTGAGCAGCTTCGGGGTCGTGCGTTCGGCGAGGGTCATCGACTGGATGATCGCCTCGGTGCGCACGATCTCGCGCTCGTCGAAGTTGTCGAGGGCTTCGCGCATGCCGCGCGCGCCGGGCAGCATCCCGAGCATGCCCTTGAGCGAGCCCATGTTGCGCAGCTGTTGCATCTGCTTGAGGAAGTCGTCGAGGGTGAAGGTGTCGGTCGCGAACTTCTCGGCGACCTTCTTCGCCTCCTCCTCGTCGAAGGCGCCCTGAGCCTGCTCGATGAGGGTAAGGATGTCGCCGAGGTCGAGGATGCGGCTCGCCATGCGGTCGGGGTGGAAGGGCTCGAAGTCATCCAGCCCCTCGCCCGTGGAGGCGAACATGATCGGCCGCCCGGTGATCGACGCGACGGAGAGCGCCGCACCACCCCGAGCGTCGCCGTCGAGCTTGGTGAGCACGACGCCGGTGAAGTCGACACCCTCCTGGAAGGCGCGAGCTGTGGTCACCGCGTCCTGACCGATCATCGCGTCGATGACGAACAGCACCTCGTCGGGGTCGACGGCTTTGCGGATGTCGGACGCCTGCTTCATCAGCTCGGCGTCGATGCCGAGGCGTCCGGCGGTGTCGACGATGACCGTGTCGTACTGCTTGCGCTCAGCCTCCTTGACGCCGTCCTTCGCGACCTTCACGGGGTTGCCGACGCCGTTGCCCGGCTCGGGGGCGAACACCGGCACCCCGGCCTGCTCGCCGACGACCTGCAGCTGGGTGACGGCGTTCGGGCGCTGGAGGTCGCTCGCGACGAGGAGTGGCGTGTGCCCCTCCTTCTTGAGCCACTTCGCGAGTTTCCCCGCGAGCGTCGTCTTACCCGCACCCTGGAGCCCCGCGAGCATGATGACCGTCGGCGGCTTCTTCGCGAACTCCAACCGCCGCTGCTCACCACCGAGGATGCCGACCAGCTCCTCATTGACGATCTGCACGACCTGCTGCGCCGGGTTGAGCGCCTTGTTCACCTCGTCGCTGAGCGCCCGCTCGCGCACCTTGCCGGTGAAGTCCTTCACGACCTCCAACGCGACGTCGGCATCCAGCAACGCGCGACGGATCTCGCGCACCGTGCCGTCGACGTCCGCGGGCGTGAGCTTGCCCTTGGTGCGGAGGTTCTTGAACGTCGCGGTGAGGCGATCCGAGAGCGAAGAGAAGGTGGCCATGTCGCCAGACAGCTTAGGCGGGGGTGCTCAGCAGCGAGGCATGCCGCCCAGATCCCGACGATTCGTGCGAGTTGGCGGCTGAATGCCGCGGGAACCGCCAATTCGCACGAATCCTTGGGGGCTCGAGATCAGGCGCGGGGCCAGGATGCGGGGGGCACGCGGCTGAGGTGCACGTCGTTTCCGACGACCTGTTCGGCGCGGTGCTGCACGCCCGCGTCGACGCCGATCCCGGCCTCGGACCGCAGCTACGCGCGGCGATCGCCGCTTCGCTCGGCCGGGCGGAATATCCCCGCCGACTCGACTTCGGGGCGATCCCTGCGCAGAGCTAGCCTGGCCTCATGCCGCTCATCCTGCCCCTCGACGGACACACCCCCGAGATCGACCCCGACGCGTGGATCGCCCCGAACGCCTCGGTGATCGGAAACGTGCGCATCGCCGCCGACGCCAACGTGTGGTTCGGCGCGGTGCTGCGCGGCGACATCGATGAGATCGTGCTCGGCGAGCGCAGCAACCTGCAAGACAACGCGGTCATCCATACCGAGTCGGGCAACCCGACGATCGTTGGCGCCGATGTGAGCATCGGGCACGGCGCGATCGTGCACGGCTGCGTCGTCGAAGACGGCTGCCTGATCGGCATGAACGCGACGGTGCTCAACGGAGCGGTGATCGGTGCGAACTCGCTCGTCGCCGCCGGAGCGCTCGTGCTCGAAGGCACCGTCATTCCGCCTCGGTCGCTCGTCGCCGGTGTGCCCGCGAAGGTGCGTCGCGAGCTCACGGACGAGGAGGTCGCCGGGCTGCTCGGCAACTCGGCGCGGTATGTGCCGCGCTCGAAGTCGTACGCCGCAGGCGAAGCGGGTCATGCGGCCAAAGCGGCCGAATAGGGCTCAGGCGGTCGCGCCGATCCGCAGGATGATCACCGCGACGATCGGCGCGATCGACACCAGCAGCGCGACCAGCGCGATGCCACGGGCGAGACCGCGCGCGAGGCAAACGATGCTGATCACCAGCGCCGCGACCACCAGCACCGCGGCGGCGAGGAACGCGATGATGTACGGCGTCGCACCCGTCCCGCTCGCGTCGAGGGCAGCCGAGATGCCGTTGACGAAACTCCACGACATGACCGAGGCGCCGACCACCGCGAGCACGAGCGCGGTCGTGGCGGGAACGCGGGTGGGGCTCACATAAACGTCGGTGTCGCTCATGGCGTCACTTTAGGGGTAGCGGGTACTCCGGCGGGAGTACCCGCTGTGCGGCGAGAAGAGGACGCGACCCGGCGACCGGTCGCGCCAGACTGTCGGCATGAGCCCGCGTCGCATCCTCTCGGTGGTTCTCGTCGTCACGTCGCTCGCCGTGCTCACCGCGTGCGGTATCCCCAGCGACCGGCCCGACCCCGGGCCGCGTGCCGGCACCGAGAGTCGGGCGCTTGAGGTCGAGGGGGTCACCCGCACCTACCGCCTTTACATCCCCGCCGAACTCGCCGCCGACCCGGCCCTGGTCGTGATGATGCACGGCGGCGTCGGTTCTGGCCAACAGGCCGAGCGTGCGTACGGCTGGAACGACGAAGCCGATGCGGGCGGATTCCTGGTCGCCTACCCCGACGGTGAGAACCGCACCTGGAACGCCGGCGACTGTTGCGGTGGAGCCGTCCGCGACGGGGTCGACGATGTCGCGTTCATCACCTCCCTCGTCGAGGCGTTGCAGAACGAGTTCGGGGTGAGCGGCGACCGCACCTTCGCGACGGGCATGTCGAACGGCGCGATGATGTCCTACCGGATGGCCTGCGAGACCGACGTCTTCGCCGCGATCGCCCCGGTTGCCGGCACCATCGTGACCGCGTGCGATAACCCCGCCCCGACATCCGTTCTGCACATCCACGGACTCACCGACTCGCAGGTGCGCATGGACGGCGAGCCCGGCGACGGCATCGGGGACGTCGACGGGATGCCGGTCGCCGACGCTGTCGACGTGTTTCGATCCGCGGGCGCCTGCGACGCCGCGGTGATCACCGAGGAGCCGCCCGTCACGACGCGCGCGAGCGACTGCGCCGACGACCGTCGCGTGGTGCTCGTGACGGTGGCGGATGCCGGCCACCAGTGGCCGGGATCGGTACCCCGCGAAGGTGCGATGGATCAGCCGAGCGACGCCCTCGACGCGACCGCGGCCATCTGGGAGTTCTTCGACGCTGCCTAATGCCTCAGCCGACGAGTTGTTGCGCGAAGACGTGCGGGGTGAAACCGGTCAGGTCGCCGATGCCTTCACCCTGCCCGACGAGCTTGATCGGGATGCCCGTCTTCTCTTGAACGCTCAACACGAATCCGCCCTTTGCGGATCCGTCGAGTTTGGTCAGCACGAGCCCGGTCACCCCGGCGTGTTCGATGAACGCCTCCGCCTGCGCCAGGCCGTTCTGCCCGGTCGTGGCGTCGAGCACGAGCAACACTTCGGCGATGGGCTCGAGTTTCTCGATCACGCGGCGCACCTTGGAGAGTTCATCCATCAGGCCGCTCTTGGTCTGCAACCGGCCGGCGGTGTCGATGAGCACGATCTCGATGCCTTCAGCCCGCGCCTTCTCGACGGTCTGGAACGCGACGGATGCCGGATCCTGGCCCTGTTGTTGCGGCCGCACGATCGACGCTCCCCCGCGCTCGGCCCACGTGGCGAGTTGCTCGACGGCGGCGGCACGGAACGTGTCGGCCGCACCGACGACGACCGAGCGGCCGTAGTTGGTGAGGAACTTCGCGAACTTGCCGATCGTCGTCGTCTTGCCCACGCCGTTCACCCCGACGACGAGCACGACCGCGGGGCGATTCGAGAGCGTGAGGGTCGAGTCGAGGCGGGCGAGTCGTTCCTCGATCGTCTCGCGCAGCATCCGCTGAAGGTCCGCCGGATCGGTCGTGCGGTACTTCGCGACCTTGTCGCGCAGTTCCTCGACGATCGCGTCGGTCAGGTCGGATCCGAAGTCGGCCGAGATGAGCGCGTCTTCGAGGGCATCCCAGGTCGAGTCGTCGATCGTGGCGCGTGTGAACATGCCCCGCAGGGCCGAGCCGAGAGACCACGCAGCCGCCATGACACCATGGTCGCATGATCGTCGCGTTCATCCGGCACGGGCAGACCGAATGGAATCGCCGAGGTCTGCTTCAGGGCTCGAGTGACATCCCGCTCAACGAGACGGGTCGCGAGCAGGCGCACCATGCGTTCATGACCCTGCGGTCACGGCCGTGGGATGCCGTGGTCAGCTCGCCCCTGCAACGCGCGCGGGAGACGGCGCAGATCATCGCCGAAGGTCTCGACATTCCACTCGGCACGGCCTACCCGCAGCTCATCGAACGCGACTACGGACCGCTTGAGGGCACCTCGGCCGCGGCGGCGATCGAGCGCTGGCCCGACCGCGACTACCCCGGCGCCGAAGCCCTCGACGCCGTCGCCACCCGCGGCGAGGCGGCGCTCGCCGCGATCGCGCGCGACATCCCCGACGGCGCGGTTCTCGTCGTGTGCCACGGCACGATCATCCGCTACACCCTTGCGCGCCTCGCCGGCCGGCCAGTGCCGGGAATCGACAACGGCTCGATCTCTATGCTGCGCCTCGAGAACGAGAGCTGGCAGGTCGCGACCGTCAACGGCATCCCGCTCGACGAGATCCCGATCGAGCACGCCGCGCGGCAACCCTCCCGCGAAGGAGAGGATGCCGCCACAGCCCAGCGGCGCTAGGCACGATCCGGCGCGAAGGCAAGACCCTACCGAATCGGCTGTCGCTGGCGAATCGTGGAGCGGGTGACCCTCATCGGATACCACTGCTCCCACGAGAACGTCCCTCCCGACGAGCTGCTGCTCGCGGCCCAGGCCGCGGAACGGGTCGGGTTCGACGCGGCGATGTGTTCCGACCACTTCGCGCCCTGGGGAGCGCGGCAAGGCGAGTCGGGCTTCGCGTGGAGCTGGCTCGGCGCCGCCCTGGCGACGACCCGGTACACCTTCGGCGTGGTCACCGCACCAGGTCAGCGCTACCACCCCGCGATCGTCGCTCAGGGGATCGCGACGCTGGGGCTGATGTTCCCCGGGCGGTTCTGGGCGGCGCTCGGCAGCGGCGAGGCGATCAACGAACACATCACGGGCGACCCGTGGCCGCCCAAAGACGAGCGTGAGGAGCGTCTGCTGGACAGCGTCGACATCATCCGCGACCTGCTCGACGGCGAAGAAGTCACCTCCGACGGTCGTGTGCGGACGCACCGCGCGCAGGTGTGGAGTCGCCCCGACGTGCCTCCCCGGCTCGTCGGGGCCGCCGTCACGCCTGAGACAGCGGCGAGCGCCGCCGCCTGGGCCGACGGGCTCATCACGGTGGTCGGCGCGCGCGACCAGATGCAACGCGTCATCGGTGCCTACCGGGATGCCGGCGGCCAGGGACCCTGCGTCGTGCAGATCCACCTCTCGTGGGCACCCACCGACGACGAAGCCGTCGCGATCGCGTTGGAGCAGTGGCGCCACGGTCCCGCCGTGCAGCCACCCGAGACGTGGGACATCGCCGACCCGGCCGAGTTCGACCGGCGGGCGGCCGACGTCGATGAGGCAGCCATTCGGGATGCCCTGCTCGTCGACCACGAACCGACCCGTCTCGCCGACCGCATCGCCGGCATCGTCGACGCGGGCTTCGACGGCGCGTACCTGCACCATGTCGGCCGCGATCAGGCGCCGTTCCTGACGATGGCGGGCACCGACCTGCTTCCCGCCCTCCGGGAACGTCTGCCGGAGGTGGCGTCATGAGGATCACCGACACGAGCGACCTGTGGTGGAAGACCGCCGTCGTGTACTGCCTCGACGTCGAGACCTTCCTCGACGACAACGGCGACGGGGTGGGCGACTTCGCCGGGCTCGCCCGCCGCATCGACTACCTCGCCGACCTGGGCATCACGTGCCTGTGGCTCATGCCGTTCTACCCGTCGCCGGATCGCGACGACGGCTACGACGTCACCGACTTCTACGGTGTCGATCCGCGCCTGGGTACCCACGGCGACTTCGTCGAGGTCATGCGCACGGCACGCGACCGCGGCATCCGGGTCATCGTCGATCTCGTCGTCAATCACACGTCCGACCGCCACCCGTGGTTTCTCGAGGCACGCACGAGCGTCGACAACCCCTACCGCGACTACTACGTCTGGTCGAAGACGAAGCCGAAGAACGACGCGCCCACCGTCTTTCCCGGCGAGGAGTCGAGTATGTGGGAGCTCGACGAGAAGACGGGCGAGTACTTTCTACACTCGTTCTACCGGCACCAGCCCGACGTCAACATCGCCAACCCGAAGGTGCGCAACGAGATCGCGAAGGCCATCGGATTCTGGCTGCAGATGGGGGTATCCGGTTTCCGGGTGGATGCCGTTCCCTTCCTCATCGAGGCCCCGAAAGACACCGAGATCGGCGATCCGCACGAGTTTCTGCGCGACATCCGCCGGTTCCTGCAGCGCCGCTCGAGCGAAGCGGTGCTGCTCGGCGAGGTGAACCTGCCGTACCGCCAGCAGTTCGACTACTTCGGCGGTGCCGCCGGGTCGGAACTCACGATGCAGTTCGACTTCATCGGGATGCAGTCGCTCTACCTGTCTCTCGCCCGACGCGACCCTACCGCGCTCATTCGGGCGCTACGGCAACGGCCCGAGATCGCCCCGGAGTCGCAGTGGGCCAACTTCGTGCGCAACCATGACGAGCTCACCCTCGACAAACTCACCGAGAAGCAGCGCAACGAGGTGTTCGAGGCGTTCGCGCCCGACGAGTCACAGCGCATCTACGGCCGCGGCATCACCCGGCGGGTGCCCCCGATGCTCGAGGGCGACCCCCGACGCATCCGCATGGTGTACAGCCTGTTGTTCTCGCTGCCCGGCACCCCGGTGCTGTTCTACGGCGAAGAGATCGGGATGGGCGAGAACGCCGACATCCCGGGACGTAGTTCCGTGCGCACCCCGATGCAGTGGGATGCCACGCCGACCGGCGGCTTCTCGTCGGCCCGGTCGTCGCGACTCGTCGCGCAGCCCCCGGGCGACGGGTACGCGCCCGAGCACGTCAACGTCGTCGCCCAGCGCGACGATCCCGACTCGCTGCTTCAGCACGTGCAACGGCTCATCGCGCGCTACCGGGCGTCGGCCGAGATCGGCTGGGGCGAGTTCGAGGTGCTCGAACACGACCAGAAGGCCGTGCTGGCCCACTCAATGCGCAGCGACCTCGGTCGATTCGTGGCACTGCACAACTTCGCCGAGCGCCCGATGAACGTGCAGTTGCGGCTCGATGACGAAGCCGAGGACGCGAACCTCGTCGACCTGCTCGGCCCCGAGCGGATGCCGCTGGACGGCGGGCACGTCTCGGTCGAACTCGGGGCCTACGGCTACCGCTGGTTCCGGGTCAGCCGCCCGGGCGACGGCCGACTCGGCTGAGCGCAGCGGCTCAGTCGATCGTGATCGCGTCGGGCTGGTCGCCGAGCTCCCTCTCCGGCGGCAACGGCTTCTTCTTGAGCATCCGCGCGTTCACGGCCCACACGACGACCGCGACGACGGCGTAGGCGCCGAAGATCCAGATCCAGCGCAGAAAGTCGGGAATCTCGCCCCACGCTTTCGGGATCGTCGCAAGCGCGAGCATGAACGCGGCGAGACCGACGACGTACGAGGCGCCCCACACCGCCTTCTTCCAGCCGAACAGTTTCGCTCCCTCGAGATTGCCGAGTGGCAGCAACGAGAGCGGCAGGGTCGACACGCCCTTCACAGTGACCCCGGCGAGGAACTCGACCAGGAACACGAAGGCGAAGTTGTCGATCTGCGCCGGGGCGAGCAGCGAGTAGCCGACCCAGGCGAGGAGCGCGAGCGCGAGCCCGAACGCCGAGCCGACGATCGTGACGACGGCGCTCTTCGCCGCCTGCAAAGTGGCGGCGTAGGCGATGCCGGCGACGAGGCCGAAGATCACGCCCGGCTCCAGGCCCAGCAACCGGGCGATGAGCACCGCCACGATGACGAGCAGCAGCGAACCCCAGCGGAACCGCAGGTACGGGTCGGACTCCGGCTGAAGCCGCACGGCGACCCGGCGCACAATCGTCCACGCCGCGAAGTTGAACAGCAGGAACGACAGGAAGAGCGTCACCACGAGCCGCAGCGACATGAGGTTGAACCCGAAATCGGGGTCGACGAAGGCACCGAGGATCGCGGCGAGCGCGAACCCGGGCCACATGAGCCAACCGGGCAGGCCGGAACGTTTGATCGTCCCGTCGGTCGGCGGCGCGGCATCCGCCTTCTTCCGCTGGAACCGGGATGTCACCCACTGCACCATCGACTGGTATCGCGACCCGACGACCGAGTTGAGCAGCGTCGACGGCCACCCCACGACGAGCATGAGCATGAGCGACCCGGTGCCGATGATCGCCCACTGCACGCCGGTCGGAGTCGCCTCCTGGATGGTGCGCAGTCCGCTCAGCGTGCTCGGATCGTCGAGTCCGGTGCCGTCGACGAAGGGCACCGTCACGATGACGTTCGCGACGAGCTGCGGGCGCCCGACGATCCCCGTCTCGCTCTGATACACGACACCGTCGGTCCAGGTGATCGAGTAGATGTTCGTGCCCGGCGTTCCAGGAGCGGGAACATCCTGCGGGTGACTGAACCGCGCGGTCACGTAGACGGGCTCCGGATCGAGGGCGGCGAGCTCGTCGGCGCCGATGTTCGCGTCTTGGGTGCCCCCGTCGGCATCCCACACGATGTTGATGTCGTCCTCGCCCATGAAGCCGCTCTGCTCGAACGACCGGAAGAAGGCCACCATCTCGTCGAAGTCCATGTCGACGTAGTAGAGGATGAAGTTCAGGGCGCTGGCGTAACGACCGTCGGGCAGAAGGCTTTCATCGAGGTCGCGATTCTCGGCCTTGAGGGCGCAATCCCACCCACTTGACCGCATCGGTGGCGGCAGCCAGTCGCGATCGACTTCGAAGTACTCGTAGCCCGCGCCGACGTACCGGTTGTCGGCGCAGTCGGCCTCGTCCGCGTGGGCGGTGACCGACGGCATCCCGAGTATCGACAGTGCCACGAGCAAGACGGCGGCCACCCAGCGCTTCACAGCGCCACGGTAGTGGTTTCGGTCAGCTCGCGCGACGTGCCGTCAGGAGGCGCGTTCCGCGGCGACACGTTGGCCGACGACGGCGCTGACGCCGTCTTGGCGCATCGAGACGCCGTAGAGGGCGTCGGCGATCTCCATCGTGCGCTTCTGGTGGGTGATCACGATGAGCTGGGAGTGCGCCCGCAGGTCTTCCATGACGGTGAGCAGCCGCCCGAGGTTGGCGTCGTCGAGGGCCGCCTCGACCTCGTCCATGATGTAGAACGGGCTCGGCCGCGCCTTGAAGATCGCGATCAGCAGGGCGACGGCGGCGAGCGACCGCTCCCCGCCCGAGAGCAGTGACAGCCGTTCGATCTTCTTGCCCGCCGGTCGCACCGTCACCTCGATGCCGGTGGTGAGCAGGTCATCCGGCGCGGTGAGGTGGATGCTGCCGCTGCCCCCCGGGAAGAGCACCGGGAACACCTGGTTGAACGCCGCCTTGGTGTCTTCGAACGCCGACGAGAAGATGTCCTGCATCTTCTCGTCGATCTCGTCGATGATCGTCAGCAGATCCTTGCGGGTCGCGGTGAGGTCGGCGAGCTGCTCGGTGAGGAACCGGTGCCGCTGCTCGAGCGCCTCGAACTCCTCGAGCGCGAGCGGGTTGACCCGGCCCAGCTGCCCGAGTTTCCGCTCGGCCTTAGCCAGCCGCGCCTCCTGCTCTGCACGCACGAACGCGCGGCCACTTGCTTCGGGCGAAGGCGATTTCTCGCCTTCGCGCGCGGGCGCGCCGACGGCCGTCTCGGCCGTCGGGTCGTGAGCTTCCTCTATGGGAATCAAGACATCCGGCCCGTACTCGGTGACGAGCACGTCTTCGTCGAGGCCGAGGTCTTCGGCGGCGCGCTCGAGCAGCGTCGACAGGTGCAGCTTCTTCTCGTAGGCCTGCATCTCAAGGCCGTGCACGTTGTCGTTGAGGGCCGTCAGGCGCTCGCGCAACGTGTTCTCGGTGCGGCGCAGCTCGACGAGCTCCTCGTTCTGCGCGCTGCGAGCGGCTTCGGCGGCGGCCAGGGCGACCCGCGCCTGCGAGACCGACCGGTCGGCGACATCCAGAGCCGCCGGCAGGGCGGCGAGCACCCGCTGCGCCGCCTCGACCTGGTGCTGGCGCTGCACGGCGATGCGTGCCGCTTCTTCGGCGGCGGCGCGCTCGGCTTCGAGTTGAGCCTGCAGCGAGTCGGCCTGCGCGCGCTGCGCCCGCACCCGCTCCCGGGCCGTCTCGAGTTCGACGCGAGCCTGAACCTCGGCCGCGCGCGCGGTCTCGAGTTCGGCGAGCACCGCATCACGCGACGAGACGTCGAGCATCGGGCGGGGGTTGGCGGCATGCGCGTCGCGCTCGGAGCGGGCGACCTCGACGGCCGCCTCCGCCTCTTCGACGGCCGACGACAGGGAGCGCAGCGACTCGGCGAGCCGCTCCCCCTCGGCCTGGGCGGCTTCGAGGGCGACCCGCGACCGGCCGAGGGCTTCGCTGCGTTCCGCGAGGCGCGTGTCGAACTCCTTGAGGGCGGCGGATGCCTGCGCCGCATCGATCTGCGCGAGGTCGAGCGCCTCCCGCTTACCGGTGAGTGCGAACCGCTGCCGTTCGATCGCGGTCGTGACCTCGGTGAGCTTGACCTGCGCGGCATCCCGTTCGGCGGCGAGTTCGATGGTGGAGCGTCCGCCGCCCGAGCCGCCGCGCAGCACGTGCTCGGTCATGACGTCGCCGTCGCGGGTGATCATCGTCAGCCCGCCGAGCTTCGCGACGGCCGGCCACGTCTTCCGCGCGATCGCGAGGTCGTCGACGACGACGACGGATGCCAGCAGTCCGCGGATGCCGTCAGGCCCGGTCACGAGAGCGGCAGCCGACTCGACCCCGGCGGGCAGTCCCTTCGGCGCGGGGGTCTCGGCGGCGTCGGCGATGACGATCTCGACGCGCCCGGCCGATGCGGCGCGCACGTCGTCCAGTGCCGCGAGGGCGGCATCCCGGCTGTCGGCGAGCACGGCGTCGGAGAGGGACCCGAGCGCGGCGGCGATCGCGGCCTCGTACCCGGCGCGCACCTGGATGTGCTCGGCGACGAGGCCGCGGATGCCTTTCGCCCCGACGATCGCGCCGGAGCCGTCCTTCTGGTCGAGGGCGAGCGACAGCGCCCCCGTGCGGGCGGCGAGGGCGTCGCGCTCGCGCTCCGACGCATGCAACTCTTCGCGCAGGGCCTCGACCTCGCTGCGCAAGGTCTCGACAGCGCTGTCGGCAGTCGTCACCGCAGCGGCGAGCGAGTCGTCTTCGCGTACCCCGCCATCGTCTCCTTCGAGCGCCAGCAGCTCGTCGCGCGCGGTGTCGCGTCGGGCTTCCGCCTGGGTCAGCGCGGCCTTCTGGCGGTCGAGTTCGGCGCGGGTCGCCGCGAGCCGCGACTCGGCCGCGGCCACGACGCCGACGAGGCGGCCCTGCTCGAGGTCGTGTGCCGAGACGAGGGCGCTCTGCGCGCTGATCTCCTCGTCGAGAGAGTCCAGCGAGCCCCGGGCCGTCGCCGTGACGGCCGAAGCCCGGCCCAGGGACTCCTCGGCCTCGGTGACCCCGGCGGCGAGACGCGTGATCTCCTCGCGTGCGTCGTCGACCATGCGCTGGCTGATCGTCGATGACATCCCCGGCAGCTCGGACTGCTGGCCGAGCAGCGACAACCGCTGGTTGGCCAACGTGTAGAGCGATCGCATCCGGTCTTGCACCTGTTCGAGCCCGAACGCGATCCGCCGGGCCTCATCGACGGCATCCCCGACCATCGCCTGCTCGAGACGCCCCTGCCGCAACTTGGCCTGGTCGACCTGTTCCTGAAGCACGAGGCGCTCGGTCTTGCGCTCCGACTCGCCGCGCGAGAGATCATCGACGGCCGCCCGCAGCGAGACGACCTCGTCGGCGAGCAGGCGGGCGCGGGCATCCCGCACGGTCGCCTGAATCTGCGCGGCCTCGCGGGCGATCTCGGCCTGCTGCCCGAGCGGCTTCAACTGCCGCCGGATCTCGCCCGCCAGGTCGGAGAGTCGGGTGAGGTTCGCCTGCATCGCCTCGAGCTTGCGCAGCGTCTTCTCTTTGCGGCGGCGGTGCTTGAGGATGCCGGCCGCCTCTTCGATGAAGCCGCGGCGGTCTTCGGGGGTGGCGTGCAGAACGGCGTCGAGCTGACCCTGCCCGACGATGACGTGCATCTCGCGGCCGAGGCCGGAGTCGCTGAGCAGCTCTTGCACGTCGAGCAGACGGCACTGCTCGCCGTTGATCGCGTACTCGCTGCCCCCGTTGCGGAACAGGGTGCGCGAGATCGTGACCTCGGAGTACTCGATCGGCAGCGCGCCGTCCGCGTTGTCGATCGTGAGGTGCACTTCGGCGCGGCCGAGCGGTCCGCGGGTCGCAGTGCCGGCGAAGATGACGTCCTCCATCTTGCCGCCGCGCAGCGTCTTCGCGCCCTGCTCACCCATCACCCAGGCGAGCGCGTCGACGACGTTCGACTTACCGGAGCCGTTCGGGCCGACGACGCAGGTGACTCCGGGCTCGAACGCGAAGGTCGTGGGAGTCGCGAAGGACTTGAACCCCTTGAGGGTCAGGCTCTTCAGATACACGCGGCTCCGCTTCCATTGGGACTGCCCCTACGGTACCCGTTCTGTTGCGTGCGGCCCGCTCTGTGTAGTCTGGTCGGCTGCCCACGAGGTGGCGTGAGGCAGGTTCCACCATGAGTGGGTTTTCGATCGAGGAACTCGACGTTCCGGCGACGATCGACGACCCGTCGGCGGCCGCCTTCATCGACGCGGTCGAGGTCGGCAATGTCGTCGCGGTCGAAGCGTTCGGCACGCCTGACATCGTCTACGAGCCCGCCGAAGAGCTGCCCCAGTTCCACAACGCCTTCCAGCCGCATCGGATGCTCGTCGCGCGATCCGAAGGCCGGATCGTCGCGCAGGCCGTCATTGAGACAACGGTCGGCGACGAGGCCGACACGTCGTGGGTGCATGTGGCGGTGCATCCGGAGTTCCAGGGTCGCGGCGTCGGACGCGACCTGGCGGACCGGGTCGAGGCGGCGGTGCGGGCCGACGGCCGCCGCAAGGCGATCGCTTGCGTGCCCGGCCGCGACAACGACGGCGAGCGGCTCGCGTCGCCGACCGGCTTCGGCACGATCGCGGCCGACGCGCGCGCGACGCGATTCATGCTCGCCCGGGGGTACCGATTCGAACAGGTCGAACGACTCAGCCGACTCGAGTTGCCGGTGCCCGATCTCGACGGCCGCGTGGCCGCAGCGGAGGCGGCGAGTGGCGCCGACTACCGCGTGCACACCTGGATCGATCGCACCCCAGAGCGCTGGCTCGAGGACCGTGCAGCGCTGGCGACACGGATGAGCACCGACATCCCGAGCGCCGGGCTGGAGTACCCGCTTGACGTCTGGACGGTCGAGCGGGTGCGCGACGCCGACGACCGTCGCGAATCCCACCCGCGGCGCTCGCTCGTCGCCGCCGCCGAGCACGTCCCCTCCGGCCGTCTCGTCGCCTTCACGTTGTTCTCGGTGCCGCGACAGGAACACCGCGCGGTGCAGCAGTACGCGACCCTCCGTCATGCGGGAGCACCGTGGGCACCGGCTCGGGATGCTGGTCAAAGCCGCCAACCTCGCTCACCTTGCCGCGACCTACCCCGGCCACCCCAGCATCCTCACCTTCAACGCCGAAGAGAACCGGCACATGCTCGACGTCAACGAGGCGCTCGGTTTCGAGCCGATCGGCTACGAGGGCGCCTGGCGAAAGGATCTGTCGTGACTTTCACGATCGACGAACTCGCCATCCCGAAGACGGCGGGTGCCGACGGCTGGCACGACTTCGTGCGCGCGGTCGAGGTCGGCAACGCGGTCGACGCGATCACGTTCGGCACCCCGGACATCGCCTACGAGCCGGCGGAGGAATTGCCGAGCTTCCACGACCCACACAAGCCGGCCCACCTTCTCGTCGCCCGAGTGGACGGCGAGATCGTCGGCCGCGGGTGGGTCGAGATGCAGGCCGACGACCCCGACACCGCATGGAGCGTCATGCAGGTGCTGCCCGAGGTTCAGGGCCGCGGGATCGGTCGCGGCCTCGCGGCGGGCATCGAGGATCTCGTACGCCGGGCGGGTCGACGCAAGATCCTCGCCTACGCGTCCGAGCACGAAACGGGCGGGGAACGGCGCGTGCCGCCGACCGGGTTCGGCTCGGTCGCGGCCGGGTCGCGCACGACCCGCTTCCTCGACGCCAACGGGTATCGGCTCGAACAGGTCAACCGGGTGAGCCGCATCGCTCTTCCGGTCGCCGCCGTCGCCGAATCGCTGGAGGCGGCCCGCGGGCGCAGTGGACCCGACTTCGCGATCCACCGCTGGATCGGCGGCACCCCGGAGCGCTGGCTCGCCGACATCGCGACCCTCGTCACCCGCATGAGCATCGACGCGCCGGATGCCGGGCTCGAGACTCCCGAGGATGTCTGGACCGCCGAACGCGTCGCCAGCGAAGACGCCCGTCGCGCCGCCGAGAACCCCCGGCGCCTCGTCACCAGCGCTGTCGAGCACGTGCCGACGGGGCGCCTGGTCGCCTTCACCGAGTTCTCGGTGCCGCCGCACAGCCACCGCGCGGCGATGCAGTACGCCACCCTGGTGCTGCCCGAGTACCGCGGCAACGGACTCGGGATGCTGGTCAAGCTCGCCAATCTCGACTACCTGCCCGTGGCATCCCCCGGTCACCCGAGCGTCGTGACCTTCAACGCCGAAGAGAACCGGCACATGCTCGCCGTCAACGAAGCGCTCGGCTTCCTCCCCATCGCCGTCGAAGGCGCCTGGCGAAAGGATCTGACATGACCTTCACCATCGAAGAACTCACCATTCCGGCGACACTCGACGGCTCGCCCGCGGCACGGGACTTCGAGCAGAGCGTCGACGCGCGCAACGCTGCCGAGGAGTTCGTGACCGGCACGAGCGAGCTCTCCTTTCCGGCGACCGAGATCTTGCCGGGGTGGCAGCCGTCGGTGCATGAGCCCCGACGACTGTTCGGCGCGCGGGTCGACGGTCGCATCGTCGCCCGCGGCTGCTACGAGACCCGTTCAGAAGGGGATGCCGCCAACACGGCATGGCTGCAGGTGCAGGTGCACCCCGAGTTCACGAAGCGTGGCATCGGGCGGGCACTGTCGGACACGGTCGAGACGGTGGCATCCGACGACCGCAAGGTGCAGATCCACGTGTACGCCGGATCGCAGCCCGCGCCGGGGCCGCGACTCGAGCCGCCGACGGGCTTCGGCTCGCTGCCAGCAGGCGGGCGTGAAGTGCGGTTTTTGCTCGCGCGCGGCTACTCGCTCGAGCAGGTCGTGCGCGGCAGCCGGCTGCCGCTGCCCGTCGATCCCGAGCTGCTCGCCGAACGTCGCGTCGTCGCCGAGGAGCGCGCCGGCGGCTATCGCGTGCACCACTGGGAGGCGATCGCCCCCGATGAGTGGCTCGACGATCTCGCAATGCTCGCGACCCGGATGAGCACCGACGCCCCGTCGGGCGGTCTCGACGAAGAGGAAGACGTCTGGACGCCCGAGCGGTGGCGCGATGCGGAACGCAAGCAGGAGGACTCCCCGCGAGTCACGCTCTACGCCGCCGTCGAGCACGTCGAGTCGGGCCATCTGGTCGCCTACACCGAGTTGAGCGTGCCGCCGGATGCGGCGCGCCCGGCGGATCAGGGCGACACGATCGTGATGCGCGAGCACCGCGGCCACCGGCTCGGCATGCTGCTGAAGATCGCCAACATCCAGTACCTCACCGAGCGGTACCCGGGGCACCCGTCGATCACGACGTTCAACGCCGAAGAAAATCGGCACATGCTCGACGTGAACGAAGCGGTCGGCTTCGTGCCCTTCACCTACGAGGGCGCCTGGCAGAAGAAGTTGTGACGACTCGACGCCCGCTGGACACCGGAACGCCGCGACACGCGGCGAGGAGCTCGGCGTGTCGGCGGAAGTCGGGGCTGATCGGTCAGCAGCGCCCTCCGCGCAATCTCTAGCCGCGCAGCCGGGGCAGCCGCTGGCAGAACGGGCAGAAGTGCGACCCGCGGTTCATGAAGCTCTCGCGCACGATCGTTCGGCCGCACCGGGCACACGGCAGCCCGTGCTGCCCGTAGGCGTTGAGCGAGTGCGAGAAGTAGCCGGACGCGCCATTGACGTTCACGTACGTGCTGTCGAACGAGGTGCCGCCTTCGGCGAGCGCGCGGCCGAGCACAAGGCGCACCTCGGCGAGCAGGGTCTTCGCGCGCGGGCGGCTCAGGGTGCGCGTCGGCTGGGCGTAGTGGATGCGCGCCGCCCAGAGCGCCTCGTCGGCGTAGATGTTGCCGATGCCGCTCACCAGGGTCTGGTCGAGCAGCGCCCGCTTGATGCCGGTGTCTTTCGCCGCGAGCCGGCGCAGGAACAGATCGTCGTCGAACAGCGGGTCCACGGGATCGCGAGCGATATGGGCGACCTGGCTCGGGATGCGCTGCGCGGGGTGATCGTCCGCGTCGACCAGGGCGTCGAGCGCCATCGACCCGAAGATGCGCTGATCGACGAAATCCACCCGCACCGGTCCGTGCGAAGGCTGGTCGACATCCAGCACGATGCGGGTCAGCCGATCACGCGCTGCCGCCGGATCGCGTAACAGCACCTGCCCCGACATCCCGAGATGCACCACCAACGCCTCCCCACCCCCAGGGTTCGTGCCGGTTGGCGGTTCCGCGGGGCCGGAGCCGCCAAACGGC
>NZ_JBASCU010000025.1:0-44672 GCF_049651805.1 Pseudolysinimonas sp.
CCTGAACGCGCACAACGACGAACCACGCCCACTCGTCTGGACCGCCTCAGCAGAATCCATCCTCGAGAAAGTCGCCCGCGGCCGAGTCGCCCTCAACCAGGCACCCAAAACCGGGACACACCACTAGCAGGTGCGTTCGAGCCCGGATACTCCCAATTGATGGTGGGGTGAGAGAAGATGCCCCGCCAGTGGCTCGCTGCGGTGGCTCACCCGCCGATGCGGATCATCTTCTTGTTGACGAACTCTTCGGCACCGAGGCGGCCCAGCTCGCGACCCGAGCCTGAGCGCTTGACGCCGCCGAACGGCAGTTCGGCGCCATCGGCGAGCACGATGTTGATCCACACCATGCCCGCGTCGATCTGGTCGGCGACGCGCATAGCCTGCTCGTGGTCGGTCGTGTAGAGGTACGAGCCGAGGCCGAACGGGGTGTCGTTCGCGAGGCGAACAGCCTCCTCTTCGGACGACACCTTGTAGACGGCGGCGACCGGACCGAAGAACTCCTCGTGGAACGCGTCCATGTCGGGCGTGACATCGGTGAGCACGGCGGCCGGGAAGAATGCCCCGTCGCGCGTTCCCCCGGCGACCAGGGTGGCACCCTGCTCGACCGCGCGGTCGAGCTGTGCCTGCAGGCCCTCCGCAGCCGCGAGCGATGAGAGCGGGCCGAGGGCGGTGTCCGCCGAGGTGGGGTCGCCGGGCGTGGCCGCGGTGAGCCCGGCGGTGAACTTCTCCAGGAAGGCGTCGTAGAGGTCGTCGATCACGATGAAGCGCTTGGCGCCGTTGCACGACTGACCGCTGTTGTCGAGCCGGGCGCCCACTGCGGCCTCGACCGCGGCATCCAGATCGTCGGTGCTGAGCAGGATGAACGGGTCGGAGCCGCCCAGCTCGAGCACCACCTTCTTGAGGTGGCGACCGGCGATCTCGGCGACCGCGGCCCCGGCGGCTTCTGAGCCGGTGAGCGACACCCCCTGCACGCGCGGGTCGGCGATGACGGATTCCATCTGGCTGCTCGAGGCGAACACGTTGACGTACGCCCCTTCGGGGAACCCGGCGTCGAGGAAGATCTGCTGCATCGCGGCGGCCGACTCGGGGCACTGCGACGCGTGCTTGAGGATGATGGTGTTGCCGATCACGAGGTTCGGACCGGCGAACCGCGCCACCTGGTAGTAGGGGAAGTTCCACGGCATGATGCCGAGCAGAACACCCAGCGAGCTGCGGCGGATGAAGGCGGAACCCTCACCGTCGAGCAGGTCGATCGTCTCGTCGGCGAGAAAGCTCGGGCCGTGAGTGGCGTAGTACTCGTAGATCGCGGCCGCGAAGTCGACCTCGCCGAGCGCCTGCTCGATCGGCTTGCCCATCTCGCGCACGATGATGTCGGCGAGTTGCTGCCGCCGCTCGGTGTGCAGGTCGGCGACCTTCTGGATGAGGGCGGCGCGTTCGGCGGCGGTGCTCGACCGCGACCACTCGTCGTGTGCGGCGGCGGCCTTGTCGACCGCGGCAGCCAGGTCCGCATCCGAGATCGTCGGGTAGGTGGCGACAGATTCTCCGGTTGCGGGGTTGACGACTGCGTAACTCATGGGCTTCCTCACATCGGGGACTTTGGTTAGAGCGTACGCATTCCGCTGCCCATCGAGCACAAGTGCGAGGCTGAGGGCATGCCCGATCCCCATGACTTGCTCTCGATCGATTCGCTGCTCACGAATGAAGAACGAGAGCAGCGGGCCCGCGTGCGGGAGTTCGTGGATGCCGAGGTGCGACCGCGCATCGCCGAGTGGTACGAGGGGGCGACCTTCCCCGTCGAACTGGTGCCGCGGTTCGCGCAGCTCGGGCTCCTCGGGATGCACATCCAGGGATACGGCTGTGCCGGCCGGAGCGCCGTCGAGTACGGCTTGGCCGCCGCCGAACTCGAGGCGGGCGACTCGGGACTCCGCACCTTCGTCTCGGTGCAGGGCTCGCTGGCCATGACCGCGATCGCCAAGCACGGCACCGAAGAGCAGAAGGACCAGTGGCTCCCGGGCATGACGGCGGGGGAGGTGATCGGATGCTTCGCGCTGACCGAGCCGAACTCCGGCTCCGATCCCGGCAGCATGACGACGTTCGCGCGCCGCGACGGTGACGACTGGGTGCTCAACGGCGCCAAGCGCTGGATCGGGTTGGCGAGCATCGCCCAGATCGCTGTGGTCTGGGCGCAGACGGATGACGGCATCCGCGGATTCCTCGTGCCGACCGACGTGCCGGGGTTCACCGCGACGCCGATCGCTCCGAAGCTGTCGATGCGCGCCAGCATCCAGTGCGACATCGAGCTCGCCGACGTCCGGATTCCCGGCGACGCACTGCTACCGGGGGCCCAGGGTCTGCGGGCGCCGTTCGCGTGCCTGAACGAAGCCCGCTACGGGATCGTGTGGGGCGTCATGGGGGCGGCGCGCGACAGCTACCGCGGAGCCCTGGAGTACTCGAAGCAGCGGCTGCAGTTCGGAAAGGCGCTCGCCGCCTTCCAGCTGACGCAAGCGAAGCTGGTCGACATGGCGCTTGAGATCGAGAAGGGTCTGCTGCTGGCGCTTCACCTGGGGCGCCGCAAAGACGCGGGCGAACTGCAGCCGCACCAGATCTCGATGGGCAAGCTCAACAACACCCGCGTCGCGATCCAGATCGCGCGGGATGCCCGGGCGATGCTCGGTGGCAACGGTGTCACCCTCGACCACTCACCGATGCGGCACGCCAACAACCTCGAGTCGGTGCGCACCTATGAGGGCACCGACGAGGTGCACACGCTCGTGCTCGGCGAGGCCATCACCGGCATTGCGGCGTTCCGATGAGCGCCTAGTTGACGTGCCCCCTTGCTCGAAGGCGCCGCATGAGGGTGCGGCGGCGCTGACTCGGTCGAAGCGAGCGGGCCGGGCCGTACAAGGCGGAGTCGTGCAAACCTTGTCGGACAACCGTCCGAGCTTGACCCTTCGATTGTAAGCATGCAACGATAACGGTGGTGATACCGGTATCACCCCATTCCAATGACGAAGAGGATCCAGCCGTGCTGAAGTTCGATGAAGAAGAATTCACCGCTCAACTCTCGAGTGCTGCTGCGCTCCGACCGGGGATCGAAGCGCTGATCGCGGAGCTGGATGGGAAGATCAAGAACGTTTACTTTCTGGGCGCTGGCGGCTCGTACGCCGAAATGATGCCGTACGCGTTGCTACTGCAGACGAAGTCCACCCTGCCCGGCGCCGCCGTCATCGCGCAGGAGTTCGTCCTCGCGCCCGACCGGAGTTTCGGGGAGGGTTCGCTCGCCGTGTTCGTCTCGGCAACCGGGTCGACTCCCGATGTCAACACGGCGATCGAGTGGGCGAAGGCGCAGGGGGCGATCACGGTCGGGTTCACCGGCGAGGCCGAGAGCCCGTTCGCGACATCGCTCGACCACGTCTTCCTCTCCACCGCACGCTCCTACGACATCCAGCTGCTGCTTCTGGTGACAGCACTGCTTCGCGCCCGCGGCGAATTTCCCGACTACGAGAAGCTCGCCGATCAGCTGGCGACGCTGCCGAAACTGATGGTCGGCGTCGCGAGGCAGGCCGATTCGAAGGCCTCGGTCTTCGCCAACAAGCACAAAGACGTGGAGTACATCTTCGTCGTCGGCTCCGGGAACGTGTGGGGATACGCGTACCTGTACTCGATGTGCGTGCTCGAGGAGTGCCAGTGGCTGCACACCACTCGGGTGCATGCCGCCGAGTTCTTCCACGGCTCACTCGAGCTGATCGAGCGCGACACGACGACGCTCCTCTTCTTCGGCGAAGACGAGACCCGGCCACTGATGGACCGGGTACGCGACTTCGTCGAGCTCTACTCGGACGACGTCACGGTCTTCGACACGGCGGACTACGCGCTTGAGGGCTTCGACCCCGCATTCCGCGCGCTGATCTCGCCGCTCGTGATCGGCACCGCCGCGAGTCGCCTCAGCGCCCACCTCGAGCTAGTTCGCAATCATCGCTTGGACGTGCGCCGCTACTACCGCGTGGTCGAGTACTGACGTCGCCGTGAAGGTACTCGGATTCGGTGACAACGTCATCGATCGATTCATCGACCGGGGGGTCGACTACCCGGGGGGCAACTGTCTCAATTTCGCCGTCTTCGCGCGAGAGCGCGGGGCCGAGGCAGCGTATCTGGGCGCGTTCGGATCGGATGAAGCCGGGGCGTTCCTCCGGTCCGAACTCGCGTCGATGGGGCTCGACATCTCCCGCTGTGTCACTCGGGAGGGCGAGACTGGGATCGCCATGGTGGAGGTCGTCGACGGTGATCGGATCTTCCGAGGCGGCAATGACGGCGGAGTCACGGTTCGCGAGCCCGTCGTGCTCGACGACGCGGCGGTGAGCTACGTGGCCGGATTCGACCTCGTGCACTCCAGCGTCTACTCAGCGTCGGAGACCGAGGTGCCGACTCTGACGGGTCTGGACGTTCTCGTCTCGTACGACCTGTCGAGCGAGGAGGGCTTTCGCACGTCCGAGTATCTCGACCCGCTTGCGCGACACCTCGACCTGGCCCTGTTGTCCTGCTCTGATCTCGGCGAACGCGAGACGGATGATCTGCTGCGCGCCGTCGTGGGCGCTGGTGCGAGCATGGCGCTCGGCACTCGCGGCGACGCGGGCGCGATGCTCTTCGACGGGTCTCGCACCCACCAGGTGGCTGCCGTGCCTCTCGACCCCGAACGGGTTGCCGACACGATGGGCTGCGGGGACGCGTTCCTCGCGGCGTTCGCTTGTTCGCTGCTCGAATCCGGCTGGCGAAAACGGGTGATACCCACGGCGGAGTCGCTCGCGGCGGCACTCCGGGCAGGGGCGGCGTTCGCCGCGGCACAGTGCTACGTCGAGGGGGCGTTCGGCCATGGGCGTCGCACCCCGACGTGAACCCAGCTAGCGCAGGATCGGTCCGTGGCCGGCCATCGATCCGCCGCGCGCGATTCCGATAGGTTGGCGAAATGGCAGCACATCGCCAAGATCCCGCGGTGCCTGCCCGCAGAGCACGATCCGCGGCGCCGGCAACCATCGCGGAAGTCGCCGCCGAAGCGGGCGTGGGCAAGGCGACGGCGGCGCGGGCGCTCGGAAACTACGGTGCGGTGAGCCCCGACGCACGTGCCCGCGTGCTGGCTGCCGCCGAGAAGCTGCGATACCGACCCAACAGCCTTGCGCGGAGCATGACGACCGGCGTCACGCAGACGATCGGGGTGATCGTCGCCGACATCAGCAACCCCTTCTTCGCCGGCGTGATCCGGGGCATCGCCGACGCCCTGGACGCGACCCAGTACACCGCGATCGTCCTGAGTGCCGATGAAAAGCTGGCGAAAGAGAAGGCGGCGGTCGGCGTGCTGATGGACAAGCAAGTCGACGCGATCATCCTCGCGTCAGCCGCGCTGCTGCCGGATCAGACCGAGCACATTCTCGAGGCGATGAGTCGCAACATCCCCATCGTGTTGATCGACCGCAAGGTGCGGGGTCTCGACTTGGATGCCGTCGTCATCAACAACCGCGAAGCTGCACGCGACGCCGTTCGACGCTTCGTCGAGCTCGGTCACCGCCGCATCGGATTCGTCTGGGGGCCGGCGGTACGCGACGGCGCCAGGGATCGGGCGGGAGTCCTCGCGGCGGCGGAGATCCGACTGTGGAGCGAGACCGAGCGGCTGCGCGGGTACACCGAGGCCCTCGACGAAGCCGGCATCCCGTTCGACCCGGTGCTGGTGACCAGTTGTGATCACAACGAAGAGGCCACCGTCGGTGCTTTCGGCGCGATGCTCGCCCTGCCCGACCCGGCGACGGCCGTTCTGACGACGGAAACAGACGCGCTGGTCGGTACCCTTCGCGCGATCAGGGATGCCGGGCTGAAACACCCCGACGACATCTCGATCATCGGATTCGACGATAGCTCGTGGGCGAGCGTCATGGCCCCGCCCCTGACGATGATCGCGCAGCCGATGCTCGAACTCGGCCGAGCGGCGGCCCGGCACGCTCTGGCCCGGATCACGGGTGACGACTTCGATGTCGTGGTCGAGACCATCCCCGCGGCGCTGGTCCCGCGGGCATCTCTCGCGCCGCCTCGCGCCCCGGCAGGTGTCACCGCTGGCGGCGGACGTTGAACCCGATCATCGCGCTGCGGTGGTAGTCGGCAGCGAGCATGACGCGCCTGGCGGAGCGCGTGAGACAGGTCTCGGTGATGAGCAGCCAGGGGCCCAGGCCCACGAGCTTGTGTCGGCGCGCGATCTCGATCGGCAGGTCGACGGCACTGATCCGGGCCATCGAGGAGGTTACTGACTGGCCCGAGGCGTCGAGCGCCTCGGTCAGCGGGGCCGACCAGTCGCGATGCGTGAGGGGCCCCGGGAGCGCCTCGCGGAGCACGTGGTTGACGCTGAAGACGAGCGGCTCGCCGTCGCCGAATCGAAGTCGTGCGAGACGGATGAGCGGGGTGCCGGCGGCGACCGCCAGATCGCGTGCCTGTTGAGGATCGGCGTCGACTTCGGTCACGGAGAAGACCGATGTGGTCACCGAGTACCCCAGTCGCCTCAGCATGTCTGTGACGCCTTCGTACCGCGTGATAGGACGCTCGACGGCGGCAGCGGCACCCGACGAGACGAAGCGGCCGCTGCCCTGGACGGCGTCGACGAGACCTTCTTCCTCAAGCTGCTTGAGCGCTTCACGCACTGTCGAGCGCGCGACGCCGAATCGCTCCGCGAGTCGCGCCTCTGTCGGGAGCCGGTCACCGGGGCCCAAGCCGTCATCCGTGATCAGTTGCGCGATCGCCTGGCGCAGCGAGTGGTTCGATGCGCGACTCCAGCTCGCGTTGGTGCCGGGCTCGCTCATCGCGTCGGCCGCTGAGCCGGATTCTGGGTCATGCCGTCCATCTTGACATCTCGCAATTGTCCGACAACTCCCGACGTTGTGCGACCTCGTGCTGAGCGGAGCCACAGTGACAAGCCCGCGATCCTAGGCGGCAACGACCGGCCCCATTTCCTTGATTTTACAGGCAACTGTGCGTGGTCAGCGACCTCGGAACGCGCGCGTGACGCTCGTCAAGCGCGAATGAGTGGGTTCTGGCCGGTTGACACCGGTATCAACCCCTACCTAAACTGCTCGCACGCGCCAACGGGCGCGCACACAGTACACAGAGAGGTGGGTTGTGGCATGCGAATTACCAGGCGAAGCGCGCTCCTAGCAGGAGCGGTCGGAGCAATGCTCTTTCTCAGCAGCTGTTCGGGCGAAGCCCCCGGAGGTGGCACCGGATCCGTCGATCTCGACGATGTCGAATACAGCGGCACGATCTCGATGGTGAACAAGTTCTCCGACCCCAGCGTGTCGGGCTACTTCGTCGCGATGGCGGAAGAATTCGAGGCCGCGCATCCCGACGTCACGGTCGAGGTGCAGCAGGAATCCGACCAGGGATACAAAGACAAAATCAAGGTGCTGGCGTCGTCCAACAGCATCCCCGACATCTATTTCGCGTGGCCCGGGGCGTATGCCAAGCAGTTCGTCGACGCCGGCCTCGCGCTCGACCTGACGTCGGTGCTCGGAGAGGGCACGGAGTGGAACGAGACCTTGGTGCCCGGCGCCGTCGGTGCGGGGGTCTACGACGGCAAGAACTACGGTGTGCCGATCGACCTCGACGCGAAGTTCATGTTCTACAACATGAAGATCTTCGAAGAGAACGATCTGTCGGTGCCGACGTCGTTCGACGAGTTCCTGGAGGTCTGCGACGCCCTGAAGGGCAACGGCATCACCCCGGTGAACTTCGGCAACAAGAACGGCTGGCCGGGCTTGCACTATGTGACCCAGCTGAACGCCTACAACGTGCCGGCCGCGACGCTCGAGGCCGACTACTCGACCGACGACGCGTCGTACACGGATCCCGGCTATGTCACGGCTCTGGAGCAGTTCACCGAGGTGATCGATCGATGCACCGACACGGGGGACGGCGGCAACGGCATCGATCACACCGATGCGCAGGTCGGCTTCGCCGCGGGCAAGTCGGCGATGATGTATCTCGAATCGCTGGAGATCGGGTTGCTCGAGGGCACCCAGCTCGACAGCGATGGCTACGGCCTCTTCCAGCTGCCCGCGGATAGCGGGGCGAAGGGCGACCCCGGGGCCCTGGTGGGTGCGCCCGACCTCTTCCTGGTGAACCCGAAGTCCGAGAACCCGGCACTCGCCGTCGCCTTCCTCAAGTTCATCGTCTCGAAGGAAGGTGCGGAGAAGATGCCCGAGCTGATGAGCGGCTATCCGAGCCCGGTCAAGGATTCTCTCGACCCGGCGACGACTCCTCAGATCATCGAGGCGATGCAGAAGTTGGGGGAGGCGTCCAGCCTCGCCATCTGGCTCGACACCGTCGCGCCACCTCCGGTTGCGCAGGCCTACCTGGCCGGTGGCGAAGCGCTGGTCGGGGGAACGGGCACGCCCGAAGGCGTGATGGAGTCGGTGCAGCAGGCAGCTGCCGGACCGCAGTGAGCTGAAGCACGACCGTGAAGAACGTCACCGACACCGAAGCACTGCTCGTTCAGGAGAGCGGTCATGTCGTGGGTCGGCGGCGACTCGCCGGCCGTCGGTCGCCCCGTGGGGTGATCGGCGGCTGGCGTTCACTGCTCTGGGTGCTCCCGGCTCTGCTGCTGGTCGGAGTGTTCGTCTACTCTCCGCTGCTGCAGAACATCTACCTGAGCTTCTTCCGGTGGTCGGTCTTTCAACCCGTGCCGGAATTCGTGGGGGGCGCGAACTACGCCCAGGCGGCACGGGATCCGATCTTCTGGCGATCGATGTTCAACAACGCGGCGTATGCCGTCGTCTCCCTGGTCTTCCAGGTGGCCGGCGCGCTCGTGCTGGCCGCACTGGTCGAGACATTCGTGCGCAGGTGGGGCGGCATCCTTCGCGCCATCTACTTCATCCCCGCGGCGATCTCGCTGACGGTTGCCGGCTTGCTGTTCTACTTCCTCTACCAGCCGCAGACCGGCTTGCTGAACGAGTTCCTGCGCAGCGTCGGTTTGGGGGACGTCGCGCAGGCGTGGCTCGGCCAGGAGTCGACGGCGATCTGGGCGATCATCGCGATGAGCCAGTGGCAGAGCTTCGGGTATACCACCCTGTTGTTCTCCGTCGCGATTCAGCGAATCCCGCGCGAGCTCTACGACGCCGCCGATCTCGATGGCGTCGGCCCGATCCGCAGGATCTTCAGCATCACCGCCCCGCTCGTGCGAGAGATGACCACGCTGCTGGTCATCGTCACCATCACCGGCGCATTCCAGGTCTTCAACGAGGTGATGGTCATGACCGCCGGCGGGCCCAACAACAGCAGCCAAGTGCTGGGTACCTGGCTCTACCGGGCGGGCTTCATCAACAACGAGTTCGGCTATGCCGCGGCCATCGCGACCGTGGTCTTCACGATCACGATCCTGCTGGCGGTGCTCCAACTTTGGATATCGCGACGGAGGCGAGTCGAATGGTGACGAGTTCGGCCCCCACGAGGATGACCGGCGCCGGTTTCGCCCGAACGCTCCTGAGGCTGATGGTCTGGGGCCTGCTGCTGTCGGCCGCGATCATCGTGATCGTTCCCCTGATCTGGATGGTAGTCAGCAGCTTCAAGGTCAATCAGGAGTTCCTCGCCGACCCGTTCGGCCTGCCGAGCACCTTCTTCTGGCAGAACTACGTGGATGCCTGGAACCTCGGTGTCGGCCAGTACATGTGGAACAGCGTGATCGTCACCCTCGCATCGATCGTCGCGACGACGCTGATAAGCGCGTGGGCGGCCTTCGGTCTGACCAAGATCGAGATCCCCTTCTCGCGACCCGTGCTCTACCTGATCGTCGGCGGCATGATGCTCGCGCCGACCGTCGCGCTCATCCCGCTGCTGCGCATCCTGCAGACCCTCGGGATCTACGACACCCTGCTGGGCCTCACGGTGTTGTACACGGCGTTCCGGATTCCGTTCACGACCTTTCTGATCCGGTCGTACATGGTGGATCTGCCGCGCGAGGTCGACGAGGCCGCGCTACTGGACGGATGCTCGAGGCGGCAGCAGTTCTGGCGACTGATCCTGCCGATGTCGATGCCGATCATCGTGTCCGCCGTGATTCTGCAGTGCCTGTTCGCGTGGAATGAGTACCTGTTTGCGTTCATCTTCGTGAGCAGCGACGCGACGATGACGCTGCCCGTCGGACTCGCGAACCTCGCATCGAAGTTGTCGACCAACTACCCGATGATCTTCGCCGGAATGACGCTCGCATCCACGCCGATGATCGTGTTCTTCTTCGCCGCCCAGCGCTTCTTCGTGCGCGGTCTGTCCGAGGGGATCGGCAAGTAGTGGGTGCGGCCCTCCCACGAGATCCCGACCTCATCATCTTCGACTGCGACGGCGTGCTCGTCGACAGCGAGACGCTGTCAGCGCAGGTCACCCAGCGGGTGATGGCCGACCTCGGATGCGAGCTCTCGCTCAGCGAGACCCTCGAGCACTTCGCCGGCTCATCGACCGAAGTCTTCCACGCGCGGGCGGCCGATCTGCTGGGCCGCACCCTAGAGGCCGATTGGGATCGCGAATACGCGACCTGGTACGAAGACGCCCTCCGCACCGGCCTTCAACCGGTGCCCGGCATCCACCAGGCGCTGAGCGAATTGTCGCACCCGCGTTGTGTCGCCTCGAACAGCAGCCACCAGCGGATCCGCGCGAGCCTCGACGCGACCGATCTGCTCGCCCACTTCGGCGATCGCATCTACAGCGCGCAGGATGTCGAGCGCGGTAAGCCCGAACCCGACCTCTTTCTGTTGGCGGCCAGCCGAACGGGGGTCGAGCCGGAACGCTGCGTGGTGGTCGAGGACAGTGTCTTCGGGGTGCGTGCCGCGCGGGCGGCCGGGATGCGAGTACTCGCGTTCGCCGGTGTGACGGCGGCCGGACGCCTCGCGGGTGAGCGGACGGTCGTCTTCGACAGCATGGCCGACCTGCCCCGGCTGATCGGGACGGTCTAACCATGGCAGGACAGGTCGCGTCGCCAGAACCGATTCGCACGGCGATCGTCGGGTTCGGGGTGTCGGGGCGGGTTTTCCACGCTCCGTTCATCGCAACGCATCCTTCCTACTCCCTCGACGTCATCGTGACCGCTGACCCCGGGCGCGCGGGCGAGGCGAAGCTGCTCCACCCGGCGGCGTCCGTGGTGAGAGACGTCGACGCCGTGCTCACGCGAGCGGCCGATCTCGACCTGCTCGTCGTGGCGACTCCTCCGGCGAGCCACCACGCCATAGCGGCGGCCGCCCTCGAGGCCGGGCTCGACGTCGTGGTGGACAAACCCTTCGCCGTCTCGGCCGCGGCGGCCCGCGACCTCACCGACAGAGCGCAGCAGCTCGGCCGCCTCCTCACCGTGTTCCAGAATCGCCGCTGGGACGGTGACTTCCTGACCGTGAGGCGGCTCATCGATGCGGGCGACCTGGGCGAGGTGCGCCGATTCGAGTCGCGCTTCGAGTGGTTCAAGCCTCAGCCGCGTCCCGGCTGGAAGAGTGAGTCGTCTGCGGCCGAAGGCGGCGGCATCCTGTTCGATCTGGGCGCCCATCTGATCGACCAGGCACTGCAGTTGTTCGGCCCCGCCGCGGAGGTGTACTCCGAGCTGGCCACCAACCGCACAGGCGGGATGGCCGACGACGATGCCTTCGTCGCCCTGCGGCACAACTCAGGCGTCATCTCTCATCTGTGGATGAACTCGATCACGCCGCAGTTCGGGCCGCGCTTCCGTGTGCTCGGATCGGCCGCTGGCTTCACCACCTGGGGCCTCGACGGGCAAGAGGCCCACCTGCGCGCGGGAGGTTCACCAGAGGACGACACCTACGGGATCACCGAGGAGGCACGGTGGGGGTTGCTTGGCGTCGAAGGCGCAGTCGCTCCATATCCGACCGCGCACGGCGACTACGGCGCCTTCTACCGGGGGCTCGTAGCCGCCATTCGCGAGGGCGCGCCACCGCCCGTCGACCCGGTCGACCCGACTCTCGTTCTCGACCTGATCGACCGGATCCACGAAGGAAGGCCATGACCGCTCACCGTTCCATCCCGCACGTCGCCGTGATCGGCGCCGGAATCCTGGGTGTCTCCACCGCGGCCCATCTCGCACGGTCGGGGGCGGCCGTCACGCTCATCACGTCGGGCGTCGTGGCTGATGGCGCGTCGGGGCGCTCAATCGCCTGGCTGAACTCCTCGGGAGAACGCTCCGAGGCGTACCACTACCTGCGGCTGCTGGCCATCGACCGCTACCGCACGTGGAGTGCGGTCCGGCCGCACAGCGCGCGTTATCTGCGCTTCGACGGCGCCCTGAAATGGGCCCACTCCGACGAGAGCTTTCGCGACACCTTCGCGTATGAGCGTTCCCGAGGTTACGACGCCGTGTGGCTCGACCGTGCGGGGGTCTCTCGGCTGACGGCCGACGTCAATGCCGACGCCATCGCGGCAGAAGGCGCGATCTACAACCCGGGCGAGGGCTGGGTCAACCTGCCCGACCTCATCGCGGCACTTCTCGAGGAGGCTGTCGCCGACGGCTTGCAGCTGCTCGAACGCGCGGGTCGGTCGCGGGTGGCCGTCGAGGATGACGCAGTCACGGGTGTGATCCTGGGCGACGGCCGGCACCTCGCAGCAGACCGGGTGGTGCTCGCGACGGGAGGCGACGTGCCGCGTCACCTCGCGGAGCTGGGTGTCACCGTTCCCGACGCCACCCCGGCGGCCGCCGTGGTGATCACGAAACCTGTCGATGCGCCGGTGCGCACGGTGCTCAACACTCCGCGGGTCGCGCTCCGGCCCGCCCCGGGCGGCCGGCTCGTGCTCGACGCCGGCTGGGCTGCGCGCTCGATCGTCGTCGACGAGGATGGTTCGCTGCGTGTTCCCGACGACACGGTGAACGGCCTGCTCGCGGAGGCTTCCCGGGTGCTGGCCGGCCGGCCGGCGCTCGTGGCCGATCGGGTGGCGACGGGGCTGAAACCGATTCCGGGCGACGGCGAGCCCGTCGTCGGACGCGTCCCGTCGATCTCCGGACTCTTCACGTTGTTCACCCACTCCGGTGCGACACTCGGACTCGTGCTCGGCGAGCTCGTCGCGGAGGAGATCCTGACCCAGACCCCGTCGCCCGTGCTCGACGCATTTCGGGTCGATCGGTTCGCGGGTGCAGCGCGACCGCCGACGGCCGGCACCGGGGCGTGGACGCCGGCGACGTCGACGTCGGCGTGACGGACCCGACCGGTCGCCGGTTGTTCAGCGCTGCGGCCAGCCTCCGAGATGGCCGCAGGTCGCTGCGGCCAGGTGAGCGCCCCTGTTCATGCTTTCGATGATGCCGCGACCGCGCGCGCGAGAGGCGATGAAGCCGGCGATGAAGCTGTCTCCCGCGCCGGTGGAGTCGACGACCGTGGTCGGGATCGCCAACTGCGACAGCCAGGTGGTGCCGTCGAAGGCGATGGCGCCCGCCGCCCCACGCGTGGTGATCGCGAGCGCGACGCCGTCGCCGACCATCGCCGCCGTGCGCGTTCTGTCGGCTGCGATATCCGCGCTGCCGGGGAGGAACGCGACGTCGATCGGGCCTGCTTCGGGGCTCACCGCCAGATCCTGACTGATCAGGATGTTCGGTCGCCGGCGGCGGAGCCGCTCCGCGAGACGCGGCGCGTCGGGGAGCATGCCGATGTGCACCCACTCGTGTTGCGCGATCCGTTCGAGTTCGTCGGTATTTGGGAGGTAGTGCGCCGTGACCCCGAAATCCTCGCTTACGAAACGCCGGTCACCGTCGGCGTCCCGGCTGATCACGGTCAGCGCCGTCCGGCCCGTCTCGACTCGCAGGCCGTCGGTCGGCAGCCCGGTTGATTCGATGGCCGCTCGCACCACCACGCCGTCGGCGTCGTCGCCAATGGGGCCGAAGTAGCGCGCGTCGCATCCGGCTCGCAACGCCTGAACGGCGACGTTGAGCGCGTTGCCTCCGACCAGGTCGGCGTCGTCGGCGTCGCGAAACCGGTCGATGGTGTTGTCGCCCACCGCCGCGATGCGCGGCTCGCCCATCAGTAGTCGATGCGGCGGTAGTACCGTCGGGTCGTCAGCGGATGATCGCGCAGCACTTCGAGGTGGGCGCTGACCCGCTCCAGCAGCGCCGCATGGATCACGGGTACGACCAGCTCGCGGGTCGCGGCCGAGACGCCCGCGAGTTCGACCTCGGCGGTGTCGAGCACCGTGACCTCGCCTCCGACCGTCGGCACGAACGACCGCACGCGCTCGGTCAGCGCGCGCGTCGGGCCCTCACCCGCGAGCACGAGCACGCTGACGCCGGCCTCCACGAGCTCGAGCGTGCCGTGGAAGAAGTCGCTCGCATGCACCGGTCGGGTGCGGATCCACTGCATCTCCTCCAGAATGCACATCCCGTAGTAGTACGCCTCGGGCCAACTCGCTCCCGCACCTGTGATGATGTGCCACGGGTTCGCGGCGATGGTCGCGGCGAGCGCGGGCGCGCGGTTTTCGAAGCTGCTCTTGGCCGCGAGCAGTGCGGCCGGGAGCAGCCGGAGTTCGGCCATCACCCGCTCGCGTTCCCCGTCGGGCAGCTCGCCCGTCAGCTCCCGCACCGAGAGTGCGATCGCCAACGACTGCAAATAGAACGACTCGCAGGAGGTGTCGTCCTCGGCGAAGTTCGTGAACGTGGCGTCGGCGCTCGTCGCAAGCGGGGAGTCGGCGTGGCCGGTGAGTGTGATGACGAAGGCGCCCTGAGCGCGCGCGAACTCGAGGGCGGCAATGCTCTCTTTCGTCGTGCCTGAGAGCGAGGGGATCACGACCACCGTGTTCGCATCGACTTGCGCGGAACCTGTCACGACCAGCTCGGCCGGTAGGACGCCGAACACCGGAAACCGCGAGGAGCGCTGCAACAACTCGACCGCGGGCTGCATCAGGATTCCTGCACCGCCCGACCCGGCGAAGACCAGCCGGTTCGCGCCGGCCGCAAACCGTTCGCGCAATGTCGCGTGCAGCGGCCCCGCCTGCGCGACCGCCCCCTCTTGGATGCGCAGGTATCGGGGTTCGTCAAAGTTCAGCATCGCCACTCCATTGTCTGACATCAGGAATGGTTGTCAGACAAGCATATTTCCCCCGCCCGTGCAACTTGGCGTCGCCACCTCCTCGCCGCGGGAGCGCCTAGCATGGCGCCATGCCGAAGGTGGCTCAAGGTGGCGAGATCAGCGTTGCGGTCGCCGGCGGGTACGGCGTGGGGCTGACGATGCAGTTGCCGCGGTTCCCGCAGCCCGGCGAGACCGTGACTGACGGCGTGCTCAGCAGCGGCCACGGCGGCAAGGGGTCGAATCAGGCCGTGGGCGCGGCGCGCCTCGGTGCCGACGTGAGCTTGCTCACCGCCGTCGGGGAGGATGCGGCGGGTGCGGATGCCGTGGCGATGTGGGCAGAAGAGGGCGTCGACGCCGACGCGGCGCTGCGAAGCCCGGCAGCGACGATGACCGGGTTCATCCTGCTCGATGCCGCGGGCGAGAACTCCATCGCGATCGCCCCCGGTGCCCTCGACCTCCTGACGGTGGAGCACGCCGAGGGCTTCCGCAGTCGGATCGCCGCCGCCGACATCGTGCTCGTGTCGCTTGAGATCCCCCTCGCCGTTGCTGCACGGGTGCTCGAGATCGCGACCGAGGAGGGCGTTCCCACCATCCTGAACCCGGCTCCCGCGCGGGGGCCGCTGCCGGCATCCGTCTGGCGTCACATCACGTACCTCACCCCGAACCGCTCGGAGGCGCTCACCCTGCTCGGCGGGGAGGAGCGGATGCCGGCGCAGCTTGCCGACGACCTGCATCGTCTCAGCGGCAGCACCGTGGTCATGACTCTCGGCGGGGACGGCGCGATCGTCGCCTCCCCCGACGGCCAGGTCCCGATCGATCCGGTGCCCGCGAGCGCGGTGGTCGACACGACGGGTGCCGGAGATGCCTTCAACGCGGCGCTCGCCGTCGCGCTTGCCGAGGGTGCCGGGCCGACGGCTGCCGCGACCTGGGCTGCGCGGGCCGGGAGCCACGCGGTCGCTCACCCCGGTGTGCTGCCGGGGCTGCCCACGAGGACCGATCTCGGCGAGCTGCCGTAGCCTTCCTCCCATGACCTCGGACTTGGCGCCCTCCATCCAGCACACCTTGATCGAGGTCGGAATCACCCGCGACCGCATGATCGCCCACTGCGAGGAGGCCGTGGCGTACTCCTTCAATGCCGCGATGGTGCCCGGGTCGTGGGTGCCCCTCGCCGCCGAGGTTCTGGCCGGCACCGGCATCCCGGTGGCCTCGGCTCTCGACTTCCCGACCGTCGGGGTGATGACCAGTGCCGGCAAGGCGGCGGAGGCTGCCGAGCTGGTGCGTCTCGGCGCGACGCAGATCGACATCGGTGTGCAGATCGGCTGGCTGAAGAGCGGGATGTTCGACGCGTTCCGGGAGGACATCGCCGGGGTGGTGCGCGCGTCCGGGGTTCCGATCAAGGTGATGCTCGAGCTGCCGCTTTTGACCGAGGCGGAGAAGGAGGCGGCCGTCGAGCTGTCCGTCGAGGCGGGCGCCGCGTTCCTGAAGAACGCGAGCAGCGGGCAGATCGAGACCGCGAACGTGGACAGCATCCGGTACCTGGTCGAGCGCGCACCGGCCGGAGTCAAGGTGAAGGCGTCGGGTTCGATCAAGAGCCTTACGCAGGCCCGCGAGTTGCTCGCCGCCGGCGCCGTGCTCCTTGGAACAAGCGCGGGCGTCGCGATCGTCTCCGACCGAGCCGACGGCGATACGGCCAGCTACTGACCTGAAACGTGGCGTAACAACCGGCATTTTGCGGATGTCGGCGGCGTAGCCTCGCGGTGATCCCGATCCAGAAGGAGAACCCCATGAGCACCACCGCCACCGCCGACAACGGAGTCAACACCGAGGCCCTCCTCGGGGCGCGCGACGCGCTGCGCGAGGCCCCCGAGGCCGCGCAGTTCACCTGGAAGGCGACCTCGGAGTGGATCCGCGGCACGCACTCCCGTCAGACCATCGAGCACTTCAACGGCCTCGGCGCCGGCCAGAAGCACGTCAAGGCGTTCGTGCTCGAGGGCGACCACCCCGAGGTTTTCGCGTCGGAGGACAACGCTCCGACCCCGGTCGAGACCGTTCTCGCGGCGCTCGCCGGCTGTCTGACCGCCGGCGTTGCCGCTGTCGCGCAGAACCGCGGCATCCAGCTCAAGAGCGTCAAGGCCACCGTCGAGGGCGACCACGACATCCTCGGCATCCTCGGCGGCGACCCCGAGGTGCGCAACGGCTTCAACGACATCCGCGTGAACTTCGACATCGACGCCGACGCGTCGAAGGAAGACATCGCCGCACTCGTGGCGCAGTCGCAGAAGCGCTCGGCCGTGTTCGACGCCCTCACGAACCCGACCAACGTCACGGTCAGCGTTTCCTGAACGGCGCGTTTCCTAGGTGACAACCCGCACCACCGTCGTCATCATCGGGGCCGGGCACTCCGGCCTCGCCATGAGCCGCCGCCTCACCGAGCGGAGTATCGACCACGTCGTGATCGAACGCGGTGAGGTGGCGAATTCGTGGCGGCGCGACCGCTGGGATTCGCTGCGTCTGCTCACCCCCAACTGGCAGAGCGGTCTTCCCGGGCTCGATTACACCGGCCCCGACCCCGACGGCTTCATGACCTCACCCGAGGTCGCCGATCACCTCGGGGCGTACGCGCGCGCGATCGAGGCGCCCGTGCGCGCGGGAGTCACAGTCACTAGCGTTGCTCCTGCCGAGGGGGGCTACCGGGTCACGACCGACGACGGCGAATACGAGGCGGATGCGGTGGTGCTCGCGAACGGCGGCAGCGGCATCGCGAACCTGCCGCCGGTCGCGGACGGCGTGCCCGCCGGCATCCTCTCCCTCACCTCGAAGACGTACCGGTCGCCGGAGTCGCTCGCCGAGGGTCGGGTTCTTGTCGTCGGGGCGTCGGCCTCGGGGACGCAACTCGCCGACGAGATCGCGCGCGCCGGGTTCGAGGTGACGCTCGCCGCGGGCGAGCATGTGCGGATGCCGCGCAGCTACCGCGGTCGCGACATCTTCTGGTGGATGGATGCCGTGGGCGTTCTCGACGAGCGCTATGACGAGATCGACGACATCATCCGCGCCCGCCACGTGCCGTCGCCGCAACTGGTCGGCAGCGACGACCACCGCACCGTCGACATCGCGTCGCTGCGTGCGAAGGGGGTGCGGGTGGTCGGCCGGGTCGGGCGCATCCACGACGGCGTCGCCCAGTTCTCGGGCGGCCTTGCCAACACGGTGCGACTCGCGGATCTCAAGCTCGATCGGCTGCTCGACCGTTTCGACGCCTGGGCTGAGACCGTCGACGACGGTTTCAGCGAGCCGACCCGTGCGGCCCCGACCGTCGTGGACGATGCACCGCTGCTCGAACTCGATCTCGCTCGCGAGAACGTGGGCACGATCGTCTGGGCGACCGGGTACCGCCCCGATTACTCGTGGCTCGACGTGCCGGTGCTCGACTACAAGGGGCGGCTGCCGCACGAGGGTGGCGTCGTCACGAAGTCGCCGGGCCTGTACGTGATGGGCACCTCTCTTCTGCGGCGGCGTCGGTCGACGTATATCGGGGGAGCGGCGCAAGACTCCGAGGAGCTCGCCGAGCACCTCGCCGGGCATCTCGCCGGTCGCAGCGCGCGTTCCGTCGACGCCGTCGCCTGAGCCCGCGGGACATTGGTCCCGCCGCTCGCGGACCGGCGGCTTCTAGGTTGGAAGCGACAAAGTCGCTGACCGCCTCGAGGGGCGAAAGAGGAGCCGATCGTGCAGATCGCAGGCAAGGTGTTCGTCGTCACGGGCGCGGGCAACGGAATCGGTCGCGAGGTCGCGCTCGCTTTGCTGGCCAAGTCGGGCCGGGTCGCCGCCGTCGACCTTCGCGAGGAGGGCCTCGCCGAGACCGCGGGGCTGGCCGCCGCCGGAGATCGACTCTCGACGCACGCGGTCGACATCTCCGACCGCGCGGCGGTCACGAAGCTGCTGGGCGCCGTGCAGAAGGCGCACGGCGCGGTCGACGGTGTGGTCAACGTGGCCGGCATCATCCATCAGTTCAAGCCGATCAGCGAGCTCACGTTCGACGAGATCGAGCGCGTGATGAACGTCAACTTCTGGGGCACCGTCAACACCGTCAAGACGTTCCTGCCCGCACTGCTCGAGCGTCCGGCGGCGAGCGTCGTCAACGTGTCGAGCATGGGCGCGCTCGTGCCGTTCCCCGGTCAGAGTGCCTACGGTGCGTCGAAGGCGGCCGTGAAGCTGTTCACCGAGGGGCTTTACGCCGAACTCCGTGGCACGAGTGTCGCCGTGACCGTCGTGTTCCCGGGCGCTGTCGGCACGAACATCACCGCGAACTCCGGCGTGCAGATGCCGGGAGCGGCTGCGGGAAGTGCCGCCATGAAGATGACGACGGCGGTGAGCGCCGGAGCGCAGATCGTCGAGGCGATCGAAAAGGGCAGCTACAAGGTGCGCATCGGCGGCGACGCCAAACTGCTCGACCGGATGTCGCGGCTCATGCCGCAGCGCTCGACCGGCATCATCGCCGACCAGATGAAGAAGGCTATGGGGTGAAGAGGGCGCAGGGCTGATCCGGCTACGGTCGAAGCGTGCGCATCACCGTTCCGACCGAAGAGCTTCTCGCCCGGCTCGCCGATGCGGCCGAGGTCGCCGTCTGGGATCTCGCGTCGCCCGCGCCCTGGCCCGCGATCGACATCGTCGTGCCGCCGTACATGGGCTTGGCCGACCGGCTCGCGGCGCTTGAGGGTGTCGAGGTGCGTCTCGTGCAGAGCCAGAGCATCGGCTACGACGGTGTGCTCGAACGGCTCCCAGCGGGGGTGGCGTTCGCCAACGCGGCCAGCGTGCACGAGGGTCCGGCGGCCGAGATCGGGATGGCGCTGCTGCTCGCCGCGCAACGCGACCTGCCGCGCTTCGTGCGCCAGCAGGACGCCCAGACCTGGCGCGGCGGATTCACCCGGGGGATGCACGGGCTTCGTGTCGTCGTCCTCGGGGCGGGTGGGCTCGGAAACGCGATGTACGACCGGCTGCTGCCGTTCGGCGCCCGGCCCGTGCGAGTTGCCCGGTCGCGTCGTACCGACGAGCGCGGTGAGGTCGCGGCGCTCTCTGAACTGCCCGGGCTGCTCGCCTCGGCGGATGCCGTCATCGTCTGTCTCCCGCTCGACGATTCGACCCGCGGGTTGGTCGATACGGCGTTCCTCGCGGCGATGCCCGACGACGCCATCCTCGTCAACATCGGGCGTGGCGCAATCGTCGACACCGACGCCCTGGTCGCCGAACTCACGGCCAGGCGGCTGCGGGCCGGGCTCGACGTCACCGATCCGGAGCCACTGCCAAGCGGCCATCCGCTGTGGAGCGCTCCTGGTGTGGTGATCTCCCCGCACGTCGGCGGGGCGGTGACGACGATGCCGGATGCCGTGGAGGCTCTCGTGCGCCGTCAGATCGCCGCGCTCTCCGCTGGCTACGAGCCGGTCAACCTCATCCGCTGACCCACCTCGGCTATCCGCGACTTTTCGCGCTGACGAGGCGTCGATCTGGACGAAAACTCGCGGATGGAGGCGGTGGCGCGAAGCGCTCGGGAAGGTCAGCGGCCGGCGTAGCGGGCGAGGTCGTCGGCGTCGCGGGCGCGGTTCTGCGCGCGGCGGGCGGCGTCGAGGGCGGCGACCGGGTCGGACTCGTTCTCGGCGATGACGAGTTCGCGCTTCGCCTCGGCGAGCTTGGTGCGCGAACCCGCACCTCCGCCGCGGGAGCCGATGAAGTCCTCGACCGAGCTGATCTGGGCTCGAGCTGAGACGAGGGCGCCGGCGAGGGCTCCGCGAGCGCCATCGAGGCGTCGCTGCTGGTTGCGGGCTGCCGAGACGGCGACGTCGAGGGCGTCGTCGGCATCCACGAGCCTGTCGAGTTCCGCGACCGGGTCGCGCCGGCCTGCACCGCCGACCGCCGCGAGTTCGGACTCGAGGGCGGCGATCGCGTCGTTGACGGCGGCCGACGAGTCGGGGTCGGGCGGGGCGTCGCGCAGGGCCCGGGCCTGCTCGAGAGCCTTCTGCTGCTCGGCCGCGAGCGTCGCGATCTCGGCAACCGCAGCAGCGAGCTCGTCGCGGCGGCGCTCGATCGCATCCAGCAGGGTGGCCGCCTCGCGGCCGCGGCGCTGGGCGGTATCGAGCGCGTCGCTGACGGCGGTGACCCGGCTGGCGGCGATCGCCGCGTCGGCCTCGTCGGCGGCGGTTCGGGCGGCAGCTACCGCCTTCACGGCGGCGTCGATGTTGTCGGCGACCGGAGCCACGGCGGATTCGACATACGTCTTTCGCAGGTCGGCGAGCACCTTCTCGGCGGCAGGAGTGCGCGTTTCGACGGCCGAGAGCTGCGCGCGGATGAGCTTCAGCGTCTCGGGCGCACTCGCCTCGCTGCGGCGCAGGTCGGCGAAGCGGGCGGCCTCTGCCTGCACGGTCTCGCGGGCGCGGTCGGCGAGGGCGCGGATGCTCTTCGCCCAGCCCTTGCGCCGGTTCTCGCCCTCGGGCTCGGCGTCGTCGAGGCGGTTCTGCAGCGCGAAGGCCTTGTCGAGGTCGGCGCGGGCGGCCTCAAGAGCGCGGGAGAAATCCCGCGTGCGGTCCTCACCGAACTGCGCGACGGCGAAGGCGAGATCGTCGGCCGCCGCGCGGACGGCGTCGTCCGCACGCACCAGCGCCACCCCGGCATCCGTACGCCCCGGAAGCGGCGCCTTCGCGGTGCGGCGCGCACGGCGGGTGAGGAGTACGACTCCGGCGACCGTCAATGCGGCGAAGGCGACCACCACGGTTCCGCCGGCGGTGCCGAGGACCGTCACGATGTCGGGGGTCACAGGCACTGATTCTAGGTGGAGACGGGTTGCGGAAACCCCGCCCTACCTCCCTGGAAACCCGAGGATCTCGTCTTATCGTGGCGATGTGCGGCATGCCGATTGGCGGGAGGACGACCTCGGGATGGACGAGGACGAGTTCGACGCTGCCCCCGGGCGCGAAGATCCGTCGCGCCCCGAGTTGAACCCGGTGGACGGCGCGAGCGACTGGCGGCGCGGGGATCCGGCCGCCCCGGTGCGCGAGCACTGGCGGGCCGAGTTGTCGCGCGTCGGCGGTCACTCCCCGTTGCTGCACTTCGTCGACGACCCGACGACGCGCATCGAGCTCTCGACGACCCACCCCGGCGGCCTCGCGCGATTCATCACGGGAGCGAGCACCTTGCTCTCCCAGCTCATCCGCGACGACGTGGCGCTGCGGGCGGCACGGCTCGCCGCTGACCGCATCGCGGCGAAGGGCCTCGAACTCTCGAGCACGCGGGGGATCGACGCCATCCGACTCGGCATCGGCGTCGCCACCTGGTCGGGAGTCGACGGAGAGTACTGCGCGCCGATTCTGCTGCGCCCGCTCGCGATCCGCCGCTACGGCCGCGACGTCGAACTCAAGCTCCGGGGTGAGCCGGTGCTCAACCCCGCTCTCGCCCGCGCCCTCGAGGAGCAGTTCGGCATCACCCTCGACGCGCGCGCGTTCGTCGCGCTGAGCGACAGCGATGGCACGTTCAAGCCGAACGCCGTCATCGACCAGCTGCGCGCGCTCACCGGTCACGTCTCCGGGTTCGGCGTGCAGCCGCGTCTCATCGTGTCGGCGTTCGCCGAAGTCGCCGACGCCCTGGTCGCCGACGCCGTCGGGCTCGAACACACCGTGCTCGACGCCCTCGCCGGCAACCCGACCGCGAAGTGGGCGCTCGACGAGGGCCAGCATCCGGTCGAGGTCATCGGGGCCGATCTGCGCGACCCGTCGACCGATTCGCTGCTGCTGGATGCCGACGGCGAGCAGGAGCACGTCATCGCGCAGATCGCGGCGGGCAATTCGATCGTCGTGACGACGATGCCCGGCACCGGCGGCACCCAGACGATCGTCAACGCGCTCGGAGCCCTCATCGGGCAGGGCAAGCGCGTGCTCGTCGTCAGCCCGCGCCGGGGTTCGCTGACCGGCATCGCGCGTCGGTTCGCCGATATCGGGCTGCCCGGAGTCGCTGTGTCGCCGCGCAGCCTGCGCCGTGACCTCTTGCGCGCCATCTCGCGCAACGAGCGGGCGGTCGCGCCCGACGTCTCGGACGTCGACGAAGCGCTCGTGCGGCTGCGCTCGGTGCTGCTCGACTACCGCGAGGCGCTCACCCGCCCCGATCCCGTGCTCAGCGTGTCGGTGCTCGACTGCGTGACCGAGCTCTCCCGGCTCGCGCTGCTGCCGCATCCGCCGGCTACGACCGCGCGCCTCGACCGCGCCACCGTCGAGCGCCTCGCCGCGAACCGCGCACCGGCCGCCGCGACGATGGTCGAGGCGGCGAAGCTCGGTGAGTTCCGCTACGGACCGGCCGATTCACCCTGGTACGGCGCGACCTTCCGCAACGGCGATGACGCCGCGGCTGCGCACCGACTGGCGAAGCGCCTGCACGCCGAGTCGGTGCCGTGGCTGCTGGTGCGCGCGCAAGAGCTGATCGGTGCGACGCGGATGCGGCCGTTCGAGTCGATCGCGGAACTCGGGGTGTACCTGCGGCTGCTCGCCGACATCCGCGACACCCTGGATCGCTTCGTGCCCGCGGTGTTCGACCGCTCGCTCGCCGAGCTCATCGCGGCCACCGCCCCGCGCCGCGAAGCTCCCGAGATGAGCGCGGGCGACCGGCGCCGGCTGACCCACCTCGCGAAGGAGTACGTGCGCCCCGGGATGCACGTGCGCGACCTGCACGCGGCGCTCGACGCCATTCAGCGGCAGCGCATCCTCTGGCAGCGGTTCGTCGCCACCGGCGTGACCCCCGAGGTGCCGACCGGCATCGCCGACGTGCAGGCCGCCTGGACGCAGGTCGCGGCCGACCTCGAGCAGCTCGATGAGCCGCTCGGTCGCACGACCCGCGAGACCTCACTCGTCGGGCTGCCGCTGCACACCCTCGGCGAGACGCTCGGCGGGCTCGCCGCGGAATCCGATGCCCTCGCCAACCTGCAGGAGCGTGCCGAACTCGTCGGCGTGCTGCGTGCGCTCGACCTCGACGCGCTCATCACCGACCTGGCCAACCGGCACGTCGCCGAGGAGGGCGTCGCCGCCGAGCTCGAGCTGGCGTGGTGGCGGAGTGCCCTCGACTCGCTGCTTCAGAACGAGCGCGCGCTGCTCGGCGCGAAGACCGACGTGCTCGAACGCCTCGAAGCCGACTTCCGGCTCGTCGACGACGCGCACGTCGCGGGTAGCGCGCAGGGCCTCGCGTTCCGGCTCGCGGACGGCTGGAAGCTCGGACTGCTCGACTGGCCCGACGAGGCTGCGGCGCTCAAGGCGGCGTTGCGGGCCGATGACATCGACGCCGCAACCCTGCACCGCGCCGCCCCGCACCTGTCGCGCGCACTCGCCCCGGTGTGGATGGCGTCCCCGTACGAGATCGACTCCGTCGCGTCGGAGATGAGTTTCGACACGGTGGTGATCGTGGATGCCGGCGCCCTGACTGTCGCGGAAAGCGTCGGGGCCATCCGGCGGGCGAAGCAGGTCGTCGCCTTCGGAGACGTCGTGACCGAGACGCCGGCCGCGTTCTCGATCGGCGTGGAACCGCTCGACGCCGAGACCGACGCGACCGCCCCCGACGCCCGGGCACTGGAAGAGCTGCATTCCCGCTCGGTGCTGGCCCGGCTCGGCGAGGTGTTGCCCCGACTCACGCTCACCCGCTCGTATCGCGCGGGCGGCGAAGACCTCGCCCAACTGGTCAACCGACGGTTCTACGGCGGCGCGATCGACGCGCTCCCGTGGGCCGGCTCGTTCCTCGGCCACGGCAGCCTCGTGCTGGACTACGTCGCCGACGGCACCGGCATGCCCGATCCGGTCACCGGGGCGGTCGAGAGCGTGGATGCCGAAGTGAACCGCGCCGTCGACCTCGTGCTGCAGCACGTCGAGCAGCGTCCGCAGGAGTCGCTCATGGTCGTCACCGCGAGCGAGAAGCACGCCGCCCGGGTGTGGAAGGCCGTCGGCGAGGCGATGCCCGGCAACCCCGCGCTCACCGACTTCATCCTGGGCGACCGGGCGGAGCCGTTCGACGTGCTGACCATCGCGCGCGCGTCGGCGCAGAGCCGCGACAGGGTCGTGTTCTCGGTCGGCTACGGCCGCACCCCGCACGGCCGCGTGCTCAGCGACTTCGGCCCGCTCGGCAAGCCCGGCGGCGAGCGGCTGCTCGCGGTCGCCATGACCCGCGCCCGGCGCTCGCTCGTGATCGTCACCTGCTTCCGGTCGAACGACATCGAAGAGGGCCGCCTCGGGCACGGTGCCATCGCGCTCGCCGAGATCCTCGACGAGATCGCCGCCCGCCGTGCTGAGCCCCCGCTGCCCGACGACTCCGACCCGATGCTCGTCGACCTGTCGCGCCGACTCGAGGCACGCGGGTTGCGCGTCGCGCTCGGTCACCGCGGAAAGCTCGGCCTCGTCGCAGCCAACGGTGGCACGTGCGTCGTCGTCGAAACCGACACCGTGCTGCTCGGGCGGTCGCTGCGGGAATCCCTGCGCCTGCGGCCCGAAGTGTTGCGCCGGCTGGGCTGGCACTACGCGCGGGTGCACGCGTTCGAGCTGTTCAGCGATCCGGATGCCGTCGCCGACCGCATCGCGCGCACCGCCGGGCTCCAGGTCGCCACCGTCACCCAGGAGATCCCGGTCATTGCCGGACAGTGAGCCGGCATCCGTCCCCCCGCGGCGGCGTCGCCGACGGGTGACCACGGAGCCGCCCCCCGGCAGCGACCCGACCCCCGTCGAGGAGCCCGACCAGCATCCCGAGGGTGAGAACGACGCCCGCCTGCGCGACGACAAGCCCCCCCACTATTGACGACTTCGGTGGTCGAGTAGCCCGCAAAGCGGGCGTGTCGAGACCTCGGTGGCCGGGTCTCGACACGCGCCCTGCGGGCGCTACTCGACCACCGAGCTACTTCTGCTGGGCCTTCAGGAGGTCGCGGATCTCGGTGAGGAGTTCCTGCTCGGTGGGGACGGGCGCGGGGGCGGGCTCGTCCTTCTTCTTGCGCCCGAAGGGGTTCTTGCGCAGGTAGTTCATCGGCACGATCAGTGCGAAGTAGACGACGGTGGCGATGAGCAGGAACTGGATGAGCGCCGAGATCACGCGGCCCCAGGCCAGCACGATCGCGTCACCCGCGCCCTCCGACGACTCGGGGCGCAGCGTGATGCCCGCCCCGCTCAGGTCGTCGGCGTTGAAGAGCAGTGCGATGACCGGGTTGAGGATGCCCTCGACGAGTCCGGTCACGATCCCCGTGAAGGCTGCTCCGATGACGACGGCGACGGCGAGGTCGATGACATTGCCGCGAAGGATGAACTCCTTGAAGCCCTTGAACACGGTCACTCCTTACTGCTGGACGCCGATCCAGTCGCGGCGGCGGCCGCCGGAGCGGGGGTCGGAGTCGAGCCTGAAGTCGACGATTCACTCGAGGACGACGACGAGGACGAGGACCCATCCTTCTTCGCGGCCGCCCGGCTGTCGTTGCGGTAGAAGCCGGAACCGCTGAACGTCACCCCGACAGCAGAGAAGAGCTTGCGCAACCGGCCCTGGCACGCGGGGCATTCGGTGAGCGAGTCGTCAGTGAAGGCCTGCTGGATGTCGAACGCCGTCGAACACTCCGTGCAGCGGTAGGAATAGGTGGGCATGGGTCCCCAGTTCAGAACGTGACGATGCCACTCGGAGTCACGACGCCGTTCACCGGCATGTCGTGGCGCTCCCGCGGCACCGCTTCGACGAGCTCGTCGTCGAAGATCACAGCATAGACGGGCGGGCTGCCCTCCATCGATCCGAGCGTCTTGTCGAAGTAGCCGCGGCCCCAGCCCATCCGCATCCCGGTGCGGTCGACGGCCGCGGCGGGCACCAGGATCAGGTCGACGTCGTTGATCGCGATCGGCCCGAGCAGTTCGGAGGTCGGCGTGGGCAGCCCCATGATGTCGGCATCCTCTTCTTCGCCGTCATAGGGCGCCCAGTCGAGCAGGCCATCGTCGCGTGACACCGGCAGCAGCACGCGCAGTCCCTGCTCGGCGGCCCAGCGCAGGAACGGCCGGGTGTTCGGCTCCTCGGGCAAGGAGAGGTAGGCGGAGAGCGACCGCGCCCCCGAGTCGGTCGTCACCTTCTGCAGGTTGGCGGTGAGCGCGGTCGAGTCCTGCGTCGTGCGCGTGGAGGTGCGGATGCGGCGGCGCTCACGCAGCTCCGCGCGCAGGGCACGCTTCTCGCTCTCCACGTCGGGCACAGGTTCGAGCTTACGGGGCCGGATACGCTGGGAGCATGCCTGCTCCCATCACGAAAGCCGTCATCCCCGCGGCGGGTCTGGGAACACGGTTCCTCCCCGCGACGAAGGCGATGCCGAAGGAGATGCTGCCGGTCGTCGACATGCCGGCCATCCAGTACGTGGTCGAGGAGGCCGTGGCGGCCGGGCTGCACGACGTGCTGATGATCACGGGGCGCAACAAGAGCGCCCTCGAGAACCACTTCGACAAGGTCGGCGAGCTGGAGCAGATCCTCACCGGCAAGGGCGACCTCGAGAAGCTGGAGAAGGTGCGGCACTCCACCGACCTCGCCGATGTGCACTACGTGCGGCAAGGCGACCCCAAGGGGCTCGGTCACGCGGTGCTGCGGGCGCGCATGCACGTCGGCGACGAGCCGTTCGCGGTGCTGCTCGGTGACGACATCATCGACTCCCGCGACGTGCTGCTGAGCCGGATGCTCGAGGTGCAGGCAACGCGCAACACCACCGTGGTCGCCCTCCTCGAGGTCGATCCGTCGCAGACCCACCTGTACGGCATCGCGACCGTCGAGCCGACCGACGACGACGATGTCGTTCGCATCACCGGGCTCGTCGAGAAGCCCGAACCGGGCAGCTCCCCGTCGAACCTGGCCATCATCGGGCGCTACGTGCTGCGCCCGGAGATCTTCGACATCCTCGAAACCACGGAGCCGGGCAAGGGCGGAGAGATTCAGCTCACGGATGCGCTGCAGGCGCTCGCGACCGGCCCGGAGTGGGCCGGGGGAGTGCACGGCGTGGTGTTCCGCGGTCGTCGCTACGACACGGGGGACCGGCTCGACTACCTCAAAGCGATCGTGCAGCTTGCCAGCGACCACGATGACCTCGGCGACGACTTCCGGGAGTGGCTCAAGCCGTTCGCCGCGGGGCTGCCGGGCAATGCCCCGGCGGAGTCGTGAGCATCCCGACCCTGCGCGACGGATCGGTCACGATCCGCCCCATCCGCGTTCGCGACGCCCGCGCGCTCGAACGTGAGCTGCTGGCCAATCGCTCCTGGCTGCGCCAGTGGGAGGCCACCAACCCGGGTGGCCCGATCGGTTTCGACGCGAAGGGCAGCATCCGGTCGCTTCTCGCGCACGCGCGTACCGGCAGCGGGGTGCCGTTCGTGATCGAATACGCGGGCGAGTTCGCGGGCCAACTCAACGTCTCGGGCATGTCGTACGGCTCGCTGTCGTCGGCATCCATCGGGTATTGGGTCGCCGAACGCTTCGCCGGCAACAGCGTCACGCCGACCGCCGTCGCCCTCGCCACCGACCACGTGTTCTTCGGCCTCGGGCTGCACCGCATGGAGATCTGCATCCGCCCCGAGAACGCCGCGTCACTACGCGTCGTCGAGAAGCTCGGTTTCCGTTACGAGGGCCTGCGGCGTCGCTTCATCCACATCAATGGCGACTGGCGCGACCACTTCTGCTTCGCCCTCACGGTGGAGGAGATCCCACAGGGCGTGCTGCGTCGCTGGAAGGACGGCCGGGTTCCCGCCGGTGCCGGCGTCGTGCCCGAAGCCGACCGCCGCGCCGCGGCGACTCCGCAGCGCTAGCCCAAGCCGAGAGGGTGCCCGACCCTACAACCAGGTGAACGGCACCAAAGCCGTCAGCACCGAGGTGACGAGGAAGATCGCCCCGCCGGTCGCGATGAGCACCCACTGCAGCACCGGCCGCTTCAGCACGGCGGCGATACCGAGCAGGAACAGCGTCACGGCCATCAGCGTCGTGTAGAGGCTCAGCAGGTCGCCGCGGTAGCCGAGCTCGTCGCCCTCCGCGCGGAGTGCGATCGCGTTGGCGTCTTCCTCGGCGTATCCGCCGAACAGCGCGTCCTGGTAGGCCTCGTCGTACTGCGGGTCATGCCAGAAGTCGGGGTCGGACTCGTCGAGGGCGGCGGCGCTCTGGATCGCGGCATGCAGAACATCCGAGACGCCGATGAAGTAGAGGTCGTCGTACTGCTGCGCGGCGGTGGCGCTCCCCGCATCCGCCGCGATCGCGTAGGCGGAGAGCTGCTGGATGGTCTGCGAGTCGACGACGTACTGCTGGTTGCCTTCGAGGTAGAGCGACTCGGCGAGGGTGCCCGCCGCCTCGCTCTGCGAAATCTTGTCGTCGCTCTGGCCGCCGTAGATGCCCGACTGGAACGACGTGTACGCGGTCGCAGTCGCGACGACGCCGAGCATGATGACGGTGATCAGGTCGACGTGGCGCTTCCACCACGGGCCGGTGGGTGCCGGGGCGGTCGCGTCGGGGGCGGTTTCGGACATGGAGGCCTCGATGGTCGGTGCGGACGGGTCGGCTCAGGCTAGCGCCTGCGAGGATGCCGTGAGCGGCGTTGTCGGCTCGGCGCGGCACCCCAGAGCTGGGGTGCGCGAACCGTAATCTCTGGTCATGGACGGCACGGGTGCGGGGACGGCGATCATGCTCGCCATCGCGGCGCTGCTGTGGTTCCTCTACCTCGTGCCGACCTGGCTGCGGCGTCGCGAGTATCTGGCGACCGAGCGCACCGCGACCCGGCTGCAACAGACCATCCGGGTGATGGCCGAAACCGCCGAGATGCCCGACACGGTGCGCGTCGCCGCGACCGCCCGGGAGGCGGCCCGGCAGGAACGCATCCTGCGTGCGCAGCAACGCCGAGCGGATGCCATGGCAGCCCGGCAGGTCGCGGCGGTTCGCCGTGAGACCCCGTCATCGGCACCGCGGGTGTCGCTCGATCCCGACATCCTGCGTCGTCGTCGGATGCGCCGTACCCGCCTGGGCGCGTCGCTGCTCATGGCCGCGACGACGATCGTCGCTCTGCTTCAGGTCTGGCTCATCGCCACCACCGGCGTGACCCCGGGCGCCGTCGGCGTGCTGGCGCTCGCGGCAACGGGCGGCGCGATCGCGATCGCGGTGCAGCGCCGCCTCGATGCGCGAGCGATGCCGCGCGTGGCGGCATCCTCTCATTCGCGCACCGCCGTGCAGCTCGCCGAGGCCCCCCCCGAAGTGCGACGCCAGCCGTGGACCCCCGTCGAGATGCCGCGCCCGATGTACCTGTCGCGCCCGGCGCCCGAGTCGGTCGCACCACGCGCCGATCTGCAGGAGGCGCTGAGAGCCGCGGCGGCGGAGGCGGAAGCCACGCTCCGCGCCGCGCAGGCTTCCCCCGAGGTCGTACGGCTGCGTTCGTCGCGACCCTCGAAGTACGCCGGCATGGGCGTGCTCGGCCCCGACGCCGTCGAGACGACCGACCTCGACGAGGTGCTGCGGCGGAGGCGGTCGGCGGGCTGAGCACACTCCGAAGGGCTGGTAGAGTCGTTGCTTGTACGGGCCCTTGGCGCAGTTGGTAGCGCGCCTCGTTCGCATCGAGGAGGTCAGGGGTTCAAATCCCCTAGGGTCCACCACCGGGCGGTGAGTCGGCGAAGCTGGGCTCACCGCTCTTCCCATGCTCACACGTGATGCTCACACGTGTGAGCAGCCGCCCATGCTCGGACCCGACGACCCGGGTAGTCACTAGTGTCACGTCAAGGGTCATCGTCCATGACGGTGCCATCTGTGAAGATGGCGGAACGCAGGGACAGCTCCTGGAAGGGTCGCAGGCGACTTCAAGGCCATCACCTTGCAGAAGAACAGAAGCTTCGTCGAGGCGCAGTATCCGGAAGAGAGCGGGCCCAGGTCTTCAGAAACGCTCTAAACTCAAGCAAAAAGGATTTCGCCGAAAGGGCGTCAGGTGCCTCGAAAGGGACGTCCGAACATCACTGACATCGCCGCGCGCGCTGGTGTGTCTCCGACCACGGTGTCGCATGTGCTCAACCGGGTGGCGGGAGCTCGCGTGGCCGACGCGACTCGGGAACGGGTCGAGATCGCGGCGCGCGAGATGGGCTATCAGCCCAACGGACTCGCTCGCGCCCTCCGGACCCAACGGTCGAACACCCTCGCCCTCCTCAGCGACGAGATCGCGACGACTCCATACGCCGGCCGACTCATCCTCGGAGCCCAAGAGGCGGCGTCGCGCCACGGATGGCTCCTGATCATCATGACGACAGGGAACGTGAAGTCCGTCGAGGAGCGGGAGATCTCGGCGATCTGGCAGCATCAGGTCGACGGCGTGTTGTACGCCGCGGCACATCATCGCGTGCTCGATGTGCCCGCTTCGCTCGAGGGAAAGCCCCTCATCGTGGTGAACGCCGAGTCGACGCAGGCCACCCATCGGTCCGTCTACCCCGACGAGTTCCAAGGCGCGTACGCCGCGACGGAGGAGTTGATCCGCGCCGGTCACACGTCGATCGCCTTCATCAACACGATGACTCCCATGCCCGCGCGTGATGGACGACTCGAGGGGTACCGCGCCGCGCTCAAGGACGCGGGGATCCGGTTCAACAAGTCGCTGGTGGTCGCCGGTCGCAGCTCGTTCGCCGTGGATGGCTACGAGGCGGCATCCGCCTTGTTCCGTTCGCGGCGCCCGACGGCCGTGTTCTGCTTCAACGACCGCATGGCGATGGGCACCTATCGCGCGGCACGGGAGGCCGGCCTCGCGATCCCGGACGACCTCTCCGTCGTCGGCTTCGACAATCAAGAGATCGTCGCCGAGGCACTATCGCCCGCGTTGACGACCCTGGCGCTGCCCTACTACGAGATGGGCGCCGTGGCCGTGGACATCCTGGTCGCTGAACTCAAGGGCGAGCCCCTGCGTACGGAGACGCACGTGGCTCTCGCCAGCACCGTGGTGCGACGCGATTCGATTCGCCGCCTCGGTGTCAGCCCTTGACGGCCGACTGCGTGAGGCTGGCGATGATCCATCGTTGTGCGAGCAAGAAGACGACCAGAGCCGGGATCACCGCGAGGGTCGTTGCCGCCATGACGACGTTCATCTGACCCGTGCTGAACGGTCCCTGCATCAGCACGAGGGCGAGCGGCAGGGTCGCGGTGTCCTGACTGTTGAGGAAGATGGACGGCGCGAAGTACGCGTTCCACAGGTACGGATTGTTGAGGAATGCGATGACTCCGAGTGCGCTCAGCCCGTTCTTCACCAGCGGAAGTGCAACCAGACGGTAGGTCGTCCAGGGCCCTGCCCCGTCGATGCGCGCCGCCTCCAGGATCTCCTTCGGCACCGTGAGGAAGAACTGGCGCATCAGGAAGACACCGAACGCCCAGGTGAGGGCGGGCAGGATCAGGCTCCACGGGGTGTTGATGACGCCCAGGTTCCGCATGATGAGGAACAGCGGGATGATCGTGACCTGGACCGGGACCATCATCGACGCGAGTAGGCCCAGGAAGATCGCGTTCTGACCGCGGAACTTCAGCCGCGCGAACGCGTAACCGGCCATCGGTGCCGTGATCAGGATGCCCAGCGTGCCGAGGATGGCGATGAACGCGCTGTTGAACATGTTCCGAAGTAGCGGTAGAGGACCATTCACGGCTTTCGAGAAGTTGTCCCATTGGAATTCGAGCGGGATCCAGTTCGGGGGCACGTCGAAGAGGTGCTCGGGCGACTTCAACGCGGTGACGATCATCCACAGGAATGGTGCGATCATCCCGAACCCGCCAATGAACAGGATGGCGACGGCGATGACGCGGCCGACCGGAACCCGACGCCGTCGGGGACCCGGTCGCAAGGGGAGGGTGGCGGCGCTACTCATAGTGGACCCAAGCTCTCCGGATTCGGAATTGCAGAACGGTGACGAGAAGGATGATCGCGAAGAGCGTCATCGAGATCGCGGATGCGTATCCCAGGTCGAAGTCGGCAAAGGCCTTCTCGGCGATGTACATCACGATGCTGCGCGTGGCGTCGCCCGGCCCGCCCTTGGTGAGGACGATTATCGACTCGTAGATCTGGAACGCACCGATGACGGTGATCGTGACGTTGAAGAAAATGGCCTGACTGATCATCGGGACGGTGATCCGACGGAACTGCGTGAATGGCCCCGCGCCGTCGATCTGCGCAGCCTCCTCGAGTTCCCGGGGGACCTCCTGGAGCGCCGCGACGTAGATCAACATCGCAAAGCCGACGTTGCGCCAGACATCGACAATGATGACGCTCAACCGCGACTGGCTCGAGCTGTTCAGCCAGTTGACCGGGTCGGCGCCTATGACTTCGAGGTAGTAGTTGATGATCCCGGTATCACGCTGGAAGAGCGCCTGCCAGATGAGCGAGATATAGGCGAGAGCGACCAGGGACGGGAAGAAATACACGGAACGAAAGACGTAGGTCAGGGCGCGCGGCATTCTCACGTTGATGAGGACTGCGAAGAGAAGACCGAGTCCGTTGATGAGGACGACGGCAGCGACCACGTAGATGATCGTGTTGAAGTAGACCAGGCGCAGCCGCTCGTCGCTGAGCAAGCGCGCGTAGTTGTCCAGGCCGACGAAGGTCGGGGCCGAGATGACGTCATAGCGCGTGAAGCTGAACCAGAGCGCTGCGAGCAGGGGTCCGAGCACGAAGACGAGAAAGCCGAGAACGGACGGGAGTACGAAGAGGTATCCGGCGATGGCATCACGTCGGCCGAGGCCCTTCCGGGCGGGACGCGTGCGTCCCGCCCGGAAGGTGTGCGACGACGTCTGGTCGCGGGTGATGAAGTCAGCCATTGCCGACAGTTGCCTCGACTTCTGCCTGCGCCTTGGCGAGCTCTTCGGCGGGGTCGCCGCCCGCCATGATGGCTTGAAGCGCTCGCTGGAACGCCGGCTCCAGCGTGGTGAAGAAGGTCGGAGCCGCGACCGGCTTCGCATACTGGATGGCGTCGTAGAGCACCGACGCGTCCGGGTGGCGGTTGACGAACACGTCGGAGGTCGCCGCAGTGAGGGTCGTCGGGTTCGAGCTGCCCAGCTCGGCCCACCCCGCCTGGGTCTCCTGGCTGGCCAGTTCCTTCGTGAGCTCCCAGGCCAGATCCTGGTTCTCCGAACCCTTGTACACAGAGAACCCGGCGGCGCCGAAGACTGTCTTCTTCTCCTGACTCTGGGGCATCGGCAGGATGCCGAACTCAAAGTCGGGCAGATCCTGAACAAGGATGGCCGACAGATTCGCGGGGGCAGCCGTCATCGCGATCTTTCCGGCCTGGAACAACTGGTTGGCTTCCGTGCCAGCAGGGTCCGGCGCAATCCCGTCCTTCAGGACCAGATCCTGGAGGAACTGAACCGCCTCGATGGTCTCGGGCGAGTCAAGGGCCGGAGCGCTCAGGTCATCCGTCGCGATCGAGCCGCCGTTCGAATAGAGCCAGGGGAAGTAGGCGAACGTGTAGGTCTGCAGGCCGAATCCGTACGTCTTGCTGCTTCCCGACCCGCTGGTCAGCTTCTCGGCGATCGCGTGGAATTCATCCCACGTCCAGTCGTCACTGGGTCGCTCGATGCCGGCCGCGTCGAACATCGCCTTGTTGTAGTAGACGACCATCGCGTTCCAGTTGTTCGGCACCAGATAAGTCTCGCCGTCCTTGGTAAAGCCCGCGATGAGGTTCGGGTCGATGTCCTCGATCAGGTCTCTCACTGAGTCGTCCTGCTCGATGTAGTTGGTCAGGGGCAGGAACAGATCCTTGCTCAGCCCGAACTCGACGCCCTCCGTGGCGATGTTGATGATGTCGGGTGCGTCGCCGGAAGCGATCGACGTCAGAATCTTGTTGATGTAGTCGCTCCAGTTGACGACCTGTGTCACGTTGTTGGTGACGGTGACGTTCGGGTACCTCTCGTTGAAACGATCGATCGCGGCCTGGTAGAGGACCTCGTCACCGGGGTTTCCCCAGTTCGAAACGGTAAGGGTCGCTGTGACGTCGGACTCGGGGGCGACGTAGTCGCCGGTCGTGCCCGTGTTGCCCGTTCCGCCGCTGGTACCGCAGCCGGCAAGGCCGACGACGAGTCCAGCTGCAACCACGGTCGTGGCAAGCCGATGCCTCGTGAACTTCATTTGGTGCTCCTTTGCATCCTACGGCGCGACGCCGCGCTGTCGAGGTCGTCGCGCCGGTGTGAGGGGTTCGCGGCCCACGGGTGCGGGCCGCTTCGGAGCGGTCCTGGTGTGACCCTACGGGCCACCGAGACCTCTCGCGTTGCAAAATCGCTTTGGCAGCCAATCCGGACGTGCCCAATCCATTTTGCAACTTGGGAGCCGAGTAAAGCAGCCCTCTCGTGGCCTGTCAATACGGCATATCTCTAGCGACTTGACCGCGGCGCCCGCGAGCGGCTACAGTCGGCCCAATCCATTTGGCAGTGCGCACTGTACTGGCCAGACTCGTCCCCATCGCTGTAACAGCTCGGCGATGTTCACAACCGCGGAGCCGCGGAAAGGAGCCGACGCGTGAGCGTTCTAGAGATTGCAGCGATCGAGATCGACCCCGAGCGCAGCGCGGAGTTCGAGGAGGTGTTCGAGAACGCCGTGACTTTCGTGCGCGCGGCGGACGGCCACCTCGGCTCGCGACTGATGTCCGACGTCGAACGTCCGGGTCACTACGTGTTCCTCGTGACGTGGCGCGAGATCGCCGACCACACGGAACGCTTCGTGGCGTCACCGGCCTTCCGGTCGTTCGACGAGCTCATCGGGCCGTTCCTCGTCGCGGCACCCCAGGTCTCCCACGTCTCCTCGGCCTTCGGCGGCGAGGTCCAGCTGTGAGCGTCATCGCGATCCTCGGCACGGGACTGATGTCCAAGGCGCTCGGCGCGGGGTGGACGCGGACCGGCCACTCGGTGCGAATCGGGACGCGCGATGTCGCGAACGCGAGCGCGGACAAGCTGGGCTTCGCTCCGCACTTCGCAGGGACGCCCGCCGAGGCGGTCGACGGCGCCGACTTCGTCGTCCTCGCGATCCCGTTCCCGGAGGTCGTCCCCACGGTTACGGCTCTCCGCGACGCGCTGCGCGGGAAGATCGTCATCGACATCTCGAACCCCTTCGACCACCTCCCGCACAACGAGCGCGCGGCGGTCGAGTTCACCGCGGACGCCCTGGGCGGCAGCGAGGGCCTCGTCGCCGCGTTCAAGGACAACTTCGCGGCCACCATCAACGCCGACGGCGCCGAGCGACCCGACGTCAAGATCGCGGGCGACGACGAAGCGGCCAAGGCGGCCGTCGCCGAGCTCGCGAGCGACCTCGGTCTCCGCTGGCTCGACTGCGGCCCCCTGCACAACGCCCGCTTCATCGACGGGATGGTCTCGCTGATGCTCATTCTCGACCGCACGTACTGCGACTTCACGATGAAGACCGGGTGGCGTTTCACCGGGCTCCCGGCCGACGCGCCGGAGCGTGCCCGGTGACCGGCGTCGTCAACGCGAACGACGTGGAGACCACGGTCCTGTCCTGGGGCGTCGCGAAGTGGCTCGTGAGCCAGAAGACCCACGGCTCGACCCTGTCGTGCGGCGAGGTCGTCGTGCTCCCGGGCAAGTCGCACGAGTGGCACGACCACCCGGAGAGCGATGAGATCGTGTACGTCCTGTCCGGCCACGGCTCGTTCGGGGTCGGTGAGAACCTGCGGATGCCGATCGGCCCCGGCGACGCCGTCTACGTCCCGACGGGAGTCGGGCACGACTCGCACAACACCGGGTGGGAGCCGCTGCGCCTGCTCGTGATGTACAGCCCCGCGGGTCCGGAGTCGGGTACGCCCGAGACCGCGCACCTCATCGCGGCTCCCGGCGCTCCCGTCCTTATGCACACGGACGTCGTCGACACCGAGAGCGCGCCATGACGCGCCGGGTGATCGACGTCCACGCCCACGTGGGCAAGACGGTCGCGAACAACATCGGGCAGACGGTCGACGAGCTGATCGGACGCATGGATGCCGCGGCGGTCAGCGAGGCGCTGCTCTCGCCGGCGGCGGCCGATCGTCAGGTCGAGGGCATCGTCGACACGCGGCGCATGAACGACGTCGTCGCAGCAGCGGTGCGGGATCACCCCGATCGCTTCCCCACGGGCTTCGGGCTCGTCGAGCCGCGGCACGAGGAGCACGCCGTCAGGGAGCTGATCCGCATCCTCGACGAACTCGGCCTCGCGGGCATCGCCGTCCATCCGACGCTCGAGGGCTACTACCTCGACACCCCGCTCCGGGTCGACCCGCTCTGGGAGATCCTCGACGACCGCCGGGCGATCTGCCTGATGCACAGCTCGCCGGACCCCGGGTCGGGTGAGTCCGCCGCCGCCGTGCGAACGGTCGTCAGCCGGTTCCCGAACGTCACGACCTTCCTCGGGCACGCCTTCCTGAGCGCCCAGCAGAAGGCCGAGGCGATCGAGATCGTGCGCGATTTCCCGCACGTCTACTTCGACATCGCCTATCAGTCGGACCCCGCGCTGACCGAGGAGCTCGTCGCCGCCGTGGGCTCCGATCGCGTCGTGTTCGGCAGTGACACCCCGTTCTACGACCTCGGCGACGTGCATCGATCCGTGCTCGCCGCCGACATCCCCGAGACCGCCAAGGACGACGTGCTGTTCGCCAACGTCCAACGCGTCCTGGACGCTCATCGCTGAGCTCCGACCACCGCTAAAGGAAGAGAAGAATGTCCGCTCAGTCTCCCGTCCGTCTCGGCGTCATCGGCGCCGGCTACATCGCGGGCGTGCACGGCACCGCCGCGGCTGCGATCCCGCGTGACGTCGAGTTCGTCGCCGTCGCCGACGCCAACGCCGCGGCGGCCGCCGCGCTCGCCGAACGCTTCGGGTGGGCGCACGCCTACGGCGACGTCGCCGAGATGCTCCGCACCGAGGACCTCGACGCCGTCGTCATCGCCACCTGGCCGAGCACCCACCTCGAGCTCATCCGGCAGTGCGTCGACGCGGGAGTCCGTCACATCCTCTGCGAGAAGCCGTTCGTGCTCACCGGTGCCCAGGCGTTCGAGGTCTGGGAGCTCGCCGCGAGCTCCGGCGCGACGATCACCGAGGCGTTCATGTACCGCCACCACCCGGCGATCACGCGGATCGACGGGCTGCTCGACGCGCGCGCCCTCGGCGCGATCGATCACGTCCGCGCCAGCTTCACGTACGTCAACCTGGCCTCGGAGCTGGGGATCGACCCGAAGGACCCCAACCGCCCGTGGCGGTTCCGCGCCGACCAGGGCGGCGGCGCCCTCTACGACATCGGTGCGTACGCGATCAACGCGTGCACCCATGTGGCCGCGTCCGTCCCCACCCGCGTCGCCGCGTTCGGCCGACCGGCCAACGAGTTCGGCACGAGCGACAAGATCATGGGACTCATCGACTACGCCAACGGCGTCGTCGGGATGATCGAGGCCAGCGAGATCTCCGACTCCACCCAGGAGCTGCAGATCTCCGCCGAGCTGGGAACCCTCTATCTCCCCTTCAGCTGGACCATCTACGACGAGACAGAGATCACGATCCGGCGCTCGGTGCCCACGAGTCATCGCGACAACGAGCGGATCTTCCGGACCATCGACGACCGGCTGGCCGTTCCGCGGTCGAACGCGTTCCAGGACCAGTTGCTGAACGTCGCCGAGGTGGTCAGGGGTGCGTCCGCGCCGCGGGTCTCGCTCGCCGAGACAGTGGTGAACACGTTCACGATGGAAGCCCTCGCCGCCAGCCTCCTCGCTCGTGAGGAGGTCGACGTCGCCGTCCCGTCTGCTGTTGCAGAGGCCTTCCTGGGTGCCTCGCAGGCGCGAGCGACGGTCTAACCGATGCACGCGGGCGGTCGCTCGGCCCCGTGGCTGGGGACGTCGTGGAAGATGAACAAGACCATCGGAGAAGCGGAGGCGTACGCCCGCAGCCTGGCGGCGTACGCCTCCACCCGGTCGTCGACATCGCAGCTGTTCGTCGTCCCGCCGTTCACCGCGATCGCCCGCGTTGCGCAGATCCTGACCGGCACCGGCATCCTGGTCGGTGCGCAGGATGTGCATCCCGAACCGGACGGGCCGCACACCGGCGACATTTCGGCCGGGATGCTGCTCGACGCCGGAGCGACGCTCGTCGAGATCGGCCACCAGGAGCGCCGACGGGATCACCACGAGGACGATGTGCTCGTGCGGGCGAAGGTGCGCCGCACCCTCGACTCCGGGCTACGGCCTCTGCTCTGCGTCGGCGAGCTCGGCTACGAGCGCAGCCTCGGGGCGGCGACCTCGACGGTCGAGCGTCAGATCCGGGTCGCGCTTCACGGCCTCGCGGATGACGAGTGGGACCGCGTCGTGGTGGCCTACGAACCCGCATGGTCGATCGGCACCGACGGAACGCCGGCGACCCCTGCCCAGGTGGCCGAGGTTCACGACGTGATCCGGCACACCGCGCACGTCATCGGCGGCGCCGGTGTGCGCGTGCCGGTGCTCTACGGCGGTGGTGTCCGACCCGAGAACACCGCCGAACTTGTGGCGCTGGCAGACGTCGACGGGCTTTTCGTCGGCCGCGCCGCGCTCGACGTCGAGGTCTTCATCCACCTCGATCAGATCATCGACACGGCCCTCGTGGCCGTCAAGGAGTAAGAGCTGATGTCAGGAATGTCTCGCCAGCAGGTACGTGACCGGTTCGCGGCCCGCGTGGCGGCGCGCGAACCGCTGGTGATCGGCGGCGCGGGCGTCGGCCTGATCGCGAAGGCGGCCGACCGCGCCGGTATCGACGCGCTCATGGCGTACAACACCGGTCCGTTCCGGATGGACGGCCACGGTTCCCTCTCGGGCTACCTCGCCTACGGCGATTCGAACGGCATGACGATCGACCTCGCTCGCCACGTGCTGCCCGTCGTGCGGGATACCCCCGTGATCGCCGGCATCGGTGCCGCCGACCCGTATCGTGACCCGATCCGGCTCATCGGGCAGCTGATCGATCTCGGTTTCTCGGGCATCACCAACGTCCCCACCGCCGGCATCTACGACGGCACCTTCCGGGCCCACATCGACGCCACCGACCTGGGGTACCCGCGTGAGCTCGAGCTGATCGCCGAATGCGACCGACAGGATGTGTTCTCGATCGCGTACGCGTTCACCCCCGACGAGGCGGCCGCCATGGCCGGCGCGGGCGCGGACGTCATCGGTGCCCACGTCGGACTGACTGTCGGCGGCATGATCGGCGCGCAGAACGCGCTCGCGCTCGACGACGCGTGCGAGCGGGTGGCGGAGATGACGGCTGCCGCGCGCGCCGTACGTCCCGACATCTGGGTCGTCGCACACGGCGGGCCCTTCGATGAGCCCGAGAACGTCCAGGCCGTGTACGACCGCGTCGACGTCGACGGCTTCCTCGGAGCGTCGAGCATAGAGCGGCTGCCGGTCGAGCGGGCGATCGAGCAGACCGTCCGTTCGTTCCGTGACCTCCGGCTGCGCACGAGATGACCAGCACGGCCGTTCTGATCGGCACGCTCGACACCAAGGGGCGTGAATACGAGTTCGTGCGTGCGGAGTTGGAAAGCGCCGGCGTCGATGTTCTCCTGGTCGATGTCGGCGTTCTCGGTGACCCCGTGATTCCGGTGGACGTGAGCGCGCGCGAGGTCGCGGATGCGGCCGGCGTGCCGCTGGACGACCTGCGCTTCGCGCGCGAGGGCAGCGACACCCGCGGCCACGCGCTCGACGTGATGAGCCGAGGCGCCGTCGCGATCGTATCGGAGCTCCGCGCAACCGGTCGGTGTGACGGCGTGCTCGGTCTCGGCGGCTCCGGCGGCAGCTCGCTGCTGAGCGCGGTGCTGCGCTCGCTGCCCCTCGGGGTTCCCAAGCTGCTGGTCTCGACCATGGGCTCCGGCGACGTGAGCTCGTACGTGCAGTCGAGTGACATGTGCATCATGCACGCCGTGACCGACATCGCCGGCCTCAATCGCATCTCCCGGCCGATCCTCCGCAACGCGGCGGGTGCGCTCGCCGGCATGATCGCGGCGGCCTCCGCGGAATCGGACGTCGAGGACGCACCCGCGGTCGGCGTGACGATGCTCGGCGTCACGACCCCGGCGGGCCTCCGCATCGTCGAACGCCTCGAGGCAGCGGGCTTCGACCCCATCGTCTTCCACACGGTCGGCTCCGGCGGCCGGGCGCTCGAGAGCCTCATCGCGTCGGGCGTCCTCAGCGGCGTCATCGATCTCACCATCAAGGAGGTCACCGACGACCTGCTCGGCGGCGTTTTCGTGGCGGGCCCCGATCGGCTGCGCACCGCTGGCCGGCTCGGCATCCCGCAGGTGGTGGTGCCCGGCGCCGTCGAGGTGATCAACTTCGGTGGCTTCGACACGGTGCCCGAGCACCTGCGCGACGGATCCCGTCCGCTCGTGCGGCACAACGCCGAGGTGACGGCCGTCCGAGCGACGCAGGAGGAGCTCATCCGGGTCGCCGACGAGGTGGCGGGACGCCTCAACCAGGCCGTCGGGAGCGTCGACGTCCTGATCCCGCGAGGCGGCTTCGACAGTTACGACGCGCCGGGGGGACCGTTCTCCGATCCCGCGTCCGACGCCGCCTTCGCCGACCACCTGGTGGGCGCGCTTCGCGCCGACATCGCGGTGACGACATCCGAATCCCACATCAACGATGCGGCGTTCGCCGATGCGGTCGCCGACCGTTTCATCGCAGTGCACGAACACAGGGGGGCCGCAGATGACTGAACAATGGCGCGTTGTCGTGGGAGCCGACGAGGCGGGTCGGAAGTACAAAGACCAGATCGCCGACGATCTGCGCAGTGATCCGCGTGTGTCGTCCGTCGTCGACCTGGGTGTCTTCGATGCGGAGGTGCGCCCGTATCCGCAGGTCGGGATAGAGGCCGCCCAGCTGGTCGCGTCCGGTGACGCCGACCGCGCCATCCTGATCTGCGGCACCGGGATCGGAATGGCGATCAGCGCGAACAAGGTCCCGGGCATTCGCGCCACCGTCGTGGCCGACTCGTACAGCTGCGAGCGATCCGTGCTGTCGAACGACTGCCAGGTGCTGACGATGGGGGAACGGGTGGTCGGCCTGGAGCTGGCGCGTCGCCTGGCGCGGGAGTGGCTCGGCTATCGGTTCGACCCCGCGTCGCCGTCGAACGACAAGGTCGCCGAGATCACCGACTTCGAGCGCCGACGCCCTTCGTGACGGGGGGCCTCGCACGCGGAGCGCGTTGGGCCCTGATTTCTCCGCTCGACATCGGAGCGTGGATTCTCGCGCTCTCGATCGGAGCCGGGGCGTCCGTTCAGGCCTTCTTGATGGCGGAGGGTTCGCAACGATTGGGCGCCGACCGCGCCGCCTTCGTCATGTTCGGCATCGGGTTGCTCATCGCGGCGGCGTGGTCGATCATCTCGCGTCGAGCCCGCGGGGGAGCGGTGCGCATCGTCGCCGACCTCCGCGCCAGACGCCTGCCGTGGTGGGCGGTGATGAGCGGCCTCGGAGGAGCGCTGTTCGTCCTCAGCCAGGGGCTCGCGGTCGAGCCTCTCGGGGTGGCGGTGTTCGGGATGACGTTTCTGGCAGGGCAGGTCGTCGGCGCGATCCTGCTCGATGCGCTCGGGGCGACCGGGATGCGGAGGCGCCCGACGGCGGCGCGGCTGGCCGGCGCTGGTCTCGCGATCGCCGGTTCAGCGATCGGGGCCGCCGGGCAGGGAGTGAGCGCCCCGCCGCCGTGGATCGTCGCGCTGGTCCTGCTCGTCGGGGCGATCGCTGCCGGGGTGGGTGCCGCCTCCGGGCGCACCCTCCGGTCGGCGCGGCACCTTGCACCGACCGCGACCGTGAACGTCGGCGTGGGCTTTCTCGCCGTCGGCGTCATCGTGGTGGCCACCGGCGCGGAGATGCCTCCGTTCGTCGCGCTTCTCGATCCCGGGCTGATCGGGAGCGCGCTGTTCGCGGTCCTGTCCATCGCGGTAGTCAGCGTCCTCGTCGCCCGACGAGGTGTGTTGGAGTTGGCGATCTTCATCGCTCTCGGGCAGCTCACGGCGGGGGTCGTTCTCGACGTGGTCGATGGCAACGCGCCGTCGTTGCCGACGTATGTGGGCGTGGCTCTGACGCTCGCCGCTGTCGTCTGGATCGGCGTCGGGTCCCGTTCGATGGCGCCCCCGCCCGGATAGCCGGTTTTGGCTCTTTTGGCAGTGGACAACCGGTCGGACTTCGCCCAGAATCGTGCCAAGACGTTTTGCCAAAACGTTTAGATCATCATCTGGTGATCCCCAACCACAGTGCGTAGCGATGCTGCTACCGAAGAACGGAGTCGAAGTGTCGAAGCTTCGCAAGATGCGCGGTACCCGTGCCGCGCTATTCGGAACGGCCGTGATATCGATCACGGCGCTTGCCCTGAGCGGTTGCGGTGCCGGCGGACAGTCGGACGGTGCAACCGATGAACTGACGGTGCTGGTGGAGGGCGGCGGTCTCGCCGAGCTCCAGCCAATCGCCGACCTCTACGAGGAGGAGACGGGCACCAGCATCAAGCTCGTCGAACTCCCCTACGACGGCCTGTTCGACCGTGTTCAGACCGAGCTCGGGTCGGGGTCCGTGTCGTTCGACATCGCCGCGCTCGACGCGATCTGGCTGAGCGCATTCGCCGACGGGGTGGAGCCGCTCGACGACCTGTTCACCGACGAGGTCAAATCCGACCTGTTCCCCGGACTCGTTTCCGAGTCGCAGGTCGACGGCACCCACATCGGCATGCCCATCTTTACCAACTCGGAGATCCTCTTCTACCGCACCGACCTGTTCGGCGATGCACAGAACCAGGCCGACTTTGAGGCGGAGTACGGCTACCCGCTCGCGCCGCCAACGACGTGGGGGGAGTACACCGATGTCGCGAAGTTCTTTACTCGGGACACTGACGGCGATGGCGAAATCGACCTCTATGGCACCGATGTGAAGGGCGGGGTGGAGACCGAATGGCTCGCGACCGTCTCGCAGGCAGGGGCCGAGCAGATGGTGCTCGACCCCGCGAGCGGGGAGGTCACGATCGACAGCGCCGAGCACCTCGAGGCGCTCGACTTCTACACCAGCCTCCTGCCGTACGCGCCCTCCGGCGCCGCCCAGCTGGACTGGCCGGGAGCTCAGAACCTCTTCTACCAGGGCCAGCTCGCGATGATGCGGTTCTGGGGACACGCCTACACCCAGACGCCGGATGATGCAGTCGTGAAGGGCAACATCGGCGCCGCGCCGATGATCGCCGGCCCCGGTGGCATCGCCGGTGTGCCCGGTGCCTGGTACCTCTCGGTCCCGACAGCGGGCACGCACAAGGACGCCGCCAAGGACTTCATCGCCTTCGCCTACGAGCACAACGAGCTGTCGATCGACACCTCGCTGGGCCTCGTCGCGCGCATCTCGGCGTTCGAGTCGCAGGCCGGCATCGAGGGCAAAGAGAACTACGCGGCAATTCTGGAGACGCTGAACTCGCCGGCAACCAAGGCGCGTCCGGCGACAGCGAAGTGGAACGAGATCGTCAACACCGTGCTGACCCCGTTGCTGCAGAAGGCGGTGGAGCCGGGTGCGGATAACGCCGCCCTGCTCAAGGAGGCAAAGGCGCAGGTCGAGGCCATCATCGGCTAGCTTGCCCGCATGCCCAGGCGGTGGCCGGCTCCGGCC